>CAWGUB010000001.1:0-64707 GCA_963825575.1 uncultured delta proteobacterium
CATTCAGCATAGACACCCCTTATCTTACAGCTTTTATCACAAGGACTTTTGTTTAAATCAATAATATACGACTTACCTTATAAAACAATCGTTTACTCGATTATATCGTTTTTTGGGCTATTATAATCAATACTGGTATGTGCTATCCTCTTAACCTCCCTGCAAGGATCGTTCAATAACACCTTGTAGCATATGTTTAACGTCTCCCGCAGCCAGGAGACAAAGCAATGGCTTCTGGCAGATATAAAAAAAGGGTACACTCACATGTTCCTGTTCGAGGTCTTCCGCTTTTATTCATTTCTACTTGAGCTGCCATGATTAATCATAAGCTGATATGCGAAATCCTGCGGTATGGTGTTATGGCGCCGTCAATTGATAATTGTCAACCCTGGCACTTTGTCATTACGAACGAAAATGTGCTTGATATTTTCCTTGATAAACCTCGCGCTGAATTTTTCGGTGATTATGCCTACACGGCATCGTACGCTACCATTGGCGCCTTGACAGAAAACATCTCCATCGCGGCGACGAATTTCAAGATTCAGGCCCATGTCGAGAGCTTCCCGGTAGACGGATCGGACGAGCCGGTGGCTCGCGTTACTTTCTCAAGCTCTGAAATTGTGCAGGATCCTTTGTTTACAGCAATTGAACAACGTTGCACCAACCGCCGGCCTTATTTGAACAAAAAGATATCTCCAGAGGTGCTGCAAAACCTGGAGAGGACAGTCGTCAACCCTTTCCGCTTGATCCTTGTTGAAGACCCTGAGGTGATAAAATCATTGGCCAAACTGTCTGCCTCGATCGATACAGTCATCTTCGAACATAGACTGTTACATGAAAACCTTTTTCGATGGATGCGCTGGAGTAAAGAGGCCTGGCTCAATGCCGGCGATGGTATGGGTGTCGCCGTCCTGGAACTGCCGCTCATGGATCGGCTATTTTTCAGGTTGATTTCTTCATGGTCGCTGTTGAATTTTCTCAACCACTTCGGTCTCAGCCGTCTCATAGCTGCTAAGAACAGCGGCCTTCTTCGTAAATCCTCTGCGCTGGGTCTTTTGGTTATGGAAGGCTCAGCAAACCCTGAGCTTTATTTTCAAGGAGGACGCTATTTAGAACGATTGTGGTTGCAGGCAACCCATGACGGATCTGGCCTTCCAACCTTACGGTGGGCTGCCTTTCCTGCTGACTAGGCTCAAGCTGGCAAGTGGAGAGGGATTCAGTTCGGAGCAGGTAATATCACTGGAAAAAGTTCAGAAGGAGTTACAAACCTTATCGGGTTTGCGAACCAAAGACACTCTACTCATGCTCTTTCGCATTGGCTTCGCCCCTCCGCCGACGGCCAGGACCCCTCGCCGTTGCCTATCGGACATAATGAATTTGGTTCAATAACCCATCATTCAGCCCTCAAAACGCAGAAAAGGGGCCATTGAGGCCCCTTTTCAAGTTAGTGCTTATACCCTTTGAGATTACGAATCTTTCCTTCTGTTACGAACAATAACACCAAGTCCGACCATGCCGAAGCCGAGAAGAATCAAGGTGCTTGGTTCAGGAACAACAGTTGTGTTGACTGTCATGTCGACATTGTCAAACACGTCAAATGGTGTGTCAAAGCCAAACTGTGACACAAGGCTACCAGACCCAGAAAGGTCAGCAAAACCACCGAAAGCTGTTGCCACATCAGTGAAATTTATAAAAGTTACATTGTCGATAATGTTGAGGCCATAGTTGAACAATCCGAAATTTGCGGCACCAGGTAACGCAAAACCACCAACATCGTCAGAGAGTGATGACGCTGACCAACCTTCTCCCAATTGACCCGTGGAACCTAAAGAAAACATATAGGATCCGTCATTAGCTGTAGTAATCAATTGCTCTACAGTCGTTAAACCACCAGTGGCAAGGCGACTATAATTTTGTGAAGAATCTTCAAAAACAGCAAGCATAGTTCCTGCTAACGTACCAGCCGCGTATCCTAAGGAGTTCTCTACTTCTGTCGCGAAACCAGCATAAGGAGCAAATGAGAAATTGAAACCAAGACCACCCGCTGCCTTGTCTGATACTACGAACATCAAAATAACCAGTCATCTCATTGTATGCTGTACCACCTCCAACGGCAGTGGTGGTTCCTCCGACTTCAAAAGTCCCGATAGTAAACATGCCACGCAACCTGTCACCTATGTCCAAGGTTGTACCCATTGTACCGGGAGCTTTGATGAGATACTCCGCGCTATTATCCGACAATAACACTGGCCCACCCGCATTAAACAGTGGCACGACCGAAAGAGCTGATGCGTTCGTCACCATCAGCACCAGTATTGCTGCAACGATAGAAAACTTAACTAAACTTTTCATGATTTCACTCCTTTATTCCGTGTTTAATGGCAGTCCAGCATCCCGAGTTTTATGTATAAATTCATTTGTAATTAGTTATTAAAGCAAATAGCTTGCCAACTTAAATATATCAATAAATTCAATATTTTATAAAAATTAGCCTGCGTACTTTCACGCAATGTAAGTTTTTCCGACAGTTTTTCATGTGACCATGCCCACAGTTAGGCCCACAGCTGGCCCCGGCCATCACTTGTATTTTATCTCCATGTATCGTAACGTAACCGAAGCTTACCAAGGTCGTTGAAAAACAAGCCTATTTTCGTTCAGAGAAATGTCGATTTGTGCTATATTTTCGCGTGGGAAAGACCATAAACAGCTATGTTCATTTATCTCTTGCCCAAACCCTTCGTCCCCAAGGACCACCCCATGCGTCCCAACCGGACCATGGTGGACAGCGCCCTGGCCGAGCTCGATGCCGGCTTCAATGCTCTGTATTCCCCATACTGGTCGACCTTCGATCCCTCCAGAGCCGTTGCTCTAGGCCTTGCTGCTTCAAGCGCTTTTCTACGTTCGAAGCAATCGCATGCTGGTGGAGCAGATCAACGACAACATCCTGTTTCGATGGTTTGTCCGTCTGGCCCTGGACGACAAGGCATGGGATCACTCCTCCTTCTCGACCAACTTGGAGCGCATGATCGACGCCGATATCTACCAACTGTTTCTGACCAAAATCGTAGCCAGGCTCGCAAGGCCAGACTGCTTTCCAACGAGCACTTCAGCGTCGATGGCACGCTGATTGAGGCCTGGTCCTCAATCAAGGGTTTTTGTTCCAAGGACGGTGTCCCAAGCCGCCGGTGGGCCGCAATCAGGAGCGCGATTTCCACGGCGAGAAGCTCAGCAACAGAACCCATGAGTCCACCAATGATCTCAAGGCTCGGCTCTACAAGAAAAGCAAGGGGAAGTAATCCCGAATGAGCTATCTGGGCTATCCCCTTATGGTGAACCGCAACGGCCTGTTAATGGATCATTGCATTCTGTTACTTCCCACTTGTGTTTTTGGATCAGCTCTATGCCATCATTAAGCATGCTACCAGTTTTGGCCCGTGAAATTTTTGGAGGCGCTGAGTTCCCACGCGAACCAGAGCCCGATTTGATTATGGAAAATGAGGATCAGGTTAAGGCATATGAAAAAGCAGGAAGAGAAGATGGAGTAATGGCAGCATCCTACCTTTTCCATGCTGCACGGATTTCAAAAACTATAAAATCTGCGAAAAATGTTATTGATCTGGCCTGTGGTCCTGCGACTCAACTTGCGTATGTTGCTGATCTGAACCCTGATGTTCATTTTCTAGGTGTCGATTTTTCTTACACCATGCTGGAGAGTGCAGAAAAGTATATTCAAGAACGAAATCTGAAAAATATCCGCTTTGAACAAGGAGATATTTCAAATTTAGTAAATATGAAAGAGGGGGCGTATGATGGAGTTTTATCGACCATGGCCTTGCATCACCTGCCAACACTAAATCAACTTGAGTGTTGCTTTAAAGAAACAAGACGTATCCTGAAACCTGGAGGAAAATTATACTTAACCGATTTTTGCCGTTTAAAATCCTTAAAATCAGTTCTTTATTTTGCGTATATGAACCGTGAAAAACAGCACCATCTTTTTTTGCTCGATTACGAAAGATCATTGAGAGCGGCATTTAATAAATCTGACTTTTCCTCTTTGCGGGAGAACTTTTTTCCTGATTACCAGTTTTACACCACAGGATTTGTGCCATTGATAGCAATAATCAAGAGTCGAGATGAGGACCTTGATGAAGCGGTAAGGGATAAACTGAACCAAATACGTACAAATTTACCTAGAGAATATAGAAAAGTGTTGGATGATATGAGGCTATTTTTCCGTCTGGGTGGGTTGAAAAACGACCCCTTTAGATGAGAGGGACTGTCCACTGACCGTCAGGTGCTGTTTGGTTTATACGGAATTAACAGATGAAGGGGTGCGTCACGCAACAGCCTGTGACTGACCCAACAGCGACAGTCCTGGTTCTACTGAAAAGTTACGTTCTGCGAAGCGTCTTGAGTAATATTATGGAGGGTAAAAACAGCAAGTCTCCCGCTAATGCCGTTACCATTATAATCGCACTAAGGAGACCAAAATAAAATACCGGCATGAAATTACTTAGTGTCAGTGCACCGAAGCCGATACACAAAATAATTGATGAGCTAATCAGGGCATGGCCCTTTTCTTTGATCGCCATAGCTACCGAATTTTCTATTGTTCCCCCGTTCTTCCTTCTCTCTTGATAGTAAGTAAGAAAATGAATGGTGTCATCAACGGCAATACCTACTGCGACCGCAGAGATTAAAGAGGTAGCAGTGTTTAATGGGATTTCAAATGCCGCCATAATGGCAAAATTAAGTAGAATTGGGAATATATTTGGTAGCAGGCTCAATAAACTTATTGGCAATGATTTAAAGCATAAAAACATGAGTAGGGATATAATTATTACTGCCAATGATAAACTTTTGACCTGCCCATTCACTATTGCACCAATCGTGTTGACTTCTTCAAGTGCTTGACCAGTTACTTTTATATCTAAATTATTTAAATCCAATGTATTTATGTAGTGGCGTATATTGGTAATTAATTTTTTATTGATACTAGAGCTATGCTCATTTAAACGAATCATTATTCGTGTTTTATTATATTCAGCTGTAATAAATTCATTAATGTCTTCTGAATCATAAAGCAGTAAAAATTGCGCAATCTGGTTTTTATCTTCGGGAATTTTATAATAATTTTCATCTTCATTGTGAAAAGACTTGTTCATTTCTTTAATAAAATTATTGAAAGAAATTACTTTATCTATTTCTGGAAAATTAACTAAATAATTTTGAATTACCTCAATTATCTCAAGGTTTTCAGGATTTTTAAAGGCATCAATCGAGTCAGATTCAGCAACAATGCTTAAAGATCCAACTCCGCTAAGTTTTTCTTCGACAAATCTAAGATCTTTCTGAATCTGACTGTCCTTTTTAAAGAAATCAAATAAATTTGTTTCGACTTTGATTTGTGCAGCTAAAAATATGGAAAAAAGAATAACGGCGCTAAATATAAAGGTTAGCTCTTTAAATTTAGCTAATACAAATAAAGATATTTGATCAAGAAAAGCTGATATTTTTGTGTTTTTATGTTCATTGAAATAAAGAATTTCAGGCTTATAAAATAAAATTAAAGAAGGAAGAAGAAAGAAAGCATAAAAGAATTTAAATGCGATTCCAGCTGAAGAAAGAATGGAGAATTGCTGAATAGGCTCCAAATCGCTTACATATAGTGATAGGAAACCTACAGCAGTAGTTAAAGAAGTAAGTAGACATGGCAGAGAGACTTTGTTTAAAACTTTTAATAAAGACTCTTTACGATTCAAGCCATCGCCAAATAAAGATTTATTCAAATTAGTAAAGATGTGTACAACATCTGATAAAGCCAAAGCCATGATTAATGGGATGACAATAATAGTAACATTGTTCAACGGGTATCCCATGACAGAAAATAGTCCTACTGTAGAACCTAAACTGCATGTTACCGTAATCATAGTCAGTATGGTTATATGAATATTGCGGAATAAAAAAAATGTAACAATAGCTATGAGAATGTATGTGACCGGTATGAATTTAATTAAATCCTTCTGCATGTATTGGCTAAGGCTATAGTTTGTTATTGTCCACCCTGCATAATAAAATTTGGTATTATTTTCATATTTTTCTAGAATTTTTTTAGTTTCTTCGAGTAATCGTTTTCTATAATTTTTATCTTGTGGATGTTCATACGGAAATATAATGATTGCTGTTGTGCTACTATCTGATGAAATAAGATTATCTTTGTAGAAAGGATTATTGTGTGCTTGTTTCTCTATTTCTTTTAACTTTGTTTTGGTTTTCGGAATAGACTCTAGGAAAGGAGAGATGTAGAAAAAGTTATTTTCGCCATTGATATTTTCAGAATTTGAGAGGCTTATAACTTTTCTAATTAAATCAGATCTATCTAAATCGTGGGTTATGTTTTTAATTAACTCTAAATTTTCACTTGTAAAAATGTTTTCTTTTTCAAATGAAATAATAAAAAATTCATCATTTCCGAATATTAATTTTGTTTTCTCATAGAATATTTTATCTTTATCATTTTTTATGTTGAAATAGTCAACATTGTTGACAATATTTATAAATGGACAAAAAGAAGTAAAAAATATTGCAATTAATAAAGAGATAAATAAAAAGTATTTACTGTAGCTAGTTATGAAAGATAAATTCATATTATTTATATTTATTAAAATTATTTTTCATAAATTTAAATATATTATTTAAATTTTTAAATTATTAATATTTATTTTGGAGATTATGTTGCGTTTTTATATAGAACAACTAATACGAAAAAATGTAAGTAAAATTCCATGGTTGACGATTATCAGCTGAGGGTCTAGAGCCTATGATATTCACGAATTTTACGTGATAATGGTTTTTACATCCCGATTTAAGACTCCGTGCGTTCAGGCTTCCGTAGATTCCAATGACCCTTAAAACGAAATCTTGATCCGCGCATAAACCTGATCGGCCCGATCATAGGAACCCATAAGGTATCCCAGGCGCCACTAAAAATGTTGGCGCCGACTTCACATTCGAAATTTCGGAAATATTTCAAAGTGACAGAAGGCTGCAGGTAGCTGCTCTGGTCTGTGATGGTGTAATTATATTGCAGCGGCAAACTCCAGGTTTCCCCGCCAGACGGGTTTGCTGATTTCACCGAGCAATGAAACCGTATTCTCTTCAAAGTAAAGAATCTCGCTGGAGTAATCATGGATGTGATACCAGGAGCCCTGCACATTGAAATACCATTCGGTTACGGAGGTGTAATCGATACCACTGACCAGATGAGTGACCGGTTTGCGCACTGAGGTCAAGTCACTGGACAAGAAAGCGACATGGTCAATATAGGCGATTTCCCCGCGAAAGCCGATTGGATCGAGGACCGTCTCCCATTCGAAGCCGACAGTCTGTTGACGTTTGTATTTGGCCTGAACTTTTTCATCAGTAAAGTACGCCTGGTTGCAGCAGTTCAGTTAAATCGGGATCAGGATCACCGGAGTAATTGATATTTTTAACCGGAAAACTGGTGATGGTCGGTAGCGTTTCCCAGCCGTAGTGATAACTCAGGGCAAAATCGGTCTGCTCGGTTTGCCAGGTGAATCTGGCCGCCGCCGACATATTATCGAGGGAATTGCTCGGTTTGTCTGTTTCGACACGAAGGTTCCGGACATAGTCCTTCAAATCGTCAGGTGCCGACGGGTTGGCAATAATCGATTCGCGCAGATTGCGGTAAATGGCCCAGTTGGAATCGAAATACTCGATCTTCGACTTCTTGAACCAGGGCTGGATGATCGTTTCAAAACCGATTGATTCTCCGTGCCAGCGGTTTCGCAACATCCAGCTGGGCAGAGCTCTTTCTTCCAGGTCGATGGTGATAAATTGTCGGAAGTCCTGAGGGTTGATGCTGTCGATCGGCGAGAGCTGATCGCTTTTCCCCCAGCGAACACGCTGCTTGCCAAGAGACATCTCCCAATTGGAACGGTTATATTGCAGATAGGTTTCGTGAAGTGTCAGGTCTGTCTCTTCGTCAGCCAGGTCGGAATCGTAGTAGAGCCGATCCAGATCAATCGCGCCGCGCAGCTTGAGCGAAGACTCGGCACCGAGGTCTTTATTCCAGTCAACCCCGGCCCTGCCCTGCAGTCGGGACAGGTCGGAATCTTCCGAGCCTTGCTGGTTGATGTCATATGCGGAGTAACCCTGGGCCCAACCCCAGACAGATATTTCGTCTCTGCCTGCTGAGGTAAACGACGAAAGTTGCGTGACCGGTTCTGCTGTATCGGTTGTCGCATCCGAGGGCACAGCGCCGGGTTGAGGCTGGTCTTCGACAACAGTGCCCGGCATCTCGGACAACGGCGCTCTCTCGGCCGGTTCCGTCTGGGAAGAAGCGCCCAGTTTCTTTGCAAGCAAAGCAGCCGGGCTGGTCACAGAAACCTGGATCAGAAAAGGCTCTGTCGCTGAAGAGATAACCGAACAGACATCGTCTTTTTGCAGATCGAGGACGACTCTTAGTTTTGTCGGATAGGAACCGGTGCGAATTTTCGAGAGGCGCTGGTCATCGACCGGCAGCCAGGTTGCCATGGATTGATTGCGGCTGGTGTCGTACAGATCTACGTAGCAGCGCGTGGGGAGAGTGCCGCTGGCCGGCAGATAATCATGCTCATAACGAACCTTTTTGTCGATCCGAAGAGTCACTTCTGTCGACTCTTCGGCCGAGACAAAATCGATCCCCTGCAAAATGGCTGCGTGGCATTGGCCGACGAAAAACACCGCCAGAAATAAAAAACCGGTTATCAGGCTTGTTCGCATATCATATCCCTAGAATTTTGCCCGGACACGGCATCATTATCTCTCCAGCGCCCGGGTTGTAAAGAGCGAATCTTTCAAACCCGAGTTGTATTTGATCTCCAGGGTTTTGAGTCGCGTCTTATGTCCTGAAAGGAGGTCTTCCATCAGCACCTCCGTTTCAGTTGCAATATTATCAATAATTTTAAAGCTATTGACGACATAGCTTTTGCCATGCTGCCCTTTATTATCGAAGAAAATAGGTCTTTAAAGGAATAAAATTCTCTTTTTCAATCCATGAAACCAACTTGCTGTACTTGCGTGTCGGTGCCCGGCTTCGGGGTGCTGGTCAGAATATAGCAGGCGTGTCCGGCGATGGTTTCTGTGCCATCAAGCGGGTAATTCCACTCTTCAACAGGATGGCGTTGCATGTCTTCGTAAGTGAAGTCGGAATTGACAAAACTGCGGGCCTTCTGGCTGGCCACGATACGTCGCGTTCTTTTCAGGGCCGGAAGGTAGAGATGTTGCTCGGTGTTGCTGCTGCCATTGTCTCTCAATGGTCAAAAAAGCTGTTCCATCGATGTCGGCCGGAGCGGTAAAGCGGATCAGTTGCTTGCGTTCCGCATTATCGTCTTTACGCAGGGAGATGAATTCACGGCTGCGGACATGGCCACTTTTACTGATCAGCTCCATCGTGCCATGCATCTGCATATCATCCCCAACATAACGATCGTAGGTTAATTGAGCGATCTGTGCAGGAGACAGTGGTTCGGCTGCAAGCGATGTCGAAGCAAGCAGTAACAGGGCAGTCAAGGCGATTAACAGATACTTGTACATAGGGTTTCAAGCTTTCATGTTTTTCTTGAATTTTCTGAAGATAATCTCAGTTTTCAACTTCTGCAGCGGGTTGTTGCCCCCAAACCAGAGATAGCCTTTTTTCAGCTTCCGTTTATACATATCAATCTGGATGTAGTGAGGAACGGCGTAAACTTTCTGACTTCCGGTAATGATCTTGACGACTTCCGTGCTGAGCAGGGAAGCTGCCAGAGTACAGGCAGGAGCGACCGCAGGCCCTGTTTTTTCTGTCATGCGAACCTTGGAGACATCCAGATAGCTGATGTGATAAGGATTGGGGGCCAATCCTGCAGCAAAAGCGGCAAGGTTTCTTTCGTACGATTGATTTTCGTTTGTGCCAAAATAGGTATCGAAATCCATACCATCAGGCGAAAACGTTTGCAGCGTGCTGCCGAACCCCAGGGGGGCACAGGTGACGGCATATATGCCTTTTTCACGTGCTGCGATAAATATTTTGCGACGAGTTGTAAATTCAAAAAAATCGATGCCATCGACTAACACCTTCGAATCACCAAGAAATTCATTAAGATTTTGCTCCGTGACACCTTCAGTGAAGATTGTCACCTCGGCCTGAGGATTAATATCCTTAACCATCTCCGCAAGGACTTCAGCTTTGTTACGTCCATAGGTAGAATTGGCGGCCCCAAATTGACGACTGACATTTGCTGCTTCAAAGTTGTCAGGGTCTGCGATGTTGAATTTGCCGAGGCCAAGCCGGGCCAGGGTGAGGATGTGCAACCCGCCGACACCTCCAGCACCAACGACCGCAACCCTGGCCTGAAGCAATTGTGCTTGTTCATGCTCACTCAGCAGTCCGATGTTCCTGGAAAACTCAGTGGCAATTAAGGCGTCGACATTCATTTACAACCCACAACCCGGAAAAAACTTAAATCCTGAAGGCAATAACAAGAGCATTAATCGTTCCATTCTAACATGTTACGAAAATAATTTCACACATGTTAGGTACAAAAACGTCTACATATGCCCTTAAATAGCAAAATTAACTATCGAACCTGTTCTAAACTCGTTTTTTAGAAATTCATTCACGGTATCGCAAACTTGTCGAATGGGCAGGATAGCATCAGCTTTTCATTCAGACTGATTTAAACAGGTCAAAATTCAGGGAAGGTTTTGCGAGGAAGGCGGCAACTATCCACTCCAGAGATTGAAGCGGCACATTGTTGAAAAATATTAAAGCAGGCAACGACATAGAACTCGAAATGCGGTCACTCCAGCAGATGTTTGTATCTTTCCATCTCTTCGATTTCTATAAGCTTTGACTGCATGTTCTCGTACTTCCTGATGCCATCGTCAAGATAAGAGATCAGATAATCAACTTCTTTTTCTATAATTTCATAAAAATCATGATCTTCAGTTTCGTCTGATTTAGATGAGCCCTTGAGGTAGTAGACCGCGCCCTTTATATTGTTAAGGGGGGTGCGTATATCATGGGAAATTCGGGCGATGAACTCACGATTGTTACACTCAGCGTCAATAAGGCGATGATAGAGATCATCAAGATCATCACTTTTGAATTTGACTCTTTTGTCGCCCAGGAATCTGCGCAACGCTGTCGCAGCCATTATGGAGATGAGTTGGGCCTGATCTAAGTCCTCAGGGTTAAAGGGCTCGCCACTCTTCTTGTCGTTGAGATTAAGGACACCAATGACTTTCTCTCTGGTCGTAATCGGACAAGCGATGAATGAGCCTGTCTTTCTCCGATTGCTCCTGTAATTGGCAGAAAAGCGTTCATCCATCGCAATGTCTTCAACCAGAACAGGCATACCCTGTTCTGCAACTTGCCCGGCGATACCCTCCCCCACCTTGACCGGTGAACTCTTCAAAGTAGCGCTTCTCAGGCCGCGAGAATTCAGAACGTAAAGTTGACCGTGCCCGTTAAGCAACATCAGCGAGCTGTTTTCCGCTCCGGTCAAATGTGTTGCGAGGTCCAGAATGTGCTGCGTGGCATCACGAAGGTCATTGGAGGCCATGAAAGATTGATACATGGCATCAAAGGCTGTTTGTAAATTTTCTGTTGCATTAGTTTCGGGGGTTGAGGCATTCATATATTGAATCACTCATGGTGGGTAAGTCGCGACACAGCTTTTAACCCAAAGTACTCTAGCCATATTCATTCAACATGAACATATTGTCAAGTCGCTCGAAAGACAAAATAATTAATACAGCAAGTCCCGTACCATTTTTTTTTTCGCCTATTATCAGGTTGTTTAGCCGTACTGTGAAGGATTTCCGTGAGCTTGTGTAAAAGATTTCGACAAGCATACGGCACTTTTTAAGTTGTCATCCCGCAAAATGCAAATCCTTTTGAAGAAAGGCCATATAAACAGATGAGAATCAACAGTCCAACATTCACAAGAGTGGCACCTTTCGTTGCCTTTATGGGTTTCATTGCAGTCGAGGAAGGCTTGAGGTACCTGCTGAGTCACCAGGTGGTCGACTTTGATCCGACACTGCTCTACTGGTTATATATTCCCAAGGCTGCTTTGACGGGACTGATCCTGGTGATATTCTGGAAAAATTATTCGGAAATCAGGGCAGGGATCTGCGAAGTCATTCGCAACTGTCTGTTAAGCGTTGGCTCAGGGGTATTGGTGTTTTTCCTGTGGATTAACATGGACTGGACACTCGGCAGCCAGAATTCCCCCGCAGGATTCAATCCGGACATCTTCAGCACCGAAGGAGTGAGGTGGCTGATGATTGCCGTCAGGGTCACAGGGGCGGTGATTATTGTGCCGATCATGGAAGAACTGTTCTGGCGATCTTTCCTGTTGCGCTACCTGATCGACAGCAACTTTACAGAGGTCGCGATCGGTCGTTACAGTCTTTTTTCTTTCCTGGCGGTCGCGATCCTTTTCGGCCTGGAACACCACTATGTTTTCGCCGGCATCATGGCCGGTGTGATTTTCAACGGCATCTACTACTACACCAGGAGCATTGCCCACTGCATCGTCTCGCATGCCGTTGCCAACCTCTGTCTGGCTGCATATGTCCTGCTAACCGGCAACTGGAACTTCTGGTAAACAAACCAAGCCTATTAACACTTCGACCATAATAACAGTATCTGCACATTGTTTACTTCGAGGTCTTGCTACAAGGGATTGAACCGATCCTGCACCCATTCATTGAACAAGTCGCTTCCAGCTATTTCACCAGTTTCCTTCATTAGTTATAGATTTTATCCTTTGTGGCTCTTACTTTGAAACACTATATGTTGCTTTCTTTTAAGATTTGCCTTGTCTGGCGCAAGCATCATCAGTAAATAACCATATACAGCCAATCCCATCTTTTTTTTGAAGTCATTTTATGTGCAGTGGCTGCTCTAGGAAGTCCATACGTAATCCGATACACCCTTAAATTAGTCCATAACGACAACAGGTTAAATCGTTTTATTTATCAGTTCTGAATTGGCCGCCCAAGGTATGATGAGCTCTAGTCTCATAGCATGTAATACAGACCAGTCCGCTAGACGGAGGCTTATCAACTCGGAGGCAAAATAGGCTTCAATATAGACATTCTAATTGATGAAATCTTTTACGGAACAAATCTAATCACACTTGCCACTTTTGCCCTAGAAACTCATCAACCTTTATACAGCTTATTATTCTAGATAATTGTCGACGCACCACGCTATTAAAAATCTGTCGAGAACCTTTACACAACTTGCAAAGCCTTAAGCATATAACAATAAATTCAAATACTTATATACGTGGCCCAACAATTGCAATTCTAAACTTAAAGATTTGTGGATAATTAATTTGTAGAGGAGAGGCTTTATGCTGAAAATGGCGATTCGTTCAACACTTCTGGCTGGTTTTTTGGCTGTATGTATAATGGGACCCCAAATTGCCGATGCAACGGTCGTAGATCTTTCCAATACGAGCATCAACTCTGGCATTATCAATGGAGCCACGTTTACGTTTGATCAGCTACAACCTTCCGGGACAGGTGTCTTAAATCCTTTCCTGCGAATTCAGAGATAATGGTACTGAGCAGGGGTACAATACCACTCTAAACAATCAAGGTGCTTATCCATTTGAAGAAAAGTTTGGGATATGGACTCACGATCTGCTGTTTTCTTCTCTGCAAGTTATAGACGGAAACTACCAGTTTGTACTTGATCTTGGTGAACCTGTTGCTACAAACGATAACCAAGGCATGCAAAGCTTGATTTCCCTTGATGGTTTGAAGTTTTTCAAGACCAGTATCCCAGGGCAGAGTAGTGATTCCACTGACAGTGACGGCAACGCCAATGGCATCATCGGCACACTTCTTTGGGATATGGATGCCTTGGACGCGACTAGCTATGTTATGCTCGACGCCAACCGCCTAGGGAATCCAGGCAACGGCGTCAGCGACATGTTGCTGACAATTCCAGAGAATTTTTTCAGTAGCGTGCTAGAAACAGAGTATCTGATCCTTTGGTCTCGGTTTGGCCTCGAGCAGCCCTGGACAACTGGCGCAGAGAGTTTTGGCACTTTTGAGGAATGGGCACACCTCACAGATGAAGGCGGCGGTGATGATCAAGGTGTAATACCTGAACCCTCAACACTGATCCTGCTCGGCGCAGGTCTGATCGGTCTGGCTGCTTATCGCCGCAAGAAACATTGATCTTTCAGTCAGTAGAATTTAAAAAAGCCGGAGATTTCTCTCCGGCTTTTTTGTTTGATTTACTTGTAAACAACCATTTCATCAAAGCCAACATTCCCGGCAGGATCTCTGGCTTCTATTCTTATCGTGTGCAGCCCCTTTGCTGACCTTGCGCGTGTTCCAGCTCCAGCTGAGGGAACCTGACGCTTTTCGTTGCCATGAGTTTCCCATCGACATAAACCTTCATTTCAACCACACCGTTTTCATCCGAGGCCGATGCGGTCACGGTTGTTCTATTCCAAGGGTCGACCCATTGGAGGGGGACAGAATCGTCACACTAGGTGGCAAGCTGTCTGCAACCACAACAACCTCTTCAATGACAACCTGAACCGTATCAGTCAGCGAGGCATTTCCTGAGCTATCGAAAGCTTTGGCCTCAATCGTGTAGTAGCCGCTGGCGGCTAGACGATGCATTCCATGTCGTTGCAAAAGGGCGCAATGGCATCGGTGGCGAGCAATGACCCGTTGATGCGGAATTCCACCTTTTCGACAGCGACATTGTCATTGGCTGTCGCAGTGATCGAAACATTACCCGAAACCGTCTGGTTGTTGCTCGGACTGGTCAGCGCGACAGAAGGAGGCTCGGTATCCGTCATCGGGTTGGAAGTTCATCGCTTCCATCATGGCGTTGTAGGCATTGATCCGACCATAGCCAAAGACATTATCAAATCCGGATGTCGCCGAGATCGTCGGCCGTGCTTTTCAAAATCTCCAAAACCTGTTGATGGGTTAATTGTGGGTTGGCACTCCAGATCAACGCGGCAAGTCCGGCTGTAATTGGTGACGAGAAAGAAGTCCCGTTCCAGTAACCGTAACCACCACCGTTGTTCGTGGTCAGGATCGAAACACCAGGGGCCGTGAGGGTGATCCAGTCTGCCATAGTTGGAAAAGCTGGCCTTATTGTCCGCCGAGTCGGTCGCTGCGACAGCAACGGCATTGGTGCAGGCTGCCGGATAGTAACGGGTGCTGGTATTGTAGTTCGCTGCCGAAGCAAAGACGAGAACGCCATTGTTCCAGGCATAGTTGACTGCGTTATTCAGTGTCGACGAGGAGCTTGAACCGCCGATGCTGATATTGATGACTTTTACGCCATGATCGACTGCGTAGATGATAGCACTGGAAATATTGCTGTAAGTTGCCCAATCGTTGGAGTCAAGAACAACCAGCGGCATGATCGGGTTGTTCCAGGCAACACCGGCAACTCCCGTGGCATTGTTCGAGATGGCTCCTGCAGAGCCGGCAACAGCTGTGCCGTGTCCCAGGACATCGTGCGTATCGTTATTGTTCGCGACGAAAGTTGTAACCGGGCATGGAGCTTCGCCATCAGATCGGGATGATCCGGGTCAACACCGGAATCAATAATGGCGATCGGGATCGCAGCTGAACCAACGCCCATTTCCCATGCTGAAGGAGTCATGATTTTCGTGTGGTGCCATTGGCTGGGAAAACTGGGGTCATTGGGAACAATCATTCCCTGGGCAAGGAAATTCTCCTCAACAAAGGTGAAATTGGGATTTTTAGCCAACGCCGCTTTGACCTTGGCGAAGTTCTTTTCAGGAACCCTGATGCGCTTTACGCGAATCTGAGGGATCTCATCCAGGATCGTGCCACCATTGGCTTTGATGGCCTTGTCGACATTGGCCTTGGTTGCCTTGACGGCTTGCTGAACCAGCAGCTCTCCTTTGACAAAAGGCCCGGCAGCAAAAGAAGTTGATGTGATGAGAAGCAGAAGGACGGACAGAATTGTTTTGATGGTAAACATAACCACCTCCTTTGGGTAGAGTTCCTAGAAGACAGAAGACCCAGGTTGGTGGCTTCTTGTTCTTCGGCGGCCCGGCGATCCTAAGTTGTAGGACCCGTAGCTTTGTGCCCCGCAGTTACCTGCGGTTTACCCTTGTCGGAAACAGTTTATTGTTTGTTTCAGCGGCAATGATTACACGTAAACATTTTGATACAAGACAATTATGAGTACGAGATGCCTTATATAGCAGGTTACATGCCAATCAATAACATGTTGAAATTAAAGGAAGGAATTTCTCTGTCAATTCATTTGATAAAATTCCAGTTGCAATTATTGTCTCCATTACCTGTTATTTACCAGTGCATCAAGGGATCATCGTAGTGGCAAAGACCCTGTTAAAAAAAGGTTTTTGAAACAGCCGGCAAAGTATGAAAAATGTCCTGCTAGTAACTTCACAAAAAAAAGAGTAGATCTGATGATCTGCTCCTTTTAAATTTGGTCGGGGCGAGTGGATTCGAACTTCCAACACATGCACCCTATGGATGATACTTCAATCCTCACAAATTCACGGCCTGAACATCTGTAGGTAGTGCGACTTGCGTGCATTAATAAGAATATATTCTAGTAAGACTTATAGTGTTATTGCCAATCGTGATTTTTAATAAACATCAAAGATGTGAATATCTAGTCTTGGCCCTTTATAGGTGGGTAAAACCCACATTTCAGCCCGTTCTTGAGCCAAATCTACTTACAACGATAAGCCGTCGATAAATTTTACACTAAGAGGTAAAACATTAAACAAGGACTTCTTTTATTATACATTTCAATACATTACAACTTTGGCCTAGTCTTTGCTAATGAACTAATTATCTATATGTGTAAATTAAAGAACCTTTTCTCTGCACCGAAAACATATGTCATCGTCATGGAGGCCAAAATGAAAACCAGACTTATTTATTTAATCATTTTCGTTGTAGGGTGTTTCTTTGTTTCCGGGAATGCTTGGGCAACTGCTTATGATTATGGTGATGCAGTCGGATACGCACAAGCATATCATAGCACTCCACAATGGCAGAGACTGGGAACTGATTGGGACGCAGAGAATGTCCCAGAAACTTGTCGACACATCAGATGACGGAGTCTCTTGGTCTGTTGATGGAGGAAGTACTTATGGCCATTATGATATCCTGGCAGGACAGACTGTCACATTCAAATTTGATATTTACAAGGATAAGTGGGGCCGTCATGCTACTGAACAGCTGGCAGTTTGGCTGGACTGGAATCAGGACAATGACTTTTCAGATAGCAATGAGCGTATTTTTTTAAATGCTTGGGATTTCAGGACAGATTACACTACTGAAACCGGCGAAGTGGCCCCCTATGATGACAGTTATTCAGGTTTCAGCAAATCGTTTTTCTTTGATCTGATTTTCCCTGAAACTGCCCTTGGTGATTACTTTTTGCGGGCACGCGTCGCATGTAATTTTGACGTTAACCCGATTGAAAACTTTATGCCCACCGGACACGTTTGGCAGGGGGAAGTTGAAGACTGGATGCTGACAGTCAACCCCGTTCCCGAACCTTCAACGGTTCTCCTTCTCGGCAGCGGTCTGGTTGGTCTGGTTTTTTACGCACGTCGGAGAAAGAACGGATAAGACTTCACATTTTTTAAGATCACTGACCGCCTCTGCAAAGGGGCGGTTTTTTATTATTGTATGATATGGCTACCCGGAGTTAGTCCAGATGGCCATCATTGATGAGCTACAAAAAGAGGAGCCGATCGATGATCTGCTCCTCAGGCTGCTGACAAAGTTCAGCCAGACTTCATGATAGAAAGGTCAACAGATGGTTATTCTGTTGACCTCATGCTTTATTCTTTAAGAGTAAAACCGGCGAGACGAGACGCGCCAGAGGCTATAAGCTTGCGAATGCGAGCACGAAGTGCGAAAAAAATAAAAGCTTAAAGTCGGCAGTTCGCGTACTGCCAGACGCCTTACTTTTGTCCATGCGGCGACAAAAGTAAGCAAAAACGCCTTTCTCCTTGCGGAGGGCATCTCCTTTGCCGGTTTTCTGAGATATCCAATAACGACGGAGTTTAATAAGCCGGCCCGTTACAGGGGGGCCTTCCTTTCAGTTTGATCTATAAGGGAAAAGCTTAAAAACAAAGCAACCGTTGCAATCCTCCACAAGCGGAGTGGCTCTCAAGAGCCTCGGGTCCTGCGGGGGAAGTGTAGACTCTTAATCAATCAAAACAATCCGGATTGATGTTGACGCCTTGACGCGCCAGACATGCCCAGCGCAGCGCAGGCCCTTTTCTGCTTACTCTTTTAGGCCAGTAAAAGAGTAAGGCGCAGTCGGGGGGCGCGACCCCCGGGTTTTGTTCTTGTCTTTAAATTGCGGAGGACAATAAATAAGGACAACAGATTAAACTTCTGTAGCCCTCACCCTTTATTCTTAAGAGTAAAACCGGCGGGTTGCGTCCCGCCCGACGCCATACTTTTATCCGGCAACAAAAGTATGCAAAAGTGCCTGCTCCTTGCGGAGGGCATCTCCTTTACCAGTTTTCTGAGGAATTAAATAACGACGGAGTTTAATCAGCCGGCCCGTTACAGGGGGCCTCGCTTTTGGTGTGACTTATAAGGGAGAACCAAAAGACAGTGCTTTTGATTTTGTCTTTGAATTCCAGAGTACAATGAAAAAGGGCAACAGATTAACCATCTGTTGCCCTAAACTTCATAGAAACTTCGCTTGCCAGATAAAAAAACAAACCCCGCATCAAGTGCAGGGCTTGTCAACAATCTGAGGAGCAGATCAATGATCTGCTCCTCTTGAAATTTGGTCGGGGCGAGAGGATTCGAACCTCCGACCCCGTGCACCCCATGCACGTGCGCTACCAGGCTGCGCTACGCCCCGACGGACTGGAATTATTGTTTATAACCACCCTTTTGTCAAGCACAATTCCCGCCCTAAAGAATCGTTAATTTACACTTACAAAACAGGCATTTAGAAGCTATTACTTGTTGCGCTTATCAATTATCCGATTGGCTTTTCCTTCATGTCTCGGCATCGATGAAGGCTCGACCAGCTTGATCTTGGCGTGCAGGCCGATATTGGTTGCCAGGCGCTTTTCAATCATCTCTATGAAGGCTCTTTGCTTCTTCATTTCATCGAAGAAGATATTCTCGTTCACCTCGACCTGGACCTCGAGCGTATCAAGCGTCCCTTCCCTCTCGACGACCAGCTGGTAATGTGGCTCGCAACCCTCGACCTGGAACAGAACTTCCTCGATCTGGGTCGGGAAAACGTTGACCCCCTTGATAATCAGCATATCGTCAGTGCGACCCATGGTTTTTTCCATGCGCACCAGGGTCCGACCGCAATCACAAGGCTCGTAATGCAGCCTGGTTATGTCGCGGGTACGGTAGCGGATCAAAGGAATGGCCTCCTGGACGATGTTGGTCAGGACCAGTTCTCCCTTTTGCCCCGGCGGCAGCACCTCCCCTGTGTCGGGATCGATGATTTCCGGCAGGAAATGGTCCTCAAAGATGTGCATCCCTTTGCGACGCAGGCATTCGCCGGCCACGCCCGGGCCAACGATTTCCGAGAGGCCGTAATTGTCGGTTGCAACGATGTCAAGACGCGTTTCGATTTCACGGCGCAACTCTTCACTCCAGGGTTCACCGCCGAACAGTCCGACACGAAGCTTGAGATAGGTGCGCGGATTATGTCCCATCTTTTCGATGCGATCCGCCAGGGTCAGCGCGTACGACGGGGTGCAAACCAGGGCGGTTGCACCGTAATCCTTGAGGATCATGATCTGACGCTCGGTATTGCCGCCGGACATCGGTATGACCGCGGAGCCGATCAGCTCGGAGCCATAGTGCAGACCGAATGCCCCGGTGAACAGGCCGTAACCAAAGGCAATGTGAACAATATCGTCCGGAACAACGCCTGCGGCGGTCATGAACCGTGCAACAAGGTTTGACCAGTCATTCAGGTCTTTGCGCGAATAGCCGACGACGGTGGGCTTGCCGGTTGTCCCTGAAGATGAGTGGATTCTGACCACATCCCGCATCGGCACGGCGAACATGCCATAGGGGTAGTTCAGTCGCAGGTCTTCCTTGGTTGTGAAGGGCAGCTTTACAAGATCGCCAAGGGTATGGATATCGTCCGGCCCGACTCCGGCGCGCCTGAATTTTTCCTGGTAACAGGGGACCTTGGCAACCCGATCAAGGGTTGCACGCAGGCGCTCAAGCTGTAAATGTTCGAGGTCTTTACGTTCAAGACATTCGTGGAGGGGATCCCAGATATTATATTCCACAGTCAGTTCCGTTTTAAGTAAAAACTCAAGACTTAGATCTTAACTTACTGTTTTATAGGCTATAAAGCTTTTCACCAGTCAGTATGCTTACATTTTTTTTCTGCAGGGTCGTGATGGCATTGTCAATATCATCAAAGCGGAAGATAATCACGGCGTTGCCCGCGTTGCGCTCAACAAATGCATACATGTATTCAACGTTCATCTTTGCCTCGTCAAGGACCTGGAGGATGGTGCAGAGCCCACCCGGCTTGTCCGGCACTTCAACGGCTACGACTTCAGTTTTGTTGACGGTAAAACCTCCGTTTTTCAGCGTTTCCAGGGCGACATCGGTGTTGTCGACGAGAAGACGAAGAATCCCGAAGTCAGAGGTGTCTGCAAGCGAAAGAGCCCGGATATTGACATTTTTTTCACCCAGGACACGGGCAACCTCGGCAAGACGACCGGACTTGTTTTCAATAAAGATGGAAATCTGTTGCACTTTCATAATTATCCCTCCCTGCTTATTTCGGGCGGTTATCGATGACCCGCTGTGCTTTGCCTTCGCTGCGGGTAATGGTTTTGGGTTCCACCAGCCGGATACGACAGCTGATACCGAGCAGATCCTTGATCTCCTTCTCAATGCGGCGCGACAAATCCTGCAGGATCTTGATCTCGTCGGAGAAGGTCTTCTCATTAACCTCCACCTGGACCTCCAGAGTGTCCATCGTCCCTTCCCTCTCGACGATCAGCTGGTAATGCGGCTCCACACCTTCGATATCCATGAGCACGCTCTCGATCTGGGACGGGAAGACGTTGACACCGCGAATGATCAGCATGTCGTCAGATCGGCCGCACATACGCTCCAGGCGCCGGTGGGTACGACCACAGATGCAGGGTTCGGCTAAAATCCGGGTAATATCGCGGGTGCGATAACGGATCATCGGGATTCCCTCTTTAGTGATCGTGGTGATAACCAGTTCACCCTGCTCGCCTTCCGGAACAACCTCTCCGGTGTCGGGGTTGATGATCTCGGGGATAAAATGGTCTTCCCAGATGTGCAGTCCGTTCTGCGCCTCGATGCACTCAATACCTACACCAGGGCCGAGGATTTCCGACAAGCCATAGATATCGATGGCCTTGATGCCGACCTTGGCTTCGATTTCGTTGCGCATCTTCTCTGTCCAGGGCTCGGCCCCGAGGATGCCGACGCGCAGTTTGAGAGTGCGGATATCGACCCCCTCTTCGGCTGCCGCTTCAGCCAGGTAAAGGCTGTACGAAGGTGTGCAGGTCAATACGGTCGAACCGAAATCCTGCATGATCATCAACTGCTTCTTGGTGTTGCCACCGGACATCGGAATCACTGAAGCGCCTATTTTCTCTGCGCCGTAATGTGCCCCGAGACCACCGGTAAAGAGGCCATAGCCGTAAGCATTGTGAATGACATCGCCGCGATGGGCCCCGGCCGCGACGAAGGAGCGGGCCATCATCTCGGTCCAGTTTTCGATGTCACGTCGTGTATAACCAACGACGGTCGGCTTTCCGGTCGTGCCCGAGGACGCATGGATCCTGACGATCTGGTCGAGAGGCTTGGCAAACAAGCCGTAAGGGTAGTTGTCGCGCATGTCCTGCTTCAAGGTAAACGGCAGCCGCTGCAGATCATCCAGGCTTCTGATTTTTTCCGGCTTGACGCCGGCCTTGTCGAATTGCTGCCGATAAAACGGGACCGTGGCATAAACCCTCTCGGCAACCCGCTGCAGGCGTTTCGCCTGGAGGGACTCGAGAGCTTCACGTGGCAGGGTTTCAAACTCGTCATTCCAGATCATGGTCATCGTCCTTACGTGGTTTTCTGTAGAAAAATATTAACCGGCCTGCCGGCCCAGTTCAAAGGCTTTCAGGTTAACGTCCTGGAATCGCTCCGGCACCAGGCTTTTGATTGCGGCAATCCATTGTTCGTGCGCAGGCGCCAGGGTATTGGAGAGCGCACCAAGCAAAACCGTATTAATCGCTTTCGAATTGCCCGCCTGCTCAGCGAGCTCAAGCCCTTCCACGATCCGTACGTTGTCAACACGCAGATTGAGCTTCGTGGCGATATCCAGGGGATATTCGGCCTTGCCGAGGGCGACCGATGGCGGTGCGATGCGCAGGTTGTTAACGACCACCGCACCGGTCTTTTTCACCAGCGGCAGGTAACGGTAGGTCTCCAGCAATTCAAAGCCGAACAGCACATCGGCTTCCCCTTCCGGGATGATCGGCGAGTAGACCTTTTTACCGAAGCGGACATGTGACACGACACTGCCGCCACGCTGCGCCATCCCGTGCACTTCGGCTTTCTTGACATCATACCCGGCCTGCATGAGCACCTCGGAAAGGATTTCACTGGCCAGCAGGGTACCCTGCCCGCCAACCCCGGCCATCAGGATATTGGTAATCTTGATATCAGTCATCACAAACTCCAAACGCATCAAATTTACACAGCTGCATGCAGACCTGGCAGCCATTGCAAATCAACCGGTCGATCCTGCAATGGCCTTTTTCACCGTCTTTGCCACTCACCCATTCAATCGCCGGACAGCCTATGGTCAGGCAGGCTTTGCAAGCGACGCATTTGTCCTGGTCGACATAAAGAGGCGTACTGGTCTTGACTATATCGTGCTTGATCAGTACGCACGGCCGGCGCGTGATGACGACTGAAACCTCGGGCCGTTCCATAGCCTCTCTGATCACCGCCCGGGTGTTGTCAACCTGGAAAGGATCAATGGTGACAACATGCTTGACACCGAGGGCTTTACAGATCGCCTCGAGATCAACCTGGTAGGCAGTCTCTCCGTCCAGAGTATAACCGGTGGCCGGGTTGTCCTGGCGGCCTGTCATCCCCGTGGTGCTGTTGTCAAGGATCAGGACCGTGGCCGTTGACTTGTTGTAGACCATGTCCATCAGGCCGTTGATGCCGGTGTGCAGGAAGGTCGAATCGCCGATCACGGCGACCACTTTTTTCCGCTCTTCTGGGTTCAGGACCTTGCTCAGGCCGGTGGCGTTGCCGATGCTGGCCCCCATGCAGATGCAGGTATCCATGGCGGAGAGCGGCGGCATGAAGCCAAGCGTATAGCAGCCGATATCGCCGGTTACATAGGCCTTGAGGCGATTCAGGGCATGAAAAACGTTGCGATGCGGGCACCCAGGACACATGTTGGGCGGCCGGGGAGGAAGTGTTTCCTCAAGGGGGTCCAGCTGTGGCGGATCAACTGAAAAAGCCTGGCGTAAACGGCCTGGGGTTAGCTCGCCGCAAATCGGCACCTTCTCCTTACCGGTGACAACGATCCCCATCGCTCTGACCTGCTCTTCGATAAACGGATCAAGCTCTTCGATCACATAAAGCGTTTTGAAACGGACGGCAAAATCACGGATCATCTGTCTGGGCAGCGGATAAACCAGACCGAGCTTGAGGATATCTGCGGTTGGAAAGACTTCGCGCGCGTATTGGTAAGCAACTCCGGAAGTAATGATGCCGAGCTGACCATCCCCCGCCTCGATGCGATTGAACTTTTGCGAACAGGCCCATTCAGACATCTCCTCAAGGCGTTTTTCGACGAGCGGGTGACGGATTCTGGCATTGCTGGGCAACATGACGAACTTGCCAGGGTTACGTACCAGGCCGGTTTCGGGAAGCTCCGCCAGAGGCTCACCGAGTGCAACAATCGATTTTGAATGAGAGATCCGCGTGGTACTGCGCACCAAGACCGGTGTATCGAACTTTTCACTGGCATCGAAAGCCAGTCGCGTGAAGTCAAGAGCCTCCTGGCTGTCCGCCGGTTCAAACATCGGCACCTTGGCAAACCGCGCGTATTGGCGACTGTCCTGTTCGTCCTGCGAGGAGTGCATCTCAGGATCGTCGGCGACGACCAGTACCAGGCCACCACGTACACCGGTATAAGAAAAGGTGAAGAGCGGGTCCGCAGCCACGTTGACGCCGACATGCTTCATCGTCACGATGGTCCGGGCGCCACCGATGCTGGCACCGATCCCGACTTCAAGGGCAACCTTTTCATTCGGTGCCCAGGAGGCATCGATGCGGTCATATTGGGTGATGTTTTCAAGAATCTCTGTGGACGGGGTACCAGGATAAGCCGACGCAACCGTTACTCCGGCCTCATAGGCAGCGCGAGCGAAGGCCTCGTTGCCGGACAGGATTGTTTTCTGCATAGAATAAACCTCTAAAAAACTTTGAGAGAACGCGCCCTTGCAATATCTGGAAGCTTGGCGCAAAAGGCCTTTGATAATAGCGGAGGTAAAGTTGCTTTGTCAACGAAATGACTGTGTTTCCGTGCTGTCCTGCAGCGAGAGAAGCAACCCCTCCAGGATACCGAAATCGATTATGACCAAACGGTCTGAATGCGTGGTTTGCAAAATACCGAGGACGATTTCCAGCCCGGCAACAATAAGGTCGCCACGACCCTCTTCCATGCCGGGCAAAGCCTCCCGTTGTCGGGGACTCATTGGACACAGACGTTCGTACCACTTCTGCAGCGTGGCATATGACATAAGGTGGTTATTAACCGACTTCCAGTCGTATTCGACCATCTGCATGTCAAGCGCGGCCAGGGTGGTCACCGTACCGGCCGTTCCGACCACTGTCAGCGCCGTCATATCTACCTCTAAAGAGACGCAGGCCTGTTCGAGGTCGGCATAAACCAAGGCAAGGGTGCTCGTGATCTCCTGTTGACGGTCTAGCGTTGAGGCGTAGCCTTCTGTCAGATGCACCACGCCAAGCGGGAAACTCCGCGACCAGGCAACCTTGCCATCAGCGCAAAGGATGAATTCGGTACTGCCGCCACCAATATCGAAGATCAGCGTGTGAGACGGAGTGGGATCAAGCACACTAACGACCCCCCTGGCCGTATATGAGGCCTCCGCTTCTCCACTGATGATCTCAAGGGGCAATCCTGTCGTCTGACGAACCAGGCTGGCAAAGTCCTCGCCGTTAACGGCCTGGCGGAAAGCGGCTGTCCCAACCGCTTTGATTTGGTGTACGCGGGCTTTGTCGCAAATCGTGAAAAACTCCTCAAACACAGAAAGGGCCCGCTCCCTTGCTTCGGCAGACAGACCCTCCTGTTGAGAAAAATTTCCGGCCAGGCGGCAGATGCGACGTCGGTAGAGTTCCGGGACGACTTGGCCTTTGACAACTCTGCCAATCAGTAGTCGCAAGGTGTTGCTGCCTGCATCGATAGCCGCCGTCAGCACTATTTCTTACCGACAACCGCTTTGGCGAGGTTGAATGTATGATCACCGATCTTTTCGAAATTATGCAGCATGTCGATAAAAATCAGCCCCGAGTTTACTGTACACTCTCCGGTATTGAGGCGCCTGATGTGATTGTTGCGCAGCCTCTCCTCAAGATCGTCGATTGCATCCTCAAGGCGATGAGCCTCGTCGTAGACTCCGGCATCTTTTTCCTCGAGGGCTTTGATAATCCTGGCCAGAAAGCTTTTGGTGATTGCCGAGATTTCCGCTATCTCGTTCATGGCTATATCGGAGAAGGTGATTTTCTGGTCCAACTTACGTTGCGACAAAAGCCAAAGGTTTTCGCAATGGTCACCGACGCGTTCAAGGTCATTGACCATATTCATCATCGAGGCAATTTCCTTCGAGGACTCTTGGGTAATCGAGGCCTGAGACAAGGACACGAGGAAATTGGTGATCTCCCTCTGCAGGACATCAGTCAATTCCTCCTTTTTCTCCAGTGCCGGGAGTCTTTTCAAGTCGTTGTCTTGCAGAAAAGCCAGAGTTTCATCGACCATCTCCTGGGCAACATGGGCCATGCGCCGGGTTTCGGAGCGGGCCTGAGCCAACGCGATCGGTGGCGTATTCAAAACACGATTGTCCAGATACTTGAGGTGAAATTCGATATTTTCGTCACGCCCGCGGATAGCCATCGTGCTCAGCTTGGCCAGAATGCCGACCAACGGCAGGAAGATAATCGTATTGACGATATTGAACATGGTATGCGTGTTGGCTATATGTCGGGCAATGAATGGTTTGTCGCCAATTTCGCCGCCGATGCGGGCTACCTGTTCCTGTGTCTGTATGACAAAATCAGCGTCTCCCGGAGTGATCGAAGAGATGAATCCGGTAAAAAACTTAAAAAAGATCAGCATATAACAAACGCCAATCGTATTAAAAAGAAAGTGCGCGAGGGCAGTACGACGTGCCGCCAGGTTGGTACCGATAGCGGCCAGGTTGGCAGTGATTGTCGTCCCGATGTTTTCACCGAGGATCAGGGCGACGCTGGCTTCGAAGTTAAGGATTCCACTTGATGCCAGGGCGATGGTGATACCGATCGTCGCACTGCTGCTCTGGACGATCATGGTCAGGATGGCGCCAATCAACACGCCGAGCAGGTGGTTGTCGCCAACCATCATGAAGAGTTGCCGAAACTCCTCGCTGGTTTTGAGCGGGTCGAAGGCATTCTTCATGACCGACAGGCCGAAAAACAGCAGGCCAAAACCGAGCAGGACTTCCCCGATGTAACTCCATTTCTTGTTTCTCGAGAAGAGCTTGAAGCCCGCGCCTATACCGATCGCCGGCAGGGCATACTTGGTGATCTTGAAGGCGATCAGCTGGGCAGTAACCGTGGTGCCGATATTGGCACCCAGGATGATGCCGATCGACTGCACCAGTGACATCAGCCCGGCGTTGACAAAACCGACCACCATGACCGTCGTCGCGCTTGAAGACTGGATAATTGCAGTAACGGCAATCCCCACCAGGGTGCCGACGATACGGTTATTGGTCAACGCAGCCAGGATTTTTCTCATCCGGCTGCCGGCGATTTTTTGTAAGCCCTCCGACATGATTTTCATGCCGAAAAGGAACAGGCCCAGACCGCCGAGGAGGCCGAAGACCAGTTGCTGGTTCATGATTATTTGCAACACATGGGACTCCTGCTAAGGAATTCGCAGCTCAAAAAAATGCCTCCACGAAAAGGAGGCATATATACTTTATTATCGGTTGTATTTCAATTGCAAAGGATAACTTGATAATTGGCTTAGAAAATGGGGTCAGGATTTTTGCAGGGACCAGATCAGCATCTCGCGATATTCCTCATTGGCTTCACGGACACGCTGGCTGAAAACCTTGACGATGTTGTTGACCAGTTTCAAAGCCAGGGCGGCATCATCGCGACAAAGCTGTTCCAGCGATTTCTTATTCAGGCTGATCAGTTCGGCGTTTTCGGCAACGCGCGCCGTCGCTGAACGCGGCAGGCCGTCAATCACAGCCATTTCTCCGAAAATGTCTTCGGGGCCAAGCACAATGAGGGTCTTCTCGTCACCCTCGGCAAACATTCTGGATATCCGTATCGTGCCTTTTTTAACCAGAAAAAGTGATTCACCGGGCATATTCTCAATGAAAACGGTCGTGCCCTCCGCCATCTCCCGCATTTCACAAAAGCCCGCGAGTTTAGCTAATTCTCCATCGGAAAGACCCTGCAGCATGACGCTTTTTTTGATCGGCAAAAAATCTTCTGCTTTGACCATATGAGGAGACCCCTTCGTTAAATTTAGCCTCTTTTCACCAAAAGAGCGCTGAGATCATAACATATATACTGAGCAATGCTAAGCAGATCGGACCAATATGTCATGTCAATCCCAGTGACTGCTCCGATCGGTGCTGACAACAAAGATTTCTTCGTTATTATCGCCTTCTGACTGGCTCACCCTGGTGCGGCTCCAACTCCTTTCTCATCGGCTTTGTCGCCCACAACCGTCGATCTCTGATCGATGACCAAAAGGTTCAAATAGCCGTGGTAACCGTGACGAGCAGAATCGGGGTTGTGCCGTTAAAACCGCGCTGTGACCAAATCAATCAATCCTTTTAACATTGGTTCGGTAATCATCCTGGTATTGAATGTAACGTTCGGCGATCGATTGAAAGTCCGCACATTCGGCTTCTGTCAGTTCCTTCCTGACTCGAGCAGGGCTGCCCATCACCAGAGACCTTGGCGGGATCTTTGTGCCCGGCGTCAGCAGGGAACCGGCAGCAACCATAGAAGATTCACCGACATCCACTCCGTCGAGGAGGATCGCGCCGATCCCGATCAGGCAGCCGTCCTGCACGTTACAGCCGTGCAACGTCACACTATGACCGACCGATACATCGTCGCCGATAACAGTCGGGTGCGTCTTGTGGGTAACGTGAATGACGGTACCGTCCTGAATGTTCGTACGCTTGCCGATGCGTATGTAGTTAACATCGCCGCGAACAAGCACGTTGAACCAGAGACTTGATTTTTCACCTATCTGCACGTCGCCAATCACACAGGCGCCCGGAGCCAGGAAAACCGAAGGGTCTATTTGCGGGGCAACCCCATTATGTTCGAAAATCATAAGTCGATAGCAGCCTTTACTGGTTTGCGCTTCAAATACCTCGTTAGTTACCATGTCATCGCGAGTCGACTCAAACAAAAACGGTAGAGGCGCGACGGGTTTTGTTCTCAGCATGTTAATTGAGATAGATAGTGCGAGATAACCTTTGTTGTCAGGTGCTGAAAAGCCGGGGAAACACAGGGGTTTCCTCGGCCTTGACACTGTTATTGCACTTAAGGGTCAGATCTTCAGGACTGGCCGTTGACCTTTTCCCGTAACTCCTTGCCAACCTTGAAAAATGGAAGTTTCTTTGGCTTGACCTTGATGACTTCACCCGTTTTCGGGTTGCGGCCCATGTAAGCCTGGTAATCCTTAACGACGAAACTGCCGAACCCGCGAATCTCGATGCGGCCACCAGTGGCCAGGGCATCCGACATGGAGTCAAATATAATATTGACGATTTCTTCTGACTTTTTATATGTCAACCCATTGCGGGCAGCCAGCGCTTCGACCAGTTCTGATTTGTTCATGCTCACCTCCGGAATACTGCTGTCGGCTCCCCTGAAAAGCGCCCGATGCGTCTGTGGAATCTGCACCGAAGATCTGAGGAGAGTTTGACTGCTTTATTCATACTACTGTGTGATGTTAGGCTGTCAAGCCCATCAATCAGTATTTTCAGTGAGTTGAGAAAGATTATGACGTATGGAGGGGGGCTCAGATCGTTGTGAACGGTGACAGGGTCCAGATGACCTTGGCATCCTGGTCGCCTACGTTGTCCCAACGATGCGGTAAATGCGACTTGAATGACAGGCTGTCGCCGACAGACAGTATGTGCATTTCTCCGGCGATGGTTACTTTGAGTTTTCCTTCGACCAGCACAATCAGTTCGTCACCCGGATGATACATGTTTTTTTGACCGCTGGTTCCGCCCTTGGGTACGGTACAGAGGAAAGACATGAACTGCGGGTCACGCAAACCTGAAGTGTACGACTCGGTGTGCATGTTGTCCTCGTCGTCGTAAACGGTCGTGTCCCTGCTCCCTGGTGATGAAAAAACAATTTCGTGGGTCGTGGAAACCTCTTCAACAAAATAGTTGATGCTTTTATCGAAAACCGCAGCAAGCTTCATCAGGATTTCAACCGAGGGGATTGTCAACCCACGTTCAACCCTTGAAATCATGTTGGATGAAACCTTGGATGCGGTAGCAAGGTCCTGAATGGTCATGTCACTTTTAAGGCGAATCGCTTTGAGTTTTTTGCCAACGATTTTTTTCAGTTTCATATAAATTCTCTTTGATGCAATTAAGGATTGTAAAAAATGATGGGTTAATTCAGGCCTGGCGCCGGAGACACTACCCAGAGGACTCGCGTTTGGCCCGCATGCAGATTGCGCCACCGATGCGGCAATGACGCCTTGAAAACGATGGAATCCCCCTCCTCCAGTTGATATGGTGCACCGTCGATCACAAATTCCAGAGAGCCCTCCATGATCAGCGCGAACTCCTCGCCGGTATGCACCATGCCACCGTCACCACTGCTGCAGTTCTGCTCAATCGTGTCAAAAAAGACCGTAAAATTCGGGTCTCGGATCCCCTGTGTCAAACTGATGATCTGGTGCTTGTCTTCAAAGAAAAAGATTGGTTCACCATGACCCCGCTTGGTGTGGATGATGGTCGAGCCTTTTTCGGCCTCCTCGACAAAATAGTTGATGCTCATACCGAAAGAGTTGGCCAGCTTGACAATGATTTCAACCGAAGGTGTTGTGAGACCCCGTTCTATTCTTGAAATCATGTTGGATGACACCCCGGAACTTTCAGCGAGCTCCTGAATTGTCAAGTCATTACGCAACCTTGTTGACTTGAGCTTTCTGCCGATCAGTTTTTTTACCATAACATACAATTCCCGTTGATCATTAAAATGAGATATTGTTTTAGCATCCGAAAATTGCCAAGTCAACAACTTATGTACCAAATATCACATAAATAGTACAACACGTTAACCTGGTCCATGCCGCAGGTTGACAAGTGTCTGCTCATGACAGATAATCCGGCGCTGAAATAATATTTTTGGAGTCTATCTATGAAAAACTGGCAAGCAGCAAAACAGTTTGTAGAAGAGGTCCTGGCCGGTGCCTGCCCTACCCGTACGGACGGCATCAGGATCCTTCGCTCGAGTGGCTCGGAGTATTCAATGTACCTGGCCGGCGCCCATTATCTGAAAGAAAGAATATTCGCGGATGAAGTTCAGCTTTGCTCGATTATCAATGCCAAATCAGGTCGATGTACGGAAGATTGTGCCTTCTGTGCGCAGTCGGCGCATCACAGCTCTACCCCTCCTGTGTATCCATTGAAATCACTCGAAGAAATCCTCGAAGGCGCGAGCCGGGCAGAACAGGAAGGATCACATTGTTACGGCATTGTAACCAGCGGCACGCAGCCCGAATTTGGCCATGAGTTTGATACAGTGCTTACCGCAATCAGAAAAATCCGCGAAAAATACGCCATCGAACCTTCGGCTTCACTGGGGATATTAACAGAGGACCTTGCCAGGGCCCTTGCAGATGCAGGCTGTGTTACATATCACCACAACCTTGAAACAGCGCGTTCTTTCTTCCCGAACATCTGCACCACGCACGATTATGAAGATGACGTAGAGACTGTACGCGTGGCAAAAAAGGCTGGCATGAAAGTCTGTTGCGGCGGCATTTTGGGACTCGGAGAATCTGTTGAACAGCGTGTTGAGTTGGCGGAGACACTGCGTGAGTTGGATGTTGACTCTGTGCCCCTGAATTTTCTGAATCCAATCCAGGGGACACCGCTGGAGAAACACCGCTCCCTCGCGCCCATGGACTGTATCAAGGCCATAACCATGTTCAGGTATTTCTTGCCGGACAAGCCGATCAGCGTCTGTGGCGGACGTGAAACCAACTTGCGGGAGTTACAATCATGGATGTTCATGGCCGGTGCAAGCGGGACCATGATCGGCAATTACTTGACCACGTCCGGAAGGGACCGCGACGAGGATTTGCAAATGTTTGCAGATATAGAGGTGAAGACACATGGCTGTTGAAAAACCCGGGCCGGCAATTTTCATTACCGGGACCGGCACAGGTGTTGGAAAAACCATAGTCACCGCGGCATTGGCGCGGCATTTCAGGTCCAGGGGGCTGAATGTCGGTGTTATGAAGCCGATAGAAACCGGAGTCAAAGACCCGACGATGCTCGGCCCCGATGCGGCGCTGCTACGCTGGGCCGCTCAGGTTGACGCTGCCGACGACCTGTTGTCGCCTTATCGTTTCAGCCTGGCCGCATCACCACATCAAGCGGCAGCGGAAGCCAGGGTGCAGATAGATGTGAAGAGGATCATCGATGCTTTCAACACGCTGCGGCAGGGTAAGGACGTGATGCTCGTCGAAGGCGCCGGGGGGCTCATGGTCCCGATTCGGGGTGGCTATCTCATGGCGGACCTCGCCGGCCAGCTTGACTTGCCGCTTCTGATCGTCACACATCCCGGCCTGGGGACTCTCAACCACACGTTACTGACGACCTTTTCAGCCCGTGCCATGGATTTGGCGCTCAGCGGTTTCATCATCAATCGCATGCCGCAGAACCCGGATAAGATTGAATCCGAGGCCCCCCACCTGCTCTCTGCAGTGGCCTCAGCCGACCTGCTTGGGGTCCTGCCCGAAGTAAATGGTACCGATGAAGAAAAGGTGACGAGACTGGCCGAAGAGATAGATCGACTGCCTGCATATCAGTGGTTATTGAGTGGACTTGGGCTTCAGCTTTAAACTCCGGGGTTTGATATCCGACAAAATAAGGGTAAGCATTATAGGCTCGCCGCCAGGCTGCTGACAAAGTTCGGCCAGAATTCATGATAAAGAGGGCAACAGATGGTCCATCTGTTGCCCTTTTTCATTGGACTTTGGAATTTAAAGACAAAAGCAAAACCGTCGGGGTTGCCCGACAGCAACTTCATTTTCTTTGTAGCGACAAAGAAAACGAAGCAAAAGAAAGCTTGGCGCTGCGCTGGGCATGTCTGGTTCGTAACGGCGGCAACCTCAATCCAGATGGTTCCAATCGATCAAGAAGCTACGCTTCCCCCGCAGATGACGAGGCTCTTGTGAGCCTCTCCTTCTGTGGAGGATTGCATCGGTCACTGTGCTATCAAGCTTTTCTCTTGCAGGTCACACTGAAAGGGAGGCCCCCTGTAACGGGCCGACTTATTAAGCTCCGTCGTTACTGGGTTCCTCAGAAAACTGGCAAAGGAGATGCCCTCCGCAAGGAGAAAAGGCGTTTTTGCTTACTTTTGTCGCCGCATGGACAAAAGTAAGGCGTCCGGCAGTACGCAAACTGCCGACTTTAAGGTTTTGTTCCTTCGCACTTCGCACTTCACGAATGTTTTCGAAATCTTATGGCCTCTGGTTGGACGCGACCCGGCGATTTTACTCTAAGAAGAAAGAATGAGGGCAACAGATTAACCATCCGTTGCCCTAAGCTTCATAGAAACTCCACTAGCCAGGTAAAAAAACAAACCCCGCAGCACGTGCGGGGTTTGTCATCAATCTGGGGGGCAAGCGTTATATAGGCTTGCCCCGTTTTATCGATAGCTCAACGCTGCCCCTCTCGGCAGCAAAGTCTGCTATTTCTTCCCTTTTCCGGCAATCTCGGTGTGTTGCGCAGCCAGATCGACAAGTATCGCCATTGACTCCTTGACATAGGCGTCTTCGAGCACCGCAGCGAGCAACTTTTCTTCAGGACTCTGCTTCTCTGCCTCCGGTTTGTCCTCAGAGATGGCATTATCCTCTTCAGTCATACCGGCAACTCCGTGCTGGCTGGCGAGCCCCTGCAGATCGTCTCTCTCCTTGACAACGTCGTTGATCAGGAGCGATTGATGCGTATCCTTGATACGCACCTGTATTGAATCGGCAACGTGTTGTATTTCCGTAAAGGCTTCACTGGCGGCAACCCGGTCATGACTTTTACTGTTTAAGGCCATTCGATCAAAGGCCGGCCATTCCTTGTGTTCGACCTCCTCTATGCGGTCCCATGCCAGGCTGTAGTCCAGATACCGCTCACCGTACTCGTTGTACTGATTGCGATCCGGCAGGATAATGTCCGGGACAACACCGCGATATTGGGTGGAATCTCCACTGACCCGGTAGAACTTCTGGGTTGTAATCTTCAATGCTCCGAGTGGCATATACTGGCGCATGTTGCGTAACGTCAGGCTGTCATCCAGATCCATGATGACCTGGACAGTGCCCTTGCCGTGAGTATGCTCGCTGCCGACGATCACCGCCCTGCCATAATCCTGGAGGGCCCCTGCGACGATCTCGGAGGCCGAGGCGCTGAAACGGTTCACCAGGACGACCAACGGGCCATGGTAGGCGACCTCCTTGCTGTAGTTGCGCAGCACCTTTGACGCGCCATCCCCATTACGCACTTGCACGACAGGGCCCTCGCCGATGAACAATCCGGTGATGCCGACTGCGTCGGTCAGCGCGCCGCCGCCGTTATTCCGGAGGTCAAGGATAAGGCCGGTCATCTCTTTCGTGTCAAAGGCCTCAATGGCGGCCCTGACGTCATCAGTCGAATTGCGTCCCTTCTCGCCATTTCTGGTCGACTCGAAATCCCGGTAGAAGCTCGGAATCTTGATGTACCCGTATCGCTTCCCCGTGTCAGGATCAGTGACCATGGTTGACTTGACAAAAGACTCCTCGATGAGGACAACATCACGCACAATCGGTATAACAAGGTTCTTGATTCCGGGGCGCCGTATGGACAGCCTGACTTCCGTACCCTTGTCACCACGGATTAGTGCAACGGCATCACGCAATCGCATATCTGTCACATCAACCGGTTCGTTGTCGGCCTGGCCAACTGCGAGGATGATATCGTCAGCCTGCAGCTTACCCTGCCTGTCGGCTGCACTGCCGGGGATAACCTTGACCACCTTGATGTATCCGTCCTCTTCCCGCAAAGTCGCACCGATGCCTTCCAGCGACCCGCGCATACTGATATCAAAATCCTCCTTCGATTGGGGAGGCATGTAGGTAGTATGGGGATCAAAAGAACGGGCAAAGGCATTCAGATAGCGGTCGTAATGGTCCTTAAGGGGCTCTTTTTTAAGCCGCTCAAAATACTGGTGGTACTGTTTACGGACTTTTTCCCGGGCTTCGAGCTCTTTCTCACGTTGCTGCTCGGGAGAAGCCTTGAGAGGGTCCTTAACTTCGGCGTCTTCGAGCAGGTTGAGATAGCGCGTCAAAGTGCGGTATTTGAGATCCATGCGCCAGCGTTCAGCTAGTTCTTCTTCGGTTGCACAGAATTCAAGTTTCTCAGGATCAGCCTCGTACACCTCGGCGATCGTGAAGTCAAACGGTTCAGCCAGGGCCTTTTCGACCAGTTTTTCAGCCCGTACTACACTATTGCCAAGTAGACGGTAAGCCTGCGGCGCCAGGATTATACGGCCACTCTGGATTTCATCGTCGATCTTGTCGGCAAAGACTTCCAGCTGTTCGACTTCATCAGCCAGGAGCAGACGTTTCTGGTAATCCATCTGCTTGATGTACAGATCGAACGCTGCCCGTGAAAGGTTATCGTCAACGGCCTTGCCGCTGAAATGATTTTCAACCTGGCGGCGTAAAACATAGGTGAGGAGACGGGCCCGATTCTGGTCCAGTTCATCGGGCGTCGTTGCATTCATCGGTGCCGGCATGACGAACAAACCGGCAAGGAGCAACGTTACGCTAACCAGAATAGCGCGAAACCAACGTTTTCTTCTTGTCATATAGAACATCCTAACTACAGGTCAGATTATATATTTTTATTCATATCATCACATAATAACCCAGCCTTGTGTCTTCTGGCAATGATCTTGACAATCGATCACAGTCAAGTTATCAAAAGAGTTAAGTCGAACGGGATGGCGAAGATGAACAAAGCACAGGAAGGTGATAAGGTCACCATCACATTTCAGGGACTGCTCGATGACGGCAGCATATTTGACGCTTCGGATGACAACGATCCGTTGAGCTTTGTCCTGGGTGAGAACGAGGTCCTTCCGGGTCTGGAGCTTGCGGTTGTCGGTATGGAAGTCGGGGACCAGAAAACCGTGACCGTGCCACCCGAGCAAGCCTATGGTGTCCATCAGCAGAGGCTGGTTGAGGTCGTCGACATCGACGCGCTGCCAAAAAATTTGGCGCTCGCCGTCGGTGACAGACTCGAAGTGACTGCCGCTGACGGCACGGTTTTCCAGATGGAAATTATGACCCGGGACGAGAAAACGGTTACCCTGGATGCCAATCACCCGTTGGCAGGTCGTTCGCTGATTCTGCAGATAGAAGTTGTTTCAATTGACAGGCCAACACTGAACTAGAAAACCACTGGTGTTTTTGCAACTTAAAAACAGCCAGTATTTCGTTAAATATGCCAGGAGACATCAAGGATGAGGGGGATATCATGATGATCAGAGTCATGTACAGTGATGGCAGATTCGACATAGTTAAGCCGAAGCTGCTCGAGGACCTGATTGAGCAAGAAATTGTCACAAGCTTCAAACGTTCTACCGGCTGGGTGGTTGTCGGCCGTGACCCGATCCGCAACTCTGGCATAACCGACTACGGTGGTGCTGAAAGGCGCGTTGATAACAACAATCCGGGCCACAACCGGAACCAGTTCCCTGCAAGTCAGACCTAAGATAAAACAAGCCAACCCCACTCACAGAAAAATTTTGGGCGTTTTGGCTGTTGAGCAATTCTTGATCAACAGCTCTCGCCTCTCTTCAATCCTGGGATGGTTGAAAGGTCGTGCCTGAACCGGACAGCTTTTGACGCAGGCGGAGCACATGATGCAGGACTCTACCTGAGTCGTCACTGAATCTGTCACAGTAATAACGCGAACAGGGCACACCTCGGCACATTCTCCACAGAGGGTACAGACTGCAGCGTCTGTTTCCGGCGCAACGCCACCAAACTTCACTCGCTCCTTGTAGGGGACATTTCCATCGATCTCCGGGGTACCAAGGTCGCCGCGTTCAATTTTCTCAGCAACTTCTTGCCCGAATTTTACCGCCAGGCTCAAATCCCCGCTATCCGGTCTGCCGGCAGCAATGGGGCGTTCCGGCGTAGAGTAGGAATGCTCACCGATGAAGGCTCCCGCAGCAATGACTTTGAACCCCTGCGCAGTTGCTACATCCCGCAACTCCACCAGTGCGTCTTCGAACTCACGGTTGCCGTAGAGAGCGACTAGAACCGTTGGCACACCATCAGCCCTGTAATTTGCCATTCTTTCCAGGCAACCCTCGGGTACACGCCCGGCATAGACCGGAGCACCGATAACGGCGATTCCGCCCACGATATGTTGCCCTTGCTTTTCAAAGGCATAGGTCAGATCGTAACGATTGACTCGCTCCGGAGAGAGCCCTTCGGCGATTCCATCTATTGTTTTACGCGTGGTGCCGGTCGGTGAAAAATAGATCAGATGAGCGCAGTTGTCTTCCATGACGGTCCTTTTGTACGCATAAATAAAAGCTAAAGAGAACGATGAACACAGTCTCTATCCATCAACAACGATCCACCCGTCGAAGATGGGGAAATAGAGCGCAGCCTTGGCTGGCTGCCCCGGATACAGTTGCCGGATCAGTTCCAGGTAAACCCGCAGCTGGGCACGATAACGCTCCTTCTCCCCCAGCAGAAAAGACTCCCGGCTCAGGCCATCGGACGGCGGGCCGCTGGTTTTGTAATCGACAACCCACCGGAGCCCGGCTTCGTCGACAAAAGTACGATCAATTGTGGCCCGAATCAACTCTCCATCGATCAAACCATTGACAGCCAGCTCGTTGTGCGCAGCCGGATGATCTGCCAACAGCCAGCGGCCACGATCGCTGCCAAGGATATTAATCAGGCAGGTTTCTACTGTTGCGGCACAGTGCTGGAGCCGGGCATGAGGGATTCCCTGCGCGCCCAATTGCACCTTGAACTGTTCGGAGCGCTTCCTGATGGCATTTTCCGACCACTGATCCGGGCCATCATCGGCGATCCGATCCAGCCATAAGTGGACCAGCGTGCCGATGACCCTGCCCTCTTCCGTCCGTCGGGACTTAATCATTCCATCCTGGTAATGTGCGCCCAGCGATGCCCGCTGGGCCGGGGATTCCTTGGCCGCCAACGATGGTGCAAGCTGTGGTGGCTGCCATCCCGCCGGCAGACGCCTCAGCTGCAGAGGCATCAATTCAACCGGCATTTCTTCATCAGCCTTGACAGCATGGGCGACAAAATCTTCGCAAAGGCTGGGCCAAACAACGGACAGAAGTGAGCCGGACAACGGAACAAGTTCGTCTGCCGAATTGAATTTTGCATGCCCCAAAAGATGCAGACGGGATTTCGCCCGGGTCACGGCGACATAGACCAGGCGCAGGGTTTCGAGGTCGTCCTTTTCCTTGAGAATGTGACCAAGGGCCTGGTATGTCGGGTCCTGCTCTTCACTTGCATAGGGCGGAATCGGCGCCAGCAGGAGCTCATAGTCCGGATGCTCCAGCCACCTGAGCAAGTCCCGCTCACGAGAGCGGATGCCGCGGCCGAGGCCGGGCAGGATCACGGTGTCGAACTCGAGTCCTTTTGCCTTGTGGATCGTCATGAGTTGCAGTTCCGGCTTGGCTTGCGGGTCGGGAGCAGCAAACAAGCGCTTGAGTTTTCTCTCGAGTTCATCAACGACCACATCAGCACCGGATTCTTCCAGCAGGGCCAGCACCTGGCGTACATCCAGCAGATCAGCTTCATCGACACACGCCGGGCCACCCAGGGCCAGCCAGGTTGATTCAACCAGGCGGCGCAGGCTGATCCTGCCAAAGTTGTTCAGTGCCCTGTCCAGGATGGGCATAATACGCGAGAGACGATTTCTGCCATCCGCGCTGACCTGGTCAAACATCTCAACTTGTTCAACCGGCCGGTTGAGCAATTGCCAGACCGTACTTCTGGCATCTCCGCCACACAGTCCGGCCAGGTCATTAAGGGTCAATCCACACCAGGGTGCCCTTAAAACTGAAAGCCAGGCGACTCTGTCTGCAGGATGATGCAGGGCGCGAACCAGCGAGAGGAGGTCCTGGACCACGGGACGGACCGTCAATGGGTCGACATCTTGTGCCTGGTAGCGTATGCCCGCCTTTTTCAAGGCGTCGACAATCGAAACCAGGTGATTCCGTGAGCGGACGAGAACGGCGATCTTGCCGCCAGGGTCCTGTTCCCTGCTCTGCCTGACCAGTTCAATGACGGTCTCTGCTTCAGCAGCATCCTGTCGCCCGACAAAGCAGTGGACCGAAACCGGGGGCACAGTTTCGGATCGGTCAAATGCGCTGGCCCTGGAGAAACAAACAGCCCCCCTGACTTCGTCTTCATCTGCCGGGAAAAGTCCGTTGAACTTCTCGTTGACCCATTCAACCATCGGTTTGACAGAGCGGAAATTTGTATTCAGAACGATCCGTTCCATCGGCAGACTGTCCAGGCCACGTTGACAGACCCGCAGGTAAAGACCGACTTCTGCCTCGCGAAAACGGTAAATCGACTGCATCGGGTCACCGACGGCGAACAGCGTGCGCCCGTCGTCCGGCTCCCACCCTGCGGTCAGACAGCGCAGGAGATCGTACTGCGCATAAGAGGTGTCCTGGAATTCATCGACCAGGACGTGCCGAAGGCGACTGTCCAGCTGCAAGAGCAGCTCTTCCGGTTCCATGGCAGAGCCGAGGGCCTGGTGCGCCGCAACGGCTATTTCTATAAAGTCGACCTGCCCCTGCTGACGAAAGACCTCCTGCAATTCCACGACAGCCAACGGCAGCAGGTCGATCAGCGCTTCCAGGATCAGCCATTGTTCCTGTGAATACGAGGAGGCAGGCAATCGACGAAGGTTCTGCATCGCCCGGGCGGCAGCGGGATCTTCCCGAAAGCCCTGCAGAAGTTCGAGCGCCCGGGCCTTCATGTCGGCGGCCCCGGCAGACTTGTCAGCCGGGAAGCCGTTGTTTTTATTGAGGCTTTTCCTGACTTCCCCGCCTGCCGTCAGGACCAGTTGAGCCACCGCCTGCCATTGGCTGAAAGATTCCGGATCTTCAGGCTCCTGCAAAAGACCGACAAGGACATGCCCGGGTTGTTCCTCTGCCAGGTTCCCTGCTGCATACCGGGCCAGCATTCTGAGTTCGCAATAAACATCAGGAGCTATGACATTATGTAAATGTTGAAGGAAAGACGACACGTAAAGCTGCAAACCGGATTCAAGCAGCTGGCGAGGCTGAAGGTCGCGTTTTGCGACGATGTGCCGCAACCATTGGTCGCGCCGCCCGAGCATGGCGACAATCAGGTCGCGCAGCAGCTTGAGGCGGTTGTCCAGATGGACCAGAAGCCTCTCGATCGATTCATGCCCCAAAGAGCCATTCTCAAGCCTTGAAAGGAGCGTCTCTGCGGCCTTTGTGTACAGATCTGCCGGGTCGTCGGTAACCTTCGGCTGGTCACCGAAACGGGACATCCATGGCATCCTGCGGGTCAGGTAGGCACAGAAGCTGTCAATTGTCATCAGCTGCAAGCGCGACGGGTTCTGGAGAAGATTCCAGCCCAGCTCCTGGTCACGAGTGAGCACGGCTCGGGCCCGTTGCCAGGTGTCAGCTGCATGAGCTTCTGCTGGCGGTTGGCCATGTTGCGCCGATTCCAACGCCTGGAGCAATCGCAGCTTCATTTCGCCGGCGGCTTTGCGGGTGAACGTGATCGACAGGATCTCTTCCGGGGTCTCTGCTGTCGCCAACAGCGAGAGAATGCGTTGAACCAGCAGCTCGGTTTTGCCGGATCCGGCGGGGGCCTGAACAATACAGGACCTGGTTATGTCGAGCGCCTTCTGTCGTTGATTCCAGTCGGAAGGCAGATGATTCTTACTCATCATCACCTCCGCTGTCGGTGTTCTGCTGCTCCAGAACACGGCAAAGGCCGGTCAGATCGCAATACTGGCAGGCAAGCTCGAAGCCAATCGGATCAACGGTCGCTTCGCCACAGGAGAAATCGTCACCCAGGACAGGCAGCACATTATCCCAGTGCGACAGGACATCAGCGAGACTTTCCCAGCCTTTCTCCTCGAACAGCTTTTCAAGTTTGCGGGATTTTGCCCCCGGCCAGGATTCCGTCGCACGGGCCAGGCCACGGAACCCGCATTCACCGGGTTTGCTGCGGACTTCTGCGAACATCACCGCGCCGATGCTGTCACGATTCAAGCCAAGGCAGTAAAGTGGCAATTGCGGCTCTGTAACCCGCTCGTCGAGCCACTGACCCGGATCGGGACGACCGGTCTTGTAATCGATGATGGCAGCCGTACCGTCTGCAAGTTCATCGATGCGATCAATTCTGGTGCGGATGGTCAGGTTGCCGACCTTGATCTGGTGATTCTTTTCAGCGACCGTTACCCGAAAGACGTCGCGTCGGGCCTCGATATCGAGCCATTGACGGGCGATTGTCAACAGGCGACGGGCTTCGATCTGCCGCTGCCGGGCAGGCAGGTCGTTTCGACGCTCCTTTTCGAGACGCTCCAGGGCCGCATCGACGGCGGCCTGGATTTTCGCATTTAAGGTCGCCTCATCCAGAGCCAGCAGAGCGGCCTGGTCACCGACATCGTTCCAGAACAATTCGAGCACCGTATGGGCCAGGGTGCCGCGTGACATATTGTCGATACCGACGTCAGGAACATCGAGGCGTTCCGCCCTGAGCCGATGATGGGCAAACGCACGGAAAGGACAGAGGGCCTGGTCTTTGATGATGCCGGTCCCGCCGGAGAACGGCTTGCGTGTTGAAAGTGGCGGTCCCTGGCTGTCCGTGATCTTTTCAAGCCCGGGCCGCTGGGTCCAGAGCACCCGGTCAGGTGCAGCAGTCTCGGCGAAAAAAGGGCGTCCCTCTGGAATCCCGGCGATAAAAGGGCTTGGCCTCTGTTCCGTACCAGATTCCATCGATGGCCAGCTGACCACGATATCGGCAGAGGCAGAGAGAAGACGACTGGCGACCTGCTCCGCAAACTGGAATTCCCGCTCGGCGCACGAACGCTTCATTGCGTAGCGGCGCTGTACGGGCAACGGGATGAACGGATTCGGACCGGGCGGTTTGGGCATTGCCTTGTCGCTCATGCCGAGGACCCAGAGGTGGTCAAACGTCATGCCGCTCGATTCCAGCTCGCCAAGCACCTGGACCGAAGTATCGACCCCTTCCGGCTGGAATTCCGTTGCATTGACCAGACGAAGCAAGATCCTGGTCGCCTCGGTGCGGCCAAGCGGCTTTGAGACCCCATCCAGGCTCGCCAGCTGCGAAAGGGAATTCCTGAAATGTTCAACAGCCTGGAATTCCCGGCTGGAGAGGCCACGTTCTCCCGGCCAGCCGAGCTTGCGCAGAAGACTGGTAAAGTGTTCGGCCCATGCACCCGGAAGCTGCCTGATGGACTTTTTCTGATCAGCGGCAAGGGCTTCGAACAAAGCAAGGCCGCCCGGTACGGAGAGTGAGAACTTGTCAGCCAGTCCGGTGGCCGCCCTGACGAGACGTGAAAGCCTCCAGTCGACCCTTCTGAGCTTCCGTAGCTCACGATCGATCTGCGCCCGATTGGCACTTTCCGTGACTGCATTGCCGAGATAGGGTGTGTTCAGAAGCCAGCTGACATCTTCATAACTGACCTGTGTCCCGGTTCGCAGAAGCCGCAGGGCGGCATGGACCACCCCTTCCCGGTCGAGACTCTGACCGAGAGACAGATTGAAGCTCTGTTGCGTTTCGTCACCCTCCATCAGGGCCTGTGGTGCAAGCTCTGCGGTGAATATTTGTTCGATCAGGGAACGATAGGTGTCAAACTGCGGCACGACCACACCAACATTTGCCGCTGGATTGTCGGAGAGAAGCCCCCTGATCCAGCGTGCACAAAGGCTGACTTCTTCGTAAGGGTCGTTTGCAACGACCTGGTGTGCTATTTCGGCGCATGGCACCGGAGACCATGAGATCAGGGTCGTGCCACGTCTTTCCATGGCGTTGCACAGGTGCTGCAGGTCAGGCGCCATTTCATCGAAACCTGCCAGGAGGACCTTTTCAGGCAACTGGGCATGCCCTGCCCTGATGGCTTCAGCAACCAGCCATGGCAGCGCTACAGAATCGTGCCAGTCATTCACCCTGGCCCGCTCCACCCATGATGATCGCCAGCGCAGAAAGGCCCGGTGATCATCAGCGGCCAGATTAGCGTCGAAATCTGCCGCATAATTTACGAGTAAATGATGGGCCTGCAGGGCACGCCGGGCAGTCTGTGGTGTCTGCAGAAGGTGGTTTCCGGTCTGCTCGATATCCTCTTCAACAATCATCTCCCAGACGCGCTGCAGCTGGGCCTTGTTCAGGAACAACGGTATTTCAGGCAGGGTTTGTTGGCAACGTGACAGCCAGGCGGAAAAGCTCAGGATATCAGGGCGCAACCAGGCAGAAAGTCCCTGCTGCTGCTCGAGATCAAACTGCCTGTGCAGGTATCTCGACAGCCGATCGTTGACCGTCAGGATCAGGTGGCCATCTGTTGCCGCCTGATAGAGAGTTTTATCCATGGTTTTAATTCCGGGCATTATATTGAGATCTCATCACGATTGCCTGACGAAATATGACACAACCTGCAACAGCACCAACTGTGTCAGCGACCAGGTCCCACCAGTCGGCAAACCGCCCTGTCTGCATGGCCAGCTGCATGATTTCGAGCAGGCCGCCATACAGGACGGCAAAACAGGCGGCATAAAAACCGGCTTTCCAGCTGCTCGTGCAATGAATGTGCAGGTATTGGGCACCAAGTACTGCCAGCAGTGCATAAGCCACGGCATGCAGCAGCTTGTCCCAACCGAGGACGCCCGGGATTAGCGGTGGGTTTGAGGTCAGCGAGAGCCAGCAGATTGCACCCGCCCAGAGGATTGGCAGTGAAAGGCGGACAACGTAATTAAAGTTGAATAATTTGCGGGGTTTATTATCACACGTGGCCATCATAATGTTGGACAGGTTACCTTATCTCTCGTCATAAAAAAAGGGCCGATAAACGGCCCTTTGATTACTTTGCTATAAATATCCTAACTCAATCATCTTCGGCTACATGTTGTGGAAGCCAACCTCGAACTGGCGCTTCTTGCCGTCTTCCAGCTTGGTGCCGATTTCAAAGGTGTACATACCCTTCCCTTTGACCGTGACATCACCACCAAAACCGTCACCCATCAGCAGCATCATGGCTGGCTTGGCAGATGTGTCTTCAGCGCCTTTGACCTTGATCGCGGCCTTGCCCCCGGCAACCGGCTTACCGCTCTTTTCATCGACAAAGAAAACCATGACATGATGAGTGGCATCCATTCCCATTTTGGCCATGGTTGCCATGGTTTCTGCATCATAGGTCTTTACTTTGACGGTTGCGACGACACCATCCTGCGTGTCCTTGCCGACTTCGACAAAATCATCGTCTCCGCCCATGTCGTGACCTTTATGCATGTCATGCGACATTTCCTTGCTGTGGTCCATGCCCATCTCATGGCCTTTTTGCATGCCCTTGTCGTCATGCTTCATGTCACCGTGGTCCATGGCCATGACAACTGCCGGCACGCCCATGGCGAAAAGCATAACCATGATTGCTATAGTAAATCGTTTCATTGTGTTTTCTCCTTTTGAGTTGCGATCAGCACATCGCTGATACGGTTTATTGATAAATCAATCTATTCCTGAAGCTCTTCCTCGCTTGTTGGCTGGTAAGATTTTTCCAGTGTCAGCCCGCGCCACATAAAGTAGATGACCGGGAAAACCAGCAGCTCCATCAAACCGGAGGTGACCACACCGCCGACCATCGGCGCGGCGATACGTTTCATGACATCGGCCCCGGCGCCGTGAGACCACATGATCGGAATCAGACCAGCGATAATTACGCAGATCGTCATGACCTTCGGCCGAATCCGTTTCACCGCGCCATAGTGAATCGCCTGCGTCAGGTCACCGAGGTTGTGCATGCGGCCGTTCTTTTTCCAGTGTTCGAAAGCCAGGTCAAGGTAAAGCAGCATGACCACGCCGGTCTCGGCCGAGATTCCTGCCAGGGCGATGATGCCGATCCAGACAGCAACCGACATGTTGTAGCCGAGCAGGTAGATGTACCAGAAGCAGCCGACCAGGGAGAGCGGCAGAGCGACAAAAATGATCCCTGTTTTGACCATGCTCTTGGTATTCATATAAATGATGACAAAGATGATCAGCAAGGTGAGCGGAATCACGACCATCAGAGTCGACTTGGCCTTTTGCATATATTCATACTGGCCGCTCCAGATGATGTTGTAGCCAACCGGCAGAGTGACCTTCTCTGCTATAATCTTCTGGGCGTTCTCGACATAAGTGCCGACATCAATACCACGCAGATCGACGTAAACCCAGGCCGTGCGACGGGCATTTTCACTCTTGATTCCAGGCGGGCCTTTTTTGATTTTGATTTCTGCAACCTGCGACAGAGGGATATGGCTGCCGCTGGCCAGCGGGACCAGAACCCTGCCCAGCGCTTGCAAATCATTGCGATAGTCGCGTTGATAGCGAATGTTGACCGGATACCGCTCCAGCCCTTCAACGGTCTGGGTTACATTCATGCCGCCGATCGCCGAGGTAATGATGCTTTGCACATCACCAACGGTCAGGCCATAACGTGCAATGGCTTCGCGATCGATGTCGATGTCGAGATAATTGCCACCGACCACGCGCTCCGCGAAAGCGCTCAGGGTGCCGGGGATCTGACGCACAATGGCTTCGATCTCTTCGCCGAGAGCGGACAAGACCTCCAGGTCATCGCCCATGATTTTGATGCCGACCGGCGTTTTGATGCCGGTCGAAAGCATATCGATCCTGGTCTTGATCGGCATGGTCCAGGCATTGGTCAGGCCGGGGAACTTGATTGCGTCATTCAATTCATCTTTCAGCTGTTCGACATCGATCGGCCCTTTCTCCGGCCAGACCAGACGCAACGGTGCTTTCAGCCAGTCCCAGGAACTGGACCATGCCGTGTAGAAGCGGTCGTGGTGAACAATCCGCCACTCTGCTTCGGGTTTGAGTGTAATCGTCGTCTCGATCATCGACAGGGGCGCAGGGTCCGTCGCTGTCTCGGCGCGGCCGACCTTGCCGAAGACCCGCTCAACTTCAGGGAATTCACTGATGATCCGGTCGGTTTGCTGCAACAGTTCCTTGGCCTTGGTTATCGATATTCCCGGCAGGGTCGTCGGCATATAGAGGAGATCGCCCTCGTACAGGGGAGGCATAAACTCGGAACCCATCTTTTTGAAAGGGATGTAGCTGGATGCCGTAAGAACGAGCGCAACAACCAGCACTGACCAGCGCCACTTGAGAACAAAATCAACAACCGGGTGATAAATGCGAATCAGCAGGCGATTGAGAGGATTCTTTTCTTCGGCCGGGATCTTGCCACGAATGAACCAGCCCATCAGCACCGGCACGACCGTTATAGAAAGTAGCGCAGCAGCAGCCATAGCGTAGGTTTTCGTGTACGCCAGGGGTTTGAACATGCGACCGGATTGCTCACCGAGGGTAAAAACGGGAAAGAATGAAACCGTGATGACCAGCAGTGAGTAGAAAAGCGCCGGGCCCACCTCTTTTGAAGCATTGGCGACGATCTGCCAATGCGGCAGTTTGCCACGATCACGCTCCAGGTGCTTGTGTGCATTCTCGATCATGATGATCGCCGCGTCGATCATGGCGCCGATGGCAATGGCAATGCCGCCCAGGCTCATGATATTGGCGTTGATCCCCTGGAAATACATGATGACAAAAGCGACCAGGATCGCCACAGGCAGGGTGAAAATGGCGACCAGGGCGCTGGGGAAGTGGAACAGAAAGAGCGCTGTGATCACGGCGACGACAATGCTCTCCTCGATCAGTTTCTCCTTGAGCGTGTCGACTGCACGTTCGATCAGACCGCTACGATCATAAACAGTCTTGATCGTTACCCCCTCTGGCAGGCCGTTTTTGAGTCCTTCAAGCTTTCGCTTGACGTTCTCAATGGTTTTCAGCGCGTTTTCTCCGTAACGCATGACAACGATACCGCCGACTGCCTCACCTTTGCCGTCAAGCTCTGCTGCGCCTCGACGCAGTTCCGGCCCGATCGTTACCCGGGCCAGGTCTCGAACGAGAATCGGCGTCCCCTGGCGATCGGTACCGATGACGACGTTTTCAATGTCCTCCTTTGACTGAATATAGCCTAATCCACGCACCATGAATTCAGTTTCAGCCATCTCTACGAGCCGCCCGCCGACATCGTTGTTCGATTGCTGGATGGCTTTCTTGATCTGCGGGATGGTGATGTGGTAGGCCAGCAACCGGTCTGGATCGACTTCTACCTGATACTGCTTGACATAGCCGCCGATTGACGCCACTTCAGAGACGCCTTCAACAGCAGTCAGTTCATAACGCAGGAACCAGTCCTGGATAGAGCGCAACTGTTGCAGGTCGTGCCGGTCACTTTCCAGGACATACTCGTAAACCCAGCCAACCCCCGTTGCATCAGGCCCAAGACTCGGGGTAACCCCAGGCGGCAGGTTGCCGCTCGCATAGTTAAGGTATTCGAGAACCCGGGAACGGGCCCAGTAGAGATCGGTACCGTCTTCGAAGATGATATAAACGAAAGACAAGCCGAAGAAAGAGTAGCCGCGCACGACCTTTGCCCCGGGAACCGCAAGCATCTGGGTCGTCAGAGGGTAAGTGACCTGGTCCTCCACCACCTGCGGCGCCTGCCCCTTGAATTCGGTGAAAATAATGACTTGTACATCCGAGAGGTCAGGAATTGCATCGACCGGGGTTTTTGCCAGCGTGTAGACACCGCCGATGATAACGAAGAAGGTGATCAGAACAACAATAAACTTGTTCTTGATTGACCAGTCAATGATATGTTCAAGCATGATAAATTCCGTTAAAAGTGAAAGGTGAAAGGTTAAAAGTTATAAGGTTTTTTCTCTCAGGAAATTTCACTTTTCATCTTTCACTTTTCACTCTTTGCCTTTGAAATGTCACTGCTGTCTTTGCCGAACAAGTCTTCCAGGGATTCTTTGCCCTTGTCGTCATCGGCAAAGAGGTCCTCCATCTTCTCATCCTGTTCGTTCATATCGCGGCTGGCATGAGTGTGCGCTTCTGTCGAAGGTGGTTGCGGATTAAGCATTTTCTGTATGGCCTCACGCAGTTTGCTTTCCGAATCGAGCATGAACTGGGCGCTGGTGACGACATGCTCGCCTTCAAGCAGTCCCTGAACGATCTCGATATCTCCCGCATCGTTCTGCATGCCGGTTTTAACCAGCCGGGGCTCGAATTTTCCCTCACCCAAAGCAACGAACACGGTCTGTTTTTCGCCTGAATGCAGGACGGCTTCAACGGGGACGGTCAAGGCATCTGTCACCGGCTCTGATTCGAGCCGGACGTTGACATACATCTCTGGCTTGAGTACGAAGTCGGGATTATCTATATCAAAGCGTGCCTTGACAGTGCGGGTTTTCGGTTCAACGAAGGGATAGATATAGCTGACCGTGCTCTCGATCGGCTCGCTGCCGACATAAGGCAGGTTAATCCTGGCTTTCTGGCCAACCTTGACCCAGGGCATCTCATATTCGTAAATGTCGGCGTAGACCCATACTTTCGAAATATCTGAAAGCGTCAGCAGCTCCATGCCGCTCTTGATGAATTGCCCTTCGCGAACCATCTTCATGGTGACGATGCCGTCGTAGGGGGCATAAAGCGTCAAGCTCTTCATCACCTCACCACTCTTATCAAGGCGCGTGATCTGACGGTCGCTGATATCCCACAGCTTGAGCCGTCTGCGAGACGCTTCCTGGAGGCGTTTGGCGCCATCTGCAATAGAAGGGAAAGGGGATTCTGCCAGTGATATGCTGTTATTCCGGGCAAGCAGGTATTCTTCCTGGGCACTGACCAGTGCAGGGCTGTAGATTTCCAGCAATGGGGCGCCTTTTTTGACCAACTGACCTGTTTCATTGACATGCAGACGTTCAATCCAACCGTCAATCTTGCTGTTGATGGAGAACTGCTTCGACTCTTCGTAACCAATCAGGCCGACAGTCCGGATCGTGCGGCTCAGGTCTTTGCGCGTCGACCAGTGCCGTGCGCACCCCCATATTCTGTGACGTCACCGGATCGATAGAGATCATCGACCCGCAGCGGCTCTCATCTTCGTAGACCGGTACCAGGTCCATTCCCATCGGCGATTTGCCCGGCTCGTCACGAATGTAGGTCGGGTCCATCGGTGCCGCCCAGTACTTGATCTTGCGCTCACCGGCGGCTTGTCTGAGGTCGCACCTCCCGTGGATTTTATCGGTGTCAGATCCATACCGCAGATCGGGCACTGTCCGGGCTCATCGGTAATGATCATCGGGTGCATACCGCAGGAATACTGCTGCCCGACATGGTCGGCATGGTCGGAGGACGTTGAGGTCACCCCTTCGCTTTCGAGCATATGGCCACGGTGAGAGCCCATGAACGTCCAGGCAAGAGCCACAGCGGAGGCAATCCCAACCAAGACAACAATCCAGATGAAACCTTTTCTTTTGCTCATAGTACTCTCGGAATCCTTGTTTTAATTGCCCTGTTGAGTGAAATCGGAAGTCTTTCCATCATCAATCTGCAAAGGCAGGCCAAGCAACGGTATCGTTGATTCTGCTTCCAGCCATGCCAGGTTGCGCATATATTCTGAACTGACGCGGTAATATTCCATCTCCGCCTGATAAGCTGTCATCAGGCTATCGAGCAGACTGATAAACTCAAGTTTGCCGACCCGATAGGAGCTGAGAGCCGACTGGAAACTCTGACTGGTCTGGGGAATGACGCCCTGCTCGTAGAGATCGGTCTGCTGACGGGTTTCTTCCATGCGGGCATAAGCGTTCTGAACCGATTGCGAAACACTGTTACGGAAATCTTCAGACTGTCTTTCGGCCATACGCACAGCAGCCAAGGCCTCGGCTTTTGCGGCACGTCTTTTGTCTCTATAAACCGGCAGGTTGATGCTGATGCCAGTGCTGATGAAATCAGTTCCGCCATCAGGCAAATCATCATCACGAAAACGCCAGCTGGCAAAAAGTGTCATGTCCGGATAATCATCAAGTTCAGCCAGTTTACCTTGATATCGATACCGCTTGACCAATGACTGGTAGGCAGAATTCATGGGACGATTTTCAGTAGCAGCATTTTGAAAGAATTCCAGACCATGGTCTATTATCACCAGCTCAAGCGCCTCAGGAGCGTCATAAGTCCCGCCTGAAGGGCGGTTCAACAAGCGGTTAAGCTCTGCTTGAACGACTGTCCGTTGTTGACGCAAAACCATCAGTCGTTCCATGATCTTTGATCTTTGCACTTGTGCCTTAAGCACGTCCTGCTGCAAACCTGAACCGGTTTCGTAGCGAACTTCCGTCAGGCGGATGATGTCATCAACCAGCGCCAGGTTGCGTTCAGTCACGCTGATGGCCTGCCCGTTAAAGTAGAAACGATACCAGGCATCTTTGACCTTGCGCGCAAGCTGGTAATGCGAATCGTGATAGGCAGCCTCGAACCATTTCGCCTGTTCCCTGGCGAGCGCAGAACGATTCTCAAGTTTCCCGGGGAACGGCAACATCTGTGATAGCTTCACTTCATTGCCGGTCATCGGGGCGGTATCGCTTGAAAAGTCGTCGTTGGGGTAATTCGACAGGGCAAAGGAAAGGATCGGATCGTTCAAGCTGCCGACCTGGGGAGCTTTATAGCTGTTTTGTTCCCAGCGTGCTTTCATGGCAGCCAGATCAGGGTTGTTGTCCAGGGACTCCTGAACAAGCTCGTCCAGGTCAGTCGCAAAGACGGGATTAGCAAATATCGAAAGCCCGAAAAACAGGACTCCGAAGGCCAGTGTTTTCTTCAGTGATTGCGGCATGCACACCATATAAGGTCCTTTGATACAAAATTATCCTTATACCTTTACATGGAACGTGCCATAACCATAAGTAACTGTTTTAATTGTATTTGTTAAAAACAAGAGGTAGCAAAACGACAGATTTGTAGAATATCCTACAGCGGGATGGGGATTATTCAACGGGGCAATTGTTGTAATGATTCAGGAGAGATATGCAGGGCCGACCGGTGCTGCTACGGTTGGGACGCAGACACAGTGTAAACTTTACCGTCAATCTCGAAGAGCACCCGGTCTATGTGTATTGCGGTAACCATAGCAGAGTCGATGTGGCCGCCGACCATGACCGGAAGATCGTTGACAACGGCCATGCTGTTGACAGCGTCCTGGTAAAATATTTCCGTCACAATCAGGCTTATGCCTTCGGGCAGCGCCACAACCTCCCCGGGCACGCTCTTCTCGACAACGGCCCTGGCCGGTTCGGCTGGCCCTGCAATGCCCGGAGCCAAAGGACTCGCTTTCTGTCTGCGAGGTTCTGAACCGGTTACAGTCGCAGGGTCAGGCGCTCGCATCGCCTGCGTGACTGCAGGCTCATTGACAGAGGCCGCAACTGGAGTTTCGGCCTTTGCCGGAGCAGAAGTGTCCGGCAAGGCTTTTGCTGTTTCCGGGACCGGCGGCGCTTCATTCACAACCGCCTGCAAGGCGGCAGGGACAACAGGTGCCAGAGGCTCGCTCTGCACGACATCCGGTTTTTGTGTGGGCCCGGGTGGCCAAAGGAAAAACAGGCCGACGATTACAGCGCCGAAGACGATACCGGCAACCAGGGGCAAAAATGACTTTCCCACAGAGGCAGGCCGGCCCTGATCAACACGTAGATCGGGAGCCTCGAGCTTCCCGCCACGCTTTTCTTCCTCAAGCTTCCTGAGCGCTTTCAGTATCGAGCTCATGCAGATGCGTCCCTGAAAATATCAGGAAAGCCCGGGCATATCATATGCCCCGGCCACCTGGTAGATGAGGATGAGAGTGCGCGGACCGACCAGGCCGTCAACAACCAGTCCGTGGTCTCTCTGAAAAGACTTAACACACTCGATGCTGCGCTTATCATAGCGACCGTTGGTCGGAACATCCACACATCCGGCAAGCCCGAGCAAAAACTGCAGGCGCCTGACGTTTTCTCCGCTCGTACCCGGTGCGGCGATGTTGCCAATAGCAGAAAAATCTACCCATGGGACCATGGCCATGTGCATGCCGAGGGTATTGAGTTTTGCGGAATCGAGAGTGTCACGACCCTGGTAAGCAGGAACGACTTTCCAGTTCCCCGAAGCAGCCTGCCCGAGCACAGCCAGGTAACCACCACCCTGCTCTTCCGACAACGGAATCAGGAACGGCACATTGTATTTAGACAGATCATCAAAATCACCGGCCAGTCGAACAAGCTCAAACCCGCGTGCCGACAGCTCGCGATCAATGTCAAAACCGGCGGCTGACGAGCGTGGCTCAAGCAGAGGCGCCTTCCAGAGTGCAAAGAGCGCATTGAAGCTGGCAAGCAGACTGTCCGGCGGCTGTTGCGACGGAGCGACGGGCACGCGAACCGGTTGAATTTGCGGATTCGCGGCGACCGGCGCCTGGTGCACAGGAGCCGCGTTCGTTGCGCTGTTGCCAAAAGTCTCCAGGGTGAAATATCCTGCCAGCACAACCAGGGGGATAAGGACGGCTAAAGAGATCGCCTTCCAGGGCAATTGCCCAGGCGGCGACACCACCCTCACCCATCCCATCCAACTCGGCAACGGCCTGCTTGATATGCCGAGCCGACACAATCCCCTGTTCTTCCGTGTAGGCGGTCAGCAGTGCCCTGTCACAGATAAGGTTGATCCTCCTCGGTACGCCACCGGAGTATTTGAAGATCCTTTTCAGGGCCGCAGCAGAAAAAACGTTAGTGTCCGGTCGACCGGCAATTTTAAGCCGGTTCAGGATGTAGGAGGAGGTCTCTTCACTGTTCAGGGGGCGCAAATGGTAGCGCACTGCGATTCTCTGGTTGAGCTGTCGCAGGCTGTGATCACTCAGGTGTTTGCGCAATTCCGGCTGCCCAACCAGGATCACCTGAATCAGCTTGTCTTCTTCCGTTTCCAGGTTGGACAAAAGCCGTATCTGCTCAAGAACTTCCGCAGAGAGATTCTGTGCTTCATCAATGACCAGGAGCGGGGTCCGGTCGGCCTGGTTCTCCGCCAGCAGAAACTCGTTGAGAGAGTGAATCAGGTCAGGGTTGCTGAGACCATCATCGGCAACGCCAAATTCCCGATTGATATTGCGCAGAAGTTCGAAAGCTGTCAGCTTGGGATTGAAGATGAATGCGACTCGATATTTATCTTCATCAAGGTGCGAAAGAAGTGTACGCAGGATAGTCGTTTTACCGGTACCAACCTCGCCGGTCACTTCGACAAAACCGGTCCGGTGTTCAATGCCGTAAATAAGATGTGCGTATACTTCGTTGTGGGTTTTGCTGAGGAAAAGGAAGCGCGGGTTCGGTGTCAGGGAAAACGGCTTTTCCTTGAAGGCAAAAAAAGATTCATACATAAGCCAAACATTCCCCTGCAGGCAGTACAGACATTACGAATGCTCATTTATTTCCTAAACCTCACAATTATGCAAGTTTTTCGTAAAAGGCCGTTAAATGAAAAATCGTTCAAATCTACACGGAAAATGAATTTTGTGTATGCTATCATTCTAGGGTCATTGGCACAGGTCCCCTGAGCGCATCAGAGAAATTACCAATCAATACGACTTAATCACAACATATCGATATCGAGGAAACAATGAACAGTTGGAGACAGTACACGGAAATATCACGGATCGCCTATTTTTCAATGGAAATCGGCCTGACTACGGAAATCCCCACCTACAGCGGCGGCCTGGGAGTCCTGGCCGGTGACACGATCAAGAGTGCAGCAGACCTGAAGCTTCCTCTGGTGGCGGTTACGCTGATCAGCCGCAAAGGTTATTTTCGGCAAACCTTCAATGAGCAGGGCTGGCAGCAGGAAAGCTCCGTTGACTGGCGTCCCGAGGATCTGCTTGAACTATTGCCAGGCAAAGCACTGGTAACTATAGAGGATCGTGACGTGAAGGTCCAGGCCTGGCTATACCGCGTCAAGAGCCCGACAGGTGGCGAACTGCCGGTCCTTTTTCTGGATACCGACATCCCCGGCAACCTTGCCGAAGATCGCGAGATCACTGACCACCTTTATGGCGGCGACAAAAGCTATCGCCTCAAGCAGGAGATAGTCCTTGGTATAGGCGGCGCGCGCCTGCTGCAGGTCCTCGGCTTCCAGGTGCGCAAATACCATCTGAACGAAGGTCATGCCAGCCTGCTGACTCTTGAATTGCTCAACCATCACCGCCTGCCGTTGGAAGACACCTGGGACGAACGGGCTTCATGGGATACACGCCGCGTTCAGGAGAAATGCGTATTTACCACCCATACCCCGGTTGAGGCCGGCCACGACCGTTTCCCTTACGAGCTGGTAGAACGCGTCATGGGTGATGTCGTACCGATAGACATCCTGAAGGAGCTTGGCGGTGATGACGAACTCAACATGACGATGCTGGCCCTTAATCTGTCGCACTTTGTTAACGGGGTTGCCAAGAAACACGGCCAGGTCTCACAGGCCCTCTTCCCTGGCTTCGAGATCCATGCCATCACCAACGGCATACACTCTTTCACCTGGGGTTCGCCTTACATGATGACCCTGTTCGACAAATATCTGCCCGGCTGGGCCAACGAGCCGGAGCTTCTGGTCAGGGTTGACATTATTCCGGACCAGGAGATTCAGGATGCCCACGCCGGGGCCAAGGCTTACCTGTTCCAGTATATTGAGGAGACTACCGGTGAAAAATTCGACCCGGAGATTCTGACCATAGGCTTTGCACGCAGGGCAACTGCATATAAGCGGGCCAACATGATCTTCGATGATCGCGAGCGTCTGAAGAAAATCGGTACCGGGAAGCTGCAGCTGGTCTTTGCCGGCAAGGCCCATCCGCACGACGACCATGGCAAAAAAATGATCCAGGAGATCCGCAGTCAAACCAAATTTTTCGGTGACGATCTGAAAATTGTTTATCTGCCGAATTACAACATGGACGTAGCCAGTCGTCTGATCCCCGGCGTTGATATCTGGCTGAACAACCCGTTGCGACCACTGGAGGCCTCCGGAACCAGCGGTATGAAGGCCGCCTTGAACGGGGTCCCGAATTTCAGTGTCCTGGACGGCTGGTGGATCGAAGGGCACATAGAAGGGATCACCGGCTGGTCGATCGGGCCGCCACCGACTGAAACGACCACCGACGTCAACCATTCGGACGAAGATGTAAAAGACCTCTACATGAAACTTGAAAAGACCATCATCCCTCTCTACTACAAAGATCGTGAAGGCTGGACCAAGGTGATGAAAAATGCGATCGGCAAGAACGCATACTATTTCAACACGCATGTCATGATGAGGCGATATGTGACAGAGGCTTATCTCAGGTAGGGGCGTAACGATAAAGTTCAATTTGTGAATCAACGCACAGCGATCTCACCACAAGGCCCCGTCATCGAGCGGGGCCTTGCCTTATCGGTCGACAATTCCCGGCACCTTGTACCCGGTCGGCATGAGTTCGGCAGGAGGCATTGAATTATACGTACGAAACCATTCCAGGCGCTTGCACATATCCTGAAAATCTCCGTGACAATAGAGACTTACGAAGTCATCCCAATGTGGCTTGACTTTGGCAAAATAACGCAGAATAAAACCGCAATTGAGGTTTAATGATCCCGGCTGATTTTATTCAGTTCAGATTTCAACAGAGGGAGGATTCTTCTGACAATTTCACTAACTCCTGCAGGGTTTGGATGGATGCCATCGGGCTGGTTCAGGGCAGGGTCAAGCGCAACTCCGTCGAGGAAAAAAGGATATAAAGGGACGTCATATTTTCCTGCAAGTCGTGGATAAATGGCGTCAAACTCTGCGGTATATCCTTGGCCAAGGTTGCGTGGAGCCTGCATGCCGGCCAGGATCACGTCGACGTCATCCTTTTTCAGTTTTACAATGATCGATTCCAGGTTGGCGTAGGTTTCAGCAGGCGGCAAGCCACGCAGGGCATCATTGCCGCCAAGCTCAACCAGAACGATATGCGGATTATCCGCGAGAGCCCATTCCAGGCGGGACAATCCACCGGCAGTCGTGTCGCCGGAGACACCGGCGTTGATAACGTGAACATTGTAGCCGGCGGCATCAAGCGCTTCCTCCAGTCGCGACGGAAAGGAATCCGCCGGTTCCAGTCCATAGCCGGCACTCAGACTGTCACCAAGGACCAGAAGACGCAGAGCCGATTTTGCAGTATTATTTGCGTAGAGCAACTGAACGTTGCAGAACGCCAGGATGAACAGCAAGAGACAAAACCTTGATAAGGACATGGGCAAACCTATGGTAGAGATAAGGGACCTTCACCTCAGTCTAGTCGGCGGCGCCGGTCCGGTCAACATACTGCGTGGTGTTAACCTGTCAGTAAAGAGCGGTGAGACAATCAGTATTGTCGGTCCGTCGGGAGCAGGAAAAACAACGTTGCTTATGGCACTGTCAGGGCTGGAACGACCATCTTCGGGCCAGGTGCGGATCTCCGGCACGGACCTGACCACGATCAGCGAGGACGATCTGGCACGTTTCCGACGCAGACATGTCGGCATCGTCTTTCAATCCTTCCATCTGGTCCCGACCATGACAGCGCTGGAGAATGTTGCACTGCCACTGGAATTCGCAGCGGCCACGGATCCTGCCGGCCAGGCCAGGATAGCCCTTGAAAAGACCGGGCTCGGTGATCGCCTGCACCATTTCCCTGGAGAGTTGTCCGGCGGCGAGCAACAACGTGTCGCACTGGCAAGGGCTTTTGTGGCCAACCCTTCCCTGCTCCTGGCGGACGAGCCAACCGGCAACCTTGACCGGGAAACAGGGGCTATGGTCATGGACCTGCTCTTCGACCTGCAACAGGAACACGGGACGACCCTGGTACTTGTTACTCATGACGAATCGCTCGCCTCACGCTGCCATCGTTCCATCCAGATGATCGATGGTCGGATAATGGAAATGACAGGAACGCCAGGTGAATGAGGCCCGGACCATACCGCAGGCTTTGCGCCTGGTCAGACGTGAACTGCGCGGCGGTTTGCGCGGCTTCGGTGTGTTCCTGACCTGCCTCTTTCTTGGCGTTTTCTCTATCAGCGCCATTGGTTCCTTTACCGAATCAGCGAAATCAGGCCTTCTGGCTGATGCCAGTGCACTGCTCGGTGGTGATCTTGAAATCCGTATGGCCCACCGTGAGCTGCCGGAAGATTATACAGGCTTCCTTGCCACACGCGGCACAATTTCACACGTTATAACCATGCGCACCATGGTTGCGAACCGTGAAGGAAGCAAGCGGATACTGGCGGAACTGAAAGCTGTTGACCTTGCCTATCCCCTCTATGGCAAAGTTGATATCGAGCCGTCGCAGCCGATCCTCCAGGCGCTTGCCAAAAAGGGAGAATACGGAGCCCTGGTGGAGCGGTCCCTGCTTTCCAGGCTGGGCATCGATGTTGGAGACAAGGTGAAAGTCGGAGACGCAGAGTTCCTCATCAGAGGGATTCTGACGACGGAGCCGGACCGGACCATCCGGGCATTCAATCTCGGACCTCGTTTCATGACCAGTCTCGACGGGATTGCTGCAACAGGATTGATTCAGCCTGGCAGTCTGATCTATCACGCGTACCGGCTGCGGCTCCCTGACCGCGAAACAGTCGATCAATTCAGGGATGACTTGCAGGAACGTTTTCCAGAAGCCGGTTGGCGTCTGCGCACCTGGCGAGAAGCTGCTCCCAGGGTACGTTTCTTTCTCGATCGCATGAACCAGAACCTGACCCTGATCGGTCTCTGCGCCTTACTGGTTGGTGGTCTTGGTGTCTCCGGCGCGGTCCGCGGCTACCTGACTGGCAAGATTACTCACATCGCGACAATGAAATGCCTCGGCGCACCGGGCCGACTGGTCTTTGTTGCTTATCTCCTGCAGGTCCTTTGCCTGGGTGCCCTCGGCGCCGGTGCCGGGGTTGTCTGTGGAGCGGCACTGCCATTTCTGATCAATCACCTTCTGGGCAGCCATCTCCCGGTGCCGCTGGCTCCGGCGATTCACTGGCAGGTCCTGCTCACTGCAGCCATGTTCGGATTGTTGATTGCGCTGGTCTTCTCACTCAAGGCACTTGGTGTCGCAAGGCGGGTCTCACCTGCAATCCTGTTTCGTGGTTACGCTGACGGTACCGACCAGGACCCCGGCATCGGTATCAGGCTGATGATCGCCCTTGCCGTCATCTGCCTGGCTGCACTGGCCATTCTGACCAGCACAGACCATAAAATGGCCATATGGTTTATCTGCGGTGCAGCCATCTCCTTCGGCATTTTTCGTTATGCTTCCGCCAGGGTCGTTGAACTGACCCGTCATCTGCCACGGCCGAACAATCCGTCGCTGCGACTGGGGTTGGCTAACATCCATCGCCGGGGGTCACCGGCCGGCAGTGCTCTCTTTTCGTTGGGACTGGGATTAACGGCGCTGGTCGTTATCATGCTGGTCCAGACCAATCTCGATGACAAGGTCAACGAAACCGTGCCCAGCGAGGCGCCATCTTTCTTTTTTCTCGACATTCAGGGGGCCCAGGCGAAAAATTTTGAAACGACAGCAAAGAGTTTGCCAGGCATACGTAAAATCGAGCTCTATCCCACCCTGCGTGGCCGGATCACCGCTATAGCCGGCACGCCAGTCAGCAAGGCACAGGTCGCTCAGGATGTTCGCTGGGCGGTACGTGGCGACCGCTTCCTGAGTTACTCGGCCGAGATGCCGCCAGAGACGAAGATCGTTGCCGGTGAATGGTGGCCGCCCGATTATGCCGGTGAGCCGCTGGTGTCGTTGACAGACGATCTAGCCAAGGGGTTTGGTGTCGATATCGGTGACAGCCTGACCGTGAATGTTCTAGGTCGTGACGTGACCGCCAGGATCAGCAGCCGGCGTGATGTGGACTGGTCAACCCTCGATCTGAACTTTGCCCTGATTTTCTCTCCTGGCCTGCTGGAAAACGCACCGCAAACAAATATCGCGTCCATTCACGTGCTGCCAGAGGACGAGGAGACCGCCTTCGCCACGATCACCAGCCAGTTCCCGAACGTCTCCGCAATCAGTACCCGCGAAGTCATGAAAAATGTTTCCCGCACACTTGACCGGATCGGCATGGCTTTTCGCAGCATGGCAGCGATTGCTCTGCTGACCGGATTCCTGGTGCTGGCCGGTGCAGTTTCTGCGGATCAGCATCGCCGCATTCATGACGCGGTGATATTCAAAGTGTGCGGTGCAACCCGTTTTGACATCCTGGGGGCTTTTGCTGCAGAGTTCTTACTGCTCGGGCTGATTGCCGGTTGTATCAGCGCGATTGTCGGCAGCCTGGCGGCCATGGGGATTGTCAAGGGCTTGATGAAGATGCCGTTTACCCTGCACCCGGGAACGATCGTCACAACCATCCTGATCGGGATTGCCCTGACGCTCCTGCTCGGCCTGCTTGGTACATGGAAGGCCCTCGGGCAGAAACCGTCGACGTATCTTAGGGGCGAGTAAAATGAAAAGAGAGGACAATAGATGGTTCATCTGTTGTCCTCTTTCATTGGGTTTTGGAATTCAAAGACAAAAGCAGAACCCGGGGGTTGCGCCCCCCGACTGCGCCTTACTCTTTTGCTGGCCCAAAAGAGTAAGCAGAAAAAGGCCTGCGCTGCGCTGGGCATGTCTGGCTCGTCAAGGCGGCAACATCAATGCTGACTGTTCTTATCGATCAAGAGCATACATATCCCCCGCAGGTGACGAGGCTCTTGAGAGCCTCTCCCTCTCTGTATGATTGCTTTAGTGGTCATGTTTTGAGGCTTTTACCTTGTAGGTCACACTGCAAGGAAGGCCCCCTGTAACGGGCCGGCTTATTAAGCTCCGTCGTTATTGAATGTCTGAGAAAACTGGCAAAGGAGATGCCCTCCGCAAGGAGTAAAGGCGTTTTTGCTTACTTTTGTCGCCGCATGGACAAAAGTAAGGCGTCTGGCGGGACGCGACCCGCCGGTTTTGTTTTTATGAATAAACAGTAGGGGCAACAGAATAATCATCTGTTGCCCTAAGATTCATAAAAACTCCACCTGCCAGCAAAAAAGACAACCCCCGCACGTGATGCGGGATTTGCCTGCAATCTGGCAGGTTTCCAACCGTTCACTTTTCACACTTTACATTTAACTGTCTTTAAGCCTTTTTAACAAACGCTGACTTCAACTTCATCGCACCGATACCGTCGATTTTGCAGTCAATATCGTGGTCGCCATCGACCAGGCGAATATTTCTGACTTTGGTGCCGACCTTGACGACCAGAGAAGAGCCTTTTACCTTCAGATCCTTGATTATCGTGACCGAGTCCCCGTCTTCAAGGAGATTGCCGTTAGCGTCCTTAATGACCTTGCCGTCGTCCGCCATTTGATCGTCAGCGTTCCTGTTCCATTCATGCGTACATTCAGGGCATACGTAGACGTCACGGTCCTCGTAGGTGTATTCGGAACCGCATTCCGGGCAAGTCGGGGAATCACTCATCTATTGTTCCTGCTTTCTGATCACCGGCAGAGCATTTAAAAGCCGTTACCTGGTTTCTACTGCCCCACCCGCTGCTTTCCATGCTTCAAAGCCGCCATCGATATGACAGACATTCTCAAGCCCCATCTTCTGGGCAATGTCGGCTGCAAGGGCAGAGCGCCAGCCGAGATTACAGTAAAAAACAAACTTTTTATGCTCGGCAAAGAGCGGGTTGTGGTATTGACTTTCTGGATCGATCCAGAATTCCAGGAGCCCGCGTGGGCAATGGAAAGCGTCGGGGATCTTTCCTTCCCGCTTCAACTCGCGTACATCGCGCAGGTCGACAAAAACGACATCAGGGGATGAAGCCTCGGCCAGTGCATTCACAGCAGAGATGGTTTTAATCCGTGACTCAGCATCCGCAACCAGTTCCTTGTATCCGATAGACATAGCAAACCTCCCTTGTTAAGAGCCCTCGACAATATACCAAAAAAGCCTCCTCTGGTCAGAAAGGCTTTTGCATTAAGATCAAATACCCTTTTTTTATTGGGTGGCCGCTCGTTTCTTTATAGCTCTTTGACTCAGAAAAGGCCAGACCTCAGCCACGATCATGCCAGTGACAATGAGCGCACCGCCGAACCAGCCGATCGTGGTCAGGCGATCCCCGGCCAACCAGACCGAGAAGATCGCAGCAAAGACAGGTTCAAGTGTGTAGATCAGGGCCGCACGGGTCGGAGTGGTGCGATTCTGAAAGGTGGTCATGGCCCAGAAAGCATAAGCTGTGGCAAAGACCGCTGTAATGACAAAGGCGAAGATAAGCGAGCCGGTCCAGGCTTGCGGCCATGAGGTCGGTTCGAATGCCAGGCTGCCGCAGCAACCCAGGACCGCCATGGTGGCAATCTGGACGAAGGTCAGCGCCCGGCCGTCATAGCCTTTGGTAAAAGCATCGAGGCCGATGATATGCAAGGCAACGAATACCGAGCAGACGATAACCAGGAGATCGCCATAATTGATTGTCCATGGCGTATGCCAGGTCAGCATGAACAGCCCTGCAAGGGCCAGGCAGACACCGATTTTGGAGCCAAAAGCTGCCGGTTTCTTCAGTATTGGCCCAGCCATCAGCGGGACCCAGATGACACCGAGACCAGTCAGGAACCCTGCATTGGCTGATGAAGTGCGTTCCAGACCAAAGGTCTGAAAAAGGTAAGAGGAGAAGAGCAGAGTGCCAAGCAGGACCCCCAGCCGCCAGCCACGCCGGTCGAGAGTGGCAAAACCGCTGCGCCCGGTAATCACGGCCAGCAGGATCGCTGCCATGGCAAAACGCACCCACAGGAAAGCCATAACCGGCATCTCGCTGATCGCGTCCTTGACGATCGGAAATGTCGCGCCCCAGAAGAGTGTCACGCTTGCCAGCATAAGTTCAGCAAAAAACTGGTCTTTTTGTTTTTGATCCATGAAAATCCGGGCAGATATGTTAGAGTCTTGTCTCAGGCGAAGGCGCTATGGTATAAGCAGAAGTCTGTGAATTCAATTCTTTTTTCAGGTCCTTCTGCGAGGGAGAGCATCATGCAGCGTGGTAAACTGGAACCCATTGAGGTGATTTGCGCAAAGTGTCGCTACACAAAGATCGTTTACCTGCCCATAGAAGACCTGCCCCTCTGTCCCAAGTGCAACACGCGGATGTCCATCTCGGAGCTTCTCGATGAAGGAAAATCCTATTGAACGTTTTCCCGCCGTCATCACGGCATAGAACCCTATTCTCTTCATTCCAAGGAGGAACAACCATGAAACACGTCAAGCTTCTGATTGCCTGCCTGCTGGCTCTGTGCGTAGTCCTGCCCGGTGTTGCCGTCGCCGACACCCTCGATGACATCTTGGAGCGCGGCACCCTGCGGGTCGGCATGGAGCCCGGCTACATGCCTTTTGAAATGACCAACAAAAAAGGTGAAATCATCGGTTTTGATGTCGACATGGCCAAACACATTGCCAAAGCCATGGGCGTCGAGCTCGAACTGGTCAGCACTGCATGGGACGGTATCATCCCGGCCCTGATCACCAAGAAGTTCGATATGATCATGAGCGGCATGACCCTCACCCAGGAACGCAACATGAAGATCAGCTTCGCCAAGCCCTACATCGTCATCGGCCAGAGCATCCTGGTCGACAAGAAACTGGCCGGCGACGTCAAATCTTACAAGGACTTGAACAACAAAAAGTACAAAGTCGCCTCCAAGCTCGGCACTACCGGCGAGCAGGCAACCAAGCGCATGATCCCCAATGCCACCTATATCTCCTTTGAAACCGAGCAGGAAGGCGTTATGGACCTCCTCAATGGCAAAGTAGATGCTTTTGTTTACGACCTGCCCTTCAATGCCATTGCTTTTGCCGAAAAAGGTCAGGGCAAAGTGGTCCTGCTCGACGAGCCGTTCACTTATGAGCCGCTGGCTTGGGCCGTCAACAAGGGCAACGCTGACTTCATCAACTGGCTGGACAATTTCCTGGTCCAGGCCAAGAACGACGGTACCTACGACAAGATTTACAAGAAGTGGTTTCTCAGCGACGAATGGCTCAAAGAACTCCAGTAAACAGAGTTGAAAGTGGCGAGGCAGTTCCTTCGCAGGGCTGTCTCGCCATCTTTTTCTGACCCTTTCGCAGGATCAATTACGTTGAACTCTCAAAAAAACAGCCTACTCTGGCATGCCCTAACGGTCTTCATCCTCTTCATGATGGGTGCGGGCCTCTGGATAGCCACCAAGAAAATCGACTACACCTGGCGCTGGAACCGTGTCCCGCAGTACTTTTTTTACCAGCAGGAGACGCTCGTCCCGGCCCCGTTTGATGCGCGGGTCGCATCCATATCGAAAAACGGCAACGAGACTCACATCAAGCTCGCCGGCGAGAACGGTGAAGATAAGACTTTTATCGTAGAAACAGAGACCCTCAAGGTCATAGAGAACGAAGACCTCTTCGAAGGTGACTACCTGGGCTCAACCCACGAGTGGCACGCAGGACCGCTCATGGTCGGCTTGTGGACGACTTTGTGGCTTTCTGCCGCAGCTAGCATCCTCGGGCTTATCATCGGCCTGGTAACGGGCCTGTGCAGGGTCTCACAAAATTTAACCTTGCGCAGTCTGTCGATCACCTATATCGAGCTGATTCGCGGCACGCCCCTGCTGGTGCAGCTTTTTATCTTCTATTTCTTTCTCGGCACCGTGCTCGACATCAGCCGGATTGTCGCCGGCATCAGCGCCCTGGCGATCTTTGCCGGCGCCTATGTAGCAGAAATCATCCGGGCCGGTATCCAGTCGATTCCCAAGGGACAAATGGAAGCGGCGCGTTCACTCGGCATGAATGTGCCGCAGGCAATGATTCACATCATCCTGCCCCAGGCTTTCAAGAGAACCCTGCCGCCGCTTGCCGGCCAGTTCATCAGCCTGATCAAGGACTCGTCGCTGGTCTCGGTAATCGCTATCACCGACCTGACCAAGAGCGGACGCGAGGTGATCACCTCGACTTTTGCTACCTTTGAGATCTGGTTCGTCGTCGCTTTCCTTTACCTGATGCTGACGTCGGTGTTGTCCCAGGTCATTTCCTGGGTTGAACGGAGGCTTTCAGTTAGTGATTAAGACAGTTGACCTGAAAAAGACCTTTACCGGACGTGGTCAGACGGTGTACGCCGTCGACGGCGTGACCGCTCATATCAAGCCCAGTGAAGTGGTGGTCATTATCGGGCCATCAGGCTCCGGAAAATCGACCTACCTGCGCTGCCTGAACGGCCTGGAGACCTTGACCTCCGGACAGATCATCATCGATGGTGTCGACCTGACGGCGAAAAAAACCGACCTCAACCTGGTGCGTCGCGAGGTCGGCATGGTCTTCCAGCAATTCAACCTTTTCCCGCACAAATCGGTATTGGAAAACATCATTCTTGCCCAGCAGGTTGTGCGCAAGCGCAAGCGCGAAGAAGCCGAAGAAAAAGCCCGCATGCTGCTGCAAAAGGTCGGCATTCCCGAGAAGGAAGGTGAATACCCGATTCGTCTTTCCGGCGGCCAGCAGCAGCGCGTTGCGATCGCCCGCGCCCTGGCCATGGACCCGAAAGTGATGCTTTTCGATGAACCGACCAGCGCCCTCGACCCCGAAATGGTTGGCGAAGTCCTTGAAGTCATGAAGCAACTGGCCCGCGAAGGGATGACTATGGTGGTTGTCACCCACGAGATGGGTTTTGCCAGAGAAGTGGCTGACCGGGTCCTGTTTATGGACCAGGGCAAGCTGGTAGAAGAAGGAACGCCGGAGCATTTCTTTGTTAGCCCTCAAGAAGAACGGACCAAGACTTTCTTGAGGCAAGTTCTATAAAAGTCTCGTAACACCATATTTAAGGGGAAGTTTCTGTCCTGCTTTCTGATACTTAACAAATCCAGCAGCCCTGAAGATTGTTTCTTCGGGGCTCAGATTTTTG
>CAWGUB010000002.1:0-94573 GCA_963825575.1 uncultured delta proteobacterium
TGATGGTCGTCGTTTGCGGGCCGAACTCCGCCGGTCTGACTTCGACGGCGACCGCATTGCGAACTTTTTGCCGCGGCTTGGCCTTGGGGCCGGACTGCATCATCCAAACGGCGATGCTGGCACCGATGGCGACCACGACGATCGGCAGCAGCAGTCGCAGCAGGGTTGCAGGACGATTCGGGTTCGGTGATCCATGGTGTTGTTGCTGGTCAGAATCCATTCGCTTACCTCGTGAAATTTTCGGTCCGGATCATCGGCTTAAATCCCAACCGCCAGCCAGGGCACGGCAAAGGTTTATGCGGTTTTCATAAAGCGCACCGCTGGCAGCGACCCTGGTGCGCTGCAGTTGCTGCTCGGAGAGGATTGATGTCAGTACGCGCTGGTAGTCGACGGCCCCGTTCAGATAGCGGTCGCGAATTCGTTCGGTCGCCTGTGCCGCAAGCTCCAGCTGCCGGTCGAGGCTGGCAGGTACTCCAGCTGTCGCTGTTCCAGGACCAGCGCATCTTCGACTTCGGCGAGGGCTTCGAGGATCGTCTGGCCGTAATCGTGCAGGGCCTCTGCGGCGACCGCACGGGTTCGATCGACTTCGGCACGGCGTTGTCCGCCGTCGACCAGCGGCGCCAGCAGGTTGGCTGCAAGTGAGGCCAGCCAGTTGTCGAACAGGTCCTCGATCTGTTCATTCGCAGTTGTCGCCCGGCCGGTCAGACTGAGACGTGGAAAGCGATCGGCAACTGCCGCCGCGACGCGTTGGTCGGCGGCCTGTATCTGCAGCCATGCCGTGCGAACGTCCGGACGTCGTTCGAGCAGGCTCGCTCTGCAGGCCGGTGGCAGGCAGAGGCGGCAGATCGCCAAAAGTTGCTTGCGCGAACTGTGGCGCCTGGTCGGGGGTTAAACCAAGCAGGATCGCCAGCTGATTCTGCAACACCTGCTCCCGGCTCTAGCCAGGGCCCGTTCGCCACGCCGACTTTCGACCACCTGGCGCTGTTGCAGAAGATCGGCGATGCTGATCTGGCCGGTGCGGAACTGCAGGCTGATCAGTTCGAGGGCCTGCTCGTTGGTGTGCAGTTGCTGTTCGAGAATCTTGATCTGCCCGCGTTGTTCGATCAGCTCGAACCAGGTTGATGCGACCTTGCCGACAGCGTCAGCGGCAGCTGTCTGCAAGGCTTCGGCACTGGCCAGGGCATCCAGTTCGGCGGCCTCCTGAGTCGAATTGACTCCCCCAGAGGTCGATTTCGTAACTTGCCGAGAGCCCCAGGTTGAAGTCTGGGACGAGTCGTCGTTGGAGTCCGAACGCAAACGTGAGCTGCTGCCGACTGCTTCGCCGTTCAGCTGGGGACAGAGGTCGGCACCGGCCCTGCGGGCCACGGCGCGGGCCTGATCGAGGCGGTCCCAGGCAGTCTGCAAGGAGAGGTTGTCACTCAGGGCTGGTTCGACCAGCTGGTCGAGGGTCGGGTCGTCGAAAGTCAGCCACCAGTGATCGGGCAGGGCCTCCTCACCGGTGGCGGAGAAGTGCCCCTGCGGTTGGTAGTCACCAGTCGGGTTGGCGTGCCGATCGAACAGCCGCCAGGGCGATGATCGTACAAAGGCAGAGCCAGCTACAGGTTCTGCTGGGAGTGTACCGGTTTGCATGGTTCCTTTATGACTTAAGTCCACTTGCCCGGGGGCAGGCAGGCGAGATTGACGTTTCGCATATTTTAGACGAAACAGTCAGGAAAAGTTTAAAAAAAAACGTCCGCTAGCGGACGTTTCTTGATCCAGAGAGTCGCAGGGCCTTACTCTTTGACGCGGGTTACGTACTCGCCGGTCCGCGTGTCAATCTGGATCAAAGTGCCTTCTTCGACGAAGCCCGGAACCTGCAGGGTGTAGCCGCTTTCTACCGTGGCCGGTTTGTTGTTGCCCGTGGCGGTGTCGCCCTTGACCCAGGGGTCTGTCTGGGTAACCCGCAGGTTGACGAAGTTGGGCAGGGTGACGCCGATGCCACGCTCGCCGTGCATGAGGACCTTGACTTCCATGTTGTCGACCAGGAAGTATTTGTCGTCACCGAGGACCTCGCCGTCGATGGTTGCCTGATCGTAAGTCTTCTGGTCCATGAAAACGTAGCCGGTCTCGTCCTGGTAGAGGTACTGCATGTCGCGTTCATCCAGGCTCGCCGGTTCGAAGCTTTCCCCGGAGCGATAGGTGCGGTCGAAAAGTGCGCCGGTGATCATGTTGCGCAGTTTGCACTTGTAGAGGGACTGGCCCTTGCCCGGTTTGGTGAAGTCGAACTGGGCGATGACGTGCGGTTCGCCGTCGATCATTACCTTGAGGCCTTTTTTCAGGTCAGCACAGCTATACATAAGAAAACTCCTTCAAGAGTGAATTACGTTCATTGTGGGGAGCTGATTTTATACACAAAAGGACGACTTATGTCATGGGTTTTCTGTGGGATTTGGCGAGAGGTGTGAAGGCAGAAGCGCGACAATGGAAAATCCTCTGCGTGGTAACCGGCAAAGCCAGAGCTGACACAGGCGATCAGGCTTGGCAGCCCACAATCAAAGTGCCCCGGTTAACCTCTCCTCGGCGAGTAACCTTTCTTCTGCACAGCGCCGTTGATCCCAGCCCAGTTCTTCGGCCATGATTTCCAGGACTCTGGGTGCCGCCTGCTTTGCTGCCTCAGTATCCAGGAGTGCCAGCGGCATTCGCCTGGCGAGAACATCGATAACCCGTTCGGCCAATTCATAACGCGTCGCATAGAGGACTTCCGATTCCAGAACGGGGTGATTCCTGACCAGCCGTATGCCAACCCCTCTCTCTGCCAGCTTGGCAACCTCCTCCGCCTGGTCACCATAGGTTCTGTTCAGGTAGGCAGCAACGTCTGCATCAAAACCATATTTTTTGCTCAGCTCAAGATCGCCCTTCTCATTATAGTTGGCACTGCCGATAATCGGTAGCTGCTCGGTCTGACAGGTCGGTTTCGGTGCTGATAAGTTGAAGCGCTTTAAAGCGTGATCTACAGTATCAAGAGCCATTTTCCGATACGTGGTCCATTTGCCGCCGGCAATGGTCAGCAAGCCACTTGCACTGTCCTCAATCACATGGTCGCGGGCCAATTTGGCTGTGTCGGTGGCATTGGGATCGGACACCAGCGGTCTCAACCCAGACCAGACTGCCTTGATATCAGATTTTTTGACTTTCAGATTAAAGTAATGAGCGACGTGACGCAGCAGGTAGTCAATTTCTGCTTCAAGAGGCTGGGGGTGATCGGTAACTTCTGCAGGCTCATCAGTTGTGCCGACCAGGGCATGACCTTCCCAGGGCAGGACAAATAGAACCCGGCCATCTTCGGTTTCCGGAATCATCAGGCCGGTGTCGGGTGGTGCGAAAAGTTTATCCAGGACGATGTGAATTCCCGTACTTGCGGAAAGGATTTTTGGTGCTTCGGGGTTGTCCATCAACCTTATTTGATCAACAAATGGGCCGGTGGCATTGATCACGCCCTTGGCCTTTAACTGCCAGGACTCACCGGTCAAAGAATCCGTCAACTCCGCACCGGTGATTGTCCCGCCCTCTTTACATAACCCAGAAACGGCAACATGGTTGGCAATCGTTGCGCCGTGCTGTTCTGCTGTTAACGCCAGGGACAGGGCCATACGGGAATCGTGAAACTGACCGTCGTAATAGAGGACTCCGGCTTTGAGCCCTTCGGCTTTCAGCCTTGGAAAGCGTCGCAGGGCTTCCTTGCGGCTCAACAGACGGCTGTGACCGATATTCTGCTTGCCGGACAAGATGTCGTAGAGTTTGAGGCCCGCAAAAACATAGGGGACGTCGAGCCATTTGTAGAGCGGGGTGATCAGGGGCAGCCGGTTTGACAAGTGTCGTGCATTTTTTAGCAAGAGGCCCCGTTCGCGGAGACCATCCCTGACCAGGTTGTACTGCACACGGTCGAGTTTTTTGACGGCCATCTCCAGGTAACGCACCCCGCCATGCACCAGCTTGGTGCTGCGACTGCTGGTGCCTTCAGCGAAGTCATTCTTTTCAACCAGCGCCACCTTTAAACCGCGGCTTGCCGCATCCAGGGCAACCCCACAGCCGGTCGCGCCGCCGCCTATGACGAGCAGGTCAAAAATGCGGCCATCTTTCAATAGCTGTAAATGCTCTTTTCTGCTCACTCTCGTCTCCACGCCACAGGGGTCAATATAAAGTCAGAGGCCAGGGCTTGTGACCCTGGCCCCTGAAGGTTGCGCTCAAATGTCGCCTCAAGGATAAAGATCTTTTCTCCAGCTGAGGCTGATTGCGTCTATTTCACTTTACCTGCACGCCAGGCCTTGATCAGGTCGTCGTAATTGACGGTCTCTCCTGGTGGTTTTTCATTGGCCAGTTTGGCTTTGGGTGCTCCTGATTTGCCCAGCCAGTAGGATTCTTCACGCTCTTCGTTCATGATTGGGCCTTTGTCACCCTGAGAATTGCTCCTTGCGAGGCGGATGAGGACTTTGTCCTGCTCCTTGGCAAGGTTATCCATCGCCGTATCGACAGTCACTTCGCCGGCAACCGCTTCACCGATGTTCTGCCACCAGAGTTGGGCCAGCTTGGGATAGTCCGGGACATTGGTGCCGGTCGGAGTCCATGCAACGCGTGCCGGGCTGCGATAGAATTCAACCAGGCCACCCAGTTTTGGCGCGCGCTCGGTGAACGATGCGTGGCGGATGTCGCTGTCTCGAATCGGAGTCAGGCCAACATGTGCTTTCTTCAGTGAAACCGATTTGGAAACGACAAACTGGGCAAACAGCCAGGCCGCCTTGCGCCGGTCAACCGGCGTACTCTTCATCAGAGTCCAGGAGCCGCAATCCTGATAGCCAAGCTTCATCCCTTCTTCCCAGTAAGGGCCGTGTGGTGATGGCGCCATGCGCCATTTCGGGGTCCCATCAGCATTGACCACATCTGTGCCTTCTTCAACCATTGAAGAGGTAAAGGCGGTGTACCAGAAGATCTGCTGCGCGACATTGCCCTTGGCCAGACTGGGCAGCGACTGGTAGAAGTCCATGCCGAGAGCGCCCGGAGGTGCATATTTACGCAGCCATTCCATGTATTTACGCAGGGCATATTTGGCTGCAGGGCCATTAGTGGCGCCACCACGGCTGACACTGGAGCCGACGGGACGGTCTTTTTCATCAACCCGGATGCCCCATTCGTCAACCGGCTTGCCATTCGGGATGCCCTTGTCGCCGGCGCCCGCCATCGACAGCCAGGCATCGGTAAAGCGCCAGCCAAGGTCAGGTGCTTTCTTGCCGTAGTCCATATGACCATAAATAGCTTTGCCGTCGATTTCCCGTACATGCTCGCTGAAGAATTCGGCGATATCTTCATAGGCTGACCAGTTGACGGGAACTCCCAGTTCATAGCCATAAAGTTTTTTGAACTGTGCTTTCAGGTCCGCACGGTTAAACCAGTCATAGCGAAACCAGTAGAGGTTGGCGAACTGCTGATCGGGGAGCTGGTAGAGTTTGCCATCCGGGGCGGTGGTGAACGATTTGCCCATGAAGTCATCGACATCGAGGGTCGGCAGGGTTACGTCTTTGCCCTCACCGGTCATCCAGTCGGTCAGGTTGACGACGTAGCCATAACGCCAGTGGGTGCCGATCAGGTCGGAGTCGTTGATGTAGGCATCAAAGATGTTTTCTCCGGACTGCATCTGGGTCTGGAGTTTTTCTATAACGTCACCTTCCTGAATCAGGTCGTGGGTGACCTCAATGCCGGTGATCTCCTTAAAAGCCTTGGCGAGTACTTTTGATTCGTACTCATGGGTCGGAATGGTCTCGGAGACAACCTTGATTTTCATGCCTTTGAAGGGTTTGGCCGCCTCGATGAACCACTCCATTTCTTTCATCTGTTCGGCTTTGGACAGGGTTGAAGGCTGAAATTCGCTATCGACCCATTTCTTGGCTGCCGCCGTGTCGGCGCTTGCGGATGTGGTGAAACACATCAGCAATGCGGCCGTGAGACTGATCAATAGCCTCACACGTGATTTTCCTCTGCTGGTTGTGTCTGTCATCATCTCTCCTCCTTCTTTGGGCCCCTCGTTGTTTTGCCCGGCTTGCCGAGCTTCTTTGTCGGTGCTAAGGCCTGAGCTCCGCTCAAAGTGAAACACTTTCTACTTATTGTTCAACCCCAACGCATTAAGATAATCATCCAGATCAGTGCGATTACAAAGGCGATCCAGAGCGATAGACTGGTCAACCCGATCCAGGCAAGGTGGATATAGGCATTACTGAGCAGGCCGATAAACAGTCGATCGCCAGGGGTTGTGGCAATCGGTAAAAACCCTTTGCGTTCTGCACTGGGGGCCTTGGCCTGCCAGATAGTCATGGCCACCAGCAGGCAGGCGATGGTGATAAAGAAAATTGCTGTCGGCATGGTCCATGCCATCCACTCCAGAGACATATTCATACCTCGTTAAACCCGGCCGAGGGCAAAGCCCTTGGCCAGATGGTTGCGCACGAACCAGATCACCAGCGCCCCCGGTACAATTGTCAGGACGCCGGCAGCGGCGAGCAAACCCCAGTCAAGTCCGGAGGCGCTGACCGTTCGCGTCATGATCGCGGCGATCGGCTTCGCCGCTGTGGTCGTCAAGGTTCTGGCCAGGAGCAACTCGACCCAGGAAAACATGAAACAGAAAAACGCTGTGACGCCGATACCGGTGCGAATCAGCGGCATGAAAATAGTCAGGAAAAAGTGCGGAAAGCTGTAGCCGTCAATATATGCCATCTCATCAATTTCACGCGGGATACCAGACATAAAGCCTTCTAAAATCCAGACCGCCAGCGGCACATTGAACAGGCAGTGGGAAAGGGCCACGGCAAAATGGGTATCGATCAGGTTGAATGTCGAGTAGAGCTGGAAGAACGGTAGCAGAAAGACTGCTGGTGGCGCCATGCGGTTTGTCAACAGCCAGAAAAACAGATGCTTGTCGCCCAGGAACTTGTAACGTGAAAAAGCATAGGCCGCAGGCAATGCGGTCAATAAAGAGATCACAACATTCATACTGACGTAGTAAAAACTGTTCAAATACCCCGAGTACCAGGACTTGTCAGTGAAGATTTTTATATAATTGTCAAAGGTCGGATCTTGCGGATAAAAGGAAAAAACGCTGAGGATATCCGCATTGGTCCGCAAAGACATGTTGAGCATCCAATAAATCGGCAACAGCAGGAGGATAAAGTAAACGACCAGACCAATAGTCCTCTTCTGGAACTTCATGACTTATCTCCCGTGCCGACCTTCAACAGTGCCTGATAGAACAACCAGCAGAACAGCAGTACAATCAGGAAATAAATGATCGAGAAGGCGGCCGCCGGGCCCAGGTCGAACTGGCCGACTGCCAGCTTGACCAGGTAGATCGACAAAAAAGTCGTTGAGTTGCCGGGTCCGCCACCGGTTAAGACAAAGGGCTCGGCATAGATCAGGAAACTGTCCATGAAGCGCAGTAGAACCGCAATGGTCAGCACGCCACGCATTTTCGGTAGTTGAATGTAACGGAAAGTGGACCAGACTGATGCCCCGTCAATACGAGCGGCCTGAAAATAGGCCTCGGGAATGGCCTGCAGCCCGGCATAAGCCAAAAGGACCACCAATGGTGTCCAGTGCCAGACTTCCATCAACATGACTGTCACCCAGGCAGCAAAAGGCGACGCCGTGTGGTCGAAGGGGATGCCTAGGCCGTTGACCGCCGCACCCAACAGGCCGATGTCGGGACGCATGAAAATGATCCAGATGGTGCCAATAACATTCCATGGAATCAGTAACGGCAGGGCAACCAGAACCAGGCTGAGTGATGCCCCCCAACCTTTTTTGGGCATCATCAGGGCAATCAGAATGCCGAGTGGAATTTCAATCAACAAAACCAGCGAGGAAAAGAGCAGCTGACGTTTGAGCGCGTCATGCAGGCGTGGATCGGTCAGCGCATCCTTATACCACTCAACCCCGACAAACACCCGCTGGTCCGGGCCGAAGATGTCCTGCAGCGAGTAATTGACCACGGTCATCAGTGGCACAATGGCTGATACGGCGACCACCAGGAATACCGGGATGACCATTAGCCAGGCTTTGTTGTCTTCCCATTTGTTCATTTTGCAAGCTCCATACGTGCTTGTTGTTTTACGCCGTTTGCGACCAGCTTTTCGTCGGCATAAATTCTGATCCATTGCGATTGAAATTCCAGGAAACTTCTCTCTGCCGGGAGCTCCTGTTCCTCAGAAAGTTTAACCTTGAGGGTCTTTTCAGCAAGTTTTACCGTTACTATTTTGCAATTACCCAGGTCCTCGACCGCTTTGACAGCGACCGGGAGAGAACCCTGGACTTTTTGTGGATGCAACTTGAGAAATTCGGGACGAATCCCAAGCATGAAGTCCCCGTTTAGCGTTTCGGTGTCGTTGCCAACCCGGATCTCATGATTGCCGATATCGGCGATCCCGTTCTGCATCTGGCAGGGCAAAAAATTCATCCCGGGGCTGCCGATGAAATAGCCGACAAAGGTATGCTGAGGATTTTCAAAAAGGTCTTGCGGGGTGCCGATCTGCATGACCTGACCTTCGTTCATCACGACCACCTGGTCGGCAAAGGTTAGCGCCTCCAATTGGTCATGGGTGACGTAAACCATGGTCAACTTGAAGCGGGCGTGGATCTGCTTGAGCTTGCGCCGCAAGAGTAATTTGAGATGCGGGTCGATCACGGTGAGCGGTTCGTCAAAAAGGATCGCTGCGACATCGCTGCGCACCAGTCCCCGACCAAGGGAGATTTTCTGCTTGGCGTCGGCACTCAAGTTGGCCGCGCGCTTGTGCAGTACGTCAGTCAGTTCCAGCATGTCAGCAACTTCTTTGACCCGCATGTCAGTATCAGCTTCCGGCAATTTGCGGTTGCGCAGCGGGAAGGCCAGATTGTCGTAAACACTCATGGTGTCGTAGATCACCGGAAACTGAAAAACCTGGGCGATATTGCGTTCCTGGGGGGGTATGGCAGTGACATCTTTACCATCAAACAGAACCTGCCCTTCTGAGGGTTTCAGTAGTCCGGAAATAATATTCAACAGAGTCGTTTTGCCGCAACCGGAGGGACCTAGAAGGGCGTAGGCGTTACCATCTTCCCAGACGTGATCCATTTTGCGTAAGGCATAATCTGTCTCACCGGCGGGCTTGGAAAGATAGGAATGAGCCAATTCTTTTAGATCTATTCGAGCCATGAATGCTGCCTTTAAGTCAGTGTTCGTGAGATGTTGTCAGGGGAAGCAACCAAGTGTCCGTCTAGATCGAAAACGTACAGTTTGGCCGAATCAACATAAACCTGAATTTGCTCATCCATTCGATAGTTATGAACCCCCTGCTGCTGGACCGTCCAAACGTCCCCATTGTGAGTAACATGGACAAAGGTTTCCGAGCCGCTGATCTCAGCGAGGTTAATGCTTGTCTGAAATTCGATGTCCGTAGCGTTGTTTGGTTGCAATTGCATATGATTGGCACGCATGCCGAATTGGTAGTTGCCGGGCGTTAATCCATTGAGATGCCGCTGCAGTGGTACTTGCCGGGCATCACCCAGGCGAAGGTTGGTCGCATCAATGCTCCCGGCAACGAAATTCATGGCCGGATCACTAAACGCCTGGGCGATCCGGGTCGTCTGCGGGTGCTGATACACATCAACAGTCGGGCCGAACTGCTCTAGTCGCCCCTCGTAGAGCACGGCGGTATTACCACCCAGCGCCAAGGCTTCGGGTGGCTCCGTGGTGGCGTAGACGACGATCGAATCCCGCCGCTTGAATATTTCGTGCATTTCGGCGCGTAATTCTTCGCGGAGCTTGTAATCAAGATTTACCAGCGGCTCATCCAGCAGCAACAACTCGGCATCCTTGATCAGCGCGCGGGCAATGGCAGTGCGTTGCTGTTGCCCGCCCGATAGTTCTGCTGGCATCCGGTCCAGCAGATTTTCAATCCGTAGCATCTCGGCAACTTCGCGCACCTTGCGATCAATTTCGGCTTCAGCAACCTTTGCCAGACGCAAGGGCGAGGCAATGTTTTTATAAACGGTCATCGAGGGATAATTAATGAACTGCTGATAAACCATGGCGACGTCACGTTTGCGCACCGATACGCCGGTCAGATCCTGACCATTCATAAGGATTCGCCCTCTTGTCGGCTTGTCGAGTCCAGCCATCAACCGCATCAATGTCGTTTTCCCCGACAGGGTTCGACCGAGCAGAATGTTGAAAGTCCCCGGCTCGAGTTCAAGCGAAATATCATCGATATGACAATCGTTCGCGACCAACTTTGTGACGTTTTCAATAACCATTGCCATGAAGCAACATCCCTCGCTTAGGTTGACTCTGCTGGGCGTTTAGTTTTGCGAATATCGGCATCAGCAGTATATAGGACCACGTTGTTTTCGTTCAGAATTTCCATGATATGCGGTGGTGGTAAATGGTCCGTAAAGAGTGCATCAACCTGATTGATATTGCCTAGCCTGACCATCGCACAGCGCTCGAATTTGCTATGATCCGCAACCAGAAATACCTGTCGAGAGTTTTCGATAATAGCCTGGGTTACTCGAACTTCATGATAATCAAAGTCGAGCAGAGTTCCATCCTCGTCAATGCTGGAGATACCGATGATGCCGAAATCAACCTTGAACTGGCGGAGAAAATCGATGGTGGCTTCGCCGGTAATGCCGCCATCACGAGGTCTGACCGCGCCGCCCGCTATAATGATTTCAAAGCTGGGATTGCTGCGCAGGATCACCGCAACATTCAAGTTGTTGGTAATAATCCGCAAACCGGTATGATTTTGTAATGCTTTTGCCACTTCTTCGGTCGTGGTGCCGATGTTGATAAAGATCGATGCCTTATCGGGGATTTGCTTTGCAGTCATCTCGGCGATCCAGCGTTTCTCTTCCAGATTCATGACTTGACGGGTAGTGTATTCGACATTTTCAACGCTGGAGATGAGCCCGGCTCCGCCATGATAGCGGGTGAGCAATTGTTGATCGCAGAGGGTGTTGATGTCGCGGCGGATCGTTTGTGGCGTTACATTAAAATTCTGTGCCAGAGTTTCGATAGCAACGAAACCCTGCTGTTGAACAAGAACCAGAATTTCCTGTTGTCGCTGATTCATCTTGTATCCAGAATTGCCAGGAGTGATAACTATGTTTTATTGTAGATTGGGTTTAAGTTTTATATCAGAAATTGTTCGTTTGGCAAGGCAAGACTCCATTATTTATTCGATTCCGAACAATCAGGGCCTTGACAATTTTCGGTATTGAGCGATTATGAACTTTAAAAAATCAAACATGAGTCTACAGGAGGCCTTTTATGGGTGGACGTCATATCCTTGCGATTGATCAGGGGACAACCAGCTCTCGGGCGATGATTTTTGATGAGAGTGGACAATCTGTTGGGCAAGCGCAACAGGAATTCAGACAAATCTATCCACAGGATGGTTGGGTCGAACATGACCCGGAGGAAATCTGGCAATCTGTGCTCGCGGTCTGTCGGCAGCTTCTACAGCAGGCGGACGCGACAGGAATCGAGGTCGCCGGCATTGGCATTACCAACCAGCGCGAAACGACTCTGGTCTGGGATCGTCTGACCGGTAAACCCCTTTACAACGCCATCGTATGGCAGGACCGGCGAACCGCCGACCATTGTGCCGAGCTGAAAGCCCTCGGCAACGAAGAGCAGGTCGCCGAACGAACCGGCCTGCTGCTTGACCCTTACTTTTCGGCAACCAAGATAGGTTGGATCCTCGACAACGTGGACGGCGCGCGAGCCAGGGCGGAAAAGGGGGAACTGGCGTTCGGCACGGTCGACAGTTTTCTGCTCTGGAGGTTAACGGGTGGGAAGTCGCATGCCACCGACGCCACCAATGCGTCGCGGACCATGCTGTTCAATATCCATTCGCAGGAATGGGATAAATCTTTGTTGGATTTGTTCCAAATCCCGGAGGCCCTGTTGCCCGAGGTGAAAGATTGTATTGCCGATTTCGGCGTGACGGACGCCAGTCTGTTCGGGCGCACCATGCCGATCAGCGGAATGGCCGGTGACCAGCAGGCGGCAGCCATCGGCCAAGCCTGTCTTGAGCCGGGAATGATCAAAAGCACTTATGGCACAGGCTGCTTTGCGTTGATGAACACCGGGGCGAAAGCTGTACGTTCCCAAAATCGCCTGCTGACAACTGTAGCCTACCGTGTTGACGGACAGACCAGCTATGCCATTGAAGGTTCCATTTTCGTCGCCGGAGCGGCTGTCCAGTGGCTTCGCGATGGACTGAAATTGATTGACTCCGTAAGCGAAATTGAAGGGTTGATGCAGGGGCTTAACTCAAATCGCGGTGTGTATCTGGTTCCCGCTTTTACCGGACTGGGGGCTCCGCATTGGGATCCCCATGCCCGCGGAGCAATTTTTGGTCTGACCCGTGATACCGGGATTGCTGACATTGTCCGGGCAACGTTGGAATCCGTTGGCTACCAGACCTATGACCTGATGGAGGCCATGAAAAGGGATAGTGAAACCGCTTCGAAGACTTTGCGAGTCGATGGTGGCATGGTCGCCAATAACTGGTTCCTGCAGTTTCTGGCTGACCTGCTGGACGTTCCGGTTGAGCGCCCCATGGTGACAGAAACCACTGCTTTAGGGGCTGCCTACCTGGCAGGAATCCAGCTAGGGGTATTCGGTTCGCTGGCTGACATTGGTCAGCATTGGCAGCGAGACGCATTATTTACCCCCGGGCTTAAATCTGCAGAACGGCACGACCTGCTGCGTGGCTGGGAAAAAGCGGTGTCCAAGGTTCTGGTAGGGTAAAAACCGACGCGAGAGGCGACATGCAAAAAAAACAGACGAATCTATTGAAGGACGACCTTTGCGGGAAGGTTGTTCTGGTGACCGGCGGCGGAAGCGGCATCGGTGCCGCTATCGCGGAAGCTTTTGGTCGCCACGGGGCCAAGGTTGGGATACATCACTATCGCAGCGATGGACAGGATGTCTCAGCGCTTGTTGAGAGAATTCGTGTGGCCGGCGGTGAAGCTGTTTCGATTCATGCGGATTTCAGTACAAGCCTGGCCGTTGCTGGCACAATCGAACAGGTGGTTGCACACTTCGGCAGGCTGGATATTCTTCTCAATAACGCAGGCAGCATGGTTGCTAGGCGTCACCTTGAAGCATTGGATGATGATTTCATCACCCAGGTATTCGACCTCAATGCCCGCTCGGTCGTCACCGCCTGTCGTACGGCTCTCCCGCACTTTATAAATCAGGGGGGGGGGTGTATAATCAATGTCAGTTCGATTTCCGCCCTGACCGGTGGCAGCCCCGGATCTTCGGTCTACAGCGCCTCCAAGGCCTTTGTCAGTACCCTGACCCGCTCCTTGGCCCGGGAATTGGCTGATCGGCATATCCGGGTCAATGCAATTTCCCCGGGCACCATCGATACGGCCTTCCATGCACAATTTTCCAGCCGGGAAAAGCTGGAAAATACCCGGGCCGGCATCCCGATGCTGAGACTTGGCGAAGCGATTGATTGCGCGGGAACCGCCCTCTACCTGGCTTGTGACAATTTAAGCGGTTATGTGACTGGCCAGGTGATCGAGATCAACGGTGGACAATTGATGGTTTGAAGAGGTTTCTCTCTGTCAGGCCGGATGCCTGGCCTCTGAGGATTCCGCAAATTCTCCCGATTAGGTCCACCAAGCAATGCCTCAGCATAGACCAGAAGGCCTGCACTTACGAGTGCTTAACGAGGCGTGTTCTCTACCTCTTCTCTCTCTCAGGCGACTTGCTGCGCACCTGTCGCAATGGCAGCTATTTGTCCATGCGCGGCACCTTAACAATCCCGGACTCCGTCACCCGTGTAGCCATTGTGCCTATCCTCTGCCGGGGCGTAGCCGGTCTCCGCGCTGTTCGTAATCACCACATTCCTGTCAATGATCGTCCTGTGGATCTTGACATGGCGGACGATGGAGCGTTTTAACGTGCTACTGCAGGTGCTGCAACCGGCGCATACTGCATGGAGCAGAAGGGAAGGGAAACGGCGTGGTGCAGTTTAAGCTTCGGCTTTTTGCAGAACGTTTTCAATGACTGCTACCAGGAAGAGGCCCAGGTAGATATAAAAAAGACCCTTGGCAACTCCTGCAGCGACCTCAGACACTGTCGTCAAACTGATCAGTGCAGCGATGAAAGCATTCAGAAAGAGGATAATATCCCACCTGATTTTTTTCTCCGTACGGGTGCTTGTGTTCATCTTTAATACTCTCTTGTTGGATGTGCTCTTGAATGTTCGGTCGAGAGAATTTAACTCTTACTGGAATAGTAAGTATTATGCGTGCCATTTTGTAACTTACTGTTTTTGAGACAATAATTTTCTATACTTCTGTCAAAATTTTTTAACGATTTTTTTCAGTGAGATCGTCGCAAATCCTTTGTTTTGGCGTAAAATCGTCAATGGCTCTCCAGCAGGACTTTAAGGCTGGGTGAATGGGTGAGGCAAATCCAACTTCATCGCTGACAGGACTTGTGCTACATTCGCATTTCCAAAGAATGCGGTGATAGCCCCTGATCGACTGCAAGGAGAAATGTATGACATCCAACGATCTGAAGCGCGGCCAGGTCATTCTGCTTGAAACAGCACCCTGCCTGATCCTTGATGTGTCCAGCCAGTCACCTTCTGCGCGTGGCGGCAGCACACTGATCAAGACCAAGTACCGCAACCTTCTGACCAGCCAGGTTCTGGAAAAAGCGTTCAAGGCCGGTGAGCGTGTCGATGCCGCCGATTTTGAGAAACGCAAGGGCCAGTTCCTCTATGCCGACGGCGACAACGGTATATTTATGGATCTGGAAAGTTACGAACAGTATGAGTTGGGTGACGAGATGTACGGGCCGGTGAAAGGCTTCCTGCTCGACGGCGCCGAAGTTGTCCTGGGGATTTTCGAAAGTCAAGTTGTCTCAGTCGAGCCGCCAATGACAGTTGAACTCCTCGTAACGGAAACCGCCCCGGCAATCAAGAACGCCACCGCCCAGGCCCAGACCAAGGAAGCAACCCTCGAAACCGGGTTGAAGATCCAGGTTCCAGCCTATCTCGAGTCTGATGAGAAGGTTAAGGTTGACACCCGGGAAGGGCGGTTCGTTTCCAGGGCTTAGGCATCGAAGATGCGAGGCGTGAACTATTGCAAAGGACGGCTCAGAAGAGCTGTCCCAGATTGTTGACGAACCCCGCATGTGTGCGGGGTTCTTTTTATTCACCTGGCAGGTGGAGTTTTTCTGAAGCTCAGGGTAGCAGATGGTTAATCTGTTGCCCTTTATCTTTTTCTTTAAATTAAAAGCAAAACCGGCGGGTCGCGTCCCGCCCGACGCCATACTTTTGTCCGGCAACAAAAGTATGCAAAAATGCCTTCTCCTTGCGGAGGGCATCTCCTTTGCCGGATTTCCGAGAAATCCAGTATCGCTGGAGCTTAATAAGCCGGCCCGTTACAGGGGGGTCTCCCTTTCGGTGTGATTTACAAGGGAAAAGCGTCAAAACAAAATTACACATGCAATTCTTCACAAAAGGAGAGGCTCTCAAGAGCCTCGGATCCTGCGGGGGAAGTGTAGACTCTTGATCGGTTAGAACGCCATGAATTGATGCTGCCGCCTTGACGAGTCAGACATGCCCAGCGCAGCGCAGGCCCTTTTCTGCTTACTCTTTTGGGCCAGCAAAAGAGTAAGGCGCAGTCGGGGGGCGCAACCCCCGGGTTCTATGTTTTTTTTGCTTCCTTTATTTGTCGCTACAAAGAAAATGAAGTTGCTGTCGGGTAACCCCGATGGTTATGCTTTTGTCTTTGAATTCCAGAATACAATAGAAAAGGGCAACAGATTAACCATCTGTTGTCTTCTCTATCATAAAGTCTGGCTGAACTTTGTCAGCAGCTTGGGACGGCACTGAAAGGCCGTCCTTTTTTATCATTTCTCACCTCCCGCCAGGCGGTTCCCACTTTTTGCAAATCTGCAAAAAGATCCCATTCCCCTCTCGCACTTGTGCAAAACCGTGTTTTAGGCTCACGCATATTCAACTCCAAGTCGTGTAACTACTCGTTTAATTACGTATCTTCCCTGACCCTGGGCTGTTCCTTACTGCCTGTCCACCCGGAAAGCTGTCAAAGGTTTTTGCATTTATGCAAATAGAACAATTTGCGACGGCATCTTTCTGCTCCCAGTCAAGTTGTGCAAGTGCACGAAATTATTGTTTAAAAAATGTTTTTTCGAAGTGGCAATTGGTTGGTACGTGAGTTGCCAATAGTATCTGCCGTGATCGGACAAAAGAGTAAAGGCAGACAATGATTGAATCGAGCCCTGGACATCGCAGAAGCAAGCCGGCCATAGGCCCTATCAAAGTGCGCTGGCCACTGTCGTACCGGGTTCAACAGTTAAACCAATACGGAATGGATAACTCATACATGATGACCAAGGAGGCAGACATGGGTAAGCAGAGTGTTTCATCGAAACGTGGCTGGACTGTTGTAATGGCCGGTACCGGTATCAACCTGGCACTGGGTATCCTTTACACCTGGAGTATCTTCAAAGGGGCCATTGCCGACTCGATCGCCGGCGGCGGTGCTGGTGCCTTTACCTGGGACAAGGCGTCTATCAACGATCCATATGCTACGGCCTGCCTGATGTTTGCCCTGGCCATGATTGTTGCCGGAAAGGTGCAAGATAAGTTTGGTCCCCGCGTCACCTGCATGATCGGTGGACTGATGGTCGGCGCCGGTTTTATCTGGATCTCCCAGACCACTAACTACTGGGCCTGGATCGCAGGTTTCGGTGTCATGGCCGGGATGGGGATCGGCTTCGGTTACTCCTCGGCGACACCTCCGGCGCTCAAGTGGTTTCCGCCTGCCAAGACCGGTCTGATCGCCGGCATCGTTGTCGCCGGCTTCGGTCTCGCCTCAGTCTATATCGCGCCGCTTGCTCAGTACCTGCTCGGAAATTACGGTCTGCAACAGTCGATGATGTATTTCGGGATCGGGTTTGTCGCTATCACCTGCTTTTTCGGGATGTTCCTCGCCAATCCTCCGGCCGGCTACGTTGCCGATCCGGACGCGGCCAAATCTGCAGCCAAGGCAGTCGTCAACGAAGACAAGTCGCCCTCCCAAATTCTCAAGACCGCCAAGTTCTACACCCTCTGGACCTGCTTCTTCATTGGCGCTGGCGCCGGCCTGATGGTCATCGGCAGCGCCAAGGGGCTTGCCAAGGCCAGCATGGGTGAAATGGCCTTCCTGGTCGTCGCGATCATGTCGGTTGGCAACGCAGCCGGACGTATCGTCGCCGGCGTGGTCTCCGACAAGATCGGTCGAGCCAATACCCTCGTGATCATGCTGGTGTTCCAGGCCAGCCTGATGTTCCTCGCCATACCCGTCATCGACGGCACTTACAGCAACCCGCTGGCCATGCCTCTGCTGGTGACGTTCATGGTCTTCAATTACGGCACGAACCTGTCGCTCTTCCCGTCGTTCGCCAAAGATCTCTGGGGTGCCAAGCACTTCGGCATGAACTACGGGATTCTCTTCTCTTCCTGGGGCGTCGGTGCTTTTGCACTGGTGCGGGTGTCCGAGATGCTGCGCGTCAAGACCGGCGGCTTCACCATGTCCTTTGCCGCTGCCGGTGCCCTGCTGGTGGTTGGTGCCATGCTCGCCGGCACTCTGAAGACCCGCAAGGCCGAAGTGCCGGTTCTCGAAGGTGCATTCGAGGAAGAGGAAGACCTGGTGCTTTCAAAATCCGCCATCAAATAGTTCTGCACAACCGTTTAAACCCTCCTTCAGGTATAAACGGACGCCGGCCCCGCCAGAAATGGCGGGGCCGTTTTTTTATCAACCGGTATAAATCCGTACTGACGTGCGGGATGCTTTTGAAAATAGTTGAATCACGGATCGCAGGAGTTGTAGTAGACTTGTTATTGGGAGCCTGACAACAAAGAGTTGAAGGGGATATTGTGACCGAATCCGAGAACGAGCGATACAACCAGGTCGTCGCAAAGATGCGCAAGGAAGAGCAGTTGCGCCAGGCCGGATACCGGGAAAAAGCCCTGAAGCTTTTCCCCCATGTCTGTGCCCGATGCGTCAGGGAATTCGAAGGCAAGAAGCTTCGCGAGTTGACGGTCCATCACCGGGATCACAACCATGACAACAATCCACCCGACGGCAGCAACTGGGAACTGCTCTGTCTCTATTGCCACGATCATGAACATACCCGTGGTGTGCAGGAACAACGAGCCAAAGAAAGCCCTTCAGATCGCCCGGAGCGCCCTGCGCTTTCTCATTCCCCCTTTGCAGCTCTGGATGACAAACTCAAGTCTTTCAAGTAGCAGCCGTGGATCAGTATCCTGCACAAGTCCGTCAAAAGCTCTGATTTCGGTCGGCGACAGGGACAGCTCAAGGTTTATCCCTTTGCCATGGTCTCAACAGGGTGTTTCCGGCAGGGTTGTGACGAACCGGCTGCCGGCATCAGGCACACTGAATAGTTCATTTGTCCTGCATGAGCGGTGACGATCGCCCTGGCAAGGCTTAGCCCCAGTCCGCAGCCTTCCTGACTACGACTATGGTCACACCGATAAAAGCGGTGAAAGATGTACGGTAGATCATTCTCGTCGATACCGATACCGTTGTCTTCAATTGTGATGATTCTTTCTTTCTCATGTGCCGACACCTCTATGGATATCGTTCCTCCTGTAGGGGTGTACTTAAGGGCGTTGTCGAGCAGGTTGCTGATCAGACGCTGAATTTTCTTCAAATCTCCCCTTATGTTGCAGGCGGGTGGCGCCTGAATATCCAGCGACAGCTCCTTCTCTTCGACAATGGGCAGGAAAATTTCGCAGGCCTGCCTGACCACTTGTGAAAGGTCGATTTCCTCGATCTCCATTTTGCTGGCCCCGGCTTCAGCTTCCGAGATGTCGAGCATTGCGTTGACCATTGATAGCAGCCGGTCGCATTCTTCGACAGTGTTGCCAGCCATAGCCTTGAAATCATCAATATCCGATCCATTCATCAAGGTTGTTTCTGCCGTTCCGCGCATGCTGGTAATCGGGCTACGCAGGTCATGGGCAATATTGTCGGTCACTTCGCGAATACCGTTGAGCAACGACTGAATGCGGTCAATCATGTAGTTGAAGGTGGATGCGAGCCACTCAATCTCGGACCCTCTCAGCTGATCGGCACTCTCTGGGTGAACTCCCCCTTGGAAATGCGTAGGGCGGTTTGGGTAACTTCTTCCACGCCACCGAGAGCCCTGCGTGCCATCAGCCAACCGCATATTGCTGCTATGATGATGACGAAGAGCATGGTCTGGGTAAAAATCTCGACAAAAACTGCCAGATAGTTCTCGCTCTCTTCCAGGGATTCACCGAACTGGACCAATAATGTATCTGTGAGTGGAGCCAAGATTGTGCGTGCCTTGTGATCGGTTCCTGGGATGGCGATCGTACTGAACAGAGGCCTGCCTTCGATTTTATAGCGCCGCGCAAGATAAGCACCGTCTTCAAGGTCACCCCAGGCGTCAAGACTGGTGGTAAAAAGGGTTTTCCCTTCGTAGTCGAACAGACGAAAGAAGACGCTCTCCTCGCCGTCACTCTCGGCTTCCTGAGAAAATTCCTCATCCAGAGCCGCCATATCCTCTTCCACATAAATCACGGAGAACTCTTCAACGTCATCGAAGAGGTCTTCATCCACCTGCTTGATGAGGGCCCTGGATGTCAGCATGTAGATGCACGCAAAGGCAACGACTGTCGATACGACAAAGAACCCCGTATAAAGAAGAGTCAGGCGAAATGCTAGAGTCTTGAAAAAATTATTTTTCTTCTTTGAGGACATAGCCGACTCCGCGGACGGTGTGGACGAGCTTGGTTGTGAACCCCTTGTCTATCTTGTCACGCAGACGACACATTCTGACTTCGACGACATTCGTCTGTGGATCGAAATTGTAGTTCAGGACGTGCTCTATGATCATGGTTTTAGAAACGATTCGACCCGTATTGCGAATCAGGTATTCGAGCAATGAAAACTCTGCAGGCTGGAGGTTGATTGATTGGTCGTCGCGCAACACTTCACGTGTGAGCAGGTTCATCGATAAACCACCGAGGGTCAGTGAGGTCGGCTCAGAAACACCTGTGGAACGTCTGATCAGGGCTTGGGCCCGGGCAAGGAGTTCAGTGAAGGCAAAGGGTTTGGTCAGGTAGTCATCGCTGCCCAATTGAAGCCTCTTGACCCGGTCATCGACTGACCTTTTTGCGCTGAGGATTAGCACGGGAAGGTTGCTTTTCTGTCTCCGCAAGGTCTTGATAACTGACCAGCCATCGAGCTTTGGTAACATCAGGTCAATAATTGCCAGGTCATAAGGTTCGGTCAACGCCATGTGCAGACCGTCCTCGCCGTCCGCCGCATGATCTACTGCAAAACCTGCCGCCTCCAGCCCTTTGACCACGAAAGAAACGATTTTTATATCATCTTCGATAAAGAGCAGTCGCATCAGGTGTTCACCCTATAGTGATGTTTCGTAAGCTGGCCCAGAGGATTATGCCGGTGCTGAGCAAAACGAGTCCAGCACAGAAGCCTCCTGTTGAGAGGGTGCATACCAGGCAGTATCTGAGCCAGGGTCCAAAGAGAAAGCGTTGACAACTGCAGATTGTTACATGGAAACCTGATCTCTTGCAAATGCACATTGTGAGGGCCAGTGTTGGTTTCCTTGCTGCGCTCAATGGTAGACAACGGCAACTGTCATCGACGATAACCGAAAAATAGGGAGCACCTGAAGATCAACCTTGGCCTTTCCCAAGATTGTCAGGAGGCGCAGGTGCTCCCGAACTACCGTTTCAATGAGGCTAGAAGGAACTTATGTCAACCAGTTCAACTCTTTCTCCGTTCTCTAAATTGACTTCCAGGATCATACCGTCACCCGGGGCATAGTATTTGTTCTCATGGACATCCGGTTCAATCGGCGTCCATTCATCGGTAACCAGCACGCCGGTATATTGGCCATAATCGATATCTACATCCTGATTCGTACCAACGACGACAGCCATATCTTCCGCTTCTCCGAGAAGAAATTCCTGACGATACATTTTGTCTGCTATTTCCGGATAGGCCAGCATGACGATGCCAGGCTTTGCACCATCCACGCCAGCTTTCCAGGAACCTTCCAGACTGACCAGCTCACCGTCCTCATATTCCATTGACAGTTCACCGAAGTACCAGACGTTGCCGTCGACATCCTGGGCGAACCAGTCCCAGGTGTCCTCGACAAGTTCACCATCTTCCGTGACTGTGTCGCGGACCACTCTGCAGGGGACATCGAGGATTTCCACGGTGTCGTAGGTCACTGTCACAACGATGGTCTCGTCGCTGCCCTCGTAAGTCATAATCGTGCCAGGAGTCATTGGCAGGAATGGATTGTTGATGGGGAGCGGCTCGCCCGATGAGTCAACAAAATCGGCCTTATCGATCAACGGATCATATCGGCCCTCGCCAAGGTCATCACAGATCTCTTTCCGGGCAGCATATTGATCTTTGCAATCGTCAAGGTCCCAGTCGTCTCTAGCCAACTCCTGACACTCTTCACGGGCCTCCTCATCGACAAGATTTATACATTTTCCGGAGGCCAGGTAGTAATCTGCCTTCATCTCTTCGTAGCAGGATTTTTTGGTCACCTTCGCTGTTGCAGAGCAGAAGTTGTCACCATGGAATTTTTTGGCTTCGGCAGGGGCGTTGAAAATCAAGGGGAGAATAAGCAGTACTCCCATGAAAACAAACCGAATCATTATCTCTTTGCGACTCCTGCCAGGGTTGAAAAGATCTCTGTTCATGTTTTTCTCCTTTCCAGATGGTTTAATGTTGCTGGGCATGTTCCTAACTGTGTCGTGTCTATTTATACATAAGTAAAATGTCGTGAAGCTTGCGCCAGGGTTACATCTTTGTAATTTTTCTATTGATTTAGCTCTGTTAAGATGCCACTTATAATGTTGGTAGACACAGGCAGGGCCTTCATTTCAATGGATTCCTGACCATGAAAAACAATTTACTAATAGCTGTTTTTTTTATCATTATGTTCTCGAGTAGCCTGGCCTTTGCAGGTGATGAAGAAAATGATGGTGGTGGTTTTCCCCAATCGTTCGAAGAGTACAATATAGAATTTCACGCCAGCCTTGAGTTTGAATATCGAACCGAAAATGGGTTCGATGATACGGAGGATGCAAGTTCATCTACCACAAATTCTGACTCTGCAACGCTTGACCTTGAGTTTGGCTATCAACCTTGCGATTGGTTTAAGGGGGGTCTGCTCATCACTTGGGATGATGAAACGCCGCTTGAAATCGACGAGGGCTTCGTTACTGTCGGTGATACAGAGACTTTTCCGCTTTTCCTCACTGCCGGAAAATTAACGCTGCCTTTCGGTCTGTTCGAAACCAGTATGATCAGCGATCCCTTAACTCAGGAGATAGGGGAAATCAAAACCTATGCAGGTGTCCTTGGGGTTGAATGGCAGGGTCTGTATGCGTCTACTTTTATCTATGATGGTTCGACGATTGATGGTGATGATGACGGGAGAGATTTAAAAGTCTTTGGTGCCGGAGCCGGTTATCTTTATCAAGAAGATGACGTGGTGTTCATGGTCGGGGGGGGCTGGGTTGAGAATATTGCTGACGCAGACAGCTTCTCAGAGTTTCTTGGTGAAGAGAACCTGCATCTCAAAGACAGAACACCGGGGGCTGTCGTTTACTCTCTGGTGGAGTACGGCCCTCTGACGCTGATCGCTGAATATGTTGCCGCCCTCGAGCATATTGAAGTTATTGATGAGGATGAGGCCGTTGATCTGGGACGCTCTGAAGCCTGGAATACCGAGATTTCGTACAGTCTAGAGATCAGGAATATCGAAGTCATCGCGGCATTAACTTATGGCCAGAGCGACTCTCTGGGAGATTTACTGCCGAAGAAACGCCTGGGGGGTGGTCTCACCGTCTTTCCGTTCCCGTATCTCAAACTGGCTGTCGAATATCTCCGGGAATATGACTACTCTGTCAGCAAGGGGGGGACGGGGAATGATGCAGATATCGTGACCTTCCAGTTGGGGGTTCAGTACTGATACAGCTTTGCCCTTTCTCAACATACAATGCAAGAGGGCTGTTGTCGCGACAAGCCAGCCCTCTCAAGGCGCATGATTTATTTTCTCTGGAATTATTCATAATTGATGACGTTTCCCGGGATCTACAAATAAGTGGATTGGCTTGATTACACATTTATCCTGATAGCTTACGTGGTCGCCGCCAGCATCAAGGGGTTGACCGGCATCGGCTTTTCGACATCGTGTTTACCTATTATGGCCCTGCGCCTGGACCTTAAAGTCGCTATCCCTCTGGTTATCATCCCTTCCATAGTCAGCAACCTTGCCGTCATGATCCAGGCGGGACGTTTCCGCCAGGCGCTTAAGCGGTTTTGGCCGATGTACGCCTCTAGTGTGCCGGGACTTTGGCTGGGGCTGTCGATCCTGGTCGCAATCAATGTGGTGACCGCAAAAGTTATCCTCGGCCTGGTGCTGGTCACCTACGCAGTCTGGGCCTTGTGCAACATGTCCTTTTCCTTGTCAAAAGAGTGGGAACGCAATTTAAAAGTACCGGCAGGCATGATTACTGGCTTCATTAATGGGCTGACAGGATCACAGGTGATGCCTTCATTGCCTTACCTTTTATCACTCAACATGCACAAAAATGATTTTGTCCAGGCGATCAACATCTCGTTTACCTTGTCAAGTGTTGTTATGCTGATCGGAATGAATCGCCTGGGTTATTTGCCTGCCTCGACATTGATGCTCGCAGTCGGCAGCATTATTCCGGTTCTGACCACGGTATACTTTGCCGGCAAGGTACAGAAGAGGCTTACGGGAGCAACTCACCGCAAGCTGGTGTTGGCCTTTTTACTTATAATGGGTTTGACCCTGATAATGAAAGTTCTTGTCTGATACAAACCACTTGCATGGCCTCTGTTTTTTCAGGCGACCCGGAATCCGATGTAAAATTACCTTGTCATAACCAGCCAACAGAAATAATTCAGGTACAATGTTTACACCCGAACTGTATTCAGTCTGGTGAGTTGACTCGGTCAGGAAGTCTCCCGAGTCTCTGTGCGGGCTGAAGATTCAGAAAAATTTTCACGGAGAAATGCGCTTTGAGTTACGAAATGGCAGTTACCTTCATGGGTGATTATGTAGAGGCTCAATCAATTGGCGATAAGAGCTACCAGACAGCCGAAATGCTGTGGGCCGAGATCACTCGTGTGTGTGACGAGCACGCTTGTTACCGGGTGCTCGGCATTGCCGAGTCAACTCAACAGATGTCGGTCATGGATTCGATAAACCATGAGAAACTTTTCAAGCAATTTAGTGTTACGCCCAAGTACAAGATTGCCTGGGTCGAATCGAACAAGGATGAATTTGAGAAGCTGAAGAACCTGGAAACTATTCTTCTCAATCGTGGCTACAGAGGCAAAGTCTTTACCGATGTGACAGAAGCCAGGGCCTGGCTTCTACAGGAGTAGCCTTCTCCATGATATTGCCAGCCGGCTGACAACACCTGCTTCTGTGGTTCAAGGGAGCAGTCCTGCAATCACATTAATCCTCCTGGTCCGCAACCAAAGGAATGTCATGCGTAATCTTTGGCTGATCATTTTCTTTGCTGCCCTGATCTGGTCGGGAGCCCAGCCGAAAGATTATATGACCTGGGTGCTCGAAGTTCTGCCTGCCGTGCTCGGTTTTGCTGTCCTGGTAGCGACGCGTCACCGTTTCCCCCTGACGCCCCTGGCTTATCTCCTGATCCTGGCCCACTGCATCATCCTGATGGTTGGCGGCCACTACACCTACGCAGAAGTGCCGTTGTTCGACTGGATTCGCGACTGGTTTGGTCTGGCCCGCAACAATTACGACAAGGTTGGGCACTTTGTGCAGGGCTTCGTGCCGGCAATCATTGCCCGGGAGATCCTGGTGCGTAATGCGATTATCGCCGGAAAAGGATGGATGTCGTTCCTTGTCGTCTGCGTCTGTCTGGCGATCAGCGCCTTTTATGAATTGATTGAATGGTGGGTGGCGATCTTTTCAGAAGAAGCCGCCGAGGCCTTCCTCGGCACCCAGGGTTATGTCTGGGATACCCAGTCGGATATGATGTATGCGCTGGTCGGGGCAGTCATGGCACTGGTGTTATTGTCCCGGTTGCACGATCAACAGATCGACAAAGTGGCGCGACGCTTATGAGAGAGGGCAACATATGGTTAATCTGTTGCCCTTTTCCATTATCTTCTGGAATTCAAAGCCAAAAGCGAAAGGGGTTAAGTTCTGTCCCTGCTGGTTGCAAGATGTCTCATCAGCATGGTCTGGCTACCCCATAATGACAGCAGTAAGGCGAGGCCCCCTGTAACGGGCCGGCTCGTCTCCCCTGCTGTTCTCCCGGAAGCCATATCACCTTCGCGAACGTCTATAGCCCTCCGCTAGGAGAAGGCACTTTTGCATACTTTTGTTGCCGGACAAAAGTATGGCGTCTGGCGGGACGCGACCCGCCGGTTTTGCTTTTATCATCTGAAATTAAAAACAAAACCAGAATCCGGGGGTCGCGCCCCCCGACTGCGCCTCACTCTTTTACTGGCCTAAAAGAGTAAGCAGAAAAGGGCCTGCGCTGCGCTAGGCATAGACGTTCGCCTGATTTTCGTGATTTCTAATGGCTTCTGTGTACGGGAACCGGCCCGATACAGGGGGCCTCACGGTACTGCTTTCTTGACCCGGTAGCCTATAGTAGCATCGTGATCTCTGAATCAACGTAAAACTCTTTCAGTTGAAAACAAATTCAGAAGTATAAACCCTGTATCACCTGCGAGGTTTGCTAAAAATACGATGGGCCGGGTGAAATCTCCCGGCCCATCGTTATTGTCATGATAGATGTTACGCCCGACGTGGCCCTAGGGTGCAAGCGGCATGTCGTAATCGGTGACGATGACATCCATATTCAGCAGGAAACGGCCGAACTCGTCGAAGGTCATACTGGCCGGCTTGACCAGGAAGAGGGCGACAATACTGACGACGGTGGCGGCGGCCACCCAGTTGAGGACCAGGTTGCGCAGCTCCCAGTTCGGCTCCTCCAGCTCTTGTTCGTCAGCTTGTTCCTTGGCGGGCAGCTTGTCCGCTATATGTCGCATGATCTTGCCGGAGCTGAGAAAAATCACTGCGGAAATAGCAAATTGGGGAAGGATTTCCAGCGAGGCCTGACCGGTCCCCAGCAGGCCGGCATAAAATGCCAGCACACCAAGTCCGAGAAATGTCATCTGGCGGCTGAGTTTTGCGTTCATGCGCTGAAATCCTCTTTAGACAACGTCATACAGAGAAATTATCGATATCTGCATCGCCTGTCAAGAACGGATCTTCCCAGATTTGACTACTGCCGGCTGAAGAAGACAGATTGTTTCGCTACTGACATAGCGCATGCCGAGATAGAATCCGGGCAGGCTGCTGGTTAAGCCGACCAGCGCCGCGCCGTGCAGGATGGCGGTGTTGTCTGTAGCGTGGGCCATGGCGAGCATAAGCAGGAAGGCTGTCATCATGGCGAAAACCGTTCGGCAGGTACGGGTCAGCTGATCGAAGCCCTGACAAATGATCAGGCTGAACATCCCCCACATGGCGAAATAGCCCATCATCGGAACCGACCCGGGCGTTGTACCGTATCCGGCCCTTGGCAGGATGTCGAGGGCGAGGATTGAGAGCCAGAACAACCCGAAGCCGGTGAAAGCAATCGCACGCAGCGGCCTGCTCTTCAGAGCATTCAGCCCCGCGGAGATCTGTCCGACAGCGCCGATCATGAGAACAATCGCCAGAAGATGCAGGTTGATTGAGAAGATCGGCAGCTTGTCGAGGGCATAGCATGCCACGGTAACGCTGTAGCCAAACAGCCCGAGCACGGGCAGGTTGTCGAGGTTGCTGGCCGGTCGTGCCGGCATCGGTGGGGCGACCGGCAGAGCCGGTTCCGGAACTTGCAGACGGTCGGACAATTCGCGGTATTTCTGGCAGTCCTGGTATTGGCAGGAACAGAATTTGATGATCATGCTGGCGTCGTGCGATGAGATATAGCCGCAACCGACGTCGCAGGCATCTTCGTCATGATCAAAGTAGGGACAAACCGCCGTGTCTTGCATATGCGCCTCCTGCGTGGACTTCTGGTGCTAGGGATAGCTGTTAAAAATTGGGCCCGGCACGGCAATCGGCAATCTAAACTACGGCCGGGCCCCATGGAGTCACACGATTCTAAGGAGCAAGGCGTGTACCAAAAGTGTCTTTACTGGAAAGTCGGGGTTTATCTCTTTTGATTACAGATGGTTAGGTGCTTTTTGGCGAGGGTCTGTGCTGGTCTGTCCAGGGGATGGATTTGCACAAATGCAAAACGGCAAATTTCACTTTTGCATTTGTGCAAAGAATTCGGGGATAAGTCACTCAGTTCTTTGGCCTACGGTTCTATCTGCTTCTTGTCGATCCCGTATTTCTTCAATTTGCGGTAGATGGTCGCCATGTTCATGTCGGCCTCAGCCGCCGCTTCTTCAACATTGCCGCCGTACTTGCGCAGCAGACGGGTGAGGTAGTCGGTCTCGAACTGGCCCAGCGCCGAAGAATAATCCGCATGGTCTGCGGGCTGTCCGGCATGGCCGGTTTCGATCAGTTGAGCGATTTCCGGCAGGCCGATATAGTTGCCGCCTGAGATGGTCATGGCGGCTTCGATCACGTTGCATAGTTGGCGAATGTTGCCGGGCCATTCATAAGCGCGTAGTGCCTGCATGGCTTCTGGAGTCAAGCCCTTGAAGTCTGTGCCGAATTTTGAATTCTGCCGGCGAATGAAGTGGGCGACCAGCAGCGGGATGTCTTCCTGACGCTCGCGCAGTGGTGGCAGGTGAATGTTAATAACGTTCAGGCGATAAAAGAGATCCTCCCGGAAGGTCCCCTGAGAGACTTCCGCGGTCAGATCAGAATTGGTTGCCGAAATAATCCGTACGTCAACCTTGGTAGAGGTGGTGTCGCCGAGCCGACGAAATTCCTGCTCCTGCAGAAACCGCAGCATCGTCTTCTGCATATTGAGTGGCAGATTGCCGATTTCGTCGAGGAAAAGGGTGCCGCCATTGGCCGCCTCAAGCAAACCCTTGCGATTTTCCATGGCTCCGGTGAAGGCCCCTTTCCGGTATCCGAACAGTTCGCTCTCAAGGATGTTTTCAGGCATGGCGCCGCAGTTGAGCGCCACAAAGCGGTGATCGCGACGTGCCGAGTTGTGGTGCACCGCCTGGGCGACCAGCTCCTTGCCGGTCCCCGATTCACCGGTTATCAGCACCGAGGTATCCCGGACGGCGACCTTGGCGACTTTCTCGAGCAGCGCCCTTATGACTGGTGATGCGCCGATGATATTCTCGAACTTGAACTGTCCCGAGAGCTCCTCACGCAGTTCGCGGTTTTCCTCAAGCAGCTCATGATGTTGCAGGGCATTCTTTACCCGGTAGACCAGTTCATCCGGTTCAAACGGCTTGGTCAGCATGTCGTACGCACCACGGCGCAAGGCCTGTATCGACATTTCCACTGTGGCATAGGCTGTAATCATGATGACCGGAACTTCCGGATCGCGATTGCGGACATGCTGCAATACTTCGAGACCGTCCATTTCCGGCATCTTGATGTCGCTGATGATCAGGTCGTAATCACCGGCGCTGAACTCGGCAACGGCCTGGACCGGACGCGTGAAGCTTTTGACCTGGTAGCCCTGATCCCTGAGAACAGCCTCCATCATGCGACAGAGGCCTTCTTCGTTATCAACCAACATGATGCGTTGAGGTGTCATTAAAATTCCTTCCGCTCGAGCGGCAGGCGGATCGTGACGGTCGTCCCGTGGTTAAGGCGGCTGGTCATCTGGATGCTGCCGTGATGCTGCTCGACGATTTGTCTGGTGATTGCCAGACCGAGGCCCGTGCCGCGGTCCTTGGTCGTGTAGAAGGGTTCGAAGATGCGCTCCAGGTCCGCTTCGTCGATGCCGCTGCCCGTGTCGACAAAGGTAATCACGGCATCGCCCTCTTCCTGTATGGTGCTGATCGTAAGCTGACCGCCGTCGATCATGGCCGCGCCGGCATTCAGAATCAGGTTGATCGCCACCTGTCTGATCTGGTCTCCGTCGATTGAAAGTGTCGGCAGGCCATCGGTAAAGTGCTTGGTGATCTGTACACCGTGCATGTCGGTGTGGTTTGCCGCGAAGCTGATGATCTGGTCGAGCAACTGGTTGAGGTCGGTCTCGGAAAATTGGGGTTGAGGGGTGCGGGCGTAGTTGAGCAAGTCCTGCACGATCTTCTTGCAGCGTTTGCTCTCGCGCTTGATCTCGTGAATAAAGTGATAATTCGGGTCCTCAGGGTCAAGCTTGTTCTCGAGGTATCCTGCGTAGCCGAGGATGACGCCGAGCGGGTTGTTGATCTCATGGGCAACGCCCGAGGAGAGGATTCCCAGGGAGGCCATCTTGCCCTGCTGGGCGAGGCTGGCTTCGAGTTCACGGTTGCGCTGCAGGTGACTGGTCATGCGATTGAAGGTTATTGCCAGCTCGCCGAGTTCATCCCGGCTGGTGATTTCCATCTGCCGATGGAAACGGCCGCGCTTGATGTCGCGGATAACCGATGTCATATGCTGGATCGGGTCGGAGAGGACCTTGGCGGCAAGGAAGACCATCAGGATTGACAAGCTGGCGACGATGATGGAAATCAGGCCGAGGCTGCTCATAATCCGCCCCTTGATCAGGTTGGTTTCACGGTAGAATTCGTCCTCGTAGGAACCGACCGCGACAATCCAGTCCCAGGGCTGGTAATGCAGATAGCGGACGATCTTGCTGCGCGGCTTATCTTCTCCAGGGTTCTGCCACGGATAGCGGATCCATCCCTCAAGCTTCCTGCACATCTCCTCGATAAAGGGGACGCCGTTTGAATCTCTCGATTCATAGATGTTCTGCCCCTCGGCTTCGGGATGGACCATCAGGTTGCCTTTGCGATCCATGCAGTAGATATAGCCGGTTTGTCCGACCCGCTTGGCGTTGATCCGGGCTTTAAGCTCATTAAACGCCCTGCGCTCTGCCGCAGGATTTTCGTAGGTCTCTTCAAGGTACCCGCCGGTGGCGATGATCCAGTCCCACGGTTCATAGTAACGGTAGACTGCCATCTTTTGCCGGGGGTGCGCGTCACCCAGTTCCGCGTTGCGCCATGGGTAGACAATCTTCAGTAGCGTGTCAGGTTTGGCCTGTGTCGCGGCCTTGCACATGGTACGGATAAAATGTCTGCCATCCTCGTCCTGTTCAGAGTAGACGTTCTCACCCTCCCGGGCGATGTGCACAGTCAGGTCGCCTTTGCTGGTGATGGCATAAATGTAACCGGTTTCACCAACCTGGACTCTTTTCAAGGCGCTGCGTGCTGCCTGCTTGGCGCTGTCGAGGTCGATCTCCCCCTTGCGGTAGAGATTGTCCTGGGCCTCGACCATGTTGTAGGCAAGGTTGGTCAGGCTGGCCAGCTCATTCTCGGTGGCAGCCTTCCGGTCTTCCTGGTAGGTCAGGAACTGCTGGTTGTGGGCATCGAGGAGGTCCACGGTAAATGCGGCCAGGTGGTCGAGATCGTCTTTGCTGGTCTGGGTGATGCCGAGGTATGCCTGCTGGTAGGCAATCCAGCCGACCACCGTGCCAACCACGATAATCGGGATCAGTACCAATGGCAGAACGACGACCGTCATTTTCCAGCGGATTCTGAGGTTGTTGACGAATTTAAACAGGTAGCGGCTCATAGTCGGATTAATGTTTCTTCAGAAATGAGCAGATTATGCTGCTTATGGGGCAAAAAAGCAATAGCGGGGAAAATGGAGGAAAGAGGAAAGGGGTGAGGGGTGAGGGGGAAGAGGCCACTGACTGCTTACCTCTTTCCCTTTCCCGATTTTAATATAGTTCGAACTTCAACAACCGACATTCTATCGGTCCGTTATACAGGACGATGCGGCGCGACGGTTTGAGGCCGATGCGTTTGGCCAGGGGCAGGTTGCCGGTGAAGACCCAGGCGGTCCATCCTGTCCAGCGCTGTTTTAATGTGTCGCCAATCTTGCGATAGAAGTCCTCGAGCTTGCCCTCGTCACCGATGCGTTCCCCGTAGGGTGGGTTGCAGATCAACGTGCCATGGGCCGCCGGCGGATCGAGCTTGGCAAAGTCATGTTGTGACCACCTGATGTTTGACCCGATCCCGGCAGTCTCCGCATTACGCCTGGACAGTTCGACGGCACGACGGTCGCGGTCGCTGCCGAACACCAGATTGGCCTGGAGCTGGCTGCGGCGCTGCTCGGCCTCTTCGAGCAGCCGCTCCCAGGCTGAGGCGGAAAAATCCGGCCAGCGCTGGAAGCCGAAGCTCGGCGAGAGCAGGCCGGACGCGGTGTCGCTGGCCAGCAGGGCTGCCTCCAGGGGCAAGCTGCCTGAGCCACACATCGGATCGACAAAATGTGACTGTCGATCCCATTCACTGAGGGCAACGAGCCCGGCAGCGAGGGTCTCCTTGAGCGGCGCGATAGTCGGATCGCGTCGATAGCCGCGCCGGTGCATACCGGTACCGGCCAGGTCGAGGCTGATGGTACACTGGTTACGGGCCAGGTGCAGGTTGATCCGCAGATCGGGATCCTTCGGGTCGACATTGGGCCTCTCGCCGCAGCGGTCCCTGATCCTGTCAACGATGGCGTCCTTGGTCTTCAGTGCAGCAAAACGGGAGTGGGTGATCTCGGAGTCCCGCAGGTTGGCATCGACGGCGAGGGTCATCGCCGGTGTCAAATAGTCTTCCCACCCCAGAGAGTATACCCCTTCGTAAAGGGCTTCCTGGGACGGGCAGGGGAAGATCTTAACCGGGAGCAGCACGCGATTGGCAGTGCGCAGCCAGAGACAGGCACGGTAGCCATCGGCCATGCTGCCGGTGAAAGCGACACCGCCATTTTCGGCTCTTACATTTTTGCCGCCGAGTGTTTTCAACTCAGCGGCAAGTACGTCTTCGAGCCCCTTGGTTGTGGTGGCAAAAAAATCGATTTGATTCATCTCCTCTGTCAGTGCTGTCGCTCTGTCTCAAGTGCGGCTTCGGGGAGCCGGAAGGTTCTGCGGTAGGTGCGGATCTCCAGTATGGCGATCTTGATGATGCTGACAATCGGTACACCGATGATCATGCCGATGACGCCGTAGAGCTTGCCGCCGGCGATAATCGCGAAGAAAACCCAGAGAGGGTGCAGGTTGGCTACCCGGGAGATCAGGATCGGGATCAGGATGAAGTTGTCGATCAGAACCTGGGCGATTAGAATATAGAGGATGGCGATCCACCAGAATTGCGGGCCAACACCAAGGTCGACAAAAGCGATCAGGATGCCTGGAACCATGCCAATGATCGGCCCGATGTAGGGGATCAGGTTGGTGACGCCGGCGAAAATGCCGAGGATCGAGGCATAACGGATGTCTGTCAGGGACAGGCCCAGGGTGACGACCAGCCCGATGATGATTGCCTCGAGAATACGACCCCGAATGAAGTGGCCGAGTTGGCGGGTTACCAGGTGGCTGAGGTCATGCGCCATTTCAAAATGACGGTTGGGTGCCATCGCCGTACAGGCGCGCATGATAGCTTTTCCGTCACGCAGGAAAAAGAAGGTGAAGAGCGGTACGATGATAAAGAGCCCGCCGACCTTCATGGCAGATTGTGGAGTGCCGGTCAGAATCGCTGCCAGCAGCTGTTCCCCCCAGCCGCGGACCTTGGCCGGCAGACCGTAGCTTTCGATGACAGGAAAACGGCTGTGCAGGTTTTCAAGCAACTGTCTCAGGAATTCAGTCAACCTGGTGGTGTAGCGGGGGAGGTCAGCCCCCAGGTTGCCCCAGAGTTCCTGCCATTGCGGCAGGAGCCATAACGTACTTGCCAGGAAGATTCCCAGGACAAGCAGGTAAACTATGAAGATACTGCTGGTGCGATTGAAATAATTGCTCAGCCTTGCGACCGGCGGTTCGAGCAGGAAGGTCAGCACCATGGAGAGCAAAAGGGGCAGGAAGAGAACGGAGAAGGCAGTGCGCGTCACTCCGATGAATGTGGTTGCTGAAGAGTAAACAGCCAAACCGCAGGCAATGGCGCTGGTCAGGACCAGGAATGCGAGTAGCAGCTGGCCGCGGGTCCACCCTCTGCGGTTGGAAGGATAGGTCCTCATGTCTCAACTATTTCTGTTGGCAGCTGTTCTATGAGCCGTTTGTTGAGATTACGGATCTCCTGGCTGGCTGTCTGGAGACGCTCGCTGACAATCCGGGTCAGGCCAATCAGAATCCTGCTGGTCAAGGTCGGCTGACGTTCAACCATGTCCAGTAGGTCGGCGCGGAACAGCCCGATCAGTTCGGTTGGTTCGGTTGTTCGCGCGGAGGCGCTGCGCGGTGCCGGGGCGGTGAGGGTGGTCTCGCCGAAGAAATCACCGGGGCCGAGGATGGCGAGCTCGTCTTCTGTGCCCTGTGGATTTTTAGCGTGGATGCTGACACCGCCGCTGCGGACCATGTACATGCCTGTCCCGGGGTCGCCTTCTTCGAAGACGAACTCGGATGCCTGGTAGTTGCGCACGTGGACGATCTTCTCCAGGACGTTGAGCTCCCGTCCGTTCAACTCGGCGAACATCGGCAGGTTGTTAAGGAAGTAGGCCAGTGAATCTTCGTCATGCTTCTTGCGAAAGATGTTGTTCCAGAGCGGATCCATTGGTTTCTCCCGTCACTTTCCGTTGAGACTGTTCAGAAGGTCTACAGGGATCGGCTGATTTACCCGGTAATCCTTGAATAATATCTCCAGGCCCTCCTGAACGTCAGGTCGCCGGATGGTACGCAGTATGCTTGATGGCAGGAGGTATCCGTCGACATCGGTGAACTTGACCTCAAAAAGATCATCGATTTTACCATCGGGGCTGGTCACTTTAAAACGTTCAGGCATGTGCCCGCCAGCAACTTCGATGTAGCGGGTTTCAACGGTCAGTTGTAGGCCGTTATCGGCAACAATTTTCAACTCGTTGATCGTCTCGCTCGTGCTGTCGATATCGAAGGCCAGGGATCTGATCTGGTTTTGCGGCAAACGCATGTCGTTTACGTAAAATGCCTGGTCCAGATCCGTTGGTTGCGCAAAAGTGATTTCCAGGTGATGAATCAATTTGTCAGCAAGGGCAACATCACTCGATGTGATTTTTGCCCCCTTGACAAGGGCCTGTCGTTGCCCGGCCCGTTCGGGTGGGAGCAGCATCTCATTCAGTTCGATCGCCAGCGCGGCAGAAATCTGCTGGACCATCTTTTCGACATTGGTGGCCAGCTGTGTGCTGCTGGCGTAAACCAGCCCTTTGCCTTTGCGTTGCCAGAATTTTTTGATTACGGGTGGTGATGGCGGCTTGACGTCCGACGGGAGATCTTTGGCCAGAGTGGCCATCATTTCCTTTATCCGTGATGTTTCGATAGTTGCAAGATAGTTCTGTAATCCTGGTTGAACCCGTTCGCTGGCGGCAACAACTGACTCCAAAGCTGTCAGATCGGCTGCCGCAAACAAAAGGGATGGTATTGTCAGGATCAGGAACACTAAGCCTGTGAAGAATGATCGGAACACGCCAGCCCGTCTCCGTGAAGCGTTGGTTGACACCCGTTATGGGCATTGATCGCTTGAAAAGACCCTGTTTGAAGTGGGCTTAAAATCAGTATATTATGAAGATAATCGATTATTTACGTAGTTGCAAGGAGCTTGTGTGACAAGTTTTGATCTGCACAAACAACCGACGGCCACCGGTGTTTACCTGATGAAGGATGCTGCTGGTGAGATTCTTTATGTCGGTAAGGCGAAAAATTTGCGTTCCCGTCTGCGTAGTTATATGCAGGCTGATCGCGATACGCGGCCGCAGATCAGGTTTTTGATGGAGCGTGCGGCGAGCATAGAAACGATTGTCACCGACACCGAAAAAGAAGCCCTGATTCTCGAGAACACCCTGATCAAGCAGCACCGGCCGCGCTACAATATCCATCTGCGCGATGACAAGACTTTTGTCTCGTTGCGGATCGATTTGCGTGAAGAATTCCCGATGCTGGGAATTGTGCGTCAGGTCCGTCAGGATGGTGCCCGCTATTTCGGCCCCTTTGCTTCATCCTCTGCCTTGCGTCAGACCCTTAAGGAAATTTACCGGATATTCCCGTTGCGGCATTATCCCCCGGCAAAATGCAGGCAGCGCGGTCGACCCTGTCTTTTCCATCAGATCGGCCAGTGCAGTGCCCCTTGCCACGGCAAGATTACTGTCGAAGATTACGGCAAACTGGTTGATGGCGTGATGGCGCTTCTCGAGGGTCGACAGGGGGAAGTGATTGGGATGCTTCGGCAGCGGATGACGCTTGCCGCAAGCCGGCAGAAATATGAAGAGGCGGCTTTGTTGCGTGACCAGATTCGGGCAATCGAGGCGACGGTGGAGCAACAGAAGGCCGTGCGTTACGGAACGGTCGACCAGGATGTGGTGGGAGTCTTTAGGCAGGGCGGAGAAGTTGAAGTGGTCATGCTTTTTTACCGTCAGGGAAAGCTGTCGGCCCGGCGCAACTATAATTTGCCCTGGCATCTGGACGAGGACCAGCTCCTGGCTGATTTTCTGGTACGCTTCTACGATCGGGACGTGCCGGTCCCTGATGAGATCGTTTTGCCGTTCGCCATAGAAGGGATCGCCTCTTTTTCAGAATGGCTGGCCGAACGGCATAGTCGCAGGGTGGCGGTGCTGGTCCCGCAGCGCGGTGAACGACGCCGCCTGGTGGAGATGGCAAATCGCAACGCCAAGGAGGCCTTAAGGGAACGCGGTAGCCGCGATGAAGCCCGTCGCAAGGTGCTGGCAGAAATACAACAGAAACTGCATCTGCTGCATCTGCCGCGGCGCATGGAGTGCTTTGACATTTCCACAATCCAGGGGCAGGCGACGGTTGCCAGCATGGCCGTTGTCATAGACGGTGAGCCGGCGTCTTCCGAGTACCGGCACTACCGGGTGAAGTCGGTTGTCGGCACCGATGATTATGCCGCTTTGCGTGAGGTCCTGTGCCGTCGACTGCAACGTGGAATTGAAGAATCCAGCCTGCCGGATTTTATTCTCATCGATGGCGGCAAGGGGCAGCTTGGTGTGTTGACGGCGGTCATTGATGAACTGGGCATAGCCGGCAGGATTGATGTCGCGGGAATTGCCAAAAGTCGTGTCAAGGCAAACGTCCGCGGCCGCGCCGTGGAACGCAGTGAGGAACGTTTCTTCCTCCCCGGGCGAAAGAACCCGGTGGTATTGAGACGTGGTTCCGCGGCCCTGTTTCTGCTCGAGCGCCTTCGCGATGAGGCCCATCGCTTTGCTATTACCCACCACCGCAAGGTTCGCAGCAAGTCACAGCTGAAATCATCGCTTGCCGATATACCCGGGGTCGGGCCCAAGCGCCAGAGGGCTCTGCTCAGGGAGTTCGGCAGCTTGAAAAAAATCAAGGCGGCCACTCTGGATGGCCTGCGCAGCATGCCGGGGCTTCCGGCTACGGTCGCCGAGCAGATTTACCAGCATTTCCATCCCTGAAAAAGCAGGGGCACTTCCCGCCAAATAATGAGAAGAGAAGTGCCCCCCCGGGTACTATCCCTTGATCAGTTCGACCTCCAGGCTGATATGTACCTCGTCACCGACTACGACCCCGCCGGCTTCCAGGGCCTTGTTCCAGGTCAGGCCGTAATCGCTGCGGTTGATTTGCGTCGATGCCGATGCCCCGCGCCGGGTGTTGCCCCACGGATCGGTAACCGTCTGACTGAAGTCTTCAACCTTCAACTCGACTTCACGGGTTACATCGCGAATAGTCAGGTCGCCGACAATCTTCACCGGCTGCCCATTGGCAACCACCACCCTCTTTGAGACGAAAGTCATTGCAGGAAAGTTTGCAACATCAAAGAAGTCCGGGCTGCGCAGGTGGTCGTCGCGTTTCTGGTTGTTGGTATTGATCGATGCCGTCCCGATGCGAACCTTGACCGCTGATTTTGCCAGATCGGCGGAATCGATATCCGTTGTGCCATCCACCTCGGTGAAGACGCCCTTCACCCAGGACACCATCAGATGCCTGATCTTGAATTCGACAGTGGTATGAGCCGGGTCAATCTTCCAGGTTGCCGCAAGGGTTATTTGTGGCAGGATCACCAGGATGGTGATGATTAATAATCTTTTGCAGAAATACATGATCATGTGCCTTTCTTATTTACTGAGTAGTTGTCAAGTACCTGTTGATGGATATATTACAATTTAAGTCAGGTATATGCAAGTCAGATTCCCCGGGAGTTGAACATATTTGTTTGCGGGTGAGGCATGTTGACGGAGACGGTAGGAGGATGAGAACAAAAAAGCCCCCGGGGTTCCGGGGGCCTTTTGCGAACTATGGTGAGGGTCTTATTCGACAGTTACTTCAGCATCTTCGACAATCACGCCGTAGGCGTAGCCATAACCAAAATCCTTGTCGAGGGACAGTGCGCCGCTGATCACGACCGTGTCGCCAATGTTGGCGGTGGCGCTGGTGGTCACGGTCAGGTCATTGTTGCCGGCTTCACCGGTGCCGTCCTGGATATGAACCCAGTTCTTGCCCATGATTTGTGGGCTGAACTTGACAACCTTGCCACGGACCTTGACCGGTTTGCCGCTCAGTTCGGCTTTCTTGGCATAGACGTCGCCGACGGTCTGGCCGCCTGCAGCAGGGGTTATGCCTGACAGGTCAACATCGGTCGTCTCGACGGTTGTGCTGCCTTTTGTGGCACTTCCGTCCATCATCGACGGATGATCGGCAGGCATTTGCGCTGCAAGACTTTCAGCCCCGCCGACCAGGACCGATGGCACGAAGTAAACCATGTCGAAAGTGCGGTCGAGGCTTTTGCTGATGAAGTTGGGCATCGGCATCCCTTCCGGAACAACGACCTCGTCACCAACCTTGACTGCGAACTGGGGAGCTGCCGCCCAGATTGTCTCGGAGCCGGTGTCTACCTGTACATATGTGTACCCGGAGGCGTCCATGGTTTCAAGGACTTTGCCGGATTTCCCGGGAGCCGTTTGTGGTGTGGCCGGGGCCATCTGTGCTGAAGGCTTGGCTGCCTGGGCTTGAGGCGCAGGCGGTTCTTCGCCGCAACCGGCGAGCATGGTGATAGAGAAAGTTGCGATACAGAGCAGGGTCATCAATTGCTTCACGGGTATATCCTCCGATTTTCTTGGTTTCCGGGCAACGGCCCGATTGTTTATTTGTGGATATCGAATATTAGCTGACACTTATAGCATAGCCAGCTCTGGCACAGCAAGTATTCAATGATTGGCAATATAACGGTTTGTTCAAGAAGAATATACGTGGATATCCGTATAGATTGAATCTCCACCACACGAAAAGGAACTGCGCAAACGCACACTACCGAATGTCAGATTCACAGAGATCAACAAAACGCATTTTCATCTTGGCAGCGGTGATATTTCTCAGTAAGTTTCCGCACTCGCAGCGCCAGGTCATCAGTCAACATGTCGTGCGACAGCTGCCATTGCCAGTTCCCGGTTGCCCTGCCAGGGGTATTGAAGCGGGCCGAATTATCGAGGCCAAGGATGTCCTGGCAGGGGATGATACAGAGGCTGGCCTCGCTGGCCATGGCCAGCTCTATGAGGTCCCAGGGCATCTCCGGACGACGCTTGCCGAGATAATCGCGTATCTTGTCTTTTTGCCCTTTCGACAAGCTCTGCCACCAGCCCATGGTCGTATCATTGTCGTGAGTGCCGGTATAGACCACGCTGTTGGAGATGTGGTTTTCAGGCAGGTAGGGGTTGTCCGGCCCGGAATCGAAAGCAAACTGCAGGATCTTCATGCCCGGCAAGTCAAAATCGTCACGCAGTTTCTCCACGTCCGGGGTAATGATGCCCAAATCTTCAGCTATGATCGGCATCTTCGAATTCAGTGCCTGCAGCTTCTCAAGCAGTTTGCGGCCTGGCACGTCCACCCATTGGCCGTTTACGGCGGTTGCTGCATTGGCCGGGATCGACCAGCAGGCCTGGAACCCCCGAAAATGATCGATACGGATCATATCGCATTGCTGCAGTTGATGGGTAAAGCGCCGGACCCACCAGTGGAAATCCTCGGCCAGGTGAGCGTCCCAACTGTAGAGGGGGTTGCCCCAGCGCTGCCCGGTCCTGCTGAAATAGTCCGGCGGTACTCCGGCGACAGCAATCGACCGTCCGGCGGCGTCCAGCTGGAAAAGCTGCTGGTTGGCCCAGACGTCAGCGGAATCGTAGGCGACGAAAATCGGGATATCGCCAAAGATCCGTACCCCCTTGCGGTTGGCATAACTTTTCAGTTTGCCCCATTGTTCGTAAAACACGTACTGCTGATATTTGTACAGTTCGCATTGCCCGGCGAGGCGTTCCTGCCATTCGTTCATCACGTCCCGGTGTCGCTGGCGAAGGCCGGCAGGCCAATCGGACCAGGGCTTGCCGTGAAAGGCGTCTTTTAGGGCCATGAAGAGACAGAATTCTTCGAGCCAGTCAGCGTTGCCCCGGCAAAACTGGGTAAAGCCTTCAAACCTGCCAGAGGTGTTTCGCTGAAAGAAATTTCCTGCAGCAGTCTCCAGCAGGCTGTGCTTCAACTTGTGTGCCTGGCTGAAGTCGAGCCCGGGGCCGTCATTGACAGCCGCTACGAGCTGCGCTTGGCCCAGATCTTTGCAGTCAATCAGTTGCTGCAGGTCAATCAGGGCCGCATTGCCGGCGAATGCCGACAAGGTATTGTATGGTGAATGGCCGTATCCGGTCGGGCCGAGCGGTAGAACCTGCCAGACGCTCTGACCTGCTTTGGCCAGAAAGTCGACAAACCTGAAGGCCTGCGCGCCGAGGTCACCAATGGGCCATGAGCCCGGCAGGGACGTGGGATGAAGCAGAATACCGGCTGCTCGCTGCATAAAATCAATCTCCTGGGGCGGATTATGACACAGGATAATCTCTGGGCAAGGGCAAATTGAGTCAATTTGCATGACAGGTGCCCAGCTATGGCGCACGACGCTTGGCTGCTGCGGAGGATTATTGAATCTTCGGATGTAATTTTGCGAGTCGCACAAGTCCTGATTGACCCGCCCGCATTGCTGCGCTAGAATCGGTTTCACGAAACGGGCTTCCGCCCGTTTTTCTCGTCGTATCTGACAACTGGTCAAGAAATGAGGACAGATTGAGCAACCGGTTTATCCAGGAGATTAAAAAGCGCAGGACTTTCGGCATCATCAGTCACCCCGATGCCGGCAAAACCACGCTTACCGAAAAACTGCTGCTTTTCGGCGGGGCAATTCAGATGGCCGGGGCGATCAAGGCGCGTAAGGCTGCCAGGCATGCGACCAGCGACTGGATGAAGGTCGAACAGGAGCGCGGTATCTCCGTGACCACATCGGTCATGAAGTTCGGCCATCGCGACTGCGAGATCAATCTTCTGGACACTCCAGGCCACCAGGATTTTTCCGAAGATACCTACCGGGTCCTGACCGCGGTGGACAGCGCCCTGATGGTGATTGACAGCGCCAAGGGGGTCGAGACACAGACTGAAAAGCTGATGTCGGTCTGCCGCATGCGCAACACTCCGGTGATCACGTTCATCAACAAGATGGACCGAGAAGGACAGTACCCTCTCGACCTGCTTTCCGATGTCGAGGATAAACTGCAGATAGAATGTGCCCCGATGTCCTGGCCGATCGGTATGGGCAAACGCTTTAAGGGCGTCTACAATCTTTACCGCAAGGAGTTGCGGCTGTTCAGGCCCGGTGAGGAGCGTCGTACCGAGTATGTTCAGGTGATCAAGGATATCAATGACAGCCGGCTCGATGAATTGCTGGGCAGCGCCGCCGATGAACTGCGGGAAGATATTGCACTCCTTGAGGGCGCAGCCAATCCCTTCCAATTGTCGGAATATCTTAAGGGCAACCAGACACCGGTGTTTTTCGGCAGCGCCATTAACAACTTCGGCGTAGAGGAGTTACTCGATGCATTGGTTGATCTTGCTCCCTCGCCCGGCCCGCGTCAGGCCCAGAGCCGTGAAGTGGCCCCTGAGGAAGAGGCCTTCTCCGGGTTCGTTTTCAAGGTCCAGGCGAACATGGACCCGGCGCACCGCGACCGGATTGCTTTTCTGCGGATCTGTTCGGGGCGTTTCCAGCGCGGCATGAAAGTTCGTCACCACCGGATTGGCAAGGAAGTCAGCCTCTCCAAGGCAATCATCTTCATGGCCCAGGACCGGGCCAACGTCGAAGAAGCTTATCCCGGCGATATAATCGGCCTGCACAATCATGGCACGATCAAGGTTGGTGACACGTTCACTGACAAGGAACCGCTCAAGTTCACCGGAGTTCCCAGCTTCGCCGCCGAACATTTCCGGCGGGTTAGACTGAAGTCTCCTCTGAAAGCCAAACAGCTGGAAAAAGGGCTGAAACAGCTCTCCGAGGAAGGCGCCATCCAGGTCTTCCGGCCATTAATAAGTAACGATTACATAGTTGGTGCCGTCGGCGTCCTGCAGTTCGATGTGACCATGGAACGCCTGAAGATGGAATATGGTGTCGATGCCATCTACGAAAGTGTCGACTATGCCACGGCCCGCTGGGTTGGCAGTTCCGACCCGAAGAAGTTGACTGAATTTGAAAAGAAGAACCAGGCAAACCTGGCGATGGATGCCGAAGGCAACCTCAGTTATTTGGCCCCGAGTGAATGGCGTCTCGGTTATGTCATGGAGCAGTGGCCGGGGATCGAATTTGCCAAGACCAGAGAGCACGATTAGGCTGCTGATTTTGCCAGGTTGACAGTCGCCTCAAGTTCAGTAAGGTTTACCTTTGCAGCCATTCTCTAAGGTGTTTTACCATGCGGCACAGGCAAGTCGGATGCTGTTTTATCAGCAACATTTTTGAGGTTGGCCTGATGGGGCCAGCCTTTTTTCCGTATTATGTCCACAAAGAGGTGCAGGTATGAAGACATTGGATTGGCGTAATGATCGGCTGAGGGTCAAAACTCTATTGCTGGCCGATCAGAGCGTGGGTGAAGTTTTCGTCCAGGGCTGGCTGCGGACCGTGCGGCGCAGCAAGGGGGTCAATTTCCTGGCCCTCAACGACGGTTCCTGTCTCGATAGCCTGCAGGTTGTCGTCAGTGAAGAATCCCCCGCCTTTGCCACCTCAGACAGCCTCGGGACAGGCTGTTGTGTCGGCGTCCGGGGGGCAATGGTCCCCTCGCCGGGAGAGGGGCAGAACTGGGAGGTCCAGGCCGAAGAGATTATCGTCTACGGCCTGACCGACGAAACTTTCCCCTTGCAGAAGAAGCGCCACGGTTTCGAATTCCTGCGCTCGATTGCCCATCTGCGCCCCAGGACCAACGCTTTTGGCGCGGTTTTTCGTGTACGCAGCCGTATCGCTCACGCCGTGCATACCTTTTTCCAGGAGCGCGGCTTCCTCTATGTTCATTCACCGATTATTACCGCCAACGACTGCGAGGGTGCCGGCGAAATGTTCCGGGTTACGACGCTGAATCCGGAGAATCCGCCGCAGGTTAACGGCCGCATCGCCTGGCACGAGGATTTTTTCGGGGCGAAGACCGGGCTTACGGTCAGCGGCCAGTTGCAGGGAGAACTCTTTGCCACGGCCTTTACCGACATCTACACTTTCGGCCCGACCTTTCGCGCCGAGAACTCCAATACCAGCCGGCATGCCTCGGAGTTCTGGATGATAGAGCCGGAAGTCGCCTTTGCCGACCTTGCTGTCAACTGCCAGCTCGCCGAGGATTTCTTCCGTTTCATGGTCGAGTATGCTCTTGAGCACTGCCAGGAGGATCTGGCGTTTTTCAACCAGTTTGTCGACAAGGGGCTGCTGGAGCGGCTTGAGCTTGTCGTAAAGACCCCCTTCCAGACGATCAGCTACACCGATGCCGTCGAGCGTCTGCAGAAAAGCGGACAGGCTTTCGAGTTCCCTGTTGAATGGGGGTGTGACCTGCAGTCCGAGCACGAAAGATATCTGACCGAGCAGATCGTCGGCGGGCCGTTGTTTGTCACCGATTACCCGGCCGGGATCAAGGCCTTCTACATGCGGCAGAATGACGATGACCGGACGGTCGCGGCGATGGACCTGCTGGTGCCCAAGGTCGGTGAGATTATCGGCGGCAGCCAGCGAGAAGAGCGTCTTGACATGCTAGAGCGCAAGATGAGGGCCTTCGATATCCTGCCTGAAAGCCTCGACTGGTATCTTGACACCCGGCGCTGGGGAAGCTGCCCGCACGCCGGTTTCGGCCTCGGCTTCGAGCGTTTCCTGATGTACATCACAGGCATGGAGAATGTCCGTGATGTCATTCCCTTCCCGCGTACTCCCGGCAACGCGCGGTTCTGATTCAGAAAGCGGGCAATGGACTTTCGATGTGCTTATGGTTTCGCAATGACATCAGCGTATGAATGACCAGGGTACCGACGATCAGTAGCCCGGCCAATTGCGTCGTTCCAGGTGGGATTTCCCCGAGCGCCATCCACACCCAGATCGGGCCGAGGATCGTTTCGACGAGCAGGATCAGGCTGACTTCGGGGGCAGGCAGGTAGCGCGGCCCGAGGGTGATCATGGTAAAGGAAATCGGCAGGACAACGCCACCGAGCAATAACAGCAGCAACATGTCCGGACTGGTAATATTCATCGGTTGAGCTCCGGCAGCCAGTGCGGCAGGAACGACCAGCAAGTTGCCGAGCAGGTTGGCCGGGATCATATTGACGGATTTGCCGCTGCGGATCACGACCAGGTTGCTCCCCCACATGAACGTCGCTCCCAGGGCCAGCAGGTCTCCAAGCAACAGTCCGCTTGTCAGGCTGCCCGAAAATATCAGCAGGATCCCGCCGAAACAGATGAATATTGCAACCCAGGTGTGTCGGGCGATCTTCTCGCGCAGGAATATCCAGCTGAGCAGACTGCTGATAAACGGCGTGGCCGCGAGGATGACCAGGGTGTTGGCTGCGGCGGTATGTTTGAGCGAATTGACGAACATCAGGCTACCCATCGAGACGATGATCGCGGAGAGAATCCCGGTTCGACCGATGTTGTGGAAGCTGTGCAGGAACTGACGGCGATAAGTGACAGCCAGAAACACCGATTGCATGCAACCGGTCAGCAGGCAGCGCCAGAACAGCAGGGTCCAGACATCACAACGAACCAGTCGCACCAGGAGCGCATCCGGACTGAGGATCAGCACAGCGGCAAAGGTAATCAGCAGCCCCTTGGTATGTGTGGAAAGATTCATAGCGGCGATAGATGACACAGGAAAGTGGTAAAGGCAAGCGGGTTTTCAGTTTGACACTTTTTCAGGCATAATGTAGAAACGTCTGACGGCCAGCCGGCGCACGGTTGCCCGGTCTGGCTTGGCTCTTGAATTATCATGCGAGATGAGCTTTTTGTTTTGAAAGGATGGATACAGTGCCTTTGTCGACAGTAGGTAAAATTGGTTTCATAGGCGGCGGGAACATGGCCGAGGCCTTTATCAAAGGTCTTCTGAACGGTGGCTTTCCTGCTGAGGACATTCACTTTTTCGAGCCAAATGAACAGCGTCGTGAACTGGTGGTGGATCGCTACGGAATTTCCTGCGCGGAGAACAATGCGGCGCTGGTCGAGATCAGCAATATCGTTGTTCTGGCAACTAAACCTCAGATTCTGGACAAGGTCCTGAAAGAGGTGAACGGGGCATTTGACGATGACAAGCTGTTTGTTTCGATTCTCGCCGGAATTACCACAACAACACTTGAGGCCGGTCTCGGCGGCCAGGCTCGCGTGGTGCGCGCCATGCCGAATACGCCGGCCCTGGCCGGGCGCGGTGCTGCTGCGCTTTGCCCCGGCTTGAACATCAATCAGGAAGACCGTCGGGTCGCCCAGCACCTTTTTGAGACCGTCGGCATCGCACTCTGGGTGGAAGAAGGACAGATGGACGCCGTGACCGGACTCTCAGGCTCCGGCCCCGCTTTCGTCTACACGTTCATTGAGGCATTGACAGCCGGTGGTGTCCAGGAAGGCCTGCGGCTGGATATTGCGCACGCCCTTGCCGTGCAGACCGTAGTCGGTGCAGCTCACCTGGTCCAGGTGACTGGTGAGCATCCGGCGCTGCTGCGGGAAAAGGTTTGCAGTCCTGCGGGAACGACGATCAGTGCCATCCGTGTCCTTGAAGAACGTGGTTTGCGTGCCACCATGATGGAGGCGGTCGGTGCCGCTACGAAACGCTCACGCCAGCTTGGTGAAGAGAATAAGTAAAGACCCTGGCCGATCGACACGTTGATGGCTGTGGGATTGCTAATGGCCACCCGGCATAGAATCGGGAGGGCACCCACTGATTGATCGGCTTTTTCGAGGAGGATGTAATGCTATTATTCCAAAGGGTATCCATAGTAATTTTTGTGGTGTTTCTCTGCAATGCTGCTGTTGCATGGGCTGAGACCCGTTACATTTCTGACCAGCTGGTTGTGTCTCTTCGGGAACTGCCGCAGAATGGCTCTGCAACGATCGTCTATCTCAAGACCGATACTCCCGTGGAAGTTCTTGAGGTCGGAGAAGAATTCTTAAAAGTGAAAACGACGAATGACGAGGTCGGATATATTCAGAAGAGCTACCTGACAGAGAAAACACCTAAAACAACAACTATCAGTCGGCTGACCCGGGAAAATCAAGGTTTGAAAGAGCGCGTCCAGGAAATCGAAAAGCGATACAGTGAGGTTTCGTCCAAGGGAGATGAAGCCCAAAAAAAGATTTTATCGGAGCTGGAAGATTCGCGCCTCCAAGTAGATCAACTTCGCAAAGATTTACTTAAGTCGGAGACAGAACTGGCGGAGCGTACCCAGGCATATGAAACATTAAGCAAAAACGCCAAAAATATTATAGACATTACCGCGGAACGTGACCAACTCAGGCTTAGTCACGAGCAATTGACGGCTAAAGCAACCAGTTTGGAAGAAGAGAGAAAGGCACAACTGAAAAAAGAAACGACCGAATGGTTTCTTGCTGGTGCAGGGGTCCTGCTTCTGGGTTGGATCATAGGCAAATTTTCCAAATCACGGCGCAAGAGCTCCCTCTATTGACAAAAAAGGCTTGCTGATAAGTCCCCGTTTATAAATATAAAAGCCCGGTTCTGCAGATTCTGGTCTTGGTGACTTGGTTGTTACCTGTCGCTAAATATCATCATAAGCCATGGCCTGTTTTTTCCCCTTCGCTTTTGCCCCCCTCATTGCTTGATTGGCCCAATGGACCAACTGGTCGAAGGTTTGCGAAGTGTCGCCCATGTAGGTTGAAACCCCGGCACTGACCGTAACCTTTTCTCCAGTAAGAATATCATAATCAAATTCACTGATAAGACTACTGATACGTTGTGCCAGTATTAATGCACCATCTCTGTTAGTGTTGGGCAGCAACAGGGCAAACTCATCACCCCTGTAGCGTGCTGCGACATCACTGTCCCGAACGATGCTTCTGATCAGCCGGCCAATTTGCTTGAGCACTTCGTCGCCGAGCATGTGCCCATATTTGTTGTTGATCCTTCTAAAATCATCAACATTGATTAGTATTAACGACAGCACTGAATTGTAGCGCTTGGTGCGAGAGAACTCTTTCTCAAGTTGTTCATAAAAGTGTCTGTGGGTGTGGAGTCTGGTCAAGACGTCACGCGTCACAAATTCTTCAAAAACTTCTTTGGCTGTGGTCATTGACTCGAAAAGAACAGCATTCTCCAGTGCGTTGGCTGAAATATTGGCAACCAGATGACAGAGTTTGTAGACACGGTCGGAAACGCCGCCTTGCAGCTTGGTTGCTGTTCCCAGAAACAACGAGCCAATCACACTCTCTTTCTTTATTATCGGAACGACGAAAATTGAGTTGAGCCCCCGCTTTTCAATCTGTGAGCGAACCGAGTCCATGAGCGGGTCAATCGTGGTGTCGTTGACGACGACCGCGCTACGCGTTTCGAATGCCTTGCGTATCTCAGGATAACCGTCCAGCTCCAGCTTGATTTCCTCCTGCCCGGCCAAATCATTGCTGGCCTTCACGGTAAACTCATTAATATTGTTGATACTGACAATTGAACAACGTTCGACACCTACGATATCAGCAACCCGATCAACAACTTGCTGCAAGATTTTCTTTGGGTTACGCAAGACAGCAATGGAATTGGATAGTTCAAGGAGAAGTTTTAGATCCTTGTGCTCCAGGCCCTCTAAAAATTTTGTGTAATGGAGATGTGCATCAATCCTGACCAAAACCTCGGTGGGGTTGACCGGTTTGTCAAGGTAATCGTCGGCACCCGCCTGCAGGCCCAAAATCACATCCTCTTTGTCGGCATGAGCGGAAAGCAGGATGACCGGGATGTCTTTCGTATGCCTGGTCTCTTTCAACCTCCTGCAAAAGTCTATTCCGTCAAGCCCGGGGATGTCGACATCAACTATTACGAGTGTTGGTCTCATGGTGTCTGCAAGTCTTACTGCTTCGAAGCCATGTTTGGCATAGACTAAAATGTAATGTTCCTCCAGCGTGTCTTTGAGACTCTGGCGGACGACATCATCCGATGTGGCTATTAAAATGGTATCCGAATTCATTTTCCCCCCTGCAGCGGATTGAATCCTATAAGTGCCTGAATCTATTTCGCCGTGCACATTATAGTCTGCACTCATTGATTTTCAAGATATACCTTCAGCGTGTAAGAATCGAGATGTGAGGCAACCTAGAACTGCAGAATCTTTAGCCGCCATTTCATGAGTTAAAAATCAAGCCTCAGGGAGTAATTCCGTATTGCATATCTTATGCGCATGCGCATAAGATATGCATTCATGAGTCAACGTACCTTGAGGAGGCCGTGAAAAGTATGCAGAAAGTTGTTGATGAGTTGAATTCGCTAGCGCCCATTTTCCTCGAAGCATTATCCGTGCCTTTGCTGGCCTGTAATGTCCAGGGGCGTATCGTTTATACCAATCCTGCAGCAGAGAACCAGTTGAAAGCCGCGGTTGGTGTGATGCTTGCCGAACCTCTGCCGAAACTGGCCGAAGCCGTTGGCAGTTTCAGCCGTAGTGCACGGCCATCGCCGCCAATGACCATTACTCGTGGTACAGGCGCGCCATACCTGGCCCTGCTCAGTACGGTGAAGTCCGGTGAGGGACAAACCCTGACACTTTGCCTGTTGCCGCCAGCACCCTCCCCACCGGAATCAGACCAGCGCATGCAGGACTTCGAAGCGTTAACTCTCGAGTTACATGCCATCATCGATTCTTCGTCGGACGGACTGTTCGTCTGTGACGCTGGTGCCAACGTTATCCGGGTGAATCCGGCTTCCGAGAGAATCCACCAGCGTCCGGCCGCCGAGATGGTCGGGCGGAATATGCGCGATCTTATCGATGAGGGCTTCATCGATCGATCCGCGGCCCTGGATGCCAGTCTAGAGAAGAAAAGTGTCAGTCAGCTGCAGAACTTGCCCGGGGGTGGCAAACTGATTTCCGTAGCGACCCCGGTTTTCGATCACAGCGGCGAGTTGATCCGTGTGGTGGTCAGTGAGCGGGACATCAGTGAAATAGACCAGCTGCAGCGGGAGTTGGAGAACCAGGAAGCGATCAAGGACCAGTTCCGTCACCAGATGCTGGAGATGCAGCAGGCCGAGCTGGAGTCGCGGCGTATCATTGCCCGGAGCCCGAATATGATCAAGGCGCTGCGCCAGGCAACCAAGGTCGCTTCAGCTGATTCCTCGGTGTTGATCCTCGGTGAATCGGGGGTCGGCAAGGGGGTTATTGCCGATATGATCCATCATAATTCCCGCCGCTCCGATCACCCCATGATCAAGATCAACTGCGGCGCGATTCCCGAGTCACTGATCGAGGCGGAACTCTTCGGTTATGAAAAGGGCGCCTTCACCGGAGCCAGCCCGGGTGGCAAACCGGGACAATTCGAACTTGCCAACGAAGGGGTCCTTTTTCTCGACGAGATTGCGGAGCTGCCCTTATCGGCACAGGTCAAACTGCTGCGTTTCCTTGAAGACGGCCAGATCACTCGTCTTGGCAGTACTGTGCAACGTAAAGTTGATGTGCGGGTCCTGGCCGCGACCCATCGCGATCTCGAGGAGATGGTAGAGCAGGGAACCTTCCGGCTTGATCTTTACTATCGCCTCAATGTTATCCCGATTCATGTACCGGCGGTCCGTGAACGCAGAGACTGCCTGGTGCCCCTGATCAGGCACTATATCGATCACTTCGCTGCGATCAACAAGACCCCCAAGCGCTTGACACGTGCTACGCTCGATGCCCTGGCCGGCTACGCCTATCCCGGTAATGTCCGTGAGTTGATGAATATCTGCGAACGGCTGGTAGTCATGTCAGAGACTGAGCTTATCGACGTCGCTGACTTGCCTGTTCAGGTCGTCGGGTCCTCACAATCCGGGATGCCGGAAGACCTTGAATGGCCGGAGTCGATTTCGTTGCAGGAAGCGCTGGAAACTGTTGAACGCAACCTGCTGGTTCGAGCGCGAGACAGGTATCGAAACCAGGCCGGGATTGCAGAGGCCCTGGGAGTGAACCAGTCAACGATTGCGCGGAAACTTAAACGGTATAACCTGACCTAAGATTGGGGCCATTATTTCTTCTCTTATTCCAGCTAGATAGGCATTTTTATGCTGCAGTGCATAAATGCCTTGAGTGAGATAGAGAGTTTCCCCTTTTACCAGTAAATCTGCGCGCCTGGTTGCGATAAATATCATGTGAAGACGCGGCGGAATGTTGCCATTAAATATCGCTTAACTTATTAATATATTGAGTGAATTGTTGTCATAGCGCACAGGAGAAAGCCTTTTCATCCAAGCCCTGTTCGATTTTGTAACACTGTTTGGCACCTCTCTTGCTAAGAATTGGCTACACTGCCAAGTTGTTCATATCCATACACGATTCTCGGCAGTCAGCAGTTGCAATGACAAGGTTACATGTAACAATGTGTTAATCATGTAGTGTGTTAATTTCATTAACCCAATCGAAAAAAGGAGATGAGTATGTTTAAGAAATGTTTTGTAGTCATGGTTTCTTTGTGTCTGGCCACGGTGCTGGCCGCAGGAACGGGATTCGCTGCTGACGAAGTTAAAGTCGGTATCATGATCCCCACCACAGGTGGTACCGCAACCGATGGTAAGGACATGGAGAGCGCCATCAAACTGGCCGTTGACGAGATCAACGCTGCCGGTGGCCTGCTTGGCAAGCAGATTGTCACCACCACCGGTGATGATGCCTGTGACCCGCAGCAGGCTGTAGCTGCTGCCAGCAAACTGATCTCTGAAGGTGTCGTCGGCGTTGTCGGCGGTTACTGCTCCGGTGCAACCCTGCCGACTCTTGCCCTGTACGGCGAAGCCAAGGTGCCTTTTGTTATTACCGCGTCCAACTCTACAGCCCTGGTTGGTGCCAACCCGGGCATCGGCTTCATGATCAACTCGACCGGTGACGCCCAGGGTGACACTGCTGTCGCTCTCTTCGAGTCTCTCGGTGTGAAGAGTATCGCCGTCGTCCACATGGGTGAAGCTTACTCCGAAGACCTTGCCAAGATTTCCAAGGCCAAGTGGGAAGAAAAAGGCAACAAGGTTGTTGCTTACGAAGTGGTCAACAAGGGTGAGCAGGACTTCTCATCCCTCGTCACCACCCTCAAGTCGAAGAACCCTGATGCGATCTTCTGGACAGCCTACTATGCAGAAGGCGCACTGCTGATCAAGCAGCTTCGCCAGGCAGGCTACCGTGGCACGATCGCCATTGGCGACGGTTCCAACTCGCCGAAGCTGATTGAAATTGCCGGTAAAGCCGCTGAAGGCGTCTACTGCTTCTCCAACCCGATTGTCGACTACCTGCCCGCGGCCAAGGACTTTGCCGTAAACTTCACGAAGAAGTACGGTGTTGCCCCCGGTCCTTACTCCACGCTCTCCTACGATGGCATGATGCTTTACGCTGACGCCGTCAAACGTGCCGGTTCCTTTGACAAGGCTGCTGTTGCCAAGGCCCTGAAAGCAACCGACAACTACGAAGGGATCGCTGGCCCGATCTCCTTCACTGACAAGCTGACCCTGGCCCGCAGTAACTTCGTCGTTCTCAAGGTCGACGGCCAGAAGTGGCAGCTTAACAAGTAAGCAAGGCTCTTTTCGGTAGTAACGTCCCTGCTGCAGCCAGGTGCTGCAGCAGGGTGTAGCAGCCTGTTTGTTCCATGCGCCTTACCTTCCTACAACCATAGCCGTGTTGCGAATTTTACCGGGCTGTCGTCTTAAAAGATTCAATATTGTGCGACGGTCAAGTGTGGCTCAGTGCGAACGATGAGTCTTCAGAAGGGACAACAGTAGTGTCAACACTGGATATTTTCTTTCAACAATTAGTGAACGGTTTGATCCTCGGATCTTTCTACAGCCTGGTCGCACTGGGCTATACGATGGTCTACGGGATCATCAAGCTGCTAAATTTCGCCCATGGTGATATTTACATGGTCGGGTCCTTTATCGGGTTGATCCTGCTTGGCCTGCTGAGTCCTTTTCTGGGCGCCGGCTGGGCCGGGATCCTCGTCGCCATGATCATCAGTATGATCCTGGTGGGTCTGCTCGGTGTGTTGATCCAACGCGTCGCGTATGTGCCGATGCTGAGCGCCCCGCGACTGTCGATATTGATCACTGCCCTGGCTGTCTCCATGGTGCTTTATAACTTCGTCATGGCATCGACGAGTGGTGAGTACAAGGCCTTCCCTGTCGATCTCGGTTACGAAGGCGTCGAATTCGGCAACGTCTTTATCACTTACACGCAAATCATCCTGGTCTCTTCGACAGCCATCCTGATGATGGTTCTGCATTTCTTTATCAGCAAGACCATGCTCGGCAAGGCGATGCGGGCGATTGCTATCGACCAGGACGCCTGCCGTCTGATGGGCATCAATGTCAAAAGCATCATTGCCCTGACCTTTTTCGTCGGCTCCGCACTGGCCTGTGCTGCCGGCGTCATGGCCGGCGTCTATTACGGCAGCATCCATTTTTTCATGGGCTTTCTGATCGGGCTGAAGGCTTTCACTGCGGCCGTTATCGGTGGTATCGGCAGTATCCCTGGAGCGGTCCTCGGTGGCCTGATCCTTGGTCTGCTGGAGGCGTTCGGCACCCAGTTACCCTTTATCGGTTCTGAATGGAAAGATGTGTTCGCCTTTGGAATCCTGATCCTTCTGCTTCTTTTCAAACCGACCGGTCTGCTGGGCAAGACCGAGATTGAGAGGATGTAGCCGTGTTGGAAAAGAACAAAAGAAAAATGATCCAGATCTACGCGTTTCTGGCCTTTGTAGTGATCGCCATGCCGGTGGTGGCCAATAACTACGTTTTGAACACCTTTTCAGACGTGTTCTTCTATGTTGTCGTCTGCCTGGGTTTGAACATAGTCGTGGGCTATGCCGGCCTGCTCGATCTCGGTTACGCGGCTTTCTTCGCGGTCGGGGCCTATACCACGGCAATATTAACTTCAACCTTCGGTATGAACTTCTGGTTGACCATCCCGTTCGCGATTCTTTTCTCGGCAGTTTCAGGCGTGATAATCGGTGGGCCGACACTGCGGCTCAGGAGCGACTACCTGGCCATCGTGACGCTCGGCTTCGGTGAGATCGTCCGGATTACAGCCAGAAACCTGGAGATTACCGGCGGGTCGGGTGGCATCTACGGTATCGAAAGGCCATCCTTCTTCGGTATCGAAATGAGCGGCAACATTCACTACTACTATGCTTTCCTGGTCCTGGCTTTCCTGGCCATCTTTATCAGTCATCGCCTGCAGTATTCACGGCTGGGCAGGGCCTGGCAATATGTTCGTGAAGACGAGGATGCTGCTGAAGCGATGGGGATCAACCGGGTTCGGGTCAAACTGGCCGCCTATGTCATCGGTGCCGTTTTTGGTGGCGTCGCCGGCAGCTTCTTTGCGGTCAAGATGACGGCCATCTCTCCCGAGACATTCATGTTCACCCAATCGATCCTGATTCTGCTCGGCGTGGTTATCGGTGGGATGGGCAAAATACCAGGTGTTATCTGTGGTGCATTTGTACTGGTACTCTTCCCGGAGATTTTCCGTTTCATAGGCGACATGCGCCTGCTGGCATTTGCCGGCATCATGCTGATACTGATGCTGAAGCGGCCACAGGGAATCTGGCCGGAACGGCTTGGCTGAAGAGTTATCAAGTTTGTAACAGGAGATAAGAGATGTCCCTGCTGGAAGTTAAAGATATTGTGCTGCAGTTTGGTGGCCTCAAGGTCATCGACTCAATGAACATGGCGATCGAGGAAGGCTCTATTATGAGCCTGATCGGTCCGAACGGTGCCGGGAAAACCTCGATATTCAATTCGATTACCGGGTTCTATCAGCCTAATTCCGGTGCAATCAACTTTCGCGGCAAACCGATTATACGCAAGAAGCCGCACAAGATCACCCAGGCGGGCATGGCCAGGACTTTCCAGAACCTGAGGTTGTTCAAAAACATGTCAGTCATAGACAATGTGAAGGCCGGTATGCATTGCCGCTCCCATGTCGGTTTTGTTGGCTCGGTTCTGCGCTCCCCAGGGCAGAAGAGGGAGGAACGGGAGATCACTGAACATTGTGAAAAATGCCTCGACTTTGTCGGTATCCTGGAGCAGAAGAACCGCAACGCATCAAACCTCGCCTATGGTGACCAGAGACGCGTTGAATGGGCTCGTGCCCTGGCCACAAAGCCGAAGTTCCTGTTGCTGGATGAACCGGCAGCAGGGCTCAACTACGATGAAAAGCAGCAGCTGATAGAACTCATACGGCGGATTCGCGACGAACTCGACATTACCGTCCTGCTGATCGAACACGATATGGGCCTGGTCATGAAGGTGTCCGAGTATATCTACGTGATCGACTACGGCCAGAATATAGCGCAGGGCCTTCCGGAAGAAGTGAAGAATGATCCGAAGGTGATCGAGGCTTATCTCGGAAAGGAAGACGACTAGAGATGTCAGACGTAGTCCTGAAATTAACTGATCTGAATGCCCATTACGGTCATATTCACGCTTTGCGCGGGATCAGTCTGGAAGTCAAGGCCGGCCAGATAGTCACTCTGCTCGGCGCCAACGGCGCCGGCAAGAGCACCACCATGAAGTGTATCTCCGGCTTGCTCAAGCCGACCGGCGGCAAGATCGAATTCATGGGCGAGGACATCTTCGGCAAACCTGCTCACGATATCGTTAAACGCGGCCTGATTCACGTGCCGGAAGGGCGGCGGATTTTCAAGGGACTGACGATCCAGGAGAACCTCGAGCTGGGCTCATTCACCCTCAAAGACGATGCTGAGCGTAAAAAGCGTATGGACCACGTCTACGAGCTCTTTCCGGTTCTTGGCGAAAGACGTCACCGAGACTCGGGGCTCCTGTCCGGTGGTGAACAGCAGATGCTGGCCATGGGGCGCGCCCTGATGGTCGAACAAAAGCTGGTGTTGCTCGACGAGCCGTCGATGGGGCTGGCCCCTTTCCTGGTCAAGGACATCATGAGGGTTGTCAAGAGGCTCAACGAAGAGGGGATCACTATCCTGCTCGTCGAGCAGAACGCCAAGATGGCCCTGGGGGTCGCTGACTACGGCTATGTCGTCGAGACCGGTGAGATTGTCATGCATGATGATGCCGAAGTGCTCAAAAACGACGAGCGGATTATTAACGCATACCTCGGTGAATAACGTTGTATGAACTGATTTTGCCATGAAGTAAAGAGGGACGAAATGATGGATTTTGCCGATAAGGTTGTCCTCGTTACAGGGGCCGCATCAGGCATGGGCGCAGCGACTGCACGAGAATTCAGCGCTGCCGGCGCCAGGGTTCTGATTGTCGATCGCAACGCTGAACTGGCTGTGCAAGTTGCTTCCGATATCTCTGCCGATCCGCCTCTGATCGGTGATATCAGTGACTCCGCATTCTGCAAACAGGCCGTTGCCACGGCCGTGGAACGCTACGGCCGCCTCGATATACTGATTAACGCCGCCGGCATCATCGTGCGTGCTGATGGCCCCGGTACCACAGATGAACAATGGCAACGGGTCATGAACGTCAATGTCAACGGCGTCTTCTACATGAGCCGCGCCGCTGTCGAAATCATGCAAGGCCAGGGCGCCGGGGCGATTGTCAACTTCGGCTCGATCTGGGGCGAAGTCGGTGCCGCAGGGGTTATGGCTTATTGTGCTTCAAAGGGCGCCGTGCACCAGATTACCCGCGCCATGGCCCTCGACCACGCCAAGGATGGCATCCGTATCAACGCGGTCTGCCCCGGAGAGGTCAACACGCCGATGCTGACCTCGGAACGTTCTGCGCCGGTGACTCCGGAGATGATGCAGGCCCTTGCTGACAGTGTACCGATGGGACGTCTGGCCGCTCCGGTCGAGATTGCCCGGGTCGTGCTCTTCCTCTCCTCTGATGCCGCCAGCTACATGACCGGTGCAATGGTCAACGTTGATGCCGGTTTCACAGCCAGGTAGGTGCCCTGTGGAATATCGCCTTCTCGGCAGGACCGGCGTCAAAATCGCCCCTCTTTGTCTTGGTTCTGACAACTTCGCAAATCCTACCCCTGAAGCAGAATCGATCACGATTATAGAGCGCGCCATCGACGCCGGTATCAACCTGATCGATACCAGCAACAGCTACGCAAAAGGTGAGAGTGAACGCATTATCGGGAGGGCGCTGGCTGCCAGCGGTCGTCGCGATCAGATCCTGGTGGCCACCAAGGCCCACTACCCGACCGGCCCCGGACCGAATGATTGCGGCAACTCCCGGCTGCACCTGATGAAGGCCTGTGAAGATTCCCTCAAACGCCTGCAGGTTGATTGCATCGATCTGTACCAGCTGCATCGGCCTTCCTTCGAATTGCCGATCGAAGAAACGATGAGTGCACTGACCGACCTGGTACGCCAGGGCAAGGTGCGTTATGTCGGTTGTTCGACCACCCCGGCCTGGAAGGTAATGGAGTCGATCATGGTCAGTGAATTAAAGGGATGCGTGCGCTTTGTCTCGGAACAACCGCCATACAACTTGCTGGACCGGCGGATAGAGAACGAAATGGTGCCGTTGTGCCGGGAGTACCAGCTGGGAATCTTGCCCTGGTCGCCGCTCGCCATGGGGATACTGGCCGGACGTTACGCCGATGCTGACAAGGCCCCTGAAGCGTCCAGGGCTGCACTGCGCGGTGGAATATATGCGGAACGGGTCACCGCAAGAGGTATCGAGGTCGGCAATCGGTTCGTGCAGTTGGCCAAAGACCGTGGCATTTCCCCGGCGCAACTGGCGGTCCTCTGGGTCAAAGACCAGCCCGGCATCACCGCGCCTCTGATCGGCCCGCGTACGTTAAAGCAGCTCGAACATTTTCTACCGGTTATGGAGATGCAACTGGACGATCAGACCCGTGCAGCGTGTGACGCGCTGGTTCCCCCGGGCAGCGCCGTCGCTGATTTCCATAATTCCGCACCATGGATGAAGATGCAGATTCTCTGATCGGTTTTTTCTCCCTGCTGACCTGTCCTGGCGAAACACTTTTCGAACAGCCTCCTCTAAGGCGCCGGCTTCTCATCGCTTTGTGGAATGTCCGCCAGAACCTGAATGAACCTCCTCGTGGAGTGTTGAATATGAGCAACCTGCATCCCAGCATTTTCAACGATGTCATCGGGCCCGTCATGAGAGGTCCGTCCAGTTCACACTGTGCCGCTGCTCTGCGCATCGGCCTGATTGCCAGGGCGCTGATGCAGGGTGCCATTGATGATGTGCTGGTCGAATGCGATGCGCAAGGTTCGCTGGCGCGGACATTTGACAGCCAGGGTAGCGACATCGGTCTCTGGGGCGGCCTCCTGGGTTGGGATGCGACCAATGATCGTCTCGCCCAATCCGAGCAGGCCCTGCACGCTGCAGGAGTGACCACCGAGGTGCGTGTCGGAGACCTCGGGGACATCCACCCGAACACCTACCGGTTGACTCTGAAAAACAGCAAGGAAACGCGCAAGCTGGTGGCGATCTCCACCGGGGGTGGCATGATCGAGGTCCTCTCGATTGATGATGTCCCGATCACCATCCTTGGCGACCAGTACGAAACCCTGATCTTTCTCGATCCAGCCGGTATGGGAGTGCTGACTCTGCTGGAGCGTCACCTGGCTGATGAAAAGATCAAACTCAACAGTCATGCTGGATTCACTATCGTGCAAATGAGGGGCCGGGTTGATACCGCAAAGCTGCTGGCTTTATTGAAAGGGCAGTCCGGGCAGCTGGTAGTCAGGACAATTGAGCCGGTAATGCCGGTCCTTGCCATGGAACGGGAGCAGCTGCCGTTTCTTGGCTGCCAGGAGATGCTGGAATATAACGCGCAGGCTTCCCTGTCACTCTGGCAGCTGGCGGTAAAATACGAGAGTGCCCGTGGCGGAATGGCTGAGACCGAAGTCTTCGAGAGGATGCGCGAGATCGCCGGGGTTATGCGTCGCGCCATAGATGCCGGGCTCGCCGGGACGGAATATGATGATCGCATCCTCGGCTGGCAATCCGGCAAGTACAAGGATTTGATGGAGCGGGGGGTGCTGCTTGATGCAGGAGTCCTGAACGCCATTATCCTGGCTGTGACGGCGACCATGGAATGCAAGAGTTCCATGGGCCTGGTGGTTGCCGCGCCGACCGCCGGTTCCTGCGGGGTTTTACCGGGAACCTGCCTGGCAACTGCTGAGTTTCTCGGCCTTGACGAAGATGACGTGGTCAAAGCCTTGCTTGCAGCAGGGCTGATTGGTGTTTTTATTGCGAGGGGTGCCACCTTCTCGGCTGAAATAGGTGGCTGCCAGGCTGAGTGCGGTTCCGCGTCCGGCATGTCTGCGGCAGGTCTGGTGACTCTGGCGGGAGGCAGCCTGGAACAGGCCATTGCGGCGGCTTCCATGGCTTTGCAGTCCAGCCTCGGCATGATCTGCGACCCGATCGCCAATCGGGTTGAGGCTCCCTGCCTCGGCAAGAACACCATGGCTGCAGCCAACGCACTCTCCTCGGCGAATATGGCGCTGGCCGGATTCGACCCTCTGATTCCATTTGAAGAGGTTCTGGTTGCCATGGACCAGGTGGGCAGGAGTCTGCCCCATGCCTTGCGTTGTACCGGACTGGGAGGATTGTCCGTAACCAAGACTTCCCGGGAGATTGAGAAGAGATTGAAGCAAGCCAGAAAATAATCAAAACTATATTTATCGCAGAGACGCTACGGCTCTCAGCCTTTTTTTAAGAAGGTCGATCAGGTTTTCTCACCTTTGCGTTAAATATTCTTGTCCCTGTTAAGGAGAGTGGTCATGAAAATAAGAATGCTCGCCGCAGCCGATGTCAAAGCGGCTTTGCCGATGCCGGAGGCGATTGAGGCGATGAAGCAGGCCTATGTGCAATTTTCCACCGGTCGGTCAACAGTTCCTCTGCGGACCCATGTGCAGACGGAAAAGGGTGTGAGCCTGCTGATGCCGGCCTACCTGCATGACAGTCGGAGCCTCGGCGTCAAGATTATTTCCATCTACCAAGACAATCCGAAACGGAACCTGGCGACTATCTCTGCCACGGTCATGGTCCTCGACCCAGAGACCGGTTTTCCTCTGGCGCTGATGGATGGCGGCAGTCTGACGGCGATTCGTACCGGCGCCGGTGGTGGCGCTGCGGCCGATGTTCTGGCCCGCAAGGACGCCAGCAACGTAGCCCTGTTCGGTGCCGGGGTACAGGCCCGCACGCAATTGCAGGCGGTGCTCGCGGTTCGGGGTATTGCCGAGGTCAGTATCATTGATCATTTTGAGGCGGCTGCGCAGCGCCTGGCGGATGAGGTTGCCTCCTGGCCGAATGCGCCGCAGGTGATGCTTGGCCGAACTCCGGGCGAAGCCGTGCAGGCCGCTGATATTGTCCTGACTGCGACCACCTCGCCTGTGCCACTTTTTGACGGTCATGATCTCAGGCCGGGTACGCATATTACCGGTATCGGCACCTTCACCCCGGACAAGCGTGAGATCGATGAGGTCGCCGTAGGCCGCGCCAGGATAATCGTTGATTCCCGTGAAGCCTGCCTTGAAGAGGCCGGTGATATCATTATCCCGAACGCTGCGATCGACGCGGAGCTGGGCGAAGTCCTCAATGGCGACAAGCCTGGGCGTGAAAACGACCAGCAAATCACCTTCTTCAAGTCGGTCGGGATTGCCGTGCAGGATACCATGGCCGCGGCACTGGTCTTTGCCGCTGCCAAAGAGCAGGGGTTGGGCACTGAGGTTGATTTCTCCTGATTTGATCTGCACGGGTTTCGTTGGTGGAGGTACTGGCAATGAAAAACTGGAGAGCGCCTGAAGAGTGGCAGAAGATAACCACGATTGATGCACACACGGCAGGCGAACCCTTTCGTGTGATCACCTCGGGGTTTCCGTCTCTGGATGGCGAAACGATTTTGGCGAAGCGCCGCTTCGTCAAGGAGAAGTACGACCACCTGCGCACTGCCCTGATGCTGGAACCGCGTGGCCATGCCGATATGTACGGTTGTATCGTTACGCCGCCGGTCACGGAAAGTGCCGACTTCGGTGTCCTGTTCATGCACAACGAAGGCTTCAGCACCATGTGCGGGCACGGTATTATTGCCATGACCACGATCGCCCTCGAGTGCGGTATGGTCGCCATGCAGGCTCCGCAGACGATTTTGCACATCGATACGCCTGCCGGACTGGTGACCGCCTGTGCACACGTTGCGCAAGACCGCGTCCACAGCGTCTCGTTTCAGAATGTTCCCTCTTTCGTGATCGACCTTGATCAGGTCGTGGCTGTGCCGGGGCATGGCCAAGTTCGTTACGACCTGGCTTTCGGTGGTGGTTTTTATGCCTATGTCAATGCTGCTGATGTCGGCCTGAAAGTTTCTCCGGATAACCTGCATGCCCTGATCGATACGGGGATGGAGATCAAGCGTGCGGTTATGGCCAGCAGGACGATTCCGCATCCCTTCGAGGAGGACCTGAGCTTTCTCTATGGCACGATCTTTGTCGACGAGCCGAAAGGAGAGGGCGCGCATTCGAGTAATGTCTGTATCTTCGCCGAGGGCGAGGTCGATCGCAGCCCGACCGGAACCGGGGTCAGCGGCCGACTGGCGATCCACCATGCGCGTGGTGAGCTCCGGGTTGGCGACGCGATCACCATAGAGAGTATTATCGGCAGTTCTTTTCGCTGCGTTGTGGCCGAGGAGACGATGTTTGGCCCGCACCGGGCGATTCTCCCCGAGGTCGAAGGCAGCGCCTACATTACCGGTCGACACGAGTTCCTGATTGATCCTAACGATCCCTTGAAGGACGGTTTTGTGATGCGTTAGCAGGAATGCTTGCAAGGGGGCACCGAATGGCGCAAGACAAGATCTTGTCACATAATAAAACCCTTAAACCGGAGCACCTGGCCCGGGAGCTCGACGCCATCATCGAATCATCGTCGGACGGTCTGTTTGTCTGTGACGGTTCCGGGCGGATCATCCACATGAACCCTGCCTCGGCCAGAATCAACCATGCCTCTCCGGAGCAGGTCATCGGCCGTGATTACCTGGATGTGGCCAGGGATGGCTATGTCATCCTGCCTTCCGCCGCCCTCGAAGCGATCAAGAAACGTGAAATTGTCAGCCTGTTGCAGGAAAACCGTTACGGCTTGAAGCTGATCTCCACGGCAACTCCGGTGTTCGATGATCACGGCAACGTCATCCGGGTCGTGGTCAGTGAGCGCGATATCACCGAGATTGATCGCCTGCAAAGAGAGCTGGAAGAGCAGCAGGCGATCGGTGACCAATTCCGCCACCAGGTCCTTGAACTTCAGCAGGAGTATCTCGATTCACATCCGGTGGTCGCCAGAAGTCCCGGCATGATCAAGGCGTTAAACCAGGCGCTCAAGTTGAGCGGCGTCGATTCAACGGTACTGCTTCTCGGCGAGTCCGGGGTTGGCAAGGGTTTGATTGCCGACCTGATTCACAGCCATTCGCGCCGATCGGGCAATCTTCTGATCAAGATCAATTGCGGCGCCATTCCGGAGACCCTGATTGAAGCAGAACTGTTTGGCTATGAAAGAGGGGCTTTTACCGGGGCCGTAACCAGTAAGCCGGGACAACTGGAACTGGCCGATGGCGGTACCTTGTTTCTTGATGAGGTCGCCGAACTACCGCTCGCCTCGCAAGTCAAGCTGCTGCGCTTTATGGAGGATAGCCAGGTGACACGCCTGGGTGGAACGGGCAGCAGAAAAGTGGATGTACGAATCATTGCCGCAACCAACCGTGACCTGGAAAAGCGGGTCGAAGAAAAGCTTTTTCGACTGGACCTGTACTACCGTATCAGCGTTATTCCCCTGACGGTTCCGGCCCTGCGTGATCGCAGGGAATGCATTCTACCCCTTATCCGGGCCTTTATAGATCGTTTTGCCGAACGCTCGGCAAAGTCAAAACGTTTGACCCGTGCAGCCATTGACCGCCTGGCAAGCTATCCTTTCCCGGGCAATGTTCGCGAACTTATGAATATCTGCGAGAGGCTGGTGGTGATGACGGATACGGAAATGATCGATATCAGTGATCTGCCGCGAGCCGTTGTTCTGGGCAGTGATGACGGATGCTCTGCAGCAACAAACTGGCCGGATATCATGTCGATGGGGCAGATCCTGGAAAGCGTCGAGCGTGCTGTGCTTATCGAGGCCAGCAGAAGCTGTCGCAGTCAGCAGGAGATCGCGGCAGCGCTTGACATGAGCCAGCCGACAGTTGCCCGCAAACTGCAGAAGTATGGTGTTACCATTGGGTACTCAGGTGAAGATCTCAAGTAAGGGAGGAATGCAATGAGGGAAATCTCCTGGGGTGAGTTTACGGTTGTCGAATTGCGAGTCGGTACATTGATCGAAGTAGAGGACTTTCCTGAAGCGCGCATTCCGGCCTACAAGGTCAAGGCTGATTTCGGCCCCAAGATAGGAGTTCGGAAGGCGAGCGCCCAGATAACAATGCATTATTCGAAACAAGAGTTGCTGGGCAGACAGATCGTCGGCGTGGAGAATTTTCCGCCGAAGCAGATTGGGCCTATGCCCTCCGATTTTTTACTCACAGGTTTTTACCGCGAAGACAACTCCGTTGTCATTGCAATCCCGGAGCGTGCAGTGCCGGATGGTGCCAAGCTGGGATAAACAGACGGTTTTTGGGCGACACCCAGAAGGGAACCTTAGACTCAGGGTGTTGCTTTGCGTATTCCGGAGAATAAATGCCGAATTCTCATGATCTTGCCGCAAAGCGGTCCTCACCCATCCTCTGGCTGGTTTTAGGTGCTGTCTGCATCAGCTTTGCGCCGATTTTTATCAGGCTGGCCAATGTCTCCCCTGATATTGCGGGCTTTTACAGGTTGTTTTTCGCCGGCCTGTCTTTGTTCGCGGTTCTTTTTTTACGTGGGCAATTGCAACGACTGCCGCGTGGCCCGGCGTTGCTCCTGGTGGCGAGCGGGTCCTTCCTGGCGATAGATTTCATGTGCTGGCATCGCAGTATCCATCTGGTTGGCCCGGGGTTTTCGACACTCCTGGCGAACTTCCAGGTCTTTTTTACCGCACTCTTTGCCTGGCTGCTTTTTCGGGAAAAAGTCACCCGGATGTTTGTTGTGGCCATCTTCATGGCGTTCATCGGCCTGACCTTTATAATCGGACTGGATTGGCAGGTGTTGTCCTCCGGGGTTAGATCCGGGATCGTGTTCGGACTGCTGGCGGCTATATGCTATTCCGGTTACCTGCTGTTTCTGAAAGAGTCGATGAAGGAGAATGTTGTCAGCGGCATGTCTGTCATGCTCGTGGTCTCGGTTTCCGGATCCATTGTGCTCGGTGTGGTCGGTCTTGCTACGGGCGCATCATTCGCGATTCCAGATGGCGGCTCACTGCTGGCCCTGCTCGCTGTTGGCGTATTGAGTACGACAGTTGGCTGGTCGATTATCTCTGCTGCTGTCAGACATGTGCCGGCAACGGTCGCCGGACTGGTTCTGTTGTTGCAACCCGCGCTGGCTTTTGTGTGGGATGTCATGATTTTTGATCGCCCGACCGGAGGTTCCGAAATATTTGGCATTCTATTGATCCTGTCGGCGATATATTTAGGCTCTTATCGGAAATAAGACAGTTTGTCGCGATATTTTATTCGTTTTAGAATATTTTATTCATTGTTGAATAAAAAGTGCTTGTCTGGTGTAGATACTTCTGCCTCGTCCTTCTAATAAATCCTTTAATTTCAGCCTCTTGTAAAATTTGTTGGTCTGGGCATGTTTGGTACCCTTTTTGCTCTGTATTCAGGTTGTGTTGCTTGTCTTGTAAGTGTCGTTGTCGGGTTTTCAGCTATGGGTCGCTTGTCTTTGGTTCCACGCCCGCAGTACAATGGACAATGTATTCAAACTTCCCCATGGGTTGGCCGGGCTGGTGGGCCAAAAGGTAAGGATTGGTCTTGTCATGGAAAATGAACTGAACGTTGTGCCGCAAAGAAAGGCTGCTGCCGAGGGAAATTTTTACCCGGAGAATAAAGCCGCCCTCGGACCGGGAATGAACGCGCGCGTTCAGCGCCTGCGCAAGCTGAGCGTGGAGACGGAGCCGAGCCTGTCGATCGAGCGCGCCCTTCACGAAACGGCCTTCTACAAGGAAAATTACGGCAAGCACTCGGTGCCGATGTTAAGGGCACTGAACTTCCTCGATCACTGCCAGAAAAAAACCCTGTATATCGGGAATGATGAGCTGATTGTCGCCGAACGCGGCCCCAGGCCAAAGGCTGTGCCGACTTTTCCTGAGCTGACTTGCCACAGTGTCGAAGATTTCCATGTCCTCAATACCCGTGATCAGCAGCGTTACACCATCAGTGACGAGGATATTGCGACCTATGCACGCGAGGTGATCCCCTACTGGCAAGGCAAAACAATTCGCGAACGAATCTTCAGCCATGTCCCCGATGAGTGGCGGGCCGCCTACGAGGCCGGACTCTTTACCGAGTTCATGGAGCAGCGCGCACCGGGGCACACCGCTTTGGATGGTCAGATCTATCATAAAGGGATGCTCGATTTCAAAAAGCAGATCGCTAGATGAGCTTGCCGCACTGGATTTCCTCAATGATCCGGAGGCCACCGACAAGGCAGAAGAACTCAAGGCGATGGATGTCTCCTGCGATGCCGTGATCGTTTTCGCCGAGCGTCACGCCGATCTGGCCGAAGAATTGATAGCCACTGAAAGTGACCCGCAACGGGTTGCCGAGTTGCGGACAATTGCTGACGTCTGCCGCTGGGTCCCCGCCAATGCACCGCGCACTTTTCACGAAGCGATCCAGATGTACTGGTTCGTGCATCTCGGCACGATCACCGAGCTCAACGGCTGGGACGCCATGAACCCGGGACATTTCGATCAGCATCTCGCTCCCTTCTACGAAGCAGAGCTTGCAGCAGGGACATTGACCCGCGAACAGGCCAAGGAGTTGCTCAGCTGTTTCTGGATCAAGGTCAATAACCATCCGGCACCGCCCAAGGTGGGGATTACAGCCCGTGAGAGCGGTACCTATAACGATTTCACCAATATCAATATTGGTGGCGTAACGAGTGACGGCAAGGACGGCGTCAGCGAGGTGTCCTACCTTATGCTCGAGGTGATTGAGGAGCTGCATGTCCTGCAGCCCGGCAACTCGGTACACGTCAGCAGCAAGACTCCAGACCGTTTCCTGAACGCCGCCTGCAAGGTGATTCGCCAGGGGCATGGCTACCCCTCAGTGTTCAATCCCGATATCTATATCGTTGAGATGATGCGTCAGGGTAAATCGCTAAAGGACGCCCGCGAGGGCGGCTGCAGCGGCTGTATCGAGGTGGGTGCTTTCGGCAAGGAAGCTTACATCCTGACCGGTTATCTCAATGTGCCGAAAATTCTGGAAGTCACCCTGAATAACGGTGTTGACCCGGTGACGGGCAAGGTCGCTGGTATTGCAACCGGAGATCCGAGGGATTTTGAAAGTTACGATGAACTCTACGAGGCGTTTAAACGACAGCTCAACTTTATCGTCGACACCAAGGTGAGGGTGAGCAATTACATCGACCGGATGTTTGCCAAGTATGCGCCGGCACCTTTCCTGTCGGTGGTTATTGAAGATTGTATCAGTAAGGGCAAGGATTATTACGACGGCGGTCCACGTTACAATACCAACTACATTCAGTGCACCGGTCTGGGGACCACGACAGACAGCCTTGCGGTGCTCAAGAAGCACGTTTTCGAGGGTAAGGCTTTCAGTATGGAGCGGGTCCTTGAAGCCGTGGGCAAGAACTTCGAGGGCGAGGAGTTCATGCGTCAGACGGTGATCAACAAGACGCCTTTCTTCGGCAATGATGACGATTATGCCGATGACATCGCCCTTAAGGTTTACCATGATCTGCTGGAAGCCATCGACGGCAAGCCGAACGTCAAGGGCGAGACCTTCCATCTCAACATGCTCTCCACGACCTGCCATATCTACTTTGGCAAAGTGATGGGTGCGACTCCCAATGGGCGCCTGGCAGGCAAGTCGATTTCCGATGGCACGTCCCCCTCGCACGGCGCCGACACCCATGGCCCTTCGGCGGTAATTCGTTCGCTGAGCAAGCTTGATCACACCATGTCCGGCGGTACGCTGCTCAACCAGCGCTTCCTTCCCAGTCTGCTCAAACGTGACGAAGATGTTGCCCGACTTGGCCACTTGATCCGCAGCTACTTTACCCTCGGCGGTCATCATATCCAGTTCAATATCGTTGACACCGCGACGTTGCAGGCGGCCCAGGAAACCCCCGAAGACTACAAGGACCTGTTGGTGCGCATGGCCGGCTATAGTGACTATTTCAACGATATGAATGCTGATCTGCAGCAGGAAGTGATCGAGCGAACCGAGAACGAGTCGTTTTAAGAAAATGCTTTGGCCGCGAAGGCACGAAGGCTCTAAGGTTGTTTTTGTTTCTCGAGTTGTTTGGTGGGGCACCAAAGACAGAGGCTCCAAACCTGCATTCACGTAACGTGTTGGGGAAAGTAGCCAAAGACATCATCCTGCCCCAGGTTCTCCTGGCGACTTCGTGTCTTGGTGGCCAATCTGAGGTTTTCTGTGCAACAACCGCTCGTATTCGATATCAAGCGTTATTCGATCAATGACGGTCCCGGAATCCGTGTCACGATTTTCCTCAAGGGGTGTCCGCTGAATTGCCAGTGGTGCCACAACCCTGAAAGCATCTCGCCCAAAATTCAAAAGCTCTTTACCGCCAGCAAATGCATTGGCTGCGGAGAGTGCTGCCGTATCTGCCCGGTGCAGGCTTGTACCCTGACCGCTGGGGGGATCGTGACGGATGAGAAGCTCTGCACCCTTTGCGGCAAGTGCGCAGAAGTCTGTCCGACCCTGGCAACAGAGATGTCCGGGCAGGATCTCTCTGTTGAAGAGCTCATCGAGATCATCGAAAAGGAACGGCCTTTTTTTGAACAGTCGGGCGGCGGGGTGACTTTTTCCGGTGGTGAACCTCTCCTCTATCCTGAGTTCCTGCTTGAGCTTCTCGATGCCTGTGGCAAGAAGAATATTCACAGCGCGATAGATACTTCGGGATACGTCAAGGGTGAAACCCTGCTCAGGGTTGCCAGACACACCGACCTTTTCCTTTACGATCTGAAGATGATTGACGCCGAAAGGCACAGGCATTTCACCGGCGTCGATAACCAGCTGATTCTGCATAACCTGAAGGCCCTGGCAGAGACTGGTGCGGCGATCCAGGTACGGATCCCGCTGATCGGCGGTGTGAACGATGATCTGCAAAGCGTCAGGGCTTTTGCAGTCTATGTTGCCGGTCTGGCCGGTGTCAGCAAAGAGGTCAACCTGCTACCGTTCCATGATGTTGCCAGGGGGAAGGATATGAAGCTGGGCCGGGAACGTGATTTGAGCGCCCTGAAAGAGCCCGGGCCGGAAAGCGTTGCCCGCGCCCTGGAAATATTTAGTGAGCATGGCTTGGCTGCCAGTGTCGGGGGGTAAGTATTATGCATAATCGCATATATATCTATCGTAAAAAACTCAATGCATATTCGCATATAAGTCTATCTTCTTCATAAATAACAGCAATATATGTGCCTTTATTGTTCTTTTGCTAATGCACTTTGACATAATAAATTATTCTGTTAATCGTCTCTAAATCCCTTTTGCAATTCCTGTTCAAGAAAAAATCATTATCTCTCTCTGTCCTGGTTTTTGTTCTCTGAAATATCTTCTCGTTAAAAATCTTTTTAAAAACAATCTGTTATAATTCTTTCACGATTTTTCAATAGAGCCTATTTATCAGTGGCTGCGCGACGTATGCACCTCTGGTGCAGGTAAGCAGGATGGCTTGGCATCCTGCTTGCTCTTACAGGCCATTAGAATCTTTCGGATGTGAATCCTTAAACGATAAATAACCCGGTACGAAAGGTGATCGTCATGAATCTGCTGAATAACGCCATACTCAAAGTTCCAACACCTGTCAACGAACCGATCAACAGTTACGCTCCAGGCACACCGGAGCGCGATCTGCTTAAGGCTGCGATTGCTGATATTGCTGCAAAAAAAGTAGAGATTCCCCTGATTATCGGTGGCAAGGAAGTCCGCACCGGCAATCTGGGCAAAGTGGTCATGCCGCACGACCATCAGCATGTTCTCGGTGAATATCACATTGCCGGGGAAAAAGAGATCAACCTGGCGATCGAAGCAGCAATGGCTGCCAAGCCAGCCTGGGCAGCCCTGCGCTGGGAAGAACGCGCGGCGATCTTTCTCAAGGCGGCTGAGTTGTTAGCCGGCAGGTATCGCTACGTCATGAATGCAATCAGCATGCTCTCGACCAGCAAGACGGCCTATCAGGCAGAGATCGACGCGGCTTGCGAGTTGATCGATTTCCTGCGTTTCAACGTCTACTACGCACAGCAGGTCTATACCGATCAGCCGCTCTATTCACCGACAGGCATATGGAATTTTGTTCAGCAGCGTCCTCTGGAAGGCTTCATCTTTGCCGTTGCCCCGTTCAACTTCACTGCGATTGCCGGTAACCTGGCAACGTCCCCCGCGATCATGGGCAATACTGTATTCCTCAAGCCGGCATCCTCCTGTGTGTACACACCGTACCTCTTCATGCAGATTCTCAGGGAAGCCGGTTTGCCGGACGGCGTCATCAACTTCGTGCCCGGGCCCGGTTCGATGGTCGGCAAAATGTGTCTCGATCATGCCGATCTCGGCGGCATTCACTTTACCGGTTCGACCGGAGTCTTTCACCAGATGTGGGAGACGGTCGGCAAGAATATCGCCAGGTACAAGTCGTATCCGCGCATTGTCGGTGAGACCGGTGGCAAGGACTTCATCGTTGCTCACAAGAGTGCCGATGTCCGCAAGCTGGTTACCGGTATCGTCCGTGGCGCATTCGAGTTCCAGGGGCAGAAGTGCTCGGCGGCTTCGCGTGCTTATATCCCCGAATCGATCTGGGGCGAGGTGCGCAGAGAGCTCGAAACCGATGTCGCCCGAATCAAGATGGGCCCGACCAGTGATTTCACAAACTTCTTCAACGCCGTAATCGACAGGTCGGCCTATGCCACGATCACTGAATATATTGATTACGCAAAAGCTGCTGATGACGCCGAGATTGTTGCCGGTGGCGGTTACGACGACAGCAAGGGCTACTTCATCGAGCCGACCGTCATCCTGACCAGCAACCCGCACTTCCGTACCCTGGAGGAGGAGATCTTCGGTCCGGTCATGACCATTTATGTGTACGAGGATGAAAAGTATGAAGAGACGCTCGACCTCTGCGACAAGACATCGATCTACGCCCTGACCGGCGCTGTGTTTGCGACCGAAAGGAGTGCGGTCAGTCTCGCTATGAGTAAACTGGAGAACGCCGCCGGCAACTTCTATATCAATGACAAGCCGACCGGCGCCGTCGTCGGGCAGCAGCCGTTCGGTGGGGCCCGCGCGTCCGGTACCAATGACAAGGCCGGATCGTACCTGAATCTGCTCCGCTGGGTTTCGCCGCGCACGATCAAGGAAACCTTTGATGCCCCTGCAGACTTTGCTTACCCCTTCATGGACGCTGAATAAAGGAGTTAGTGGGTGGCATGGCCGCCGACATCAACGTCGTTCATATATGGAGGAGTGAATGTCAGTTTTCAATTTCCTGGTATCAAAAACAATCATGCATGTGCCCGGACCGATTGTTGGCATCTTTGCCAGGGGTTATATCGCCGGTGAAGAACTCAAGCATGCGATCGAGGTCACCAGGGACCTGAACAGCAAAGGCATGATGGCGACTATCGATATCCTTGGTGAGTTCATCAAAACCAGGGAGGAAGCGACCTATTTCAAGGAGCAGTGCCTGGAAATCCTGAAAGGCATCGACAGGGAAAAGCTGGACGCCAACCTGTCGCTGAAACCGACCCAGATGGGTCTGGAGCTCGACAAGGAGTTCGCTTTTGCCAACATCCGCGAGATTGTGGAGCTGGCCGCGGGGTTGAATAATTTCGTGCGCATCGATATGGAAGACCATACATGCACTGACCACACGATCGAGTTCTTCAGGCGTTTGCGCGAGGAGTTCACCGGCCACGTCGGCGTGGTCCTGCAATCCTACCTGCGTCGTACCCTTTATGACATCGATGGGTTAAGTGACGGACCGCTCAACTTCCGCCTCTGTAAAGGGATTTACAATGAACCTCGCGAAGTCGCTTACAAGGAGATGGTCACCATCAACCGCAGTTTCGTCTGTTGCCTGGAAAAAATGTTTGAGAAGGATGCGTATGTCGGCATTGCCACTCACGATGAAAAGCTGATTTTCGAATCGCTGTACCTGATCGACAAGTTCAATCTGAAACGTGAAGATTACGAATTCCAGATGCTGCTCGGTGTTGATCCGGAGCTGCGTGACCTGCTGGTCAAGGACGGACACCGTTTACGTGTATACGTGCCTTTCGGCAAGTCCTGGCTGCCGTACTCAAAACGACGCCTCAAGGAGAACCCCAGTATCGCGCAGCATGCCTTGCGACAGATGCTCGGTATGAAGTCCAAATCGGTCTGACCGAAAAGATAATCTCTGATGCAAAGGAGGATGTCACTTGTTGGCATCCTCCTTTTCGTGTATATGCAGGGGCTGAACTTGGGGACCTGAATGACTATCACCCGACAAGCAACTCTGAACAGCATGTACCGTCTCTGGTGGCCGCTGGCCGCGACCTGGTTGATGATGGCCATCGAAGGCCCCTTCCTGGCTGCGGTGATTGCCCGGATGGGGGAGAGCGCCGTCAACCTGGCTGCTTACGGGGTGGCCTATGCGTTCGGTCTGATCACTGAAGCTCCGGTGATCATGCTTCTGAGTGCTTCTACCCGCCTGGCACGATCACGCGTTGATTACCTGCGTCTGCGTACTTTCTCGCTGATTCTTTGCGGTGCCGTCACCTTGCTGCTCGTGTTCCTGCTGTCGCCGCCGGTTTTTAATCCCTTGACATCCACTCTGCTGGGCTTGACAGATGACGTTGCCGCCCATGTGAGACAGGCTATGTGGCTGCTGCTGCCATGGCCGGCGGCGATCGGTATGCGCCGCTTCTACCAGGGGGTGCTGATTGCTCACCATCAGCCGGGCAGGGTGGCCGTCGGCACGACCACGCGACTGTTTGGTATGTCGATAACTGCCGGCCTGCTTTGGTCCTTCAGTAATTTCCCGGGGGCGAGCCTGGGGGCCTGCGCCCTGAGCGCTGGCGTAGTGCTCGAGGCCTTGTCAACACGCTGGCTGGCCCGACAGGCAATCGGAGAATCGCTGCGAGAGAAAGATGATCGCGTCACCATGTCATCTTATACTGCCCTGGGCCGTTTCTACCTGCCATTGGCCATGACACCGCTGATCGGCCTGAGTGTTCATCCCGTGGTAACCTTCTTTCTTGGCCATGGCAGCAGACCGCTTGAGTCTCTGGCGATCATGCCGGTCCTCTATTCTCTGACTTTCGTATTTCGTGCTCTGGGTCTTTCCTTTCCGGAGGTTGCCATCGCCACATTAAAGGATGGCAAAGAGAATCGTGCGGTAGTTCGGCGCTTCGCCCTTTACCTGGCTATCGGTCTGGGTGGTGGTTTGTCCTTGATTGCTTTTACCCCGTTGAATGTTTTCTGGTATGCAACAGTTTCCGGCTTGCCTGCCAACCTTGTGCAGTTAGCGATTCCGCCACTGCAGATTATGGCACTATTCCCGGCATTGACGGTCGCAATCGGGTACCAGAGGGCGATATTGATCAATAACGGGGTGACCCTGCCGGTTACTGTCGCAACCGCCATTGAAGCCTCCGGAATTTTTGTTGTTCTGGCCCTGCTGGTACGATACTCTCCTCTGCCGGGTGTGACGGCAGCAGCAATTGCTTATCTGCTGGGTCGACTCCTGGCTTTGTTGTATCTCTGCGGGCCGTGTGCTGCAGAACAGCGCAGGAAAGAAAGCACTGCGAAAGACTCACCGAGGAGTGATGGATGAGTAAAGAAGGCTCGATAGCGGGAGTCTGGTTTGTCCTGGGAGCTGCATTGCTCTGGGGGACCACCGGCACCGCCCAGGCTTTTGCCCCGAGTGGTTTCGACCCCAAGGTGATCGGCGCATTGCGCCTCCTGGTCGGTGGCATCGCTCTGCTGGGTCTGGCACTATATAGACGTGAACTGGGTCGGTTGAGGGACTGGAACTGGCTGCCGCTGTTTCTGGCCGCGGTTTTTACCGCAAGCTACCAGCTCTGCTTCTTTGCGGCCGTTGCCAGGACCGGAGTGGCAGTTGGTACGATTGTCGGTATCGGCAGTGCTCCGGTGATCGGCGGGTTTCTCGCAAAGGTTTTCCGCGGCGAAACACTCAGCAGGCGCTGGATGATTGCCACGTCCCTGGCCATTGCCGGCTGCTGTCTGCTCAGCTTGAGTGGTGGTGAAGTTGCCATTGACCCGGTCGGCATTCTCCTGGCGGTCGGGGCCGGTGCTGCTTATGCGGCATATACGCTGATGATAAAGGGTTTGCTGGAGCAGCATTCCCCGAATGCCGTGATGGCTCTGGTGGTTTGTCTCGGGGCGGTTCTGCTTTCGCCCATGCTGGTCAACTGCGACCTGGACTGGTTGCTGCAATCCCGTTCGATCGGTGTCGTGATGCACCTCGGGTTGGCGACGATGGCACTTTCCTACTGGCTCTTTGCCCGCGGCCTGCAGACGGTACAGGTAGCGACCGCAGTCACCTTGTCGCTGGCCGAACCGATGACTGCGGCAACCCTGGGCATCATGGTGCTTGGTGAACAGCTCAATGCACAGGCCTTCACCGGGATCTGCCTGATCTTTGCCGGGTTGGTTGTGTTGATGTTAAGGCGTCCGATTGGCAATCGGGCCAGAGGGTAATCCTCGAGGCCATCGAGACCCACTGTTGAACAGGGGCCTGTGCAATATAAAAAAGCCCCCGATCCTGAGATTGGGGGCTTTCGTCATCTTTAGATAGCAAGAAAACGGATTGATTCCTCTCTCTACTTGGCCGTCTTTGGCAGAAAGGACTCTATGTTGTTGGCAACCCAAACGGGATCAAACCATTCGATAGGGTTGACCGGGACACCGTCGACTCTCACCTCAAAGTGAAGATGGTCACCAAAAGCCAGGCCCGTTTCTCCGGAGACAGCGATTGCCTCGCCTTTTCTTACCCGGTCCCCCTCTCGGACTTCAGCCTGATTGAGATGACCGTAAAGAGTGTGTAACCCATAGCCATGATCGATAATTACAACGTTGCCGTAAATGCCTATTTCTCCGACAAAAATTACCTTGCCGTGGTTGGCTGCGAAAATTTGAGTGTTGTTAATACCGGCAATATCAAGGCCCGTATGAACCTGTTGGCTGACAATCTCTGAATGGTATTTGTAGGTACGATCATCGGCGAAACTGGCCTTCGTTGCGCCCTGGTTACGTAAGAATACCCCTTCCCAAAGTTTTTCCGGTTCTGTGTTTTGGCATAGTTGAACAATTTTCTGATAGTTCTCTTGTCGGGTTTTGTTGTTGATTTCGATGAATACATCCAGAGGGTTTCGGGTTGATGTCGCCATCATTTTATCTTTGACCGTTTCCAGGAAACTGTCCGTTAGTTCAATTTCACCTGAATGATAGGTCCACGAAGCTGTCCTCGATCCGGGTCTGATCTTTCTTAGGTTGCCAGCTTCATCAACAGCAAAAACTCTCGGTTTGAACTCATCCGCCTCAACGTAGTATGGATGTGCGTAAAAACTCAGGTACTTGTTTTGTCCCAGACCAAATGCCTTAAACTTTAAGTCCTCAAGAATGACACCCGTTTCAGCAGGCACTTCTCCAACTTCGTAGATAACGACACCTGTCCCACCACGCTTCATAGAAAGTGTGCCGCTCAAAATTGTCAGATTCGGCGCTTGCGCGTCGTAGGTCAATTCGATTGAATCACTTGCTTTATTTGCGATGATAGAGGTGTCAACCACGTTGACGGTAATCTTCATCTTTAACGGCTCTGAATTGACAGCACATTTCTCAGGGTCAATCAGCAGGTCAAATGATTGTGTCCCAAGGTCTCTTGAGCAACGCTCTTCACCGGCACAGGAGCCACCGGACAAAGTATAGCAGACTTCCTTTAAACCCTTGTCATCAGCGATATCAATTTTCAAGGTGTTATTTATCTTTGCGTTTTGCTCAACACCCCATGAGATCACGGGAGGTTTTGTGTCTATATAAATATAAAAAGCGACAACACCGCATATAATAAGCACAGACAGTAGAGTTATTTTTCTCAAAGGTATCTCCTGTTCTTCTTTCTCGATGTTCACCAGTGCCCCTGGAAGTATACTCGGAATCGTAGGTATCGGAGCATCAAATATGAAGGTTTATTGGATTTTCAGCAACGACAAACGTATAAAAAAAGCCCCACAGCCAGGAGGGTGACTGCGGGGCAACGGGTTCTATGGGTTTCTGCTTAGGAGGTAGGACTTGAAGAAATGTCCTGTTGGTCGATATCTTACCGATTTAGTCAGATATGTCAACAAAATAATTATACCCACCGATTTCCGGGTGGCAGGGCATCAATCGCAACAACCTATAGGGAGTTTATCTTGTTGGCTAAAGGATAAAAAGTTCCGCAAGATCTGGATTGAGTGTCAGATCCTCCAGGGAGAGACCTTTCAATATGGGCTCTAAAGTTTCCCAGCCGGGTTGTAAAAAAAATGGCACCTTGTGCGTTATTCCTGGATGCGACGTACACATTTTTGTACGTTTTTGAGCTGCGAATTTTATAAAAAACAATAAATCAAGCTGGTTACATGTCTGGCATGGTAACTGCTATACATCTTATATCAGCCATCCCGACTATGGGCCAGACGGTATTGAGCGAGGGCCTTCAATCCTCTCCCGCTCCATTTATCAGTGACGGGGTTCTGTCGGCCGCACAAGAATGCGTCGTCAGGCTGATGATGAGCTTTTGTTCAAAATCAATCATTTAAAAGGGTTATGAGATATGAAAGCAACTGCTGCCAACGTTGTCGAACTGGAGTTTTCTCAGAAATACGACAAGAAACATGCCGAGGCATACTATCAGAAACATCGCAATGGAATAGCACGTCGCTGGTCTCACTCCCGGGAAGAGCAGGTGGCACGACAGGCCTTGAGTCTGGCCGGGCAGCCCCGGCTTGTCCTCGACCTGCCGTGCGGAGCCGGCCGTTTCTGGCCGCTGCTGTTGGAAGAACATGACAGGAAGGTGATCGGCGCCGATTACTCCGCCGGCATGCTCGAAGTGGCACAGAATTGTCACTCTGGATACATGGCTGGACGCGTGCGCTGCCTGCAGACCTCGGCGTTCTCTATTGATCTGCCGGACGCTGCAGTCGACAGCATTTTCTGCATGCGATTGGTGCATCATGTGGGCAAGGCTGAGGACCGGATGGTTCTGCTGAAAGAATTTCACAGGGTGACCCGGGATACGGCAATTATCTCCTTGTGGGTGGACGGCAACTATAAAGCCTGGCGGCGAAGAAAGAAAACAGAACGAAATCGCCGCGAACATCGTGGGTGCGCAGAACCGCTTTGTCATTGAACGAAACCGGGTTGAAGAAGAGTTCACTGCCGCCGGGTTTGAGATCCTCGGCAAGATCGATTTCCTGCCCGTTTACCAGATGTGGCGGACTTATGTCTTACGCAAACGCTGAAATCCTTTCGCGGTAAATCTGCCGGAGATGTTCGAACGATTCTGGAATGTTGCCGAAAACTGGGTCGAGGAATCGAATTCGAGACGCAAGGGGAGCAGCGGTGTCATCCGGATCACACTCGACGGGGATCTCCTCTATGTCAAAAAGCAGGTCAACCACTTGCACTACAGTCTCCCGTATCCGATGGGGCGACCGACGGCGCTGCGCGAGGCCGAGGCGATTGCGGCGGTCAGGGGGTTGGGTATCAATGTCCCTGAAATAATCTATTGTGACTCCCGGCGAGTCGGCGGTGAACACCATACGTTGCTCGTCACCAGGGCTCTGGAGGGGTTCCTCTCGTTGGATGACTTCGACGCACAGGCACAAAATCATGACGAACTGGATAACTACAAGCTGATCCGGGCTGTTGCATCGACGCTGGCGGTCCTGCACCGCAACCGCTGGCAGCACAGTACCCTCTATGCCAAGCACATCTTCGCAAGGAAGCAGGGCAGTAACTACAAGGTTGCCCTGATTGACCTGGAAAAGATGAAGCGCCGCCTGACGTTCCAGCAGGCCAGTCTGCATGACATCGGTCAGTTTTCGCGCCACCAGACATGCTGGGACCGGGTGCATTGGCAACAGTTCCTGGATGAGTATCAAAAGGCATTGTCTTTAGCCAGGTGATGCAGCAGGTTGTAGCCGACTTGCATGAGCAAATTAACAACAGAAAGTTTTTTCAGGAGAACACAAAGCATTGATTTCTAAAGAGAGGCTCAATAAATTCCGGCCGCAGGTCAGTCTGCCGGTCGTGACCTTTCTGGCGGCTTTTTTTATCGTCACATTCGACAACCACACGTTATGGACTTCCCTGGTTGCCTCCCTCGGTCTCGATAGTATCCACCACTGGCTTTTTCTTGGGCTCGTGTGGTTGATCCTTGTCCTGGCCTTCAACATCATCTTTACGCTCCTGGCGTTCAGGCTGACCTTGAAGCCCTTTCTCTGCCTGATGTTCCTGGTCGCGGCAGGGGTGAGTTATTTTACCGACAGCTTTGGCACGATCATCGACAAGACGATGATCTACAATGCACTGGAAACGGATACTCACGAGGCTTTAGAGCTTTTGACCTGGCCCCTTGTCAGGCACCTGGGCCTTTATGGCTTTGCGCCGGTCACTCTGCTGTTGCTGACTCGTATCCGCTACCATTCCACACAGCGTGAGGTGCTGACCCGGTCCGCCGTGATTTTGGGCAGCCTCGTCCTGATCGCAGGATTGGGGTACGCCAACTTCAAGGACCTGGTATTGTTCGGCCGAGAGCATCGAGACCTGCGGATGCTCGTTAACCCGGTCTATCCGATCAACTCCGTTCAGAGGGTTATCAAGAAAGAATTTTTTGCACGGGCCAAGCCGCCTTTGCAACTCCTGGCAACCGACGCCACCAGGGATGCCGCCGGCAGATCGGTATTCGTGCTGGTCGTCGGTGAAACCGCGCGCTCCCAGGAGTTCTCCTTCAATGGCTATCACCGCGATACGAATCCCTACCTGAGCCAACGCGGTGTGGTTGACTTCACAGATGTTGCGGCCTGCGGCACGTCGACCATCGAGTCAGTCCCCTGTATCTTCTCGCCTCTGGGACAGAGTGATTTCAGCCGCGATAAAGCGGGTAATTCTGAGAACCTTCTGGATATTCTGCAGCGGGTTGGTGTCAAAGTCGTCTGGCTTGACAATAATTCCAGCAGCAAGGGCGTCGCTGATCGTGTCCTGTATAAAGATTTCCTTCATCAGGAGAATTCGGAGCTCTGCCTGGACGGCGAATGTTACGACGAGATACTGCTGCAGGGACTCGCCGCAGAAATCTCTGCATCAGATAAAGACCTGCTGGTCGTTCTGCATATCAATGGCAGCCATGGCCCGTCGTATTACAAGCGCACACCGGCGGCCTTTAAAACTTTCATGCCGGAATGCTCAATTGACAATGTCCAGGATTGTTCACAACAGGAGATCGTGAATGCCTATGACAATACCATTGTCTATACTGATTATGTGCTGGCCAAGGTTATAGATCTACTCTCCGCACAAGATATCCCCGGCGCGATGCTCTATGTCTCTGACCATGGGGAGTCACTTGGCGAGGACGGGATTTACCTGCACGGACTCCCCTACGCAATGGCCCCTGCCGAACAGACCAGCGTTCCCATGTTATTCTGGGCCACTGAGAAATTTCTCGCTCATAATGAGATCAATCTGCCAATTCTGCAAAGCAATCGGTCCTTATCATACAGTCACGATAATATCTTCCACAGCATGCTGGGGTTGTTCGGTATCAAAACCGGCGCCTACCACCCTGATTTGGACCTGTTTGCCGGCAGTCGCCTGCGTCATGGCTGAAACTCGGCTGCCGAAGACACAATCACCTAGCCTTGATGCAGCCTTGGGATCTTTGATGAGGTCTTCTTGCGGAAATGTTGGCGATACTCCCTCATTTCGGTTATCGTGAACAAATCTGTAATTGTCATCTCCAGACAGGGTGCCGGATGGAAGAAACCACACACACCGGGGTATTCGCTTTTATTCAGAGCGGGCTGTTCCTGCTCCTGCTCCTGTTGCTCCTCGCGTTCAACAAAGGTTCGACACTCCTCTACGGGGGCCTTTCGCTGGTCCTGCTGATCGCTTACCACCTGATCATTGATTACCGTTTCACAACATCCAGGCTTGTGAGCTCCGGCTTGATCAATGCCTACGTCGCCATGTACCTGTTTCTCTGCACGCTGGTTGTCTGGAGCACCAAGGTCCCGGGCCAGGATGAAAGCCACTTCTGGATCGTCTATTTTTTGCCGATTACTATCGCGGCCGCTCATCTGAGATTGAGGGGCACTATCGCCACATGCACGGTCGCCCTGGTGCTGTTTATTGCCCACCTGCCTCCGCATATGTATCTCAATCCCAGGGAGCGGGTCGAGGAATTACCTGAACTTATCGGTTTTGGCGTCATGTTTTTTCTTGTCGGGATTCTGGTGCAGGCCTTTGCCCGGCAGAATCGTCTCCAGTTGGCTCTGAAACAACAGCTTAACGATAAACTTCTGCAAAACCAGCAGCACCTCAGGGATTCCCTGGAGCGTCTTGAAACAGCGGAAGAAAGCCTGAGGACCAAGGAGCGACTTGCTTCGCTGGGCGAGATGTCGGCCGGCATAGCCCACGAGATCCGCAACCCTCTCGGGATCATATCTTCTTCGGCACAGCTGCTTGAGCGTGAGGTGGCCAATACGGAGGCCCGGCAACTGCTTGAAATTATCCAGGAGGAGTCAACTCGCCTGAATGGGTTGATCACAGAGTTTCTGACCTTTGGCCGGCAGCTTGAGCCGCAGCGCCAACCATGTGACCTGGCGGCACTGACTGCGCGTATCCTGGACTCCCTGCAGAATGCGGCGCAGCAGAAGGGGATTGCCCTTGAGCTGGGCGAATGCTCCACCTGCATGGCTTCAGTTGATGCCGATATGATGCAACAGGTTTTGCTCAATCTGCTTTTGAACGCGCTGGAGGCAACAGCTCCGGGTGGCCGGGTTCGTGTTGTTTTGGAACAGTATCCGGAACGCCTCGATATTGTGGTCGACGATTCAGGCCGTGGTATCCCCGCAGAGAACCTGGCCAGGATCTTCGACCCGTTTTTTACAACAAAGAGTGAGGGCACGGGCCTTGGTCTCGCCAATGCCTACAAGATCATGGAAAGCCACGGCGGCTCATTGAAAGTGGCCAGCCACGTTGGCGAGGGCAGTAGATTCACCGCGTCACTTCCACTGGAGATCAGTTGAATGGCTCACATACTGGTTGTTGATGATGAAAAGAATTACCGTGTCGTCCTGGCGAAACTTCTGACTGAAGATGGCCACCGGGTCTCGGTTGCCGAGAACCCGTTTGCGGCGCTTGAATTGCTGGGCCGTGAAGATGTTGCGCTGATCCTTTCAGACCTGAGGATGCCGAACATGGATGGCATGGTGTTTCATCAGCGCGTTGTGGAAGATTACGGTGATATACCGTTTATTATCATGACCGCCTTCGCGACTGTGGAAACCGCCCTTCAGGCAATGAAGGCCGGAGTCTTTGATTACCTGATGAAACCTTTCAAGAATGAGGAGATTCTGGTGGTGGTCGAAAAGGCTCTTGATTTTGCCAGACTTCGGACTGAAAACACCCTGCTGAGACGACAGCTTGATGCGAGCATCGGCAACGAAATCATCGGCCAGAGTGTGGTCGTTCGGCAGCTCCTCCAGGAGATCAAACAGGTCGCGCCTGCGCCGACGTCTGTTCTGGTCACTGGTGAGAGCGGCACCGGCAAAGAACTGGTTGCCAGGGCGTTGCATCACTCCAGCCCAAGGCAGAGTGCGGCACTGGTGGCGGTCAATTGCGCCACCTTCGCCGAGAACCTGCTTGAGAGTGAGTTGTTCGGCCATGAACGCGGGGCCTTCACAGGGGCCACTGAGCGCAAGCGTGGTCTGCTCGAGATGGCCGACGGCGGCACCTTGTTTTTAGATGAAATAGGCGAGATGCCTATGCCCCTTCAGCCCAAGCTGCTGCGTCTGCTGCAGGAGAAACGCTTCAGGAGAGTCGGCGGTACTGCGGAAATCGAATGTGATGTACGCGTGGTGGCAGCGACCAACCGGGACCTGAAGACCCTGATCGAGGCCGGGCAGTTTCGAGATGATCTCTATTACCGTCTCAATGTAGTAACCTTGAATGTTCCGCCGCTGCGGGAAAGAGCAGAAGACATACCGTTGTTGGCCCTGTTCTTTGTGCGACGTTATGCCCGGGAGTTGGGCCGGCCGGTTAGTGGGTTTGCCGCCGAGACGCTGCAACTGCTGCAGCAGTATGCATGGCCCGGAAACGTTCGCGAACTGCAGAACATCATTGAACGGGGCGTCCTGTTCTGCAGTGGCGATCAATTTACGCCGCAGGAGCTGCCGTTATCCCTGCAAGGAGCTGTTGCCGATTCATCTGAAATCAGGTTGAATACACCGGAACTCGGTAAGCCATTACCCGAGCTCCTCGATAAAGTTGAATCAGACCTGATCCAGCGTGCCATGATTCAGGCCCGCGGGGTCCAGGCCCAGGCTGCGAGGTTGCTGGGCATCAGTCGCAGCAACCTGCAGTACAAGTTGCGTAAATATGGCATGATGTCCGACTGATTCAGAAATGTGGCAATTGCAAGATATCGCTGGGGTGTTTTGTACAGTTTTTTGTACAAAATGTCCCGGTTTTTTATTTGAAGTTCAATGATTTCAGTTCCTTAAACCATTGGCATAGCTACTGCAATATTATAGATGACAAGAAACATCAATGTTGTGCGCTGTGCCCGTCAGAGCTTGATGGCAGCATAAGGTCTCATTCTTGATATGATTGAACGAACAGGCGTTGATATGATCGGTTCAGTCCAGCAAAAAAAGAAAATTCTCGTGGTTGATGACGAGAAAAATTACCGGTTTGTCCTGTCACGTATCTTCGAAGGTGCCGGCTATCAGGTCATGCTTGCGGACAGCGCGGAATCGGCGATGGGAATCCTGCAGAAAGAAAATGTTTCTTTGATTCTGACGGACCTGCGAATGGCCCACATGAACGGCCTGGGTTTCTGTCAAAAGGTTCGCTGTGAAATTGGTGAAATTCCTACACTAGTATTCACGGCTGACGCTTCCAGCCTCGGTCGTGACGAGATGTCCAGTGCGGGTGTTCTGAGCTGCCTGGACAAGCCATTCGACAACCAGGTCATATTGGACCTGGTTGCCGATATTTTGTTGCACCGACCCGAGACCTTGTGTGTGGCACCGAGCGGTCGTGTAGAGCAGCCATTTATCAATAAAGATGTTTCCCAGAAGGAGCCTGTGACTTCATGACGTTGCGTATTTGGATCATCAGTATTGCCGCCGTTCTTAGCCTTGCCGTCTATGCAGAGGCAGCAACCCTGGATGGAGAGTGCACTATCCATTTTTTTGGTAAATCGACCCTGCATGATTTCGAAGGGCAGGTTACCTGTCAGCCCTTTGTGCTGCAGACCGAAGCTGCCGAATCGGGCCGTCAGGTGATTCGGCAGCAAGTGGTGACTGTTCTGGTCAGTGAGATGGACACTGACAATGACGGGCGTGACAAGAAGATGCGGGCCATGTTTGACAGCACAAATTTTCCCGAGATCAAGGGTCACTTCGCTGACCTTGAACCGGAAGTGGTTCTCGAACAACTCAAGGCAACGGAAAACGGGCAGGGGAGTCTCGAGTTCGATTTGCAGATCCGGAAGATCACACAACACATCAAGGCCAAAACCAGTCTATTGACGATCGGCCCGGAACAGATAGTATTCACCATGGAGTTCCCACTGTCGTTGGCCAGTTTCGAACTCAAGCCGCCAAGCGTGATGGGTATAATCCGCGTGGCTAACGACGTGCAGGTTGAGGTTCAAACCACCCTGCATCGCCAGCCCCCCGCTAAAGTATCGGCGGCCGAGAAGGAGAAATGATATGTCTGTCTGGATCCAGCACATCGAAACCATGAATCCTGGAGTGGCCTATTCGCAGGAATATGCCAGCAGGAAGATGCAGGAATGGACTGAGGATGACCGCCTCAAGCGCATGACCAGGATCCTTTACAAGAAATCCGGGATCGATCGTCGATATAGCGTGATCACGTCTTTCGACCAGAATCTGCCCGGAGATTTTTTTCCTTTGGGAGATGACGGCAAAAGGCGTGAACTGTCCACTGCCGAACGCAATGCCATATACACCCGGGAAGCCCACAGATTGTCCGTTGACCTGGCGCGCAAGACGATTGAAGGCTGCCCCGGTGTCGAGGCAGAAGATATAACGCATGTGATTACAGTCTCCTGTACCGGTTTCTGCAATCCCGGGCCGGATTACCATATCGTCAACGATCTTGGCCTGTCCCATGCGACGCAACGTTACAACCTCGGCTTCATGGGCTGCTATGCAGCTTTCCCGGGGATGAGAATGGCCAGGCAGTTCTGCGAGGCCAATCCGGAAGCTGTTGTTCTGGTGCTGTGCCTTGAACTCTGCAGCCTGCACCTGCAACTCAACGATCGCGAAGATTCGATGCTGGCCAACTCGCTGTTCTCTGATGGTGCGGCGGCTGTGATTGTCAGCGCCCGCACTCCTGAGCCGACCCAGTCAGTTTATCGATTTGGTCATTTTCATTCGTCCCTGGTCCCCAGCGGCAAGGCCGACATGGCCTGGACCATAGGCGATCTCGGTTTCGACATCGCCCTGTCAAGCTACGTGCCGAAGATCATCGGCGCCAATATCCGCGAAGCGATCAAGCCGGTCCTCGCTGCGCGCAGTCTCAGGCTTGAAGATATCGGAACCTGGGCGGTCCATCCCGGCGGTAAGGCGATTGTCGACAAGGTGGCTGAAAGTCTTGACCTTGATGACGTGCAAGTCGCCGCCTCGCGTAAGGTTTTGCGCGAGTACGGCAACATGAGCAGTGTCACGATCCTGTTCGTCCTGCGCGAAATATTGCACCGCAATGATGCCCCGCTCAAAGAGGATATCTGTGCCATGGCATTCGGCCCGGGTTTGACCGTCGAGATGGGACTGTTGGAGGCACAACGTTGTCGTCAGCGTCTAATCGTGACCAGACCGCATGAAGTCGAGCCGGTCCTGGCGTGATATTGACTGAGACGGAATAAGCCCTTGTCAGGATTGCCAAAGATAATGCCATGGCTGTTGACCGGCGGCCGGACTCCGGCCCTGCTGGTACTGCTCTGCCTGACCTTGTTTATGGCGGTCTTTGCCAGTCAGCTCCGTGTCGAGTTGGAGCCAGATTCGATGGTTTCAAGTCAACCCGGGCAATTGGCCACTTATGACAGGTTCCGTGATCTGTTCGGCAATGACGAAGACCTGCTGTTGAGTGTCACGCATCCGCAATTACTTGAACCGGCCGGTCTGGCGATAATTGCCGGTCTGACGGAACGGCTTGCGGGTTTCGCAGGCGTTCGGCATGTCCTGAGTCTGAGCAACGCCCGGCAACTGGTTTCCGGTCGATATGGTGCCGAGGATGTTCCTCTCCTGCCTGACCGGGCCAGCACCGAAGATTTCACAGCCGCTGTCGGGACTGCACTCGGAGAGGAACCCGCAATATGAAGGATTGCTGATCTCGCAGGACCGGCGCACAGCGGGGCTGCTTGTCGAGCTGGATGATCACCGCGGCGATGTCGCGCAAAGGCACCGTCTGATCAGTCAGCTCCGGGCCGTGATGACCGATCTGGAAGGGCAGGCGGAGCTTCACCTGACCGGGGTCGGGGTGCAGAAGATCGATGTTGCTGACTACGTGCAACGCGATCAGCAGATCGTCCTGCCTCTGGTCGTGGTGGTCCTGGCTTTCATGCTTGCCATGATCTTTCGTCGTCCCTCCGGAATCCTGCTGCCTTTGCTGGCGACCATGGTCAGCCTGATCTGGACTATGGGCTTCTATGCCTTGTGCGGATTCGAGCTGAACACCATAACCTCACTGCTGCCACCGGTGGTTATGGTGCTCGCCATCTCGAACAGTATCCACCTTTATAATGGCTGGTTGCACCTGGATGATGATGACAGCCAACGGGTCGAAAAAATCGCCGCCAAGGTCGGAGAGCTCTTTCTGCCCTGTCTTTTTACCGCGTTAACGACTGCTCTTGGCCTGGTTTCGCTGACCATAAGTGCGGTGCCGGCGGTTCGTCAATTTGCCCTGTTCGCTGCCGTTGGGGTGCTTGTTTCCCTGCTGGTCAGCCTGACCCTGGTTCCGATCGGCCTGAGTTTCCTGCCTTTGCCAGCGCGGCATTTTCGAACCGGGACGGGTCTGTTGAGGGTTGTTCTGCAGAGGATCGCGGCTCTTAGCGTGAATTCCCCTCGCGCTATCATGCTTGTTGCGCTACTGCTGCTGGTCGTGACCATGTTCGGCCTGCCCCGACTGCAAAACAACACCGATATGGTCGGTTTCCTGCGTTCTGATGCACCTTTGGCCATTGACACCAGCTACATTGATCGGCAACTGGCCGGGGTTAATGCCATAGAGTACATGATCGCCAGGAAAGATGGCCGAGCCCTGGAATCACCTGATGATTTTTCCCGGTTGGCAAAATTCGAGGCTTTCGCCAGGTCTCGAGAACCGGTGGCCAACGTCTATTCGATCCTGACTTTATTGCGCCAGGTCCACCGTGCCGAGACAGATGGCGTGCTGTCGCAACTGCCAGATGACCCTGATCAGCTGCGTTATGAATTCGACCTGATGGCCATGGCACCGGACCAGTTTCTGCAGAGACGATTTTTGTCTCCTGATCGGGCCACGGCCAGGGTCAGTGTCTGGCTGCACGACATCGGCAGTCGAAAAGCCGCCGATGTCGTTGATGAACTGGATGTGTATGGACGGGCGCTCTTCGGCGACGGTTACCGGTTGACTCCTACCGGCAGCTTTTACCAGTTGACTCAGGATTCAAATCGCCTGGTCGCAGACATGCTCAAGAGTTTCGCCCTCTCGCTCTCATTGGTCATGCTGGCAATCCTGGTGTTGCTCCGTTCACCCAGGCTGACCCTGCTGGCAATGATCCCGAACCTTATCCCGATCCTCTGGACCTTTGGTCTGATGGGCTATTTTGGCATTGACCTGAGTACCGGGACTGCGATGATCGGAGCGGTCGTCATCGGCCTGGCCGTTGATGACACCATCCATTACCTGGTGCACTACCGACGTGTCTACGCCGGCGTCGTCAGCGAGGCGGTGACCGAGACTACCACTCGGGTCGGCCGGGCTCTGATGATTGCAACGCTGGTTTTGGCTTTCGGTTTCTGGGTCGGTTGTCTCGGCAGTTTCAAGCCGACGATCTACTTTTCATTTCTGGTCGGGGGAACGCTGTTCGGGGCTTTGATTTGTGATCTTCTGGTCCTGCCTGCCTGCCTGATGCTCGGCTGTCCGACCCGCCGCGAGGCCGTCTCATGAAGCAGCCGTTTTTGATGTTACTGTTGACCTTCGCGGTGTTTTCATCTTCCTGGGCGGGAGAGCCTCGACAAGACCGCTTTGCGGCCCTGCTCGAAACGACCAATGACCAGGTCGTTCATCGTGTCGTAGTGCCATCGACCGAACAGCCGCAGGGCGAGGTACAGCTGATCCGGCGTAACAACTTGCTGATTGCCCGTACTCTCCTGGCCAGCCGGATACTGAAACGTGTCGGCGCAGCCATCGATGCAAAGGAACGCCGCAACTGGCCTGAATCCAGGGATGGCCACGCGGCATCGGTTCGTTACCGGGACGAGCTGTTCCGGGCCGTCGAACAGGCCTGGGAAAGGTTTCGCCAGCGTACTGATCCGAGCGAAACCTGTCAGTTCCTGTCTATAGAATTCATCCTTGCAGGTGACAGTGCAGCCATCGCACTGTCGCTGCCAAGCCTTGAGGGCGATTATGGCCGTCTGACATTGTTGAAACAGGAGAATATCCAGGTATGGAAGGCTTCACGGAATTATGTGCGGGACAACATCCTTGAAATTGTACAGGACAGTTTTCATCTTGATGAGACGGCGGCCTCTGCACTGCTTGCTCCGCTTTGGCCCGACAACGACCGTGCCGAGATTTAACAGGACCTGTCCTGTTCGGGGGACTACAGATGCAGCATCAACCTGAGAATTGAGGATCATATGGCAACAAACAGCAAGTTCTCCCTGAAGATCAGGGATTATATCCATACCCCGGAGCGCAAGCGAGAATACAACGAACAACATTTCGGTGAGGCCGCCCGGCACTACGATTTTGCCACTCGAGCCATGTCGCTGGGGCGAGACATGGTCTGGAAGCGGAAGCTCGTTGCCGCGCTACCGAGGTTCCCGGCACCGGTATGTGTCGACCTTGCCTGTGGTACCGGGGACGTCACTCTGCTTTTGGCCGACAGGTATCCGGCCGGTCGCGTTATCGGTATTGATCTGACCGGGGCGATGCTGAAGTTGGCCAGGCAGCGCAGCCATGCAGGAAATGTCGAGTTCCTTCAGCAGGATATGGGTGCGACCGACCTGCCGGATGAACTGGCGGACATCGTTACGGGCAGCTATGCCGTACGCAATGCCCCGGAATTTCAACAGGCTTTTACTGAGATTTATAGAATTCTCAGGCCGGGTGGATTTGTCGCCTTGCTCGATTTTTCGAAATCTCCGAAGCCCTGGTTTCAAAAGCTGCAGCTCATCGTCCTGAAATACTGGTGTGGTCTGTGGGGGTTGATCCTGCACCGGAACCCCGAGGTGCATTCTTACATCGCCTCCAGTCTGAAAAATTTTCCGGATCGCATCCAGTTGCACAACCAGTTGCAGGAATGCGGTTTCGCAATCAGCTATTCAAAACGCTTTTACCTGGGAACCCTGGAACTGCTTGTGCTGCAGAAACCGGGGGGATAGCCTGTGGCGTAACCGGGGAGTGCAGATGGCTTGCAGGTCGTCAGAAAAGCGACTGTTTCTTGGAACAGTCAGGCGCGCCTCACTGACGTGCGTCGAAAATCAGCAAAACTCATGAAGCTTAGGTGCCCTTTTGTCAAAACAACCCGTGAAGCATGACGTGATCATTGTTGGCGCCGGGCCGGTCGGTTTGACAATCGCCAACCTTCTCGGACTTTATGGTGTCAAGACCCTCGTCCTGGAGAAAGAGCTCACGGCACCGGACGTGCCCCGCGCGGTGTCCCTCGATGACGAGAGCCTGCGTATCTGGCAGCAGTGCGGGTTGCTCAAGGAGATGGCCCCCTTCATAGCCGAGGGCAAGGAAGGGGACGTGGTCTTCACCTATCGCACCCGGTCCGGACGGGCGATCTTCAACATGGCTCAGCGCGGTCGTCCCTATGGCTATGCCCGAGGCAACGTGTTCCTGTTCCATCGTGTTCTGGAAGTGCTGAGGGCAGGCACAGAGCGCTTTGCCAATGTCGAACTTCGCACCGGCTGGTCTGCCCGAAGCTGCAGCCAGGATGGAGAATGTGCCCAGCTTGTAGCGCGTGATCAGGACGGGGCGTTGCAGAACCTCACAGCGCGTTACCTGATCGGCTGCGATGGCGGCCGCAGTACGATCCGGAATGCCCTGAACATACCGATGCGGGGTTCTGCCTATTCGGAAGCCTGGCTGATTGTCGACACCTTCGCCCCTGATCTCGCTGAAGAGCCAATTCAGGAAGGTGTTGAAGTGTGGTGCGACAAACGATGCCCGACGGCAAGCATCCCGTTGCCCGGTGGCTATCGGCGTTGGGAATTCCTTTTGCGTGAGGATTTGTCTGCTTCGGACTGCCCTGATGATGAACGGATCCGGTCGCTCATCGAGCAGCGCAAACCTATCGGTCAAGCCAGGATCATGCGCCGCCTGGTGCACACCTACAAAGGGAGCGTCGCAGAACGTTACGGCATGGGCCGTGTATTCCTGGCTGGCGACGCTGCCCATCTTTCCCCTCCGTTTGCCGGACAGGGTATGGCCACCGGTTTGCGGGATGCGGTAAACCTGTGCTGGAAACTCGCGTTCGTGCTGCGCGGCATGGCGTCCCCTGATCTGCTGAACAGTTATCAACGGGAACGTCGGCCACACCAGGTCACGATGCTCCGGCTGGCCAGGCGGATGGGGAATATGATGATGCCAAGATCCCGCGTCCATGAAGTTATGGTGGCTTCCCTGTTCAGATTGGCCGGTCGTCTCAGATGGTTAAGGAGATCTATGGAGATAAGGGGGGCGAATGTTACTCCGGTCTACTCCATGCGGGGAAAGGGGCAAAGTGGAAAGACCGGGCACTACTTGATTCAGCCAAAACTTGGAAGCCATGGGCTGCTCGATGATCTGCTCGGCCTGAATTACACTATTGTCAGCTTTGACAGGCCAGCGCAAAATGCTTTAAGTGCCCAGGAGCTGCAGTATTGGCAGCGGAGCGGAACCGCATTCGTCTGGCTGCGACCCGAAGGTGAAACCGCTGAGGCTTTCCTGGCCTTTCAAAAATGGCTTGGGGATTGTCGATGCCGCCTGCTGATCGTCAGACCGGACCGCTTTGTCAGTGATGATCGTGTCCTGCCCGAGATGGTGAGCTGATACAAGTCGGGAGATGTCGACCTGGCAGTTTGATGCGTCTCCTGATGTCAAACGGTGTAATGAATATTACCGATCAACAGAGAGTTGAGGTCAAGGTTTGTCTGGTGCGCGCCGTAGCCGCTCTCTTTTACGGGTTAAAACCCTGACCAGCCCGAGCAGACCGATCACGGTGAAAAACACTCCGCTCCACTTGCCCGGTACTTTCCCTTCACTCAGGAAAATCACCTCTTCAGCCATATCAAGCCCGGTCTGCTTGGCAAGCTTGAGTAGCTTTTGCTGATTTCCCCTGGCAATGAGACCGGCGACCAGCATACCGGTGATCTCGCGCTGCTCTTTGAATGTCTCTGCGTGTTTTTGACGGAAGGCCAGCTTTTCCGGGATCGTATCAGTGAAGAAATGGTAGTCCTTGAAAAGTTGCAGGAGGTCGGGGTCGCGGGTTTCCACCATGATCCGGATTCGTTCCTGATCGGGATGTGCCACGAGGGGGACGAGGAGTGCTTCCATTTCCACAGAGCCGGATGTCGAGATCGCCCGGTCCAGGTCCAGGTACCCGGCTTTTACGTCCAGCCACTCCTGCGGCGCACCACTCTCTTCCAATTGGCTGATTGTGAGTGATTGCGGCGATTGGTTGTTGAACCAGAGCTGCAGGTCGTTGAAACCAAGATAGAGCAGGACCATGCAGATGGCGATCAGGGTGAATCGAAAACGTTTCATGTGATTAGCCCGAAGTTGTATGTTTCAGCCAGGAGACAAAGAGAGGGGCTGCCGAAGCAGCCCCTCTACTATTTACAGTGTTTCTTTCGATGATGCAAGGATCAGGCTTCAGCACCTTCCTCGACCAGGGCACCCTTCTTCTGGGTGACCAGGGACACGAGAACCAGGGCGATGAAGCTGGCCGGGATCGAGATGGCTGCCGGGCTGTTGAAGGCAACCGGTGCGTCCTGAGGCAGCAGTCCGTAACGGACCCACATGTCCGGCGAGACCAGGATCAGGCCGAGCGAAGAGGTCAGACCGATCAGGATTGATGCGGCGACACCCTGGGCCGTGGTCTTCTTCCAGAACAGGATCATCAGGATCGCCGGCAGGTTCGCCGACGCGGCGACTGCGAAGGCCCATCCGACCAGGAAGGAAACATTCATCCCTTCGAAGATGATGCCGAGGTAGATAGCAATAGCACCGATGACCATGGCCGAGATTTTACCGGCCCTGACTTTGCCTTGCTCGGTCATGTTCATGCCGAAGAAGTTGTCCATCAGGTCGTGTGCTACCGCACCGGCCGAGGCGACGATCAGTCCGGATACGGTGCCGAGCACTGTGGCGAAGGCCAGTGACGAAATGACTGCGAAAAGGACGACCCCGAAGGAGAGGGCCAGCAACGGTGCCGACATATTGTTGTCGGTGATGTTGATGACGCCGTTGGTCATCGCACCGAGACCGAGGTACAGGGTCAGGATGTAGAAGAAACCGATTGCGGCGATGCCGACGATGGTCGATTTACGTGCCGCAGCCTGGCTCGGAACCGTGTAGTAGCGGATCAGAATGTGAGGCAGCGCTGCAGTCCCGCAGAACAGGGCGAGCATCAGCGAGATGAAGTTGAATTTCTGCAGGCCGGTTGCGTTGTCGACCTTGAACTTCAGGCCGGGGCGCAGGATGCGGCTGCCGGGAGTTGGCTTCTGATAGTAGATGGTGGTCGTGGCATCACCAACCTTGACGTACTTCTTGCCCCAGAGCACCACGGTGCTCTCCTTGAAGCGGTTCAGAAACTCCAGCGGGCCGACCGCACCGGTCTGGGCAATTTCCTTGCCGTCGACTTTGATTTCCTTGATGTGACCGACCGCATAAAACTTGCCGTCCTCTTTGGGCGCACCGTTGAACAGCTTGGTGCCATCGGCCAGTTCGGTCGTGTAAAGGGCCTCGGCCAGTTGGAAGCCGCCAGCCGGGTTTTCCTTGAGGTGCCAGACGGTTTCGTTGCCGTCTTTGGCCAGCTTGACGAAGCCGGCTTTACCGAATTCCGAGTCAAGCCCGTCAACCACCTCATAGCCTGACACTTGCAGTTCACCGTTGGCGACGACGGCCTGCAGGTCCTGGAACTTGTGGTATTCCTTGGTCCCGCCCTGGTTGGGTTCGGTGCCCAGGCCACGGAACAGCACCAGGCCGACGACGATGGTTGAGCAGATCAGCAGCAGTGCGCCCTTGAAGAACTGCACGTAGGTGGTTGAGGCCATGCCGGCCGTCGCAACGATGATGGTTACCACTACACCGACGATGCAGACGCCGACCCAGTGCGGCATGCCGAGCAGAGGCTGAACCAGGACGCCGGCGCCGACCATCTGCGGGATCAGGTAGAAGACTGAGATGGCCAGAGTGGAAATCGCAGCCATGAGCTGGATCGCTTTGGAGTTGAACTTGGAGTCGAGAGCGTCGGTGAAGGTGTACTTGCCAAGCCGCTTCATCGGTTCAGCGACCAAAAAGAGGGCGACCATCCAGCCGGCCAGGTAGCCGATCGAATACATCCAGCCGTCGTAACCGGCGGTTGCGATCATGCCGCAAATACCGAGGAAGGATGCTGCCGAGAGGTAGTCGCCAGCGAAGGCGATGCCGTTGGTGAACCAGTGGATGTTGCCGCCGGCAGCGTAGTAACCGGCAGCCGAGGTGGTGCGGCGGGCCAGGTAGAACGACAGGCAGAGGACGAAGAGGACAAAAAAGACAAACAGGCCGATGGCCAGCGGTGATTGTGTGTATACCATGGTGGTTTCCCCCTATCAGTTCAGGCGCGCTTCAGCGGCGGTACAGAAGTGGTTGTAGATGATCGCCAGCACGAATGCGAAGATGATCAGGAAGAAGCCGTAGAGCACGGCGAGGGTCTGGCCGAAATAGACTTTTTCCATCAATGCCGGGTAGGCGGCGTTGATGACGACAAAACCGAAGTAGGTCAGGGTATAGACGATGAACATCGAAATACCGAGTCTGGTCTTGTACGCGGCGGCGTTGTCTTTACCGAGTTTTACTGCTGGTCCGTGTCCCATGGGTAGTGACTCCTTTTCCTGTGTTGTTTGCCTAATTTCTCTCCGAAATAACTACATTTGGTAATCGCATGGCAATAAATTTACGGAGTCATACAAGATGCTCCGCATATCATAAACCTAGGGATTCCAACTGCTTGATCCAGGTTGAAGCTTCCAGCTAAGTCCTTGGGATTGCTAAATTGTAAGAGAGTGCTAAGGGTACGTATGCGCGATAAATAACCAAATCATGGTGGTATTTTCTGCGACATGATACGTCGTTCTAAAAAGAAGTCAATAAAAAATTTCACACAAACAGGCTATTTATTAGAGGATCTGGATAAAATATACGGAATTTCAGGAGGTTTAACTTCTGTAAAAAAATAACTGATCGTGGGGGTAAAAAGATGTTTTATCTTATCGGTTAAAAGTTTATCAATATGGTTCTTGAGATAAAAAAATCGCTCTGTTCTTTACCTGGCTTGACGGGGCGCGTTATAAAGTCATGTCAGGGTACAGGATATGACTTCGATTGAAAGGTCTGCTCATGATCAAATACAAAGTGGTCGAACTCTCCGTGGTGACCGATGAGTCATTGGAAGAGGTGTTGAATCAACTTACTGCGGAGGGATGGCATTTCGACAGTATCCAGTTTGTTGTGCGCGAGGCAAGCAAAAGACCTTCGATGGCTTTCGTCCTCTTTACCCGTGATATTTCAGACGAGCAGGGCTAATCATCCCAGGTTTCTACATCTTTGTATGTGATCGTATGACGCGGGTCCGAAGACGGGGAGGCGCCGCAGCGCTGGCAGGTTGGTTCCACAGGTTCGTCTTCGACAATTTCCACGACGCTCAGTTCCAGCCGTTTACCACGACAACTGCAATACCACTTGCGATGTTGTGACATGGGCTCCTCCTGTTCCGTTTTATACTTCAGTTTTCAGTATGGCAGGGAATGGTGAGGATGCAATTAAATCACTAGCCAGGGCAACAGATGGTTCATCTGTTGCCCTTTTCCATTGGACTTTGGAATTAAAAGACAAAAGCAGAACCGGCGGGTCGTCCCGCCGGTTCTATCTTTCAAAAAAACGACAAAGTGCAACAAAAGAACTGTCTGTTGCCTTTTGTCACACTTCTTATTTATTCATCGAACCCGGCACTGCAAAAGTGTAAACCCGAATCTCTCTACTCACGCCCCTGAAAGTAAGGCAGGATTTTTCTGATCATGGTTTTGTCTGCAGCGGAAAGACGCTTTCTCTGCGTGTACTCCTTGAAGAAAAACAACCGCTGGGTTCGGCTGAGCTGGTATTTGGCGACCTTGTCGAGGCACGCCAGATCCTTGATGATGCGACGCGGCAGCAGAAACGCCGGCCAGCGCTGACCAACCGGGCAGTCGATCAGGTAGACTTGAGGGTTCTCCTCGTCCTGGGTGACCAGGATATTCCTCCATTTCAGGTCGTTGTGACAGAACCTGTAATCGTGGAGTGTCCGGGCGATACGGGCGACCTGCGTGATGACCTGTCGAACCCATTTCCTGTTCTGAATTAATCTCGGTGTTTCTTTTACGGTGGTGGCCAGGTCAACAGCATTTTCTACGGCCAGGGTTATGAGTGCGCCGCGCGCTGATTTGTTGAAGATGTGCTCTTCGCCGTAGGCAACGACCTCGGCCGCCGGGATCTTGAGCCGTTTGAAAAGCAACTGGTTTTCAGCTTCCTTGGTCATTCGTGAAAATCTGAACCAGACGTGCTTGCCCTTGGTTCTGCGGTAACGCTTTACGTAGAAGGTGTTTGCCCCCGCGGAGATCTTGAATACGATACTTTTCTTATCTTTGGCAACGGGCGTGCCGGAAAGGGAGAAAACCTTTTCAAGTGAACAGAACAGCTCTGCGGCCGAACTGTCAAGCCAGGGCGTTAAAATTGTCCATCCGAGTTTTTTAAACATATCCGGTTCGTTGTCCCGTGCCGGTTGACAGAAGGTCAGTAGGCCAGGCCGGTCTTCTTCCGTACCTTGCGCAACGTCTTGCTCGCCACCCAGCGGGCTTTCTCTGCGCCGCTGGCAAGGATCTTCCGGATAGCGTCGGGGTTGGCGAGCAGTTCCTTACGATATTCAGCCTGTGGTGCAAAGTAATCCCGAACTGTCTCGAAGAGCTCCTGCTTGACATCGCCAAACGCCAGGCCACCGGACTGGTATCTTTGTCTCAGAGAGGCATCGCTCTCCTTATCGAGGAAGAGGCGGAAGATCTTGTAGACATTGCAGATCATCGGGATTTTTCGGGTCTTCGACCGGGATCGGTGCGGTGACAATGCGCATGATCTGTTTGCGCAGCGCCTTGTCCTCGGCGAACAGGTCGATGGTGTTGCCGTAGCTCTTGCTCATCTTCTGCCCGTCGAGTCCGGGAACCGTGGCGACATCATCGTCAATTTCCGGTTCCGGCAGGGTGAAAATGTCGCCGTACTGGTTGTTGAACTTGATGGCGATGTCACGAGCGACCTCGACGTGCTGCTTCTGGTCCTTGCCGACTGGAACCTTTTCGCTCTGGAACAGGAGGATGTCGGCGGTCATCAGCACCGGGTAGGCAAACAGGCCATGGTTGGCGGCGATGCCCTTTGCCGACCTTGTCCTTGTAGCTGTGGCAGCGCTCCAGCAGGCCCATCGGAGTGAAGTTGGAAAGAATCCAGGTCAGTTCCTGAACCTCCGGTACGTCGGACTGCACCCAGAAGGTGCTCTGCTCAGGATCCATGCCGAGGGCCAGGAAGTTGGCTGCCGCCTCAATGGTTCCGCGGGCCAGGACCTTGCCATCGCTGAGCGAGGTCTGGGCATGGTAGTTGGCGATGAAACAGAAGAGCTCGGATTCTTCCTGGTAGGCAATCATCTTCGACATCATGCCGAAGTAGTTGCCGAGGTGCAGGGAACCGGAAGGTTGTATGCCGGATAGAACGCGCATGTTGATACCTCTTGAACGGTAGGTTTTTCTTTGTCCGAGGGAAACTATCAGAAATGAGGACAGAATTCAATTAGAGAGAATTGCCGAAAATCTGCAGGGTTTTGGATTTGCCATGTTTTTTGTGCACGATGTAGTAGAGACCGTCAGTCGCTATACGGCCTGGCCGCTGACGTTGTTAACTCCGGGGGGCGACAGATTATCAAACTCAGAAACTTGTCACACTGACTGGAACACTCAAAGGAGAAACATTGCGAAATCAATCCCCTCTCATTCAAGCCTTCTCAGCATCACCCGTTGAATAAACTGCGTCAGGTCGAGTTCCAGGCT
>CAWGUB010000003.1:0-13071 GCA_963825575.1 uncultured delta proteobacterium
GGCACAGCAGGGGTAAACTTTGAACCGATCACCGTCGATGAATATGATTTCCCGATTACCCGTGACGTCAGCCGGCGGGTTTTCACCATTGATGAACTTCTGGCGACAGTGCGAGACGTTGTCGATGGCAAGATTGGTCCGCTCGACTGGGATGTGCGGAAAGCCGCCCTGGAACCACACATAGCTGCCCTCGAAGGCCGTCTTGCCGCCGACCGGATCGTTGATGTTCTCGATGAAGCCGGCTACCGCGAAGGCCCGCCGCCAGCTCCAGGCATGTCAGACCGTTTCAGCGGATGGTCACAGACACATTTGCGGACTATCGAGAAACGTATCAACATGCGGCGTTCCGGCCATCGCAACAACATCACCCTGCATGACCATCGCTACCCCGGGATAACGGCGGAGGAGATGCTGGCGATGATCGGTCGTTTCGGCAAGCTGCTGAATCGGTTCCATGACATCAAGGTCAAAAAGCATTCACAGCATCTGTACTGGATTTACAAATAGTCGTCATTGACAATCAACGCAAACGGCGGAAGGTCAGAACGGCTTGATCTGCCCGATAATCCTTTTTCTGGAGAAACCATGTACAATGTAAAAATTTATGGCGCCGGTTCGATCGGCAACCACCTGGCCAACGCCTCGCGACGATTGGGCTGGGACGTTACAATCTGCGATCTGGACCCCGCTGCGTTGCGACGGACCAGGGAAGAGATTTACCCGGCACGCTACGGCCAGTGGGACGAATCGATCCAGCTCTGTACTGCTGCGGAAGCTCCTTGTGGGGGCTTTGACCTGATCTTCATCGGCACCCCGCCCGATTCACACATGCGCCTTGCTATCCAGGCCATTGCCGAAAAACCGAAGGCCGTGCTGGTCGAAAAACCACTTTGCACGCCGGAAATGGAGCAGGCTGACGAGCTGTACAGTCTGGCCCGGCAAACCGGCGTCGAGGTATTTGTTGGCTACAACCACGTCGTCAGTTCTGTTGCAGATAAGGCGGTAGAGCTCATCCCGCACCTGGGGGCGACTGAAACCCTCGACGTTGAATTCCGCGAACATTGGGGCGGGATTTTCACTGCCCACCCCTGGCTCGACGGGCCACAGGACAGCTACCTGGGCTTCTGGCAGAAAGGCGGCGGCGCCAGCGGTGAACATTCCCACGCCATCAACCTCTGGCAGCATCTGGCCCGCAGCCTTGGCGCCGGGCGTGTCACCGAAGTTGACGCGAGCCTGGAATACGTCAAAACCAACCTGGTCGACTACGACAAGCTCTGCCTGCTCAACTTGCGTACGGAGAACGGTCTAATCGGCCGTGTGGTCCAGGACGTGGTCACCCAGCCATCCCGCAAATGGGGTCGCATTCAGGGCAAGGACGGCTTCGTCGACATCACGATCGGCAGTGAAGATCGTATCCAGTGGCAGTACGGCGGCAACCCGAAAGAAGAGATGTTGTTCAAGAAAACCCGCCCGGACGACTTCATCGCCGAGCTCAAGCACGTTGAAACCGTACTCAATGGTGGACAAGACAAAAGCTCAATTTCACTGGAGTGCGGTCTTGATACAATGCTGATCGTCGCCGCCGCGCACCTTGCAAACAGTCAGGGCAGACGGGTCCTGATCGACTATGATAAAGGCTACTCTCTCGATGCACTAACGGTCGCAGCGAAACAATAAACGGAGGATAATGTGAACAAGAAATTTGACTTTAGAGATCTCCTGATCCTGGACATGGCCAACAACCACCAGGGTGACGTGGAGCACGGGCTCAATATTGTTCGTTCCTTCGCCAAGGTCGTCAAGGATCGTAACGCACGCGCCGCACTGAAATTCCAGTTCCGTCAGCTTGACACCTTCATCCACCAGGAGCACCAGAAGAACAGCGAACACAAGCAGGTCCAGCGCTTTCTGTCGACACGTCTGCCCTGGGACAAATTCCAGAAACTACTCGATGAAGTCCGCGCCCAGGGGCTGGTCACCATGTGCACACCCTTTGACGAGGCTTCAGTCGACATCATCTGCGATATGGGCTTCGATGTCATCAAGGTCGCAAGCTGTTCAGGCAAAGACTGGCCCCTCCTTGAAAAAGTTGCCGATGCCGACAAGCCGGTGATTTTTTCCACCGGCGGCCTGACCCTTCGGGACATCGACAACCTGGTCAGCTTCTTCCAGCACCGGGGTGTTCGGTTTGCGATCATGCACTGCGTCGCCATCTACCCGACCCCCGACGCGAACATGAACATGCGTCAGATCGCCCTGTTGCGAAACCGCTATCCGGGTATTCATGTCGGCTGGTCTACCCACGAATCGCCCGCAGACATGGATCCTGTGCAGTTGGCTGTCGCTCTGGGTGCGGAACTGTTCGAACGCCATGTCGGGATCGCCACGGACGCCTCGCCACTGAACGCCTACTCGTCGACCCCGGAACAGATTGGCGATTGGATCGACGCCAAACAGAGAGCCCAGATCCTCTGTGGGCCAAAGGAACGCCAGCCGGCTTCCGAAGCTGAACAGAGCGCCATCGATGGCCTGAAACGGGGCGTCTATGCAAAAAGCAAACTCCGCAAAGGGGCCGTGATTGCCTATGACCAGGTTTACTTCGCCATCCCTTACATTGACGGACAGCTTGATAGCGGCAATTTCAAGTCGGGCATCGTCAGCAAGAGCGATGTCGTCGCAAACAAGCCGGTTTTTGAAGACAAGGTCGCCCTTCCTGGCTCTGAAGATGAGTTGGTGATCAAGCACGCCGTCCACGAGGTCAAAGCGATGCTCAACGAGGCGAGAATTCACCTCGGCCCGGAGTTCAAGGTCGAATACTCGCATCATTACGGGATCCCGAAGTTCCTTGAAACCGGCGCTGTGCTGATCGAATGCGTCACCCGTGACTACTGCAAGAAACTTGTCGTGCAACTGCCCGGCCAGAAGCATCCCTCCCACTATCACGCTCTGAAAGAAGAGACCTTCCAGGTCCTTTACGGACAACTGGAATGCACGGTAGACGGACATCATCGGACCCTTGTACCCGGTGAAAGCGTGGTTGTCATGCCAGGTGTCTGGCACTCGTTCGGCACCGAAAGCGGCGTGATATTCGAGGAGATTTCCAGCCGTGATCATGACAATGACTCTTTCTACGAGGACAAGAGCATCAACAAACTGTCCAGAGCAGAGAGAAAGACCGTTGTCGACCACTGGGGACGTTTTCAGCTCAAGGCCATGGCAGGTCAGACCAAAGCCTGAGTCGGGATAGCTGGTATGATCAAATGCGTCGTCTTCGATTTTGATGGCACCCTGGTCGACTCCAACGAGATCAAAAGAGAAGCCTTCTTTGCGATTGCTCGTCCCTGGGACTCTTCCGGAGAGGTTGTTGCAGCGGTTTTCGAGCGCTGGCCTGGAGCCAATCGCTACGAAAAAACCCGCAGGATTGCTGAAGATCTGATCGACAGGAGGCTCTTGCCGACCGACTCCACGCTGGAGGATTGGGCCGCGCGCCTGGCCGACGACTACACCGCAAGGTGTGAAGCAGCCATCGCCCGGTGCGCAGAGATGCCCGGTGCGACGGCGGTTCTGGAAAAGCTTTCCGGAACGGGCCTACTCTTGTTCGTCAACTCAGCCACGCCGGTCTTTCCCCTTCAACGCTTGACGAAGTTACGTAACTGGGATCATTTCTTCCACTCAGTCTATGGCGCAGAAGCGACCAAAGCCGAGAACCTCCTGAGCATTGCCAAGGCATCGGGAGCAGAATGCACCGAAATGGTTCATGTCGGTGATCAGCTTGATGACCAGAGAGGCGCTGAACAATTTGGCTGCCACTTCGTGGCCATGACGGCAGGCATGGCCAAATCAACAGTCAGGAACAGCCCTCTGCGCATAGAGGATCTGCGGGATCTGCCGGCCCTGCTGGACGGAATCTCCCGGGAGGCATCATGATCGACGGACAACGCATCCTCGTGGTCTGCCCGGCACGCGGCGGCAGCAAGGGCATCCCACTGAAAAACCTGCAGCCTTTTCTCGGCGTCCCGCTGGTCGCACGTGTAGGCCACCTGGTCGCTGAGATCCCTGCCATTGACCGGGCGATCGTCTCGACTGATTCGCAGGAGATTGCCGAAGTGGCCAGAGAATCCGGGCTCGATGTGCCGTTTTACCGCCCGGAAGAGCTGTCCGGCGACCGGATCTCCGACCTGGAGGTTTTATCTCATGCGCTGCTTGAAATGGAGAGGCTGGACGGAGTGACCTACGACATTGTTGTCATGTTGCAGCCAACCTCCCCCTTGAGACGTACGGAACATGTACGTGACACGATCCAGATGCTGATTGACGGCGATTGGGACGCGGTCTGGACAGTCTCCGAAACCGACTCCAAGAATCATCCCCTGAAGCAGCTGACTGTCAGCGACGACCGTCTCGACTACTATGACCAGTCCGGCAAGCAGATCATCGCACGACAGCAGCTGGTCCCTGTGTATCACCGCAACGGTGTTGCCTACGCAATCAGGCGCAACTGTCTGTTGGACCAAAAGAGCATCAAGGGTGAGCGTACCGGCGCACTTGTGCTGGAGGGGAACCTGGTGAGTATCGATACTTACTGGGATTTGGAGTTGGCGGAATATATCTATTCGAAGCAGCAAAACAAGGCGTGATAAATGCAATTTTCTCGGGAGAATTTTACAACCTATCCTTGTCTTGTTTGCGGACACGAGGAATTTAATCACCTGCTCGACTTGATTGACAGGCATCGTCTACCCGTTTCGTTGAGCGTCTGCCAGAGATGTGGGCTTCGACAACTGAATCCCAGGATTGATGATGCGGGGCTGGAACAATTCTACTCGTCAGAATATTACAAACTCTATTCAATGGACAAAAGAGCCAAAACTGACAAGTGGGTCAAGAGGAAGAAACGTATTGCCTCAGGTATTCTGGACGCGGTTGAAAAGCATCGGCCCCTAAATGGCCTCAGGTTATTAGATATTGGCTGCGGTCATGGCTTCCTCATCACGGAAGCCAGGAATCGTGGGGCGTTGGTCTCTGGCATCGAACCTTCGACCAAACATGCGGCAAGACTCAGCGAGAACGGGTTCGACGTATTTACCGGAACTCTGGAGCAGTTCGTATCGGAGCAACGGGATCATTATGACATAGTCACAAGTTCACACGTCCTCGAACATAGCAGCAATCCTGGTCAGTTCCTGAAATATGCAAGCGGTCTTTTGGCCCAGGACGGACTTATGTGTGCTGAGGTCCCTAATGCCGACTGGCAAACTATTTATGGTTTGCATCCTGTGTCAATACATACTGCCCACCTTTGTTATCACACAGAGCATACTCTCAGGGCCCTTTTCGAGATTTCCGGATTGAAAGTTCTGTCAACGACTTATGGCCTCAATGGCGGATCTGTCCGGGCCATCAGCGTCCCTGGGAAGGTAGAACCGCTGGAGGGAATGGAACTCGATGATGCTGTGAAGGTCCATTGTGCAACGCTGCGTGCGTTCAGGAGACATACCGCGGCCTGGCCCGTTAAGAACTTCTGGTATGTGATAAGAATGGCTCGCAAGGGTATGGTCAAGCTACGCTTCAAACAAATGCACAAAGCAAGTAGAGATAACTTCTCGACACAGGAAACAAATGACATCTAATATTGACAGAAGAAAACCCTGCATATTTAAACATTATGCATCTAAAGAAACATAAGCACTCAGACCCCTCTACTGGCAAACACGAGTCGTTCAAACCCAATTGGCAAAGGCACTGTCCCAATAAAAGGCGCAAGTTGTTTTATAATTTAAAAAAAATCTTGGCCTGCTTCTATGCAGGAACGTTAACAATACTTGCCCCACTCTACAGGCTTGTTTTCAATATCACCAACAAGGCGCCTCAAGGAGAGGACCGCAAAAGGATTGCCCTCCTTGTCAGCAGGCCACAAGATGTTGATCTCCTTATTGGCCTAAACTGAAAATGCCCGCTCCCGAGACACTCTTTCCCTCTTCTTCTGGGTGACAAAAAATTGCGCCAGAAAATATCCAGAAGCCCTTCGCAAACTTGAAGAAAAAAATGCTGTCGTTGAGCAAGTCGTTAACTTCATCCACTTAAGTAGAATTTTAAACAAGCTCATGAGGATCGATGCCTTTTTGTCAACAGTGGAGTCGACCACTGCCAAAGGCAAACTGCCTTACATGATCACCAGGCTGGCCAACGCAGCGAACGTCCCAACCTATACACTGCAACATGGCTTTGAGAATGTCGGTTTGAGTTATTGTGATGAGGCACACGGTCCTGATGTCAAGTTTGCGGCTAAAACCGTTCTTACCTGGGGGCCAACGAATGAACTACCTTCCTGGGTCGCAAAAGAGACCCGAGACAAATCTATTGCGGTAGGTTGTCCGAACATCCTTCTTGCTTCCGATAATGATCCGACAGTAAAAACAGGGGAACTCCCAATCATTGCAGTTTTTGACAACCTTCACTGGGACCGTTTTGATCAGGAATATATCTCAACTTTTCTGAACCACCTGGAAGAGGTTTCTGAAGAACGAACAAGTTTTCGTTTCATTTTGAAGTCTCATCCTGCCTCAGCCAGAACCAGAAGTAGTGAACTTAAGAATAGACTGTGCGCTATGAAAAGAGTAGTTGTTGCCGACATGTCTGACGAGGAACAAGCAACCTTCTTGACGACCCCTTCGCTTTGTCCCGTGCGTTGGGTGTGATTACAACCCCATCAACCATTGCGCTGGACGGAGCCTTGTCTGGAGTTCCGGTAGCCATAACCAGATATGGCCTAAATCTTGACTACTACTCCCCACTTAAGAGGCTTGACGATCTTGAGGATTGGCACTGCTTCCTTGACGGCCTTACTGAGAGCCACACCTACAAAATTCTGAAACTGAACGGCGAACGGTTTTTGAAGCGGGTAATTGTCCCTGGGGACCCTGCCGAAAAAATACTCGACTTGATGGCCGGAGATTAAGTGACAATGATGTGTCATTGAACCTCACTAGCGAATATTTCGTACAGTTGCAGTGACAACGATAGTATCTCTCAGAAAAGGGTGTTTTTTTTGTAGACGACGTCTATTCCAGGACTTAAAACCCCGCGTCTTAGGGTTTTTCAACGGCTTATGGCGAACCAAGTAGATATCGTCAATTTCATATCCTGCCTCTGTCAAGACCTTGGCAATGGAAAAAGGTGAGAACCAGTACCTGTGATCTGAATTTATTCTCTCCTGATCATTTCTTGAATCTCTGTAATTTCGCTCACGCAAAGCATTGGGAACCGTCACAATCATGCTTCTAACGCCATGAGGAAAATGTTTTTGCCGCAGGGTGGTCAGAAAGCCCACCGGATTATCAACATGTTCAAGAATTTCCCCAAGCAAGAGAAAGTCAAAGGGTTGTTCGGCAGCAAGAGGGAGAGCCTCACAGGTAAGGTCACAACAAAATACATCCTCAACCCCCAGTGTTTTCTTCATGAAAAGAATCTCTTCATCATTGATATCAATACCCACACATTGATGTGCTACATTTGAAAGTCTACCGTGTAGCCAAGTCCCCCGGGCAGACTCCCGTTCGATCAAAGCGGCTGAATGGTCAACACAGCCGACATGCACGATTTTTTTGTCCCCAACAAGACGCTCTAAAAGGCTTATCCGATCAATTGTGCCACGATCCGCTGGATCATCTGTGGATATTAATTTCAGACAGTAATCATCATCAAAACGGCTTCCATTCAGGAAGGGAATACTTTCAGGAAAGAGCTTCATCGTCAAATCCTCTGATTAAATTAAGATACCTGCCGGTAGCCCTATCAAGGGAGAATTCTTTACCCCTGGCGATAAGCTGATCCTTATTCACCCTTGCATCAAGAGCTTGCAATATTGCTGCAGCCAAAGACTTTTCATCAGCCATTGGCACCAAGGCCCCGTAGCGCCCGTTGTCAAGTATCTCCCTTGGGCCACTCGGGCAATCTGTGCTAACAACTGGGCAGCCGCATGCCAGAGCCTCAATAAGCACCGTTGGCAGGCCTTCAAAAACCGAAGAGAGCACAAACAGCGAGGCACGGGCCATATATTGAAAAGGATTGTCGAGGAAGCCGGGCATTTCCAGGTCGGCAGAAATCCCCAACTCTTCAGCCTGACTGATCAGATTCTCACGCAGCTTCCCCTCCCCCAGGATCAATAAACGTACCGGTCGCTTCTCCCTGACAAGGGCAAAAGCTTTCAATAAGGTAGCATGATCTTTAGCCGGTTTGATCCCGCCAACAGTCAGTAGCACAGGGGGGCCGTCAACGGAAAACCAGGGATGCGACAGGGGCTCTGCCGCCTGTTGAAAGAGTCGTTCGTTAACAACCGGGTTGTAAATAGTGGTAAAGCTTTCCATGGGAAGATTTAACGTCCTGCCCAAATCATCCGCAACCCCTTGAGAAACGGTGACGACAGAATCAGCCTGGGGATAAAAGCGACGGTCAACTTCAACCTGGGCTTTTATCCGAGGCTTTTTCGACCTGGCTATTTCCTCAGAAAGAGTGCTGTGAACCGTCAACACAACTCTGCTCTTCACCTTGGCAAGCTTGCGAGCCATAACTGCGACTGCGTTTGGGTAGTCCATAGAGGAAATCAGGGCGTCAGGGCGTTCTTTTTTTAGGTAATCGACCAAACGTGGCAAGGCACCTAACACGTAATGTGGGTTTTTACCAAGGACCATTTTCGTCCAAAACCAAGCATCCACACCTAGCCTGTGAATCATCCGCCACGAGCCCCAGGCTGACCTGACCTTCAGGTCTACAACCTTTATTGCATGAGGGATCTGATCCAAGTAGTGCCCCGAGTAGCGCGCCATCACTAGGTCGACACGATGACCCTGTGCAACGAGGCCACAGCCAAGATTCAGAAGCACCCGCTCGGCCCCGCCACTACCTTCGAAAGACTTCACAAATAAAGCTATGTGCTTTGGAGTTTGCACGTCTGATGTGAGCGCTTCAGACAAGCCAGGCGCAAACGAACCTTCCGCGGCAGGGCATGGCATATTCTTATCAGGATTCATTTCATTCTGCATCTCTCCCCATCGGTTCAAAAAAACCTGATACAAGTCAGGATCTTCACTTACCAGTAATAATTCGTGGTTGGCATGAAGTGAACGAACAGAGAAATTTAAACTGCCTACGGTTACCATTTGTCGTCCAGGCGAATCAATCAGCATAAATTTATTATGCATTGGCAACCCTTCCGGGTTTGTATAACGATTGAACATTATTCCACTTTGGAGCAACAACTTTTCTACCCAATGCGGCACCCTTCTGAGGGTGTCATGCGTGAGGACCTCAATACGAACTCCTCTGTGAGACAGCTCACACAGGCGCCTGCAGATTCCACGATCACTCAGGTGAGAAACTGCCAAACGCAGAGTGCAACCGTTTTCCAACACATCAAATAGTTCGTCGAATATATTCTTTTCTGATCTGGGGAAAAATAGAACCCGTGCTTTCCCTGAGAACAGAATTTTGTTGCTGGATGGCAGGAAACGCTCCCAGATACCGTGCTTCATTCGGTATATGCGATCCGCGTGGTCATACAGACCTTGGACAAGGACAGAATCACTTATTTCCAATAAAACGTTGTGCCCCCTGTCCTGATCACCAATCTCTCGGATTATAGCCGGGTCTTCCGGAAGGTTGCCGGAAGGATTGAATGTGCCTAACAGGGCATGAGGTGATGGGTGACTGAAGTAGTATAATTTTTCGTGTAACCTGCATTTTCTTAGGAACCGGTTGTCAAATAGATTGTGGCTAAGAGGCCTCAAATTCTCCCCCAGCGCGTTGTCGCCCTTCAGTAAGCCTATCACCCGACGGTTAATCGCGCCGGTGCGCGGATTACCTTCTACGGCCAATCGTACCTTGACCCCTCTCTCGGAAGCTTGTAGCAGAGCTTTCGCCAAGGCCTCATCTCTAAAGTAGTAGGTTATCCAAAGGATTTCCCCACCAGACGGAACAGCATGAATCTTTTCCTCAAGCAGGTCGCGCAAGAATCTTGCCGGCCGATCCGGACCTCCCCAGTGAGCTAAAAAAAGGTCTTCTTGGGATTGAGAGCATGAATATTTCGGTAGAAGAGACAAAGTCACCTGACCATGAGATAAAAAAGGTTTGACAGGTTCAGTTACGGTCGAGAATGAGAGAATCAACATTCATAAAATTATTTTTCAGCCTATGAGTCTCTGGATTGAGTGCTTAGGGGGAATTCTCACTTCAGCATATGTGATGGTAGCTTAAATGATCAGTTATTTAAATAATTTCTTGTTCTAAAGCTGATTAAAAGTATCGCAGAGAATCCAATCATGCGAGGCACCGTTATGCTTCACAATAATCAATGAAAAATGTTAGTCTGCAAAATATCTCGCACATATAATGCGAATGAGTAGAATCTGCACAATTCAAAATAGAAAGTAGCTTGTTCAAAATGCAGTTGATAATAAAATTCGCCCGAGCCTATCCCAGACAAAGTCTGATGATGTTACTTGCCCTGATCATGGCTGGCCTGGTTGAAGGCGTCGGCCTGACTGCTCTTTTGCCTTTGCTGCAAACAGCCATCGACATGCCTGCAGGTGCCACGGCTGATCCGGCTTCAGCCAACATTGCTGACAACTTCATCTGTTCAGCACTGGTACACATGGGTATCCCTGTCACTATCGGATCACTTTTGATGGTCATCCTCCTTGGAGCGATCCTAAGGAGCCTGCTGATCCTGATTGCTGACCGCAAGGTCGGCTACACGGTCGCCCACGTTGCCACTGACCTACGCCTGGCCCTGCTCCGCGCGCTGCTCTCCACCCGCTGGGGCTATTTTCTCAATCAGCAGGTCGGTAGCATGGCCAACGCCGCCGGGACCGAGGTTATGCGTGCCGCCTCAGCTTACCTTTACGCTGCTGTCGCACTAGCCATGGCGATTCAGGTCTTTGCCTATTTCATAGTGGCCCTTCTGGTCTCCTGGCAAACCACCCTGCTCTTCATGACTATAGGCAGTATTATCTTGATTTTTCTGCACAGGATGGTCACCACGGCCAAGAGAGCCGGAAACAAACAGACCCGTCTGCTGCAGTCACTGCTTGCCCGGCTTTCCGACAGCTTGCAATCTCTGAAAGCGTTCAAGGCCATGGGTCGCGAAAATCTCGCTGACGAACTGCTCTCATCGGACACCATGAAATTGAACAAGGCCCTACGCAGGCAAGTTATAAGCAAGGCTTTTCTGCGGGGCGCCCAGGAGCCCCTGATGATGCTCCTGGTGATAACCGGCCTCTATCTGATGCTGGTCACCATGGGAATGGACCTGCCGAAGGTCATGGTGCTCAGCTTCCTCATGGCCCGCATGTTGAATGAGGCCGGCAAGGTGCAGCGCAAGTACCAAGAGATGGCAGTCTGTGAAAGCGCATACTGGTCACTGCAAGATAAAATCAGCAAAGCCCAGAAACACTATGAACCACAAGGTGGTGACATTCCTGCAAGCCTGGAGCGTGGCATCACCCTGGACCGGGTTGATTTCGGTTACGGCGACCGGCTGATTCTGAAAAATGTTTCCCTGGAAATTCCGAGCCGTACGTTTACTTCGATCATCGGCCCTTCAGGTTCCGGGAAGACCACTCTGGTCGACCTGATAACGGGACTCTTTCAGCCTGTCGACGGCCGTGTGTTGATCGATGGCACTCCTCTGCCAAAGATTGCTTTGCGCAGTTGGAGACACATGATCGGCTATGTCCCCCAGGACACCATTCTGCTGCATGATTCGATTTTTGGGAATGTGACCCTCGGCGAGCCATCCTGGACCCAGACAGATGTTGAAGAGGCCCTGAAAGGAGCCGGTGCATGGGACTTCGTCAGCGAAATGCCCGAGGGTATGCATACGGTCGTCGGCGAACGTGGCTCCAAGGTATCAGGCGGACAAAGGCAGCGGATTGCCATTGCCAGGGCCCTGATCCATCGGCCGCAGCTCCTGATTCTCGATGAAGCCACCAGCGCTCTGGACCCGCAGACCGAAGCTGATATCTGCCAGACGCTGAAAAACTTGCGTGGCAGCCTGACCATCCTGGCGATCAGCCACCAGACCGCCCTTGTCGAGGTGTCCGACCGGGTTTTTAGGATCTCCGACGGCAGCGTGACGCAGACTTCATCCCCAGCCGTTCATAGCGAAACAGGGCAGCATCAATAACGGCCCACAACTTTTAGTTGGGGATATTTGAATGAAAATCTACTTTCTGACCATCGCAGGCCTCATTCTTTTTATCCTGTTACCCGTTTTGACAATAGCCGGCGGGTCCTACCCCGATGAGGAAGAGTCTGTTGTCATGGTCCGGATGGTCGATGAACTGCTGACTCAAGGGGAGAATCAACAGGCTTTGGAGATACTTCAAATGCTGCCGGAGGATCGACCTGCCCCGGCGGAGAGACTCTGGCGTATGGCCCGCGTTCAATACGAGATGGGGCGACTGGCTGACAGGGACGTCCCGGAATTTTACATAAAAGCTGAAGATTATGCCCGTTCGGCCATAGTTGAAAATCCCGGCAGCAGCGACAGCTACAAATGGCTGGCGATCGCCCTGGGAGCACAGGCGAAATACTCTGATACGAAGACACAGGTCCGCCAATCAAGGGAGATCAAAGAGAGTATCGAGAGGGCCATCGCTCTCAACCCTGAGGATGATATCGCCTACCTTGTGTTGAGCCGTTGGCATTACAAAGTCTCCGGACTGGGAATGGTCGCCCGGACTTTCGCCAAAATTATCTATGGCGGGGTTCCAAAGGCATCCCTTGCTGAAGCCGAGAAGCTTTTGTGGCAAGCCATTGAATTGCATGACAGGATTTCCCATCGATACAATCTGGCAAAAGTTTATGATCGCATGGAACGGTACGAGGATAAGAAGATTCAACTGCAGCAAGCCCTGCTGCTACCAGTGACCTTTCCGGAAGAGCTTGAGGAACAGGAGAAAGCCAGGAAAAAACTTCAGGGTTAAGGATAATTTCACGATACCAATCCCCTTTGTTCTGTTCATCCGATACTCGCCAGCTCCAGTCGATTGCCCCAGCGTTCCTTGAGAACAT
>CAWGUB010000004.1:0-3947 GCA_963825575.1 uncultured delta proteobacterium
CGCGGGTAGCAATAGTCCGTAAGGTAATCACCCCGACCACAGTCCGGAACAGCGGACCGTTGATGTTGTAGCCGAGCACGGCCTGCTGCGAGGCGATCGCCAGGAAGATGCAGACCGCCAGCACAAGGTAGTCAGCGGTGGTCAGGAACAGTTCACCTACCCGACGAAACAGGATCTTGATGACGGCCAGAACACCGGCAGCACCGAGCAGAGCGTCTCCGCAGCGCTTCAGAGAGATTTCGGCGATAATCGGCAAATCCATATGCCAGATCTGAGTTGCGATCAGGCCGAAAGTGGCGTAAACGACGAGCATCAGGAACTGACGGTTGTCCGACTGGCGGCTCTGCCAGAGGTAGATGCCGGAACCAAGTAGTATCAAGGCAATCTGCCATGGGATGATTGAGTCTTTAAGGACTGACGCCAGGGCAACAACCAGATAGAGGCCGAGCAGCAGTTTGATTCCGGTCAAGAGATAATCGGAGTAACCGGACAACATCTGGTAGGTCGAGGAACTGCGGATTCCAGTCCGGTCGTCTCGCTCCAGAAAGGAGAACCGCTCTTTTTTTTGTGCAAGAAAACGCAGCAGGAAGTAGCTGCCGAATGCCGTGGCCAGGTAGAAAAACAACAGAACATATTCAGGAGAATTGCGCAACAACAGGGCGCAAACCGCCCAGAACAGAGAGATCGTGTAGATGATGACGACCGTAAATCGATGCTCGAATCCGAGTTCGAGGAACTGGTGGTGGATGTGGGTGCGGTCAGCAGTAAACGGGCCCACGCGCTTCACAATCCTGCGCGTCATCACCCACACAGTATCCAGCAACGGCAGGCCTAGAATTAATACGGGAACCATCGGGCTGATCGAAGAGCCCGACCTCTGGGTCGATGCCACGGCAATGAAGGCCAGGACGAAGCCGACCACCATCGAACCGGTATCACCCATGAAAATCCGGGCCGGATAGAAATTGTATTTGAGAAAACCAAAAATTGCGCCGACCAGGGCGGCCGAAAGGATCATGGTGACCGGATCGTTCTCCAACCAACCGATCAGGAAGAAGGCTGCCAGAGCGATACTCGTGACGCCTCCGGCCAGGCCATCGAGGCCATCGATCAGGTTAATCGCGTTGATCACACCGACCACGGCAAACACCGTAAACAGGATGCCAAGCCAGGCCGGCATAACTACAGGCCCGAACCCGAACAGGTTGCCGAGATCGGTCAAATAGAGCTTGCCGACCAGTATAGTGGTCAGGCATGCCGCAATCTGGCCAGCGAACTTTCTGCGCGATGTGATCCCGTTGAGATCATCAACAACGCCGATGGCAAAGATAATCAGCATGCCGGCGAGAAGGCCACGGATGCTTTCATCAATCGGCAGAAAAATGATCGCTGAGAATAAAAAGGCGAGGAAAATGGCGATGCCCCCCAGGCGAGGCATCGGCACATCATGAATCTTACGGGCATCAGGCTGATCGACATTATCCTTGTCAAGCGCCCATTGCCGCAGAAACGGCACCATGATCAGCGCTGCGAATAACGCCGTCATGAAGCTGTAGAAGCAGGTCAGGAGCTGGCCACCGACAAAATTCATTGTGCGCAACCTAGTAGAGGAGTTGAAGGATATTTTACTTCAAAACGTTAATTGAGGGAAAACATTAATGTTTTTCTTTACTAACAACGCCAGGGAGACTTCGCAACAGCGGATAATCGATGATCATGCCGACTTTGTCAGACCATCTTTCCCGACAATCCAGAAGGTATCGGGTTTTCCAAAGCAAGGAAGGGTTGTGCGTTTTCGGCTTTGGCCAGTTTAGAGAGACCCTTCGTGCAAGGTTCGCCACTTTCGTATCTTTGCGAATCTCAACCACCACTTGGTCAGGGAGCTCTAGACCACACGTTTGATGAGCAAGCTGCAAGGCCAGATAGACGACTCGCAGACAACCTCGATCACGTGCTCTTGAAAACAGCTCCGGACAATCAAGCTCGGAAATCGCACGCACACATCGATCAACGTCGGCAACCCATTTCAATTCAATCCACCAGTGTTTTGCACCGTGTACGCACAGAAATAGCAGCAACTCAAGACCGCCCCTCTCGCCGGGCTCGTTCCATTCTCTGACGGCACTATTGGCAACAGAAACACGGCGCCAGGAGGCAAATACATTCCAGTGGATTTCGACCAACCATTTATGTGAGGGATGCAGCAGGCTGCAATGGAAATATCTGGCATTCGGCGTCAGCCAGATTTCCAGATCGCTACAGTCGAATTCAGGGAGATAGCCGTCCGCCATCAACAGATCAACAGTCTCTACGACACAGTCACGCGGCACCAGCAGATCCAAATCAACAGACATCCTGAGCAAAGGGTCGCCATACAGCTGCTCTGAAAGCACCGGTCCTTTGAATGGCACAACCGGGATTTCAGTTTCTGCAAATAGCGGCAGAAGTCGCTTTGTAGTTCACGATGCAGTTCAAGGCTTTGCAGTGTACAGGACGCAACATGGGCACGCCATTGTTCAAGCCCTTTTGCAGTAAATATCTGTTGCGCAATCTCTTTCAGGGATTCATTGACAATCAACAGGATGCCGTGATCACAGCAGCTCGTGAGCAGATCGTCTTCATTCAGCCCTTCAACAGCCAAATGAATCAGTTCGCCGGTATCCGGATCAGGCTTGAGGGATTCGAAAATAAATTTCCAGAAAGGGCTATCCAGGGACATTAAAGTGACTATTCCGTTTTAAGAAGCAATAGATTAACAAGGATAAAGGGGATGGAAGTGATACTACAATGTTCAGATATCTTAAGTTGTCATCCTGTTCAACCTCTTCGTCCCAATAAATTCAAGATTTTCGCGTCCCACGTCCCGCGTCCCGCGTCCCGGGTTTATAAAGCTCCTCATAAACTTCCAAAGTCCTCTCCAAAACAATCTTCTCATCAAACTCGGCAAGCACAATTTCCCGCCCCCGGCGACCAAACTTTTCCCTTAGCTCAGCATCAACAATCAACTTCTCCATCGCATCTACCAAAGGCTCAACCGATTTGATCGGAACCAGGAAGCCATTCTCACCATCAACCACCAACCCTCGACAACCGGCAATATCGGTCGCTACGATCGGCTTTTCCATAGCCGCCGCTTCGATCAAAATACGAGGGGTACCTTCACGATAAGACGGCAAGACAACAATGTCACAATCGTCCAGTAAGTGTTGCACATCATCAACGTGGCCAAGGAATGATACGCCAGGAGTTTCTTTAAGCTTTTCAACTTCTTGTGCAGTCAAAGATGAAGGGTTTTCCAAATAAAGATCACCCGCTATCAGCAGCTCAATATGAGGGTGTTTAACCTTAACACGTGAGAACGCCTCAACCAGTTCAAAAACCCCTTTTTCTCGCAACAGCCTCGAGGCAAACAAGATTTTGACTGTCGCGTCCCGCGTCCCGCGTTTCACGCCCCGGTCATCTCGTCCCTCGCCACGCGCCACGCGCCACGCGCCACCCCTGAACTTGTTCAGGTCAACACCCGACCCACGAATAACCCGCGTCCTGTTCTTATCAACCAACCCCCACTCAACAAAACTGTCCCGATCATCATTATTCTGATAAATCACCCGAACCTTCTCACCACTCAACGCCAGACGATAAAGCCAACGAACAACCGGTCGCATCAATCGTGCCTTAAGACCCGGATCAGTAAAGACATGCCCCAGACCGGTCACGGCATTGACGATTTTGATGCCACCGGCAAGTTTTGCGGCAATGGTGCCGTAAAGAACACATTTGATTGTGAAATGATGAACCAGGTCAGGACGTTCCTGGCGATAGAGTTTCAGGAGTCGATAGATCAGGTGAGTTCGTGCAGTGGGTTGGCACTTCGTATCGAAAAAGGTATCGGAATCCAACGAAAGCCGAGATTACGTAAACGTTCACCGTATTCACCCGGAGGTGAA
>CAWGUB010000005.1:0-43322 GCA_963825575.1 uncultured delta proteobacterium
TCCCTTAAAATAATGTTATCAGAAGATTAGAATTGCTATGATGACCCCAGATTCACACCATCCGCCCTGTCCCGGAGATTCATGTGAACCGCACGGCATTCGAACAACTGGTTGAAAAAACCCTGGCAACGCTACCGACGGAGTACGCCGGCCGGCTGCACAACCTGGTCTTTTTGATCGAAGACTGGGCCGACCCCGCAACTTGTCCGAGGTTGGGATCGACGATCCGGCCGAACTGCTCGGCTTCTACAACGGCACGCCCTTGACCGAGCGGTCGCATGACCAAATCGTTCCAGGACCCGATCGGATCACTCTCTACCACGGAGCCATCGAACTGCAAGCCAGCTTGAGTGGACTGCCGGTCCGCCAGGTGATCCGCGAAACCCTGTGGCACGAAGATCGCCCATTACTTCGGCTTCAGCGAGGAGGACATGGACCGTATCGAGGATTTCTGGGCGGATCGGGGTGTTCCGGAATCACGGTAGAGTTTCTAATGACCTGCCACGAGCAACCGGCACCACCCGGATTATGAAATCGGCACAGGCTGCGGCTCCTATTCGGCTTTGACAATATGCACATCCCGTTGTGGGAAAGGGATACTGATTTGCGCTTCGATTAACGCTTTGTGGATCGCCAGGTTCACTCGGTAGAGGAGATTAAAGTACATTTTGGTCGGCACCCAGTAACGCAGGCCGATATTGATGGATGATTCCGCGAACTCTTCGATACCAATCTGCGGGGCCGGTTCCTGAGTAATCTCCTCAAAACCGGTCAAGACCTGTTGTAAAACTGCGATGGCTTGTTCCGGGTCATCCCGGTAAGAAATCCCCACGCTAGTCTCAATGACCCTGTTCTCAAATGAGTTCACCAGGATTTCGCCGACGATATGCTTGTTGGGGATGGTTATCTGTTCGCCATCCTCGGTGTCAAGCAGGGTCGCGGCCAGACGGATCTCATCGACGACACCGCTGACCCCCTGCACCGTGATGGTGTTGCCAACCACAAAGGGGCGAGTCAGAATCAGGGTCAGTCCGGCACCGTAGTTGGATAAAGGACCCGCGATGGCAAAGCTGGTACCAAAAGCCAGGGCACCGAGAGCGGCGATAAATGGCGCGATGGAAATACCAAACTTGCCAATGGCTATGATGATGACAAACATCATCACCATAAGTTTGACGCTGCTGGCGAGGAATTTCGACAGCGTGATGTCGATATTGCGCTTTTCGCAGATCCGCAACATCAATCTCGACAGCCAGCCAGAAAGCTTGAGGCCGATAACCAGAATAATCAGCGCACCGACGATCTGGAAGCTGTACTGAATGCAGAACTCAACCACCACGTCGATGATCTTCTGCAGCATCTGGAGTTCTTCGCCGATCAACGCATTGGCTTCAGGATTCATCTGAGTACCTCCCAGGTTGGTATGGAGTTAGACAAAGCGGTCATTGCTTAAGGGCTTTTGATTTTGAGTGTCCCCGACACCCATTAATTATCCCGACTCTTAGCCTTGTATTCATTGTATTTTTTTGACGAGCCTTTGACCTGCTCGGCAGGATATTTTTCTTCGTTCAGCGAGATCTTTTGCTGGGCTGCCTGAACCAAATCAACCCCTAACTTTTCTGACATGCGCAGCAGATAAATAAAAATGTCGGCAAGTTCCAAACGGACTTCCGCCAGCTTGTCATCTGACAATGTGTAGCTCTGTTCTTCGGTTAACCACTGGAAGTGTTCCACCAGTTCAGCAGCCTCGGCGATCAGAGCCATGGATAAATTTTTCGGCGAGTGAAACTGGTCCCAATCACGTTCGGCAGCGAAACCTTTTATTCGTTCAATCAATTCAGATAAGTTCTGACATTTCTATCTCCAAGAGCAATCAGGTAGTATCCCTAAAATTCAATGGGGACACTTATTTTTAAGTGTCCCCGATTCTAGAAAAATAAGAAAGGATTTATATCAGTTTGATTGGGGACACTCAAAAGGGACACTCTATTTTGAGTGTCCCCGACCCCGCAAAAGACGACAAAACGACTATGATTTGAAGATAACTTAAGTTAAAATGGCAATAGAAATCACTTTATAAGCTGAGGCAAACCATGAGTAAAACCCTGATACATTCAAACGTTTATCTTAAAGACACAAAGAAGCTCAAAAAGTCTTTGGACAAAAACATCAGCTCCTCCTCTGCAGTCGAGGGGATCCGGGTTGAGCGTGATGCTCGAACCGGAGACTTCATTCAAAAAGATGCTCCGTCAAAGCCTGATGTCATTCGTTCTGCCACAAAGTCTCTTTGATCACAACGTCAAACATCTCTTTCATCGGTTCATAATTCTGCTCTAAACCTGCCCTGACGGCAGCGAAATAATCCTCTTTCATGTGGCCTGCCATCTCGCTGAAATCAAGCGGTGGCAACCCGGCCTGCAGGGCCATGAGTGTTGCCAGCAAACGCCCAAGCCTGCCATTCCCCTCTCTAAAGGGGTGAATCAACATCAATTCAACATGAACCTCCGCCAAAGCCATCGAGATATCCGCATGATCCTTGAAAAGACAGGGCGTGTATTTCGATAGTTGCGCACTTTCGAAATCCTGCATCATCGCCGGAATAACATGGGCCATTGCAAAGGTGAAGTTTCCCTTGCTTATATTGACTTGTCGATACTCCCCGGCCCAAGGATAGATCTTTCCGAGCCAGCTTCGATGCATCGCACAAATATCTTCAGCCGTAAAGGTTTGGTCTTCCCTGACCTGACCAAAAAGCTCTTTTTCAGCCGCCCAAAGATAACCGGTTTCAAAAACTTCGATTTCGTCTCGGGTTTTGATCCCCTGCAGGTTTTTCAATACTGTGCCATTCGAACCCGGCTCGTATTGATCTTCTGTCAAATGTAATGTCTTGTAACGATCAGACGGTGACATCTGTTACCCCTTCAACTCTTCCACTAAATCCTCGGCAATCTCCCGGAACTGCGCCAAAGTTGCCTGAAGGTCTGCTACGATCTCAGCCGCAAGCACACCTGGCTCCGGGAGGCTCTCAGAGTCCTCCAGAGAGTCGTCTTACAGCCAGTAGATCCAGACTCGCTATTATGAGGATTAACAGCAATATGGCAAACGGGCGGTTCATGGCATCCCTAGTTTTGATGTCTGAATTTTTACCTTTCGGATGACTGTGATAAATGATCCGGCTTGATACTACGTTCCTTTTTCAATGTCGGGAACGTATAAAGGAGATTGTCGGGACCCTTGCAAGGGACACCTGTTTTCAAGTACCCCAAGCCCAAATAAGTCAAACGGAGAATTGACCCCTTTACGGACAGAAACGAATTAGCTGATACCCGCTTCTTCCTGCAGCAGAGACACCCAGGCGGCCAGGCGCTGCTCGGTAAGCTGGTCCTGATTTTCAACATCAAGGGGCAGACCGAGGAAATAATCCCCTTCAACCGCGGCGGAGGCAGAGTAATCGTAGCCTTTATCCGGCCATTTGCCGATGATGGTCGCTCCGGCCGCCACCGCCAGATCATGCAGTGCCTTCATCCCGTCGACAAAGGCATCAGGGTAACCGACCTGGTCTCCGACCCCGTACAAAGCGACCTTTGCCCCCTCCAACTGTGCCTCGCGCAGGCAGTCATAGGCGTCGTTCCAGTCGTTTTGCAGGCGATCCCCCTCATCGTGCCAGCTTGAAGTGCCGAGAATCAGCAGGTCACAGCTTTCCAGATCCGCCCGGGTTGCGTTGGCAATGGGATAAAGGCGTGCGGTGGTGATTCGCTCCGCAAGACGTTGCGCGATTAAGGCGGTATTGCCAGTGCTGCCGCCGTAAAATATTCCGATTTTCATGATGACTCCTTTATCGACGAAGATAAAATCAATTTAAAACGTTAACCAGTTTGACATGTTAGCATATCAGCGCGGTCAGAGTGGAGTGGGGTCAGGTCTTGAAATTTGAATTGACTCAAGATTAATGACCTGACCCCGTTCAGGAGTGTCCCCGGCACAAAGGGGCTCTCTGCTTTAAGTGTCCCCAATTCTATTTCTTAGTTCTGGGTGGAGAAGATTCCAGGATCACCCTGCTGCGGAGTGCCAGCCAGACGGGTGCTGCACCGAGATCGTGCCGGACTTCGAAAAGCTCCATCGGGACGACACCGGTGGCATACTCGTTAATCGCTTTGCGCCAGTTTGCATCGTCTGTGAACGGGGCTCCCGCATCACGGATACCCTCGTCACCAGTAAATCCTAGATAGACCAGGATGACAGGGATGCCGAGGCTACCCAACTTCCAGGTAAAAGCCAATCGGTTCGCAAGTTGGTAATGCGAGTCGCGGGAGATGTTGACGTGTGGATTGATGGCCTGCCAAGCTTTGCATGCTTCGTCGATCGCATCGCCAATACGCTCGTGGTTCTCGATCCCTTTAGGTGAAGAGGCCTTGTCAAGTCGCTTGCCAGTCGCACCCAACTCAGGCCAGTTCGCTTTCGCTTCAACAAGGACGAGTCCAGCTTTCCCCTCGATTTCACAGGTTGCAGCGATATCCCAATTCGGCGTATTTGCGCCGCGTCGATGAGCCAGCCACCAGTCCTGCAACTGTTCCCAAACGGCATGCCCTGGCATGACTGCCGGCCCGAAACGCTCAAGACGCGCTTCCATTGGATCATTGTAACCACGGGGCATAAAAACGGTGTCAGGCGGGAAACGGACGGGGAGCGGGGCAAGAAGTGATGCAAACTCTCTGAGGAAGTTGGGGCTTTCGGTCCAGTCGAGAACGTGTTTACGACTACCTCTTTCCAAAATTCCCCCTGTTTTCTTAGGCTTCAATTTAATTGGTATAAAAACACAGTATCAAGTTTCTGGGTCACTTACATTATTGAAGGGGCACTTGATTTTAAGTGTCCCCGGTTCCTCTGGAATCAGTCCAAACCACCTCAAGTACCGGCACTTCCCAACTATCAATCTTGAGCAACTTTTTGAAGTCCGGGTCCTTCGAGTCGTCGGGACGACGTTCGATCATTGCAATGACTTTTACGCTCTCCACCTGCTCATATGCTGCCAGCCATTTATCTCTGGCACTTTTAGACAATATCCCAATGGGGTAACCGGCCGAGTTGCAGATTTCAAGCTTCTCGCCTGAAATCTTGAACTGGACAAGGTTACCGACACCTATCTGTCTCAGATGATGATGAACTGACTTCGATGAGGGCATTCGACCTGCATAATCCAGATAAACATCTCTCAAGCAAATAATGTCATAACGTCGCTGCAATACAGAGGCTGGTATCGGCTTAACAATTTGCGGAGCTAGAGTCACTAGTTGATCACCTGAAAGATTGCTTTCCAACACATCACAATATGGGTTTGGCTCATCTTCACGTTGAAACAGAGTCAGAGTCAGCTTTGCTCTAGTCATGGCAACATAATAAGCTCGACGTTCTTCCTCTTCCTCCCCTTTTTTCGGTGTCCAGCTACCACCAGTTACAAAGACATGATCAAATTCCGTTCCTTTGGCGGCATGGACGGTACTCAGAAAAACACCTCTGCCGATAAACCGGTCACGCTTCTGTTCAACCAGATCTTCCCAAAGAGAATCAATGGCGTGTTTGACCGGCAGCTCCGAATTCCCCGTTTCGACATGCCATGCTTGCAGGCAAGCAGATAGCAAGCTCCACCAGGTGTTTTGCGATAACGGTTGTGTGCCAGCAACATCGATTAGCAGGGATTCAAGATCACTGGCACGTTTCAACTCATTACGCATTGGCTCCAGAGCAGCAAAGAACTGACGGATCTCGCGCACTCTGCCGATCGGCAAACTCAAATCTTGACGCACATAAGCAACAGGTATTCCTGCATATTGGAGTGCAGCACGAATCGTTGCCAGTTCCTCGTGTCTGCGCGACAAAACTGCACAGTCCGACCAATTCAGTGACGGGTCACACTTTTTCAATTTTTCGAGTTGAGCCAACAAAACATTCGCTTGGAGATAGTAGTCGGCAACCCTGAGAATTTGGGTTCTCCCTTTGGTGAAGGGGTCAAGGTGCGTCCAATCCCCACCGTGGTTCAGTCGTTCACGCCCCTTATTGATGCGGATTGGATGCTCGATCTTCATCCGATCGCGGTTTTGAGCAATATGGGCGTTCCCGGCCGCAATGATATTGGCGGAAGAACGAAAGTTTTCCACGAGGTGATGAAACTTTGCTTGATAGTCCTTCTCAAATTGACGGATGAAGGCGACATTGGTGCCACGGAAGGTATAGATGTTCTGATCATCATCGCCAACAGCCATAATGGTCAGCTTGGCATCTTCATCTTCCAGCGTGCGCCCCGCGATCGCTGAGACGAGTTCGTACTGCCGCTCATCGATGTCCTGATATTCATCCACCAGGATATGTTGGTATCCAGACAAAAGCCGATCACGCAACTCATCCTGGATCATGCCAGGAAGGTCTTCTTCGCCCTTCAGTAAGCGAACGGCCTGATCAATCAGGGCATCGAAATCGATGCCCTCATCCCCCTCCGAAGTCAACCTGTCGGCAAAGGATGTGCCGGTCAAACGCATGGCCAAGCCATGGTAGGTCAACACGGTAACGCCGATCGCATCGGTACCTACCAGTTCCCAAAGGCGGTGTCGCAGTGAACTTGCGGCCTGTCGATTGAAACAAAGAATAAGAATCCCCCTGGAAGGCACTCGCTCGACTCTCAACAGATAAGCGCATCGATGTACGACCACGCGGGTTTTCCCCGACCCTGGGCCTGCCAGAATCAACATGTTTTCATTGAGCGGCGCAGAGACAATAGCCATCTGAACAGGGTTTTCCAGGTTATCAACAATCCTTCGGAAAGAATCCTGGCTGGTCGCTCGGTCGAGCACCTCTTTGCGTCCGGCGAAAAACCGTTGGACAAAATCACGTTTATCCATCGCAAAGTAACTTGTGACCAGGCCAATCGCCTGCTTGATTTTCTCAACACCTAGCCGAGCATATTCGTTCATGACATGAACTTGGAATATGCGCTCTTTGTAATGATGCTCCAGGGGGCTGTAATCCCCTTTGGTATAGCGTCGTTTCGGTTCCAGAAGACGTATTGTCATCGCCTGACGGAAAACAGCAAGCCCCTGCTGAAGGGTTATGACTTTTTGTTCATGCATAAACATCAAGGCACGCTCAATGGCTGCCAGTTCATTTTTTACTTGGCCGGAGAGAAAGAGGTCTTCTTTCAGAGCGGTGATAAGATCATCCAGAGAAAACTCGACAAGGATTTCTGCACTCGGTGTTGTTGAATCGGGAACCTTACCGATGATGGCCTTGAGAAGGGTTCCAGCTAGAGACGACCGTAATTGAGCGGTTTTGATTAACGCATCCCAGTCACGATGCAATTTGACCCGGTGATGCTCGGCGCTTTCGTATCCAAGTTCCAGACTGCCTCTTTGACCGGCCAAGCCTCTGCCATCCCCGGCCAGACTTTTTAATATAGACACCAGGAACTCGGGAACGCTGACAAAACCCTGGTCCAACAACCTCTGATTCAAACGTCGTGGAGAAAAATGCAGCCAACCCTCGGCGTCTGGATCTTCTTCCTGAAGTAGTTTCAGAAGAGCCGTTTCCAGCTCACAAACCTTCTCCAAAGCGAGCACAGAGTGGTTGGTGACTTTGTAGCGAACAATGGCCGTCAGCAGCATATCTCGTTTTATCAACCCCGCTGCGGCCATGTCATTCAGTGTCGATAGAATCCGTTGTGAATCTGCAACTTGATATTTGGTTTTCTCATCTTCACCTTGTTGAGGTGGGTCGATAAATTCTGGCAACTCGGCCAACTCATCTGCACTTAAACCTTCATCAGGATTTGCATTCATCAACGCGGAGAGCACAGCCATCCAGCGTCGCTTTGTTACGATTGGTAAATTCAACTTGGATATTTTTTCATAGCCTTCATCCAGATTACGAACGGCCGGGCGACCTTGGAAGACTCCAGTGTTGTTATGGTTCCGCTCAACAAAGCCAGAACGTTCCAACCAAGCAACAGCAGTTTTGACTTTGGTATCAGCCTGATTATCCGTCTGATCAAAACCGGTTTCAACATTATCACTGCGTAGGATTTCTCCGGTAGTGATGACTATTTCGCCTTCCTTATTCTTCTTAGCCATCCGCAGGCCCCTCAGGATCTGCGCGATGTCGCGACGACTCAGCTCGGAATAAGCCCCCATCTTGAATTGTGTTTCAATATCCTGCTCGTCATAAAGCAAAACACATTCAGCGATTTTTTGATCGCGCCCCGCCCGCCCTGCCTCCTGAAGATAATTCTCCAGCGACCCGGGGATTTCGGCATGAATGACCAATCGCACGTTGTCTTTGTCAATTCCCATACCGAAGGCGTTTGTCGCACAAATCACCTGAATCTCACCGGCAATGAAATCTTCCTGAATCTTCTTTTTGATTGATGATTTCAACCCGGCATGAAATGCAGCAGAGGAGAGGCCCTTCTTTGTCAGATATTCATTGATATCCTCAGTCTGTTTTCGAGTCGCGGCATAAACCACAGCCGACCCATCAGATTCCAAACGCTCGTCAAGAAGATTGTAAACACGCTCCATTTTCTCTGCGCGATTGACGGTCTGAACTTCGAATTGCAGATTATCGCGGCCTACTCCACCTTCGAACAGACGTAGTTCCCGGCCAAGGTTGCTCTGGAAGTGGTCGACAATCTCTTCCGATACATCCTTTTTAGCCGTTGCTGTAAAGCAGGCAATCGCAGGAATTGGGACTTTCTGCTCTTTGGAAAATTCACGGATAAAGCGAGCTGCGTAGAGATAGTCGGTTCTGAAATCGTGTCCCCATTTGGAAAGACAGTGGGCCTCGTCAAAGACCCAGCAACCGATCTCACGTTGGCTGATGACTTCCTTGAAGGTGCGGTTGCGTAACTGTTCAGGGGAGACATAAAGAATGGCAGTATCGCCCAGGCGGACCGATTCGAGGACTTGCCCTCGTTCCGGCGGGGTTAACATCCCATACAAGGCCGCAGCAAATGGCGTCCCAGTGTTAGCGACCAAGTTGTCAACCTGATCCTTCATCAGGGCTTGCAAAGGCGAGATCACAATCGTCAAAGTGCCACGTCGATAATTACGCACCAGTGCGGGCAGTTGGAAACAGAGTGACTTTCCCCCTCCGGTCGGAAGAATCGCCAACTGAGACTGGTCACTCATACCGTGACGAACTATGCCTTCTTGCAGGCTTGTGCCATCGGCGGCGGCGGGGAAAGGTCGAAATGCGGAGAACCCGAAATAGCGCTCCAATTGCCCGACCGGGTCGTGATTCAATTTGCAGTATTCACAACTTGGATCTTCACACGGGACATCTCGTAATTGCCTCAAGATCGGAACGGTCTTTAGGAACTCTTTTCTCACCCAGGGCGGCAACACAGAATTGTGGCCAGAGACTCTCAGCCATGCAACACAGTAAGCAAGAGCCGCGCATTCATTAGGGTCCCAGACATATTGTTTAGCGACGGTCCTCAGAGCAGACTTACAGACTTTTCCATCCGTAACATCGATTAATACCCTTTGTGAATTTTCAAGCTCAACTTTCTGAGCGCCCAGGCTTTTAAAAACTTCGGATAAGCCGCTCCATTGCATTGAGCGTGCATCTGAATTCTCAAAACAGAACCGGAAGAAGTCGAGGACCTGAGGACTGTGTTGATGCAGCAGCTCAAAAGCTTCCCATTGATCGGCAAAAATCGAAGCTGATAATCGAGCATCGGCTACCGGATCGTTTAGGGATTGACGGACCAGTTTGTAGTCTTTGACGAGTCGGTGGTAGGGGTTTTCCGGAAAAGCGAGAGGGGAAAGATAAAGGGTGTCGATAACAGGCTTTTTCAGCAGATCAAGTTGAGACGAGATAGCCTCTAGTCAGTGGTAAGTCGTGGCGAAGGATATTGTGACCAAGGACATAGGTGGCCTCTGCACCGAACCGGTCAAGTTCAGACAAAGCTTCTTTAAGGTTAAATCGGCCTTGTCTCTCAAAAGTCTGCCCTTGAAAAACAGCACCGATTTTGAAGATTTTCCCTTCAAGGGTGGTTTCTAAATCAAGAAGCAGAGAATTTGTGAGAAGCTCTTGTAATTTCATTCAGTATCGCAGCCTATAAATATTTCAACTCACTACAACAAGGACAAGACAATGGTCAGCCTGACATCCAATGGGGGACACTTAAAAGGGCCCCTTGTTTTTAAGTGTCCCCGGCTCGAATTGCACAGGTCAATCTTCAGAAGTGTTATTACAAAACTGAGAAACCAATTCTGCGGAGGTAATTAAATGTAGTGTCATAATAATCTGGATTCCGTGTCACATCTTCTGCATCTCCTGGCGGAATGACGATCACCATGCCTTGGCGGGCTCTTGTAAGCAAAACTCGATAAGCATTTTTAAGGTAAGATTTACGCTCTTCCTTGTTGATGTTGCACCATTTACTGCCCCTGAAAGACTTGCAATCCCAACCTTCTCGTGAAAAACGAAAATCAGCATCCCACGTCACACACACCCAGTCTAACTCAAGCCCTTGAACATGAAATTCCGTTGCGACAGCTTCTAAGTAATATGAGGATCTGACATCGCTTTTACCATCAAGAAACCAGTTAACAGGATTCATTGGCGAGCGAACATCTATAGCATGCGGCTTGAGTCGTTCGGCTTGCGAAGAAACTACAATTCCATAACGTTCCGTACCGCGGGCTTTCAATTTTAACCATTTTTTGGCTTTATCAATATCGCGGGTAATAACAATAGGATATTTTTCCGTCACACAGTTCAATGTCTCGCGAGCGCCTTCAATATCTATATCTAAGATCTGCTTTACCAACAGAGATACATGCTCGGCGCGAAAGGACCTCATTGATACCGAAAGATGCAGGTCATCATTGAAAAATACATTTTGTCTTGATGACAAATTCATCAAGTTAGCTTCAGCAGAGTATTCACTGTCTGATAGTTTCGGTGAAATATGTACATGCCATTCAGGAAATTGATCATTCAGGGCCTTAATCCATTCCGTAATACCAGCTTCACCAGTATTAATTTCTTGTCCTCCACCAACTAGGCAGATGATCACAGCCCAATCATTGTGTCGATCTAGACAGGAGATTAGAAACTCCGGTTCAGATCGATTAAAGTCAGGCATATTTTTTTTGCGGCGCATGAAAAAAGATGTCTGCTCAACGTCCCAAGCACGTTGAGCCTCATCAAAAAGGACCACATGTTCGATAGGCGGAGAAGAGTCCTTAAGACACTCGTCTCTGAAATGATGGACATTTTGGATGAACGCTTTGACTTCACTCAATGCGGTAGACTTTTTTAGTTTCACTCCTTTCTCTTTGGCACGAGTAACCTTGTCTCTGGCTAAAGCTTCGCAAAGAATTGACACAAGGGGGCCATTACCAGAGAGAAAAACGCTATAAAGATCATCTTTTTTCTCAATATGTTTGGTCGCTACATTTAAGCCGACCAAGGTTTTCCCTGCACCAGGTACACCAGTTACAAAGCATAGGGCCTTATTTCTATGTGCCCTTGAAACTTTAATCACTTCATCAATAGCATCTGATGTTTTCGTCAAGTTTATAGCTGTTGCATCACTACGTGAAATATCAGCTACAGAATGCTCGTTGTATAAAGCAGTAGCAGCCTCAATAATTGTAGGTGTAGGTTTATATTTCCCCCCTTCCCAGTCATCCCTATCAATGGGCACCCCATCAACAAATGACAGCACATTCTCTATCACAGAGTTTAGTAATGACGTGTTAGTCACAATAGGAGAAAGCAACCTGTCGTCTTGATGTGTGAAGGAAACTAATGGACTGCAAGAAGAGGCTTCTGTGGCAACAAGTATTGGGACTACATATTGTTCATGACTAGTTTCGTGGAAATTTTTTAAATCGAGAGCATAATCCCAGACTTGATCAATTGCATGCGCCTTAAATTCTGTTTCACCGACTTTAAATTCAAGCACAAAAATTGCTGGCCCAATCAATAAAACAGTATCTATTCGACGCCCCATTCGAGGGATAGCATATTCGAAATAAATACTCCCTTCGTATGCTTTAGTCAGTTGTTTCAAGATTTTAATTTGTTCTTCCCATGCATACCTTTGGGTTTGTTCAATGGCGAACTCACTATTCGATGCAAGAGCACCAAGGACCTCATGACTTGGTGAGGTTTGAAAGGAATTGATATTGTCTGAGTAATAGGCGCGTTTCATATGATGTGATTACCTAAGAAGAATCTAAACAAGACGACCAATGACAGTCAAATATGTCGACAAAACCGGCAGGTCTGCTTCTGCCCAATCAAGCTCGTGAAGTTTCTCTGGGGGCTTCCAATTTACAGCAGCATGCTCATGCAAAACGATCTCACCGCTTTCAATGAAACAGATGAATGGGTACAGAGTTATCGTAAAATCCGGGTAGTTATGCGTGTGTCTCGGAAGAGCCTTTTGGATGTCCACTGCAATACTCATCTCTTCAAACATCTCTCGTTTCAAACACTCCTCAGGGGATTCACCCTCATCGATTTTCCCTCCAGGGAATTCCCATTTAAAAGGAAGCTTCATATTTGCCCCTCTTTGAGCAGCAAGCACAAGACCACCATTTTCGACAATTGCACAAGTTACGTGAAGATGTTTATGTTCCATTTAATAACTCATATTCACAGGGACACACCCCCGAATCCCGCCACGAGGATCATCCACATCACCTTCTCGTCTCGGAATCAAGTGGATATGCGCATGCATGACTGTTTGGCCGGCAACCACACCACAATTCATTCCAATATTGAACCCTTTGACATTGGGGTCATTTTCTAGGACCTTGCTCTTAAGGATGAATATCAACCCCTCTGCATCACGACGCTCAACCTCTGTCATTGTAAAGAAGTCGGTCACGTGTCGTTTGGTGATGACAAGATGATGCCCTTCAGTGACAGGAAACTTGTCGCGCACCGCGCAGACCGTACCATGCTCGACGACCACACGATGCCCATTAATCAAGTCACAGAAAACACAACCGGATTCACTGGTAACGTTCATGCATTCAACCTGAACTCTTTACGATGCCAGCCAAGAAACTCCTGTGCCGGCCATAATTCACGATCAGCCGGCGGCAAAACACCCCGTCCTGCCATCGTCTGCAAAACACCAGGTACATTCGGATCGACACCGATCTGTCGTGAGGCAATCACATTGTAATCGCGCGACACACCAACCATGCCGCGATCAAAGGCCCAGTGACAGAGTTTGCAGAGCGCCATACCGTTGCGGACATCATCGTTCTGACTTTTGCTCCAGGGCACAATATGCGCGGCATCAACAGCCGTATGCCCTTCAGGCGTGATGATGCGGAGTCCGCACAAGGCGCAGCGATGATCGTAGGCCGCAACCACCACACGGCGGAAGCCCTGGTCACGCACAGCCGGCTTGTAACTGTCTGTGTCAACGATGTCCTTGACGAGTGGTTGGTGGGCCTTTTCGTACAACGCCTGGCTGTAAACGTACGCTTCGTCGTTGACGGCGATCTGTTCGGAAAGGGAAGCCTGGGCCTCAGTCGAAAAGCAAGACATCAACAAGGTGTTTCTTAACGCCTCGCGACTTTCAGCGATCTGCATAAAACGAAAAAGCTCTTCATCAACCTGGGCAGCCACAGCATACTTGCGCAACTGTGTCACATTGGTGATGCTGTTCAAAACAGCGGGTTCGATCGGCTCGCCACTTGTAGATACCAGCGTCCAAAAAGGTTCATTGTGCAGTCGTGAAAAGGGAAAGGCGATACTGCTAGTATGCCCAAGCGGTGCAACACGACGCCAGTAACCATTGAACAACTCGTTGGCTTCGACCAGGTCATCGGTGACACTCAGCACCGGCGAATCAAACACACCACGACTGACCAGGTCGATAATCGACAAGAAGCAGGATTGGCTTGTGCGGTGCACGCTTCAACGTCGCTTCAGTCCAAATCGAACCGGGCGCACGGTTGAGTTGTGGCAAACAATCTGATGTATTGTCTAATGACAAGCTCTAACTCCTGGACTAAAAAGACTTATCTGCGCACAAAGGTAGGACAAGCATCTAGGTCCAGATCCTTAACACACAAAACCGCTCAACTACATAACGCAGTCAAACGGCATTCAAAACTTCACCCGATTCCCCCTGGCTTCCCCATTATTCCCCCTAAAACAAAAAAGAGCGCCGCGCAATAATGCGCAACACCCCCCTTTTTGAATCAACAAGCTCAATAAATACGTATCTTCCAAGCTGAAGATAACTATTTGAAAATACTCTTTTGGTTTCGATTCGTCAAGTTGAACCCGGGACGAGGAACGCGACAACCTATAAGTCTAGGGGCACCCCACTTAATACTTAATAATTATGTGGAGTGTCCCCAATTCCTGATCTTCATATATCGCCTCGTAAGCCCTCATCTTGCCCCAGGCGTAACAGCCGTGCGACAATTACAACATGAAAGCAGATGCCCCCAAACAACCGACCGACATCTCCCTGGCCACACTGAATTTCGATAACGCCTTCGTCCGTGAACTGCCCGCCGACCCGGACCGCAGCAATCGCGTGCGCCAGGTACACGGCGCCTGTTACTCGCGCGTCCAGCCGACGCCGGTGGCCGCGCCTCAACTGGTCGCCTATGCCGCAGAGGTTGCCGAGCTGCTCGACTTGCAGCCGGCGAGCTGTGCAGGAGAAGAGTTCGCCCAGGTTTTTGTCGGCAACCAACTGCTGCCCGGCATGGATCCCTACGCCTGCTGCTACGGCGGTCACCAGTTCGGCAACTGGGCCGGTCAGCTGGGTGATGGGCGGGCGATCAACCTGGGGGAGATCATCAACCAGCGCGGTCAACGCTGGGCGCTGCAGCTCAAAGGTGCCGGGCTCACGCCCTATTCCCGCCGTGGCGACGGCCTGGCGGTGCTGCGCTCCTCGGTGCGCGAATTTCTCTGCAGCGAAGCGATGTACCACCTCGGCGTACCGACCACCCGCGCCCTGAGCCTGCTGCTCACCGGCGAGCAGGTCACCCGCGACATGTTCTACGACGGCCATCCCAAACAGGAGCCGGGCGCCGTGGTCTGTCGGGTCGCACCCTCCTTCACCCGTTTCGGCAGCTTGCAGATTTTCAGCGCACGCAACGAAATCGAACCATTACGCCAGCTGCTCGACTACACCATCCGCACCGACTTTCCCCACCTGGGCGAGCCCTCGGTGGCCGTTTACCTGCAGTGGTTCGAAGAGCTCTGCCGCAGCACCGCGACGATGATCGTGCACTGGATGCGCGTCGGCTTTGTCCACGGCGTGATGAACACCGACAACATGTCGGTCCTCGGCCTGACCATCGACTATGGCCCCTACGGCTGGATCGATGATTACAATCCCGACTGGACGCCCAACACCACCGACGCCGCCGGCGGCCGCTACCGTTTCGGCAACCAGCCCCAGATTGCCCTCTGGAACCTCGCCCAGCTGGCCAACGCCATCTATCCGCTGATCGAGCAGGCCGAACCGCTGGAAGCGGCGCTGCAAATTTATGGCGACTGTTACAAGCAGGGCTGGCAGGCGATGATGGCGCAAAAACTCGGCCTGAACAGCTTCGAGGCAGCAGACTGATCTGCCCTTGATCTCCAAGCTGGAAGACGTGCTGCAGCTGGTGGAAACCGACATGACGATTTTCTACCGCAAGCTGGCGGATCTGACACCGACAGGAGACCAGGATGATGGCGCGTTTACTCGCTCCGCTGCGCGAAGCTTACTACCAGCCGGAGGCGATAACCGCAGACAACCAGCAGCAGATCGCGGCCTGGCTGCGCAGCTACCTGCAGCGGGTCGCAAAAGACGGGCTCGACAGAGATGAACGCCGGCAGCGCATGCATGCGGTCAACCCCAAGTACGTGCTGCGCAACTACCTGGCGCAAATGGCGATCGACAAGGCCGAGGCGGGCGATCACAGCCTGGTCAATGAGCTGCTGCAGGTGATGCGGCAGCCCTATGCGGAACAGCCGGAATACGAGGAGTTTGCCGGCAAGCGGCCGGAATGGGCGCGCCACAAGGCGGGCTGTTCGATGCTCTCCTGCAGTTCCTAGTCAAGCGTGACAGGACGTTCAAAACTGACAACCACTTAGAATCATAATCGACTGCATGCGTTGGTTATGTTTTGGGTGCACGATGGATTATTTTCTTGTTTTGTGGACTCGCAGCAGGCTTGCCAAATTTACGTAAAGCTTTGTAATAGACTGATGCCTTAAAGTTGGATACGCCGTCATCTTTACAAATATCCTTGAACAATTGATCGGCTGCTTTTCTGTGGGTTCTGGTACTAAGCTCTTTATTTCTCATCAATTGATAAAGCGCATCGTGAACCAGCGATGCACGCATATTTTCTTCTGTGTCGACCACCGGGCCAGAAGGGCCATCCCACGCATATCCATTCTTGATGAATAGGTTTCCGGCAGTATCTAAAGCGATAAAATCGGTTTCTATATCGTGCTTTGGTTCGATTGGAATTTTTATCGTGTAACTATCTGCCAACTGATACTTATACTCGCTTCGATAAAGAATAAATCCTGCCGTAGCCATTTCAGAACACCTCTATAATTTTTACACGCATAATCTTGGTCAGCCTTGAGCCGGGGGCGGCCTCTTGGAAAGGATCATTATACCAGCTGCAGAAAAGGGTCCGTATTCGGGGACATAATACCTGTTTTAAACTCAATCCATCAAATCCCGAGCCGCAAACTTTTCTTGATCTCCTTCTGCAATACAGGAAAAACCCCACCCTCTTCTGCATACTGATCCCACCGCGCTACCACATCAATCACACGATCGATGATTTCATCCGCTTCTTTTTTACTGAAATGACCGATACAGGCCTGCGCAACGGTGTGTAAATCCAAACGCGTGAAGTCATCCCGCTTGCCGTTGAGCGTGATCTGGTGCGAACTGACCCAGGGTGAATCCTTGCGGTAGCTGTAAGCAATATCGAAAGCCGGAGCCAGTTTCCACTTCAGATCGGCCTGGTCCAGCAGAAAGGCAACATTCTTGGCGTGGTCATCCTGATTACGCGCAACGACATTGAACACCATCCGCCTGAAAATTTCGATCGCTTCCCAACGACTCAAGCGCAGCCTTCGAGCGACGGCAAAGAGCTCCTCATAGCTGTAGGTCCCGGGTTTTTTATAGTCAGAATGATCCATGCCGCACAACGAAAGCATGTGAACCCGGTCGTTGCCGTGACGATCAAACCGCCTGGTCATAAAGTGAGCCCGTCCGTTCTCGTGCAGGAGTTCTGACGGCGACATCTCGATTCCGGCGTCGGTGGCCATGCGGTAGTAAGCATACTCCATCAGGCCATAACCTTTCGGATCGCCGAAAGTCTGGCTGTTACTGCTTTTCTCGGCAACACCGTCGAACTTCAAAATATAGTGCTCATAACCCTTGGGGGCCGTAAGTTGACCGGAACGAATCGATGTGCGCGATTGATTGACAGCAACCACAGCCTTGGCCCGCGCCCCACCGGCGGAGGTGCCGAGCTGAAAGATTGCATCCATGCCGTTGCCGTCGACATACTCTGACTCTACAGCCAGGTGGGCTCGCTGATCGAGGACACGCTGCGCCATCGCGATCAGCGACTCCACCTCCAGGTTCCCTGCCGGATTCCTGCCTCGCTCACGCATGGCCGGTGAATACTCCAGAGCCCCCATCCCCCGGGAACCGCTATAGAGCAAACGCTCAATGGCTGTAAACGAATCCGGGCTGCGGCCCTGCCGGGCCAACCAGGCATTAATCACTGCATTGCCGAAATCATCAGGCAGAGAGTCGGCAAAGACCGCTGGCAAGCCTTTATATGTTTCATGATTCAAGCCGGGGAAAGTATATTTGCGTGAGGCAAGCGGCATACGAACGGGAGCGATTTCTATCTTTCTCTCCAGCCAGCCGGGCGCATACTCAAAGGTCGCAAAGCCGGTCCCTTCATCCAGAGCCAGGGCACCGACGAAGTCCCCCCAGAGTTTAACTTGTGCGGTTTTGATGCTCACCAGTCGAGGCCCTCTGTCTGCTCAGTGCCTGCCGGAAGTGAGGTCTTCTTCCTGGAAGCTCTTTGCCTCTCCCTGCCCTTAAGCCTGGCGAGTTGCAACGGGCTGAAAGTGCTCTCGGGCACAAACGCATCAACCAGCTCCAATGCACCAAGCACCCTCAGAACGGCAACCAGGGTCTCCAGCTTTCCGCCCCCATCAACAAGCTTCCGATAGGTTTTGGGGGTGATCCCGACAGCCCTGGCAACATCTTCCTGCGAGAGGTTCTGCTCCAGCCGCATCTGGTCGATGCGATGGCCAACCATTTCAGCAAGAGCAGCATTGCTCATAGAGTACAGATCTTTAACGGGCATATCTTTACCTCTTAAGATGAATAAGCTTACTTAAGGGTAAAATACTACCTCTTGAAACGTCTGTCAACAACAATACATAAAAGGTACTTTAATTCCCATTAAAAGCCTTTAAAAGGTTCTTGGAGTACTTTTGTATCTTTTATAGCAGAAGAATTAGTGGGGCACCCTACTTAACGACTTCCTCCAACGCCCCCAAAATCCGCACCATCGCCAAAGTATCCAACCGACAATACGCCAACATCCCCCGCCGCAACTCAGCCAGCGCCACCGGATCATCCACTGCACACATCTCGTGATATGCCCGCATCGCCGCCATGCCATCGGCGACCGCCAGGCCGTCGTACGAAAGGTCCGGCACCAGCGCCGGCAGCACCTCCTTGATCGAATAAGAGCCCCGCATCTGCCAGCGATAAACATCCCGCCGGCGAAACGGCACCATCAGGTCGCGCACGTTCTCGAGCCGCACCAGCAGCGCATCGGCCAGGTCGGGGAAGAGCTCGGCAAGGTTGCGCAACACGCCCTTCTCGAAAGCCTGGTTGTAAGTGAGCACACAGGCATCCTCGGGGATCTCCGCCAGCAACCGCTCGGCAAGCTCGCGGCGCGGATCATGGCCCGGCTCCACCAGGTACTCGGAATGCACCGGCTCGGCCCCTGCCCTCTTTTGCCTATGCAGCGAATACTGGAAAGGAATCTTCTGGTATGGACGGGTGCCGTCAAAGGGTGGGATCGGCGTATCAAAGGTTTCGAAATCGAGATGGCAGAGCGGATACCAGAGCGTATCAAGGAACTCTTTGATCCCAATCGGGTTGAGCGTATCCTGCTGGTTGAGTGTGGCTTCGGCCTGGTTGCGTTGCGCCGTGTTCAAATCATAAAGAGGCAAGTCCGCAAGCATGAGAATGCCCCGGTAGTAGTAGTCGAACTTCTTGATGCCACGCCCCTTGAGATCGAAGATCGAATTCTCGGGGATATGCTGCCAGCAGTAAGGGATAAAGTCGCACTCGTAAGGATCGTTGCAGTGCAGACCGATATCGATATCCGGCTCAATACACGCCAACGCCTGCCGCAGGTCGGCGATCAGCCCCGGCAGCTCGGCCTGCCGCTCAATAGCCGCATCAGTCACATCCTCACCCACAAAGAGCTGCTGCACATCGATCTCACCCTGGCGCTCATAGCTGTTATTGATATGCACCAGATAAGCAGACGATATCGCAAGACCGCAGTTGGCCAGCACGTAATACTGGATCGCCACATCATCGCAATGGACCTCTTTCAGCGAGGTGCCCATTTTTACTTCATGGATCTGCCAGGCAGCGCCGTCACGCACCAGGATATCGACCTTGACGAAGATGCCGTCGAAAGCGAAGGACGCCTCGTAGATCACCCTCTCACCGGCATCGATCAGCTGCCGGGTCTGCGCAACCTGCTCTGCCACAGACAGCCCGTCAAAAGGGATTTCGGTACCACCGGGAAACAGCTGCTGAGCCAGCAGACCGACCTGGGTGCCGGATTGGAACTTCGCTTCGAGATATGGTCGTGGGGGGAATGTAAACGCAGGGGGATTTTTGGCGAGGTAAAGCGCCTTGGGGCATTGCATCCCCTTGAGGATCAGTGATTTGCTGAGACCTGCATGCCCAGAAGAACTCACCGTACCCACCCCTTACCTGAACCAGGCAATCACACACACTAAAAATTAAACAGTATCAATTATCACACAGATAGTCCGGCATTGCCAGAAATTTAACAATTACCGTAGCTTGAGGGGGTGGGGTAACTGTCCGACATGAATTTATTTTGAGGTTTTCAACCACTATTCGAGCGAGCCAATTTTGCGGGAAGGATATTTGAAATCCAGCTATCATATCAACACCTGAGCAAAACGCAGTGCCCATCGGTATTGGGTCGTTGCGTCCAATATTTCATTCTGCCGAAATTCCACCTGGATATGAAGCCGCCTGCGGCGCAGAGCATGGAATGGAATGCTGTAGTCTAGTTCCGGATTCACATCGTAGGGTTGATTGTCGCCCACAACGATGTCGCCGGACCGGCGCAGTGCAGCGAGAACAGGCTCGGCCATGCGACGGTCGAGATGGCTGGAGATCGCAATCTGCCAGGGTCTTGGTTTGCCGGCAAGCTCAGCCGTCATGGAATGAATGGAAACCATGACAGACGGCACACCTTTTGCCTCGCGATCCAGCAAGACCGACTCAATCGCGTTGTGATACGGATGGAACCAACGCTCGATGCGGATTGCTCTGGCTGTCTCGCTGAGGTGCTGATTGCCAGGGATCATTGTGCCGTCACTTATCTCCGGGATGAGGTCCGCAGTATAGAGCTGGCGGTTACAGTCGATCACAAGACGCGAGGTGTTGCAGAGTATCGCCGGGGCATCGAGGATTTCCGAGAGCGCCGCGGTGACGCCCGCCGCGCCGATATCCCACGCAATGTGACGTGCCCGCTCAGCCGCCGGCAAACCGAGCTGGTGAAGTTCTGCCGGGATATGATTGCTGGCATGATCGCAGAAGAGCACAAAGCGGCCGGCTCCCTGCGGGCGGAGGACGCGAGACGCTGTCACGGAATCGTCATCCGGCCGTCTCTGCAACGTTCACAGTGACCTCCATGCTGAGGAAGGCCTTCGCGGGGCCTGAATAGGTCCCCCACAAGGGAAGCACGTCTCCGGGAGCCCAGCCAACACCGACGCGAATCAGATTGCGGTTGCCAATGATGCTGTTGGTGGGGTCGAAGTCGATCCAGCCGGCACCGGGCAGATAGGCTTGCATCCAGGCATGGGTGGCTCCGCCACCGGCGAGGCCCGAACTGTCGGGGACGAAGATATAACCACTGACAAACCGTGCGGCGATGCCGAGTGATCTGACAGCGTCAATCATCAGTACGGCAAAATCCCGGCAACTGCCGCGACCGATCAGCAACGTTTCCTCAGCTGTCTGCACCCCTTTTTCAAGGCGACGGTTGTAGGGGATCTGCTCACTGATACCGAAGGTCATCGCGCGCAGCAGCCCCATCGTGTCGGTGGTCTCTGCTGGATCGAGAAACTGCAGCGCCCAATTGGCGACTCGCTCGCTTGGGGAGTCACGATCCAGGGCGCGGATCAGATTGGGGAAGTCCTCATCAGCATAACGGAAGGGATAGGTGCGGGCATAATCCTCAAGCGGATATTCCGGCAGGGTGTCCTCGAAATGCTCCAGTGTCACGCTGCTATTGAAGCGAAGTTCGGACGCGGTCCCCTCAAAAGTGGCGATGGTGACGGAGTTATCGAAGGGATCGTGCAGCCAGCGCAGGTGAGCGGGTTGCGGCGTGATCTCGAGGTTGATACCTATCAAGCGCAGGTCGTGACTCTCGCGCGGGCGGAACATCATGCGATGTTCGCCGAAGATGACGGGCTCGCGGTAACGGTAGACGGTGGAGTGACACACAGTGAGAATAGACATCAGGGGGCGGTTCCGGACCATTCATTATCCGGCATTTCATCGGTCCAGACCCGGAAGCTCTCCAGGGTGTTGGGTCCGAATGTTGTCGTAATGGCGACATCGCAGGCATCGCGACCGCGCGCCATCAGGATGCGGCCCCGGCGGGGGGCATTGTTGCGTGGGTCGAAGGTGTGCCAGCGACCGCCTATCCAGGCCTCGAACCACGCTGCAAAATCGCCTACACCGTAAGGAGGGGGGGTGCCGAGATCGCTTAAGTAGCCGGTACAGTATCGCGCCGGGATATTCAGGCAACGGCAGAAGGTCATCGCGAGATGCACGTAGTCGCGGCAGACCCCGGTCCCTTCGTTAAAGGCCTCCACTGCACTGCGGGTTGCCCGTGAGTTCTGGTAGTTGAAGGCAATATGATTATGCACATAATCGCAGATATACTGCACGCGCGGGTATCCGGGAGTCGTGCCGCCGAAAAGTTGCCAGGCTGTCTGAGACAACAAGTCAGTCTCGCAATAGCGGCTGCCCATCAGGTACACCAGGGTTTCTTCAGGCAGATGCTGCACGGAGTCCTGCCTGGCGTCGGGAAAGATCTCGTCGGGATGATTGTTATCTCTGACAATAGCATCGGTTGTCAGGCGGAGGCGGCCGGCAGGTGCCAACGCACGGTTACACCAGTTGCCGAAGGCGTCATGATACCCGGTAATCGATATCGGCGGCTCGGTAATAAGGCGATCGGGGACGACCAGATCGGCGCCCCGCGAATGGTGGATATTCACGAGGAGGATGATCGGTGTCGGCTGTGGAAAGCTATAAATCAGTTCGTATCCGGCTCGGAGTTGCACTGTTTCCCCCAATCATAGGTTATGGTAATGCGCATGGGCTTATCACCTTCATTGCGAATATCTGTGTCTATTATACTCCTCCTTGCAGGGTTTGAGAGAAACATTGAAATTAAACTTCGTGGGTGTTCCTGGGAGACCCTACTTAAGCCAACACCTCCTCAGCTTTTAGCCATGCGAGTATCCACTCATTACCAGGAGGATTGCTCAATCGGGACTTCAGAAGTAAAAAGGGAGCTAGACAAATTGTCTAACTCCCTAATCTTAAATGGCGCGCCGCGGAAGATTCGAACTCCCGACCTTCTGATCCTTAGTCGGTTTCCCCTCAGACCATCGCCAAAATTAACAATCCCAGCTTTCATCTTAAACTTGGGCATGATTATTCACAGTCTGGCATTTTACAACAATCGCGAGTCTGGCCTCCATGGTTGAATACGTTCAATTTTCACATTAGCAAATTCAGGGTGATTAGGATTCATGAGCACATTATATTGCCACAAATCCTGGTTAACCCCTGAAGTTATTGCAGAAGGGACTCTCAAAAGCAGGGTGCGACATGCAACAATCCATCGGCTACCAATTTCTGCTGTTTCGTCAGGATAGGGATAATTTTCCCATCCTTCAGGTAAATCAACGATGGTTTCAATACTTGAATCATCGGGGGCACTAAGGACTAATAAGGACCTATCTAACTTTCTTCTTGGGTTAGCGTGGACGACAGTCTCAAGGATTGCTAGAGATATATCTTCAGCTAAATATACTACTGCATCACCAATCTTATTCCATCTGCCTCCGTTAACTCTGGCGCCCTCGCCATTTATCTGGTCTATATAAGCAGTGTTGGCAATTCTCACTAATTGCATTATGAAACGACCCCATGTTCAATCCGGCCAAGTTCCTTAATAACAAAATCTATACCAGCACTTGTGTCTAGTAGAGACCAGGGGGTGACACCACCTAACGCCTTAGACTCTTCATGCATCCAAACCCGTGCTTCATCCTTATCTTCAAAGACTTCTGAAGCTCTTGCGAATACATCTGCCAAGCGTAGTAAGCGATCTGAGATTTCAACAGCAAATACACCTTTAGCCGCTTGGCGTTGAATTGTCTTTTTATTGACATGTATCTTATGCGCGAAATCATCCTGAGAAACTTTGTAGGCCTTAATCACTCTCGCGCAGACTCCTGCTGGAAGACCCTTTCGTATTCTGCCGATAATTTCCTCGCCACCACGCAGTTTAAGCCCCATTATACTTCCAAGTGTTTCTACTCTTGAATATGTCATATGCGCCTCCATGCTCTTGGCCTAAATGTCTCACAAAGATAAGACATTTGTCAAGAAATCAGCTCGATTAAGCCCCATATATACATTTATACCACTGAGAATATTTCAGACTAATCCCAGCATATATCTGTAAGAAAGGTTTCACTGCAACATCCCCCTGCATCATTCGATTCCGACCAACGCCTTGATATATTGCAACCTCTCGTAATCTCCTGGATCTTCACTGCGAGCCTGGCTCAATTGCCCACGGAAATCCTCTGGGCTCTCAAAGCCGTGAATCTGCATCCACTCCTGAAGTTGGTCGAGGATCAGGCCAATCTGGCCAAGCCCGTTTCGGTAAAGAGTTGAGCAAACCTGGACTACGGATGCCCCGGCCAGGAGTTGCTTGATCATGTCACGCCCATCGTGCACTCCGGTGGTTGCTGCCAGGTCGCAAGCCACTCGGCCAGCCAGCAGAGAAATCCAGCGTAACGAAACGTGGAGTTCTTCCGACGTGCTGTATGGATTGCCTCCGGAAGTTTGACGTTTGTCGACATCAATATCAAAGCGATAAAACCGGTTGAACAACACCAGTGCATCAGCCCCCTGCCATGTGACATTCTTGTCGCTTTGTCCCGGACCACACCAGCCGACCGTGAAAGGTGGTCCTGCCATCCGGTCATTACCGATCTGTTTCGCGAAGTGAGCAAATGATGAGATGTATGGCCCGATCTTTAAGGCAATCGGCAGCTTCACCTTGGCCCGCACTGCAGAGAGAATGTTAAGATAGCGTTCTTCAACGGCAACACTGCTGATGTCAGGGTCATTCGGCAGGAAACCGATGTTTAACTCAAGGCCATCAGCACCTGCATCAGCAAGTTTCCCGGCATATTCGGTCCAACGCTCGGCTGTGACACAATTAACGCTGGCGATAATCGGTACGGAAACAGCCGCTTTGGCATCTTTTACCAACTGCAGATACTCCCTGGGTCCGAAGGCTTGGCCAAAGCCGTGCAGGTAATCGTAGGCTTCGGTGTGTCCCGAATGCTGCGATTGATCAGCCAGTTCATCTATTTCGGCGTCTATCTGCTCCTCAAATAATGATTTCAGAACGATCGCTCCGGCACCTGCTTCGGCCGCCTGCTGTACGCCTTGCAACGTTTTGGTGAGTCCGCAGCTGGCAACGACAAGGGGATTTTTCAGTTCCAGCCCCATGTATCTTGTATTGAGATTGCTCATCATCAGTCTCCTCTGGTGAACCGCAGGCTGAGATCGTCGAGGTTGCAGCAATGACGATCGGCGTTGTCAGATAAGACAACGTGAAGGCCTATTTTTTATGAAAGTTTATCACAGGGGCTGAGATTTATAATGTCCGGGGCAGACATAACCTGGTACTCATCTGATATCTGTGGTCCAGTAGCACAAAATCAAACCCAGCTTTTAGTCAAAGCCTGGGAAATAACAAATCTCAGCCTCCCCATCAAACCTGAGATACAGTAAACCTCCCCCCCTTCTTCCACCCCTTCCTGACGCTTAGCCCAGCTGATAAACGTCTATTTCCCAGGACGCCCAATCTTTACACAAACTTTACAGCTCCATTAATCGGCCTTTAAACAATTCAGGTATGCTCCTGGCCAGATAAAGATCCAACCGGATCTGAAACAACTAAGACTAAAACCAAAAGAATGGAGGCCACAATGAAAACCATGACAATCGCAATCCTCAGTTTAACCCTGGTCATGCTCGGATTTCTTCAGGTGCAGAGTATGGCTATGGAAGACACCATGACCAAGCCCGGCGACATGAAGATGAAGTCTGATGGCATGGAGATGAAGCACGGCGACATGAAGGACGGCATGGAGATGAAACACGGCGACATGAAGGACGGCATGGAGATGAAGCACGACGACATGAAGGACGACATGAAGATGAAGCACGACGACATGAAGGACGATGAGATGAAGGACGACATGAAGATGAAGCACGACGATATGAAGAAAGACGAAAAAATGATGGAGAAAGGCACTATGAAAAAGAGCCAGGCCATCATCCCTAGCGATGCAGAGCTCCGCGATCGATTGACCCCGCTACAGTACAAGGTCACCCGCAAGAATGGCACCGAACCGCCGTTTAATAATACTTACTGGAATAACCACGAGGCGGGCATCTATGTCGATATCATCTCCGGAGCAGCGCTGTTCAGCTCGACGGAAAAGTATGAATCGGGGACCGGCTGGCCAAGTTTCACCAGTCCACTGAATCCTGACGAAATCGTTGAGAAAGAAGATCGCAGCTTGTTTTCGGTGCGCACCGAAATCCGCAGCAAACAGGCCGATGCGCATCTTGGCCATGTGTTTACAGACGGCCCGGCCCCGACCGGCTTGCGCTACTGCATGAATTCGGCATCCTTGCGCTTCATTCCCAAGGACGACCTGGAAAAAGAAGGCTACACAGAATACGTGGCGTTGTTCAATTGATAGACACACATCTAACTCTGGGGACACCCTACTTAATACCAGGTAATTATGTAGGGGTCCCCGGAACCAGCTTCTTTATCAAACCTGGGGCAAACAACAAGCCCAGCTTTTTATCTCACAGCCGGGACGACCCTGTTAGTTACTCCTGCGAGGCTGAACATTTTTGGACTTGATTAGACAAAGAAAAAGCCCCCAAATTATTTGGAGGCTTCTCTTTAAATGGTACCGAAGGCCGGAATCGAACCGGCACGGCTAAAAGCCATCGGTTTTTGAGACCGACGTGTCTACCAATTCCACCACTTCGGCAAGAGGTGTGCATTATATGGATTGGCCAGGATGCGGTCAAGAGGGAACAGAACGGAAAACGGCCACAGCAGATCCTCACCTGCAGCAACGACATAATAGGTATTTCCCCGATTCGAAATCAATCCTGAATATAGCCGAGCGTAGTCGTCCAGAATGACAGATCGTTGCTGGTCTGCTCGTACATCCGGACGTTCATGATGGCGACGCCGGCAATTTCGGCGAGGGCCGAGAGGAAGGTGATCTCCTCCTGGCTGTACTGACGCACATCGGCACTGTACAGCCGCAGCACACCCACCACTCTTTTTTTCGCTATAATCGGCATGGAGAGGATCGAAGCGATCCCTTCGGCGACCGTCTCGTCCGGGTATTCGAGGCGCGGATCGTTGGCGGTGTCGGTGATCAGAACCGGTCGTCCGGCCAAGGTCTCACTGATGCTCTGATCAGTGTGCGGCTGGCCCTTGGCCAGGAACTTTTCACTCAACCCGGTGTTGGCGATCAGCTCGAGCTCCTGGCTGGTCTCGTTGCGCAGGCGCAAAGCGCTCGCCTTGACCTTCATGATGTCGACCGCCTTGTCGGCAATCAACTGGATGACCTCGTTCGAATCGAGCGAAGAGAGGACCGCTCTGGTCACCTCGTGCAGGGTGCGGAAATACTCCAGGCTCCTGGCCGGATCGAGGGTTTCGACGACGGCGGTTTCGAGCTCCGGGACACTCACCTCTTCGGCCAGGGTCATGTCGACGCCGATCTCGTCGAAGAGAGCCGCGAGCTTTTCGCCCTTGTCCTGGTACTGGCGGGCGTTGACGATCGCCATGCCACCCATCTCCGCCAGGGCCGAGACGAACTCGATGTCCTCTTCGGTGTAATCGTGCTGTTCCGCACTGTAGAGCCTTAAGACCCCCATCACCTTGTCGCCGGCGACCACCGGCACCGAGAGCACCGAAGCGATCCCCTCGGCGACCATCGCTTTGGGATACTCGATGCGTGGATCGCTGCCGGCGTTCTTGATGTAAACCGGTTTGCCATCGAACACTTCAGGGATGCTCTGGTCGGCGTGCAGCGCGCCCTTGTTGAGGTAGGTGTCGCTCATACCGTAAGCGGCGACCCGTTTGAGGATATTACTCTCCTCGTCGATCAGGCGCAGCACGCCGCCCTTGACCTCCAGCGCGGCGACCGTGCGCTGCACCAGCGTATCGAGGGTCTTCTGCAGGTCGCGGGCGGAGATGATCGCCTGGGCGGTTTCAAAGAAAAGGCGGAAATATTCGTTGGCATTTGCCTTGTTCATGTCTCAAGAACCTCCTCGGGATAAAGATCAATAAAGTTAATCTAGATTATAGTCGAAAACCGGGAAGAATATAAAAGATTAAGTCAGGGGCGATTCACTTCGCCCAAACTTCAGGAATCTTCTCTGAGGGCCAGCCTTGACGCTCTATCCACCAGGGTGAATATCCTGTCAATCTCCTCTTTGTGCTTTGCCGCCATGTGCCCATGCACTTTGACCAGTTCACAATTCAGCAAATCGGTCAGCCGGTAAAACTCACGGTACAACTCAAAGTTTTTGAGACGGGTATTTTTGGCCGTGCGATAGTCTTTTTGCTCGAGACGCTCACGTCTTCCCGGCAGCCCGGTTATGTTTTGGGAGTCGGTATAAATCATCACCTTGCGCCCTGTCGTCGGCAGATCATTTAACGCCCACAACAAGGTCTGCAGCTCAAGCCTGGTAGAAGACGTCTGTGCAAAACGCTTCACCTGCACCTGGGCTTTCAGCTCCTCTGGAGAAAGTGTGGGCCCAAACACGGCGAGGTAAGCGCCGTAGCCGATTTTCGACCTGGCATTGACACTGCCATCGGTAAAAAGCATTACGTTCTGCATAAGAGAATCAGGTCTTGTCCTGCTAGCAAGTCAAAAGGGACACTCTATTTTAAGTGTCCCCGGCTCAGAGCAAACAAAGGAATTCACCTGCATAAAAGCAGAGGCTCTCCCCTGCTGGATCAACATGAAGCCAAATCAGCTTTACGGGAAGTTTTGAAGCTTTTGAGGAAAAGTACAACCAGTATCACCAATCCAACCATATGGATCCACCACTCAACAGGCCAAAGCAGTACCACAGCGCAACACAGGGTCAAAATACGAACGGGTATGCTTAACCGCGCTTCCATAAAACCTTCCAGCCCCGCAGCAAAGGCATAAAGGCCAAATAGAGCAAAAAAGAAAATGGTGAAATCATCGATCCATGAACCACCTATAAATGGCGTATAAGCAAACAACAAAGGAATGACGTAAAGCCCCTTGGCAAGCTTCCACGATTGAAAGCCCGTTTCCATGGGTTTTGTTCCGGCAATTGCAGCACCGGTGAAAGCAGCCAGTGCAACCGGAGGGGTAACATTCGAGTCCTGACTCAACCAGAAAACGATCAAATGTGCGGACAACAGTGCGAATGTCAAGGTGTGCGGACTCAATACAGCTTCCCGCACCATCCCCGCCATATCGACAGGTATCGCATCAACAATCATTCGTGCCGCTTCAGTGGTCATAGGGTTGCCAATTTCGGCCAGTTTGTCTGGTGCCGCGAGCATAAATAATGCCATGGCGGTTTCAGGGATCTGCCCGTTAACCAAGGCATTGACAAGAATGCTGTCTGAGATCAGTCCATGCAGAGCGGGTGCGGAAAGCGTCCCAAGCACGATGTAGGCTGCAGTAACCGGCAGACCCATACCAAGCACCAGGGAAGCCAGGGCAATCAATGCTATGGCAATAACAAGACTGTGCCCTGCCCACTCGTTTATCATTAATGAGAAAGTATTTCCGACCCCAGCGGTAGCAATGACATTGACGATCAGGCCGACTGAACAAAGCAGTATGGCGGTCATCACCATGTTCTGTGCGCCAAGCGACATCGCCTCTATAACCGCCTTCGGGCCCATCTTGTTCGGTGAGAACCACGAAGCTACGATCACAGCGATGATACTTATTCCGGCAGCATAGGTCGGGGTGAAACCATAGATCAGCAGGCCGATCAGGACACCGATCGGCAGGAGAAAGACTATGCCGCCCTTCTTGAAGACCTCGATTGCTGAGACTTTTTCATTATCCAATGCTGTGACATGACTACGCTTGGCTTCGATACGGACAAAGAATCCGACTGTAGCAAAGTAAAGGATTGCCGGAAGAATGCTGACCAGGACAATGGTGTTGTAGGGTATCTGCGTATAGGTGGCCATGACAAAAGCCCCGGCACCCATAATCGGCGGCATCAACTGGCCGCCGGTGGAAGCTGCCGCTTCAACCCCGGCAGCAAACTTGGCGGGAAACCCGGCGCGTTTCATCAAGGGAATGGTAATAACGCCGGTCGACGCGGTGTTGGCGACAGCCGATCCGGAAATAGTTCCCATCAGCCCGGAGGCCATAACCGCGACCAATCCGGGGCCTCCGACCATCCGGCCGGCCACGGCTCGGGCCAGATCGATGACGAACTCCCCTGCCCCGGAGCGCAGCAGGAAGGCGCCGAAAAGGATAAACATGAAGACATAGGTCGACGAGATGCTGGCAATCGTGCCAAATAGTGCGTCATCTCCGTAAACACTGCGGAACAGGATCGTCTCAAGCGACAGTCCTGCAAACTTGAAGACACCACTGATGAGACTCCCCCACCAGCTGACGTAACTGAGGGCGACAATAATCAACACCGGGATAAACCAACCGGCAACCCGTCGGGTAAATTCAAGGGTACAGAGGATCAGGATGATTCCGGCAGTCCATTCAGCCGGGGCGAGGCGAACGCCACGCGCATAGATGGCATCTTCCATAGCAATCAGGTAGATGGCCGATCCTGCGGCAAGCAGGCCAAGCAGGACATCCAGAAGGCGCCATGCCAGCGTCGGGTTTTTGCGGAGCGGATAAACCAGTGACGCAATCAGGGCAAACCCGGCGAAATGCAACGAATTCTGCCACAGCGATGACAGGACTGACACCACGTTGAACCAGATATGCAGCAACGAGACCGCCACCCCCAGAAAGATCAGTAGGCGGGTCGGCTCAGGACGAACTACAGGCTCGATTTCGGGTGTCTTCATCAGCTGAAAACTCCGGGATTTTTAGCGGCCACCCCGGTTGGGGTGGCCGCAACGGGTAGGCGATTACTTGGCAAGCAGTCTGGCCGGAATCTGAATTCCAACTTCCTGGTAGTATTTGGCAGCACCCGGATGCAGCGGCAGCGGCAGGCCAGCGATCGCCTTTTCAATCGACATCGCTTTGGTGGCACCGTGGATGGCATTCAAAAACGCCAGATTTTCGTAAGTGGCCTTGGTAATCTGATAGACGGCATCTTCATCAACATCGGCGCGCACAGCAAGAAAGTTAGGTTGGGCGACGGTGTTGATGTCCTTGGTTTGGCTTGGGTAGGTTTCGGCCGGGATCACATAGCGGGTCCACAGCTCCATGCCACCGTCTGCCTGCTTCATCTGTTCATCGGTGAAATCAAGGACGACAATGTCACTCCCCATGTTTGCCATAGCCTTGGTCACAGCGCTGACCGGCGCACCTGCCGGGGTACTCATGCCGGCAGCCTGGCCATTCTGCATGGCATCAGCCGAGGGGCCATAACCAACGTAAATCAGGTTGAAGTCTTTCTCAACATCAGCACCGAGGTTATTGAGAAGAACGGTGTTGGAGCCGAGGGTTCCGGAGTTCTTCTTGCCGAGAGAGATAGTTTCCCCTTTCATCGCAACCATATCTGAGACGGTCCCGGTCTTGGCAAACTTCTTGTTGACGGCAAAGTGCTCGACATTCTGCCAGAGCATGGTCACCGCGCGCAGGTTCTTCTGTGGGCCGTCGGCCTCAATCGGCCCGGTTCCCTGCCATGCGTAAGCCCCGTAGAGACCCTGGAGGATGGCAAACTGCACTTCATTCTCGCGCAGCAGTTTGATGTTCTCGCCAGAGCCGGCCGAGTTGATTGCTGACATGCCGATTTTCTGTGTCGGCTGCAGCTTGACCTTGACCAGGGTCGACAGAGCGACGCCAACCGGGTAGTAAGTTCCGCCGGTCGATGCGGTGGCGAGCAGATAGCTGCGCTCGTCTGCCGCCTGGGAGGTCGCAACATGGCTGAACAGCATGGTCACTGCTGCAACTACAAACATGAACTGCCTGATTCTCATCATCATTTTTTTTCTCCTCTTCTTGGTGTTTTATTATTCATTTACCAGCGGTCAGCCTGCCTGCAAGATCCGGCAGAGCAGGCTGGTCATCGTTTGAGATCATTCAATATCCTCTGATCATGCCGCCATCGACTGTGATTGTACTGCCTGTAACATAGGAACTGGCATCGGAAGCGAGGAAACAGACGACTTTGGCAAATTCCTCTGTTTCTCCATATCGTCTCAAGGGGATTCTCTGCATCGCTTCGTTGATCACCTGCTCCTTGCTGATACCGCGCTTGTCAGCATTGTACTGGTCCAGATAAGCGGTACGGTCCGTGGCGATGCGCCCGGGCGCGACGGTATTGACCAGGACATTGTATGGCGCCAGTTCGTCGGCCAGGGTTTTTGCCAGGCCGAGAATCCCCATGCGGAAGACATTGGAAAGGATCAGCCCGGGAATCGGTTGCTTGATCGAGGCCGACGTAACATTGATAATCCGCCCGCCGTTTTCCTTCAGGTCCGGTAAAGCGTTCCGGATCAGGCGTACATAACTGAGCAGGTTCAACTCGAACGCAGTTTGCCATGCGCTATCATCAACCTGGTCGAAGCCGCCTCCGGGCGGCCCCCCGGCGTTATTGATCAGGATGTCTATGGGGCCTAGCCGCTCTCTGGTTACGTTAACCAGAGCTTCGACCTCATCAGCTCTGGTGATATCGCACGAACAGCTTTCCACCCTGCCGCTGGCCTCTTTAAGTACCTGCTGCCGGGCGATCTCCAGCTGTTCGGCATTACGGCTGGTGAGCATGACATCACATCCCTCAGTGGCCAACTGCAAGGCGATCGCCTTACCCAACCCCTTGCTCGAAGCGACCACCAGGGCGACTTTTCCTGTCAGGTGTAAATCCAATCCATACCCCTAAAGTGACTTTCTTATCAAAATAAACCGGTAAACATAAAAATCACACTCTTGCTAGTTTAACAAACATTAGAGAATATGGAACAGAGGAAGATTAATTGTTTGTCTCCTGCTGTGCGACATTCGCTCCGGGGTGTGATTATACAAACCAGCAATAAATTGATATCATGTCCGCTGAGAAAGGCTTGATTCATTCAAAACACTGAAAGCAAAAACACAGGTCATTTGGTATGAAAAAATCCGCCAGGGGATAAATTGTATGAGAAGCACAGCTCTTGCCATCTTGCTCGTAATATTCACTGCAACGGTCCATGCAAAGATATACCGCTGGGTAGACAAAAACGGCAGTGTGCATTTCAGCGACAAGCCCTACTCTGAAGATGCCCAGGAGATCAGGATCAACGAGACAGGAATTGAAATGGATGAGACACCTGCCACAGATGGACAGGAACAACCGGTGACGCCCTCCTCCTCCCTTGATTCCCCTCGAAATGCAGAGGAACTGCCCGCCATCAACGAAGAAACCCCGGTCAAGAAAGAGGTAGTTGAGGAGAAGCCTGTTTCCGCAGAGGACTACAAGATCACGACCACTATAAGCACCCTCGGCGATGATCTGGTCAGCATTTCCGGCAGAATTGGCTCAGGGCCAAAATGTTACGACCTGTCTGTGATCGCTACCGCGACCAATACCAATGGTATGAGGGCCAAGATCAGGGACCAGGTCAGGAAGTCCAGTACTTCTGGCTCAGTCACCTTCAAGGGGACCGCCAAGGCAACCGGCAATGCTGAAGATCCTGGCTTCTGGAAGATTGATTCTGTGACAGTCAGTTGTAACGATACTGAATAGCCGCATGCTGTGCTGGCCTTTAGGTTGCCGAACGACCAGCCTTTTTATGAATTCAGTCGCCTGTCTCTTCAAAATATAGGCCGTGTCTTTTCATCAGGTCATAAAGTGTCGGTCGGCTGACACCCAATATTTCAGCTGCCTTCAAGACGCTACCTTCAGCCTCCGCCATCGCTTCGTTGACAAGGTTCTTTTCAACCATGTTACGCGCCTCTTTCAATTTCATGCCGCTGATGTTGAGATTATGGCCGACTGCTTCAACCAAGGCCTCGTCACCGCCGGGCTCAGGCGTAAAACCGAGGTCTACGGGCTCTATAGTGAGGGTTTCCGTCATAATCACCGCCCTCTTGACCCGGTTTTCGAGCTCGCGGATATTTCCGGGCCAATCGTAGCTATTTATAGCCCTGAGAGATGCGACGCTGAAGCATTTGACTCGACGTTTGAACTCGTGCGCGTAGCGACGCATGAACAGGTTGGCGAGCAGGTTAATATCATTACCTCTGTCCTTGAGCAGTGGCAGATTGGCGGTAACGACCCCGATTCGGTAGTACAGGTCCTCTCTGAACTCACCGTTCTTGATAGACTCTTCGATGTCAATGTTGGTCGCTGCCACAATCCTGGCATCAACTTCAATATCTTCCCGGCCGCCAACTCGCTGGATGACTTTTTCCTGGAGAAAGCGTAGCAGCTTGACTTGCAGCAAGAGCGGCATGTCGCCAATTTCGTCGAGGAAGAGTGTCCCACCATGGGCAAACTCGACCTTGCCCTGGACACGCGATTGCGCACCGGTGAAAGAGCCTTTCTCATGCCCAAATAGTTCAGCCTCCAGTAGATTCTCAGGGATGGCGCCGCAGTTGATTGGTATGAAAGGGCCATCCTTTCTTAAACTGTTCTCGTGAATTGCCCTGGCTACAAGTTCTTTTCCGGTGCCACTTTCTCCGAGAATCAGCACCGGAACGTCAATCGAGCCAACCTTGCGGACGATTGAAAAAATCTCCTCCATCTGCGGACACTGGCCGAAGATCCCCTCCATGGTTGCGCCGCCGGTTGCTTTTTGTTCCTGCAACTGACGGTTTTCTGCTTCCAGGTCTGCCAGATGAAATGCTCTGGAGAGGATAACCTTCAGGGTTTCAAGGTCTATCGGTTTTTGGCAGTAATCATAGGCGCCCAGGCCGATTGCAGTCAGAGCATTTTTGTGCTCATCGTTGCCGGAGACGACGATGACCTTGGTGTTTTTCCCTTCGGCGAGAATCTCTTCCAGCACACGCAGTCCTTCGCTCGCACCATCAGCATCGGGAGGTAGCCCCAAATCGAGGGTAACGACCACTGGCTCATGTTTTTTGAATAGTTCAAGTGCCTTACGGCCATCTTCAGCAAGCAGGACCTTGTAGTCTTTGTCGAGACCCCACTTGAGCTGTTTTCTGATGCCACTGTCGTCTTCTATAACAAGCAGATTTTCCATCATTTACCCTTCTATATTTAAAGTGCAACATTAACTAGTAAGCTGCAGTCACATATCTGCTAGCGGCAGGTGAACTTTAAACGCGCTGCCCTCACCTTCCCTGCTGAACACTTCAATTTTGCCGCCATGCGCCTCGATAATATGCCGGCATTGATACAGGCCTATACCGAAGCCATGTGCCTTGGTTGATTGAAAAGGCCTGAAGAGACGATTCTGAATAAAATGTTCCGACATGCCGCAACCTTGATCGGTCACCTCAAAAAAAGCCGTGTCGTTCATGCCGACTTCCAACGTTATAGAGTCTCTATTTGAACCGGCTTCGTATGCATTCAGCAGCAGGTTGTGTACGACCTTTTCAATCTCTGCAACGTCAATGCAGACCGGTACCCGGTCCGTGGCAACAACCATGTCAGGGGAACCGGCATCTTTGACACCTCTCTGGACAACATCGGACAAATCACATGGGACGAGGTTCAGCTTCTTTGTTTCTTTGATGTTTTTCAGACGGGCAATCAGACCTTTCATCTTGCCGACGGTTTCATCAAGGGTTTCCAGCATATCAACCTGGAATTCCGGATTGTCGATATGCTCGCGGGCGTTGTCAATCATCAACGAGAGATTGGAGACATGGTTCTTCAGGTCGTGAATGACGAAGGTCGAGACCCTGCCGATAGCCGCCATCTCCTGCGCCGTGGACAGCTGCTCGGACAGTTTTAGACTCAGGACTACGGCTGTGGCCTGGCTTGCAAGAACCTTCATCAGGTCAAAGTCTTCATAACTCAGGCTCTCTCCGGAATGAGCCGCCTCGCCAAGCATGATGAAACCTTCAAGGCTTTGCTCATATTTCAAAGGCACGCAGAGTTCGACCTTGAAAGGTTCCAGTTGCAGCTTGAAGTCTTTCAGTGATGGTTCATGGCTGTCTGCGGCGTTGTAGATCCATTCTTCTGTTTCACCCAGATAAAGAGGCAACGGGTGACTGGGAGGGAAGTAGATTTGGGGGAGGTTCAACAAGCGATTGGCCACTTGTCGATAAGTTCCGATTTCAGCATCCAGCAGGTAAAGTGACGCGCCCTTACGGGCAAAAGTTTCGCAGTAAAAGTTCAGAATGGCATTCTGCAGTTTTTCCATATTCTCGGCTGATGAAAGCTGCGCCGTGAACCTTAACCATTCGTTGCGATAATCATATTTATGACGATAAAAATGTTTGTGCAGAAATACCGTGAGCTTGCGGCGATTTTTCTCGGAGAGGAGCATCAGGGCAACGGCAAGGCCGCTCAGAGCAGCAAAACCGATAAACACCAGCCGTTGATTCTGAAAACCGAAATATCGCAAGCCCTCCCCTGCACCACCGAGCAGCAACATGTAACAGCCAACAGCCAATACGACCACGGAACGCGAAGCCACATCGCGAGAGATGACAAGACTGTTCAAAGACTCTTGTCTAAGGCGGGAATAGACACACAGGCCTATGCCGATGATGATTGCCAGAGACCGGATAGGGATCAGGTTCATGTCAATCGTGCGATGCAACAACACCTGGCTGTAATAGACCAGCATGGTGACAAGGATAATGCCTGTGCCCAGAACTTCATAGAGCACCCTGGAACGTTCCATGGCGGAAAAAGCCATCAGGGTTCGTTCCAGCTGATAAAGGGCCATCACGATAAAAAAGAGTACGCAGAGGTAGAACCAGTATGCGTTTCGACTGACAAAAAGAATGCGTTCATCTGCAAAATCCGGAGAGAAGAAAAAACTTTCGAAGGGGCTCAACAAGACAATCAGGGGTAACGCAAGGCTGCCGACCAACAGAACCCAGGAGAACGGCGACAGGTTATGAAAAGCTTTCTTCCTGGCGAAGGTATGCGCGAACAGCAACCAGCTTATGCCTAGAAGAGACTCGGCGACCAATGCAACAGACTTGGTCGTTTTCCATAACTCAGGTGCGTTCAGGGCAGCACGATCAGCGCCCTCGATAACGGCCAGCAGCAATAACCCGACAGCCAGGAACCAGTCGCCGGGCGAGCGTTTCCGTCTCCGTGTCACTGCGAAGAGACCAAGAACGACAGCGGCCAGGATGGCTGTTACAGAGAGGAACGTTGTCGGCATAGACCTGAACTTTTCCCGTCGAAGAATGCTGACCGATTTTTACATCATAACGGCAGTACTTCTGCAATATGAGGATAGATCTCAGCCAGAAAACGGTCACCTGCATTTGCGGCTTCAGCCTGATCGTCCTGAAACTGTACCGAGATTCTTATAAAGGCGGAATCCCGGCGGTTATAGAGGATTGAATTAGCAATCTCGGCAAGTTTGAGTGAATACTCATCGGACAATATCTGCCCTTTGACCTGGAAAAAGTAAAGAAACAGCTCTTTCTGGTCATCTTTTTGGTAAACAGCCTGAACGAAAGGTAATTCCTTGCCTGCAACCTGAATTGTGCGTTTTTCCTCAGAGAATTCAAACCAGCCGCCGCCCGGCAGGCATTGCTTGGGAGAGTGGATCTGTCCGCTGCCCGGACCGCCGGAATGGTAGCCAAGGTAGAGGGTCACGATATTACCTGCCCGGTCCTTGTAGACTCGATAAAGATAATCAGTCGGTTTCAGGACTTCGAGCACCTGGGCATTAAAGCGGGTTTGCCGGACCATGGTCCATTCGCCGGGGCTTGTGGAGATGTCCGTAAGGGGCTTGTTGACCGGAACCGCAACGTCTGCATGGGTAGCGATAAACAATGCCGTCAAGCCGAGCAGAAGGTAGACAACGACATATCTGGCCTGGGCTTTCATCGTCCGAACCTCCGCAAAATTGCGCTCTCACTGAACAGGATAACCATGGCCAGGGCGAAAATTGCCATACCGGCGAATTCATGGAAAAAGCCCTCCGCGGCGGCAGCGCCGTAACGGCTGGCCAGAACTCCCGTGACAATAACCCGTATCATGTTGGTGACGATTGCGACCGGGACCGCCGAGATGATCAGGATAGTACGTTTTACTGTGGTTTTTTGGGAGAGAAACGCCAGGGCCACCGCCAGGGTCACAAGTGACATCAGCGAACGCAGACCGCTGCAGGCGTCAGCAACTTCAAGCACCGTTTGCGGGAACATGATGATATTGCCCTGGCTCACAACAGGAACGCTGAGAATTTGCAGGACTGCGACCGAGGCCTTGGTGACCAGCAACTTTAATGGGAAAGCGAGTGAATCGTAAACAATATAGGGCAGAGGCACCATGAAGATCAGAAAAGCAATCGGCAGCGAAGCCAGGCGGAGGATTCCCCAGCCAAACCAATAGAGGACGATGCCGGCCACCAGAACAACCAGAGAGGCCCGCATGGTGAAGTATTCGGTACCGATATACCCCAACAGCAGCAACAGCAGGCTGCCTATAACCACAGGCAACCCGGCATTGCTGGGGCGTACGGGTGACAATTTCAGCTCATCCCAGTTCTGGGACAAGAAGTAGGCTGATATCACCGGGACCAGAAAGCCATGGGAGTAGTTGGGGTCATTGTACCAGTCTCCAACCATTGCCGGGATGACGGACGCATAGGCCGCACCGATGGCAACCAGCAGGAACAACAGATTAATCTTGGGAAAGTCCGTCAGGTAAGCGAGTTTCGATTTCAATGGATGTCACCCTCCCTTGCATTTATCAATGCATAATTCCACAACTTTAACATAAACGCAGAAAGCATTCCATAACCCAACGATGCGGAACTACAAAACTTTAGTTGGTCGCAGCAGAGACCAAGGATAACCAGGATCAGTTTATTCCCAGGAGGTGCTCGACAATCCTTTCGGCAGCGTGGCCATCCCATTTCTCAGGGATGCTGCCCTGTTTTACGTTGCCGTCCAGGATTTTCCTGGTCTGCTGCCTTATTTCATCCGGCCGGTTGCCGACCATGACATTGGTGCCAACTTCGCAGGTGATCGGGCGTTCAGTGTTGTTGCGCATGGTTATGCACGGCACGCCGAGAACGGTGGTCTCCTCCTGCAGGCCGCCACTGTCGGTCAGGACCAGCTTGGCCTGCATGTTCAGATGCAGAAATTCGAGATAGCCGAGCGGATCGGTGAGCCAATGAAACTCTTCAGTTGAAATAATGGCCCAGATTGAACTGATCGACCATCTTGCGGGTTCGCGGGTGGATCGGAAAGATGATCGGTAGCTCCATACTGATTTCCTGCAAAACCTCCAGTATGCCTTGCAGGATCAGTTTGTCATCAACGTTGGACGGACGGTGCATGGTCAAGGTGGCGTACTCTCCGGGCTTCAAGCCCCAGAGATTCGCGAAGATCCAGCCTGGCTGCCATCTGCCTGTGTTTCAGCAAGGTGTCGATCATCACGTTGCCGACAAAATGGATTTTCTCTTCGGCAACCCCCTCCTTGCGAAGGTTCTCATCGGCGATGCGGTCGGTGGTGTAAAGGTGGTCGCAAAGGACATCCGTGCAGAGCCGGTTAATCTCTTCCGGCATGTTCATATCCCGGGAACGCAAGCCCGCCTCGACATGGGCAACCTGGATGCCAAGCTTCTTGGCGGTAATCGTACAGGCCATGGTGGAGTTGACATCACCGACGACAATGACTAGATCCGGCTTTTGAATCTCGCAGACCTTTTCGAAAGCGATCATGATTTTGCCGGTCTGTTCCGCCTGGGAACCGGAACCGACTCCGAGGTCAATGTCCGGCTTCGGCATACCGAGGTCGTCAAAGAACGACTTACTCATCTTCTCGTCATAATGCTGACCGGTATGAACGAGCAGATGTTTGATTTTTTCAGGATATTTGTTCATGGCCTCGATGATCGGAGCCATCTTCATGAAATTGGGGCGGGCGCCCACGACGTTGATGATTTTCAAGAATTCCTCCAGAAAGAATCCAATATTAAAACATATCGACCACTGGTTCACTTTAAACTGTTCTTTTAAGCAAAAGAAGCTATTTATGGGTGTCAAAAATACGGTTATTGTAACTTTGAATCAAGCTGCAATCAGCTTCCTGGCAACTTCAGTGCCTAATAGTCGTACAATACGCTTAACCAACAATAAAGAGCCCTTCAAACACTATCACAGCAACATTCTCGCCTCGAAAACGCACAATATCAACATTTCGCCAAAATCACCCGAGGTCAAATCAGAGGCTGAACACTTTCTGTACCATTTTAAACGTTATCTAAATTTGTGTATTTTAAAAAACGCTTCGATAGGTTCCACTTTTTTTCTGTTATAATGTGACTGTGTTTTAAGCTGATTCTAGCTTCATTAGCCTGTGTCGGAAAACTTTACAGCTTGTTAAGAAACTGGCAATATCCATAAAAGTGCTGCCCGAAGATATTACATCTAGCTGATATTTAAGACATTTAAAATTTGGTATATATTTTGCTTATATTAACTTTAGATATCAATACTTTACACAAATAAAAACAATAGAATGCTATAATCACACATTGGCTATCATTAAAGGTATGTTTCATGAGTGAGGGCACAGACAAAATTGTGACTAAAAAGGATTCTGAGCAACCGTTGGCAAATCATTGCGATGATCCGAATCCAAGGTCACTGAAGGATCAGTCACTTCACGCCGGACGTTTACTCGCAATGTGTTGGTTGGAAGCGCCGTACTGTTGACTCTGAGTAATCGAAGTGCATGGGGTAATAACCTAGTATGTTTCTCCGCCAACTTGCTGATGTCATACGAGACCGGGCAGGCTTCAGCACTCACAGAACCGCAGCAGCAAGAGATTGATGACTATGAAGATTTTATCAGAAACAACAGTAACAATATTATTTCTGAATCAGAAATAAACGGTGAAAAGTGTTACGAAATCGGTTCGACTGACGAAAGCAGCGAGACTCAAAGCAGCGAGACTCAAAGATTATGGTTCGAACACGAATAATTTATAGAGTCCATTTACATCAGAATTTTTTCAGACCTCTTCCGACTAAAGTTTTCCCTCCCCTAAGCTCATTTTTATGCATATATTGACACTAATGATTTTCACTATCCTGTAGGACGTAAAATGAAATGGCGAGCCTGTTCACAGGGGCAAACTTACGATAGCGGCGATGGTTCAGTCGTTTATTTTGACCCCGCTAGTGGTCGAACACATCTGATCAACGAAGTCGCAGACTGGTTGCTGGCAGAGTTGGCAGCCAATCCCCTTACGACAGAACAATTACTAAGCTGTTTTATGTCCCATTCCAAGGGAATCACCGGTTCAGAGGCCGAGAAGCTGGTGAACGCTCAGATCCGGACCTTACAATCTTTTGATCTAATTGAAGTTTACTAGATGCCACAATTGAAAGACATGAGTGATGCAGAGGCTCAACATGCTCTGGCAAGAGGCGAGTTACGCCTTAAAGTCGGGCCATTTACATATTGTATTCAGAGTAGCGAATCAATTGTATTTGAAGGCCTGCGAAGGTTGTATGCGGATTTTCAGATATCGCCTGCCGAAAACTTCTCTGATTACCATCTATCACTTCGTCCTGCTAATCTGATCCAAAAGTGGCGGAAGAAAATTGATTTCTACTCTGATGGTCAACGGCCATTTAACCGAATTGAAGCTCAACATGCTTACGCTTTTCTGGAATGGGGCATGAATTGGTGTGTTTCAACCGGTTCGAACGAATATCTGAAATTGCATGCAGCAGTTCTATCAAAAAACGGGATTGGGCTTATTTTGCCGGGTTTGCCAGGAGTGGGGAAAAGCACTCTTTCTGCGGCTCTCTGTCTGTCCGGGTGGCGCGTCCTGTCCGATGAACACGCCCTGATTCCTTTTAATACTCACAAACTGGTTCCCCTGTGCCGCCCTATCAGCCTGAAAAATAAATCAATCGATGTTATCAGGAACTTTTCCTCCCGAGTGGTGCTGGGCCCGAAATCGCTGGATACTCACAAAGGGACCGTGGTGCACATGAAAGCGGATCTGACATCAGACAGCCATGATCCAAAGTTGATCCCCGCTAAGCTGATAGTTTTCCCGCGTTATTCACCAGAGACAAAGCTGGTTCTGAAAAAAAAAGTAAAAACAGAGGCATTTATGTTTGCCGGGTTGCATTCATTCAACTATGGTTTGTTATCCCAAACAGGGTTTGAGACAATGTGCACTCTCATGGATGCCGTGAACTGCTATGATCTGACATACTCTGATCTGGATGAAGCGTTACTGGCAATCGAGAAACTTGTATCCGAGGTGAGCATTTCTTGAATCCACTCCTGGTAAAAGTACTCAACGATCCACATCAATGTTCCCAACTAAAGCTGGAGCAGTGGGAAGTCCTCATACCTCAAGCGCGGATCACTTCATTGTTATCAACACTTTATGTGTTGTTCGAAAAAAAAGGTCTGCTGAGCAGTATCCCGGAGCGTCCCAGGGCACACTTGTTTTCAGACTGGGTCTTTCACAACAATCAAGTCCAGACACTAAAATATGAATTAAAGTGGTTGCAACGCGCGTGCGGCAAGGCTGGCGTGAAATTAATACTTTTGAAGGGGGCAGCGTACATTGCGGGTAATTTACCTGCAGCACAGGGACGATTAATCGGGGATATTGATCTCCTGGTCCCCCTCGATAAGATTCAACACTGCGAAGCTGTGTTGGTGGAGTTTGGCTGGAAACCCGGTCAACAGGTCCCTTATGATGAACGATATTTTCGCCAATGGATGCATGAAATCCCACCCCTTGGACATATTGCACGTGGTTCTGTACTGGATGTCCACCACACGATTCTGCCGCCGACAGCAAAACTCAAGCCTGATGCAAAAAAACTGTTTGAGGCCACACAGGAGATAAGCCCAGGCATTTGGGCTCTTGCTCCTGCAGATATGGTGATTCATAGCGCCACGCATCTATTTCACGAAGGTGAATTTGATCATGGCCTGCGTGATTTACTGGATTTGGATCGTCTGCTGCGCCACTTCGGTGAAACAGATGATCAATTCTGGTCTCACCTGTTGCCTCGCGCGACAGAACTGAACCTAGAAAGACCTCTTTATTACGCGCTACACTATGTAAGGTACTTTTTCCATACCCCCATACCTTCATCGGTCCTGGAATTGGCCAACACACAAAAGCCGGGTTTTCTGACTGCACGAATTATGGATTTTTGCTTCTTGCGTGCGTTTCGGCCCAACCATCCAAGCTGTGACACTCGGTGGAGCGCTATCGCGAGGTTTGCACTGTATGTGCGTTCTCACTATCTGCGTATGCCCATGTACCTGTTGTTGCCACACTTGATCAGGAAGGCTTTCATGAGGTATTTCC
>CAWGUB010000006.1:0-253258 GCA_963825575.1 uncultured delta proteobacterium
TCTATGCCGGCCTGACAATGGTCGGCACGATCCTGATTGTCCTGCTCAACATGGGTGGCACCTATCCGGCCTTTTTCGACAATCTGCGCTTCAGCGCCTTTCAGATGGTTTCGATTATGACCACGACCGGCTTCGGCACTGCCGACTACGAACTCTGGCCGGTCCTTTGTCAGTATCTCCTGGTGTTTTCCATGTTCATCGGCGGCTGTGCCGGTTCAACCGGAGGCGGCATGAAGGTGGCCCGGATTCTGCTCCTGTTCAAGCACGCCCATGTCCAGATATACCGCCTGATCCATCCGCGCGCTGTGCGCCTGGTAAAGCTCGGTGACCGGCCGGTCGACAAGGAAGTTATGCAGTCGATTCTTGGCTTCTTCGCAGTTTACCTGGGCGTCTTTGTTGCCGCATCCTTCATCATGGCAGGGGTCGGTATGGACCTGACTTCTGCGGCGGCCTCGGTGATTGCCACCCTGAGCAATATCGGCCCGGGTCTCGGCTCGGTCGGGCCGGTAGACAATTTCGCTCATGTCCCGGCTTTCGGCAAGCTCGTCCTCGCTTTCTGCATGCTGCTGGGCCGACTGGAACTCTTTACCGTGCTGGTCCTGGTCTTCCCGAGCTTCTGGCGAAAATGATCTGCGTATGTCTGTCAAAAGCAGAGCTGCGATCTTTAAAAAGCTGCGTTATCGGCTGCTTCTTTACCTGGTTGCCGCGCTGATTCTGATCATGCCGCTACGCACCGCTCTCGAACATCACTTTCTCTACTTTCCGGCTATCCGCCATGAGGCGACACCGGCCAGTATCGGCCTGGTTTACGAACAGGTCGATTTTCAGGCCACTGACGGAACGCAGCTGTCCGGCTGGCTGGTTCCCGGCCGCGACAAAGCTCCGGTGGTGCTCTTTTGCATGGGCAACGCCGGCAACATATCCCATCGTCTGGAGACGTTGCGGCTGCTGCATGAGCTGGATGTCACAACCTTTATCTTCGATTACCGGGGTTATGGTCTGAGCAAGGGCAAAGCCAGCGAGACAGGGCTATATCATGACGCCGCAGGAGCCATGGCGTTTCTGTCCCAGCGCGGCTTCCCTCCCGACCGGGTCATCATCTTCGGCCGTTCGCTCGGCGCCGCCGTCGGCATGGAAACAGCGCTGCGGATTCCTCCTGCAGGGCTGATCCTCGAGGCGGCCTTCACCTCCATCTCCGCCATGGGCCGATATCATTACCCGCTGCTCAACCTTCTGCTCGGCTGGCTGATTGATGCGAAGTACGACAACCTGGAAAAAATAGGTAATCTGGAGAGCTCTGTGCTGCTAATCCACGGCAGGAACGACACCATCTGCCCTCCAGTTATGGCTGAAGAGCTGTATGCCCGTGCAGTTGACCGGAAACAGCTCCACTGGATAGTCGGAGCCAATCACAACAACGGGCTGGTCGCAGGGGGTGCGGCCTACCGCGAGGTGCTGCGGACGGTCATAGAAGACTGGACCAGCGAAAAAGAGGCCCCTGGCCGGTAGGCTGCTGACGGTGACCTGGGTGCCTTGGATGGCAGCCCAATGATGCAGCTTTCGGTGCCCTGAATTGTGAGGCCCCGGGGCTCGATATTAGATGTGCTCTTCAACAAGATGATCGGGGTAGTTGTTAAGTATTCTTATCGCAATTCTATTTAGTCATAGAAAAGAGCCTGTTGACTGGGTCATCTGCCATTGGCATATTGATTTGGGTTAATTCTATGCCTTCGTGAGGGATGAAACGGCGACCATATAGGCGGTACGGAAAAATCCGCTGACCGATGTTGTCGGCGTCATGCTGGATAGCGGTCTTTTCTTGTGGCCCGCGCTCGGACTGTTTGTTTTGGGGAAGTTTGCGGCTCAACTCCAAACGGGAAAGCTGAAAAAATCTAAAGTCTTGGGAAGATGAGGTCTGTCATGAAAAAATCGCTTTTAATTGTTTCTGTCGCTTTGCTGCTCTTCTCGTTAATCGGTTGTACGAACGATCCTTCGAAGGTGATCCTGGGTGCCTGGCAAATGGAAGAAGATGAAGGAAAGGTTGTAGAGTTTTTGGATGATGGTTCCTTGTCAACAAAGAATGGCCAGCAAACGGGAAGTGGACGATGGAGCATGACTGATGACGGTAAACTTAACCTTGAGATATCAACCTCGGGTGGTTCCAGAAAGCTTTACCTGTGGAGTACAATTCGTTGACAATCTAATGATACTCACCTCAGAACAAGGTGAAGCAGAAAAATATGTACGGTTAAAATAGTTGCTTGATCTTTCGTCGCTAGCGGGCCTTATAGCCGTTGAAGCTACAGCGGTACTTGCCATAAATCACGATAAGCAGTAAAACTGCAAAAGAACCAGGAAAGGTCACCTTAGCAAGAGGATTCGAGCCATTGAGACGATCTTTTTCAGGTTAGTTTTTGGAATATAGGTTGCGCAACCATGACTTCTCGCCTCATCTTTATCAAGCTCTACCCCTGAGACCATAATGACAGGAGTAAATTTGCTGCTTCTGTTTTTCCCTTTGACGAATTGTGCAACGTCATACCCGTTTAGCCCAGGCATCATCAGATCCGTTATTATCAAATCAAATGGTTCGGAACGGCCGAGCGTATCGTAATCCGACGCCCTGAGAAGATCTATCGCCCGCTCTCCTGAATCTGCTGTCACGATAGAAAAGTCTTCACTGAGAAGCTCACTGAGGATCTTGAGAAAGAATGGGCTGTCATCTATCAACAATATCTTCTTTTTCATAATCTGGGCCGCTTCTTAGAGGCCAAACATCCTCTCACTGGCTCATCCCGCATCGTCTTGAGCGTGTGCAAATTGGTATGCAAAATTATTGCCAAGCATTAATGTGCAAGATCAAAATATCGACCCTCTCACAAGTTGTTCCGGGGTGTTGCATGGCTTAAATCTGCTGTTTTGCTGAAGGGGGTCTGACCCCCGGCATGCCAAGCTACTTCTTCTCCTGTGCCTTTTTGAAAAGCTCCGCAAAGGTCCCCATCCCTTCGGGGGTTTTTTCCTCGTAAGAAGTTTCCGCCGATTCTTCGGCTTTGTCACGGACCGGAACGAGTGAGATGCGCTTCTCATCGAGGTCGATCTTTTCAATAGTGACCTGCAGTTCCTGGCCGAGTGTCAGGACGTCCTGGGGGTGTTTGATGCGCTGGTCCCCACCGATCTTCGAAATATGCAGCAACCCGTCGATGCCGCCTTCCAGGGTGACGAAAGCGCCGAATTGGGCCAACCTTGAGACTTTGCCAGTGTGGGTTGAGCCTGCCGGGTAACTGTTTTTGACCTTGGCCCAGGGGTCAGCGAGGGTGTCGCGGAGGCTGAAGGAAAACCGTTCTCTTTCCCAATCACATTTTTTCACGACCACGTCAAGCTGCTGACCGACCTGCAGGACGTCCTCGATATTCTCGACGCGGCTGTAGGAGATCTCAGAGATCGGTAGCAGGCCTTCCAGCCCGCCAATGTCAACAAATGCCCCGAAGTCACGAATGTTGGTAATCGTTCCTGAAACGACCATCCCCTCCTTGAGGCTGGTCATCAGTTCGGCTCGCTGCTGGCGACGCTCTTCGTCGAGGATGACCCGGCGGGAGACGACGATGTTGCGACCCTGTTCCTCGAACTGGGTAATGCGGAAGTCGCGTGTGGTGCCGATCACTTCTTCCGTGTTGTTTTGACGCTGCAGGCCGAGCTGGGAGAAGGGGCAAAAGGCGCGGACGTTGCCCGGTAACTTGATCTCGTAACCGCCCTTGATCTCTTTCTCGATACGACCTTCCACAGGGATCTCACTGCGCCAGGCCTCTTCGAGCTGCGCGGTCCCGGATGAACCGCCGCCGAGACGGGTAGTGAACCGCAGTTCGCCGCCTTTGCGGGACATGAAATAGGCGCTGACCGTATCGCCAACGGCAACGGATAACTCTCCCTCATTGTCGAGGAGCTCCCTGATGTCGAGAACGCCTTCGCCTTTCTGGCCGACATCGAGGAAAACCCACTCTTCGCCGACCTGCAACACTGTGGCATCAATTTTCTGCCCCGGTTCGAGCTGGGTTTTGCCTACCATGCTCTGCTCCAGCATTTCGGCAAAGCTGCCTTCCTCGTTCATCTCCTGGTCCTCAAAGGTTTCGTCACTCATTGGTTGCCTTTCCTGATCATTGAATGTGGTCATTATAGGCATGTTTATTATCCCTGTCATGGCATAAGATGACGTTTAGCAGGTAAACTGTGATTGCATACGGCAACCTTGTCCGATGAAAGTGTCGTTAAACGGAATGAATTGATGAAACAATACGATGTGATTGTGGTCGGCGGCGGCCCTGCGGGACTCTTTGCTGCCGGCTTTGCCGCCCGGCAGGGTGCCCGGGTACTGCTGCTGGAGAAGAACAGGCAATGTGGGGCGAAGATCCTGATAACCGGCAAGGGCCGCTGCAACGTCACGCACGATGAGCAGGACCCGCGCAAGTTCGCGGAACAGTTCGGTCGCAATGGCCGAGCATTGCTGACCGCGCTCTATGCTTTTGGTGTCGCCGAGACTGTGGAGTTTTTTGCCGATCATGGGGTCCCGCTCAAGGTTGAGCGCGGCGGTCGGATATTTCCAGAGAGCGGACTTGCCGAAGACGTGCAGAAGGCACTGGTTGACTTTGTTCGCGGCGAGGGAGCTGAGATACGCACGGGGTGCGAGGTCAAGGGTCTCCTGGTCGACGAAGCGCGCGTCCGCGAAGTCGAGACAAACGCAGGCAACTTCTCAGCAGCCAATATCATCCTTGCTACAGGCGGGCTGTCTTACCCGGAAACCGGCTGTACCGGAGACGGTTACGCCTGGGCGAAAGATTGCGGCCATCACCTGGTCAAGCCTGAGCCGGCCCTGATGCCGGTCAAACTGAAAGCAAGCTGGACCTCGGAAGCCAGCAGATTCAACCTCAAGAATGTCCGGATCACCCTGTGCGTTGACGACAAGAAGATCGACGAACGCTTCGGCGAAGCCTTTTTTACCCGTTCAGGAATCGGCGGCCCGATCGTGCTCGACTTGAGCAGTCGTATCCGCGACGCACTGAAGCAGGGCAAGGTAAAGTTGCTGCTCGACTTCAAACCGGCTGTTGCCCCGGAGCTGTTTGACAAGCGCCTGCAGCGGGAACTGGCTGAGCACAGCAACCTGGATTTCGGCAAAGCCCTCGGCGGGCTTCTGCCTCGCGACATGATCCCGGTCTTTGTCAGACTGGCCGGAATTGATCCTGCCAAGAAGTGTCATTCGGTGACCCGCGCGGAGCGACAGCGCCTGCTGAAACTTTTTAAAGAGATGGATCTCGAGGTAACGGGTTGCGAAGGCTTCCGACGTGCGATCATCACTTCCGGTGGCGTTTCACTCAAGGACATCGACATGCGCACTATGCGCTCGAAGAAGATCTCAAACCTTTTCTTTGCCGGTGAGATCGTTGACCTGGACGGCCCCACCGGCGGCTTCAATCTGCAGGTCTGCTGGTCGACCGGCCACCTTGCCGGACTCAATGCCGTAACGAAATAGACAGGCCCCCGGGCTGTCCCAGGCTGCTGAGATGACTCAGCATTGGTGTTTAGAAGGGCAACAGAAGGTTAATCTGTTGCCCTCTGTTTTTATTCTTAAAAGCTTAAAAGCAAAACCGGCGGGTCGCGTCCCGCCCGACGCCATACTTTTGTCCGGCAACAAAAGTATGCAAAAATGCCTTCTCCTTGCGGAGGGCATCTCCTTTGCCGGATGTCTGAGTCATTAATAGACGACAGAGCTCAAGAAGTCGGCCCGTTACAGGGGGCCTTCCTTGCAGTGTGACTTCCAGGGGACAAGCCTGAAAACATAATGACCGTTGCAACCCTCCACAAAAGGAGAGGCTCTCAAGAGCCTCGGTTCCTGCGGGGGAAATCTAGACATTTAGTCGGACAGTTTTGACTGAGTTGAGGTTGCCGCCTTGTCGAGCCAGACATGCCCAGCGCAGCGCAGGCCCTTTTACTTTTGTCTTTGAATTCCGGAGCACAATGAAAAAGTGCAACAGATGAACCATCTGTTGCACTAAGTTTCATAGAAACTCCACCTGCCAGGCCAAAAAACTCCGCATCATGTGCAGGGTTTGTCAACAATCTGAGGCCGTCCCCCTGACTGGCCTTTGTTTACCGTGGTAAACCTGCTATAACTACTGTGCCTGCAGGGGGTGCTGAACTGCGCTATAATAGACCTGAACTGAATTAATCATTAGAACCGATACAAGGGAGGAAAATATGCAGGATTGGGGCAATGGTCCCTCGAATGTCGACCTGGAAAAGAAGGTCATCGAGATCAGGGACTATTTCAAGAACAAGTTCAACCCGCAAAAGGGGTTACTGCCGATACTGGTCGTGGTTGTTTTGATCGTTATCGGCGCCTACACCAGTATGTACGAAGTTGATACCGAAGAGACCGGTGTGGTCCTGCGTTTCGGCAAGTTCTCCGGCTTCGCTGACCCGGGGCTGCATTTCAAGCTGCCACTTGGGATTGACCGGGTGTACCTGGTGCCGACCGGTCGTGTCCTCAAGGAAGAGTTCGGTTTCCGCACGGTCACGCCGGATGTCCGCTCGACTTTCACCAAACGCGGTTTGGAAGAAGAGTCGCTGACCCTGACCGGTGATCTTAACGTCAGTGATGTTGAGTGGATCGTGCAGTTCCAGGTGGCGGACCCTTTCAAATTCATGTTCCGCATCAAGGATCCGGTCGGTACCATTCGCGACATCTCTGAAGCAATGGTCCGCAAGGCGATCGGCAACGCCAACGTTACCGAGGTTTTGACCACGGAGCGCGCCCTGTTGGCCAGTGAAATTGAACGAGACCTGCAATCCACCCTTAACCAGTATGACATTGGCGTGCGGATCGTTACGGTCAAGTTCCAGGATGTAACCCCGCCTGATCCAGTCAAGGCTGCCTACAACGAGGTCAACGAGTCCGAGCAGCAGAGGGAAAGCCTGATCTTCCAGGCGCGCGAGCAGTTCAACCGCGAAGTGCCGCGTGCCCGCGGTGAGGCAAAGAAAGTCTTGCAAGAAGCAGAAGGCTATGCCGTCGAGCGGGTCAACAAGGCGCGAGGCGAAACCAACCGGTTCCTGGCACTGCTCACCGAATATCGCAAGGCCCCTTCGGTGACCCGGAGCCGGATCTACCTGGAGACACTTGAAGAGGTGTTGCCGCGACTCGAGGAAATCTACGTTATGGACGACAAAACCGGCGGGTTGCTGCCGTTGCTGCCGCTGCGCAAGGCGATGGAAGGAGGGGCCAAATAATGAAAGCACCTGTGATCTTTTTTGTTGTAATCGCCCTGATCTTCATCGGCATGGATGGCCTCTACGTAGTTAATGAAGCAGAGCAGGCGATTGTCACCCAGTTCGGCAAGCCGGTCGGTGATGTTGTCGACTCAGGGCTGCATTTGAAAATCCCTTTCGTACAGAAAGTCACCCGTTTTGAAAAACGGATTCTGAAATGGGACGGCGACCCGAACCAGATCCCGACCAAGGACAAGCGCTTCATCTGGATCGATACCACGGCGCGCTGGCGCATCAAGGATCCACTCCTGTTCTACACCACGGTCGCCACCGAGCGTGGTGCCATGAGCCGTCTCGACGATATCATCGACTCGGTGGTGCGAGATGCTGTTTCCGGGCGCTTGCTGGTGGAGCTGGTTCGTGGCAGCGATTACGAAGCCCAGGAAGGCGGTGGCGAGGAGCGTTTTGAGGTTGAAGGTGTGGAAATAGCCAAGGAGAACCTGGTTGGCCGTGAGGAGATCATGGCCGGGATTCTCGACAAGGCTCGCGCCAACACTCCCGACTACGGCATCGAACTGCTTGATGTACAGATCAAGCGCATCAACTATGTCGAACAGGTGCGGACCCGGGTTTACGAGCGCATGATCAATGAGCGTAAAAAGGTTGCTGCCCAGTACCGCTCGGAAGGTGAGGGCGAAAAAGCCGATATCCTCGGCCAGATGGAGCGCGAACTCAAAGAGATCAGCTCCGAGGCCTACCGCAAGGTCCTCGAGGTCCGTGGTGCCGCCGACGCCGAGGCTGCGTCAATTTATGCCGGTGCTTATAACCAGGACAAGGAGTTCTACGCGTTCCTGAGGACTCTAGAATCCTACAAGAAGTCGATCAGGGAGAACGGCCGGTTGGTGATCTCCACCGACTCAGATTACTATCGGTATCTGAAACAGGCACAGTAGCCTTGACGGGAGAAGATGACGTTGAGTTCTCGTCAAGCATGCCGTGATTTGCTCAACAAACTGGTCGAACAGGATGTCGGGCAATACGCTTTTGACGTCTCCCTTTCCGGCCATAACAGCTGGCAGATCGGCGGCCCGGCCGATCTGCTGGTTGAGCCCGACAGGGCTGACCAGGTGGCTGCGGTTGTCCGTTTTGCCAATCAGTTCCAGATCCCCCTGGTCGTCATCGGCCAGGGGACCAACCTGCTGTTTGACGATGTCGGACTGCGCGGCATCGTGCTCAAACTGGGCGATAACTTTTCCGCAATCACAATCGAAGGAAACCGCATTACCGCCCAACCCGGGGCCTGGGTCCCTGGTCTGGCACGCAAGGCGATGCTGGCCGGTCTGGCCGGCCTTGAGCACACGATCGGTATTCCCGGCACGATTGGCGGGCTGGTCCTGATGAACGGTGGCAGTCAACGCAAGGGAATCGGTGAGAATGTGCGCCGGGTCCAGGTTGTCAACCGCGAGGGCGAGATGCGCGAAATGAACCAGGCGGAGTGTATGTTCTCCTACCGGAAGAGTGCCCTGCAGGGCACCGGAGCCGTGGTGGTCAAGGTTGAGCTGGAATGCGAGCGTCTGGATTCACGACGTATCCGTCGCATGATGCTCGATGACCTGCGCGAGCGTCGACGCAAGTTTCCACGCAAGGAGCCGAATTGCGGATCGGTATTTTTGAGCACTGGAGCCATGCACGAGAGTGTCGGCCCGCCCGGGAAGATCATTGAAGAGTCGGGGCTCAAGGGAAAACGCATCGGCAACGCTGAAGTCTCACATCAACATGCCAACTTCATCGTCAATCGTGGTGGGGCCTCCTCCGGGGACGTGCTCGACCTGATTAGTCATATCCGCCGGACGGTCAAGGCAAGAATCGGTTTCGACCTTGATTGTGAAGTCCGTTATGTCAGCCCGGTCGGAAATATTCTACCGGCACACATGGCTGATCGACAGAACTGATTACCTCTAATCAACAGATCCAGCCAGTTCCACCCACTCCAGCAGCTCGGTCAGTCGAAAAGGTTTTCTGATCACATGCAGACCTTTTCCCCTGATCTGTTCTTCCTGCCCACCGGTCATGTTGGCGCTCATGATTGCCCTGTTGCGCAATGAGATTTTACAGCCATTTTCAATCAAACCGGTCAGAGATTCCACGAGGGCCGAAGTGGGTTTCTTCATGTTGACAATGACTGCATCGGCACAAGCTGTGCTTGACGGGCACTGGTTGTCACCGAGGAGATTGAAGGAACAGATGTGTGGTTCGGGGAAGGTCTGGACCTCGTGACCGTGATTGGTCAGGAAGATTTTCAGCCTCTCCAGGGTTGATATATCATTGTCGAAGACAGTGACTTTCACGACGGTATTCCCCATATCAATGCACACGATATATATACGTTTTTGCATTTTTCGGGCCTTTTCTTATAACGTGCTGAAATAATTGATTTATGACGGTTTTTGTGGAGGGCTTCATGGCCGCCAATTGGCGGGCTGTCCCTTGTCATATATCAGGATTCCGGTGATTTGCCCAGATTTGTCCTGATCATCAATTCTGGTGTATCATGGGCTACCAATGCCGGTTACGAGCTGTCAGGGTGATAAAATGACCGATCGAAATGAGATTGTTCTGGAAACCGAAAATGTCCGTGTGCGCATCATGTCCCTTGAAAACGGCGCGGCGACGGCGTGGCATTATCACACCGAGGTAACGGACAGCATGTTCTGCCTGGACGGGCCTGTTGCTATTGAATACCGGAATCCCGACGAGTGTGTCGAACTCGTCAATGGCCAGCATTGTGATGTTTCTGTCAAACGGGTGCACAGAGTTGTCAACCTGAGCACGCGGGCAGCTAAATATCTTTTGGTCCAGGGTGTCGGACACTATGATTTTAACGTGGTGGAGGAATGAGGGGCAGGAATGTTTAACGGGTATTTGGATGTTGTTGTTGAAAAAGTCCCTGGATCAACGCGCTAATACTCAGCCATCAGTGTTGAAAATAGTGTCCTGTGTTTCCTAAGGGTATGTAGTAATTCAATTCAACCATACTTCCAGGAAAGGCCCCGATCCAGAAAAACCGGATGGGGCTTGATTTTGTCGGAAATGGTGGTTTATGAGATTAATTCTTGCCTGGCTGAAATTCTATTTTTTGTCCTGATTCTGAAATTCCTTAATTTCTAAATTGAAAATTGCCCATTTGAGAAAATGTTGATGACAATCAAGGCATTCAAATAGTAATGATTTAAAAAATATTTTCATCCACGGGAGACGGTGGACTCTCTTTAGCCTGGATTTATTGCACTTTGGGCAGGAAATATTAGTATGAAATCCGAACAATTTTACCTCTATTTTTATAGGGCCGGCTTTAAAGAGCTAGTCATTATCAAAAAACTATAGGTTTGGTTTAATTTTCGTAGAACCACTTTCAGAAACAGGTAGTCCTTGCTTCTCAATTTACCACATATCCCCTGATACACGATAAAGGCCACCCGGGCAGATCCAGGTGGCCATAACTTTCTGATTAGTGTAGTAGTTACTTGCAAACTCCTGTCCTGTGATGGTTGTTTTCAACCAACGAAAATGGTTTGAGGTCACCCTCAAAATGTTCATAGACCTGAAAGAGTTGAACAGTGCCAGAAGGGAAGACAGAGATGACTTTTAATTCTTCACTGATTTCACCGTCATCTAATACTGTGATTGACGAGGAATGGGAGTTTTCCAGTTTGTTCCCTATCAGTACACCAGTGACCTTACTGACAGAAAAGTTCTTGTCCGTCTTTTCAAATGATTTATCCACATTTTCGTACCCTTTAACGAGACGACCCTCGTCTGAAACTAAATAAAGTTCCCTTATCTCACAGTCGTAAACTCTATCAGCGGAGTAGACAATAGATGAAAATAGATATGTGACCAAAACCAAAAAGATAACCCTCATACGACCTCCATAGAATGTACGTAAATTTGTAACAGCTTTTTCTGTGCTGTCTATTGCCTCCTAATTACCTCTAGTCAATAAGAAGCCGGTTTCTGTCTCAGAAGTCGTGATTTCTAAGATGATAATTGTCACTAATTGATGCGATGGGCCTTCGGGTGTTTAATCGATTAAAACCATCGGGGTATTCAACGACCTATTACTGAGTTTCGTCATCTCAAAGGCCCACTTTGTCCTTCATCTGGGTTTTTGAGGGGACCCTGAAAGCGTAATTCAACTACAGGAGCGAATGTTTTCCGACCAGATCCGGCACCAGTCTTTTTTCAGCTGGTCGAAGTCCCTCTCAGAGGCAACCCGGCGGGTGGGAATTACGGCCCGCTCGGGAGCAAGGTGTCCGACGACAAAAGAGAACACATAGCTCGGCTCAGCACCCATGCGCAAATCGGTCATAACCACCTCATCCTCGTTCTGCCAGACTTTGTAAAATCCCTTGGTAAACCAGCGCAATCGAACCACCTGGCCGTGCTGATCGAGACCCTCCAATAGCTCCGGATCACTCTCATGGTGCGTCAAGGTCACCTTCTCGGAGCCGTCGAGCAACGAATAGTACCCCTCATAGTAGTTGCCATTCGATTCGGTGGCGACGATACGCCAGAGCATGGTGTTAAGTGGGCCGGCACTGACCAGTAGGTTTTCGTAGGAAATCATTTGCGCGGCGAAGGATTTTTCCACGGCCCTGGTTACATAGCTTTGCGCCCCGACACTCCAGACCAGGTAAAGAGTGCTGAAGGTCAGCCCGGCTTTGTTGAGCAGTGCTCCCCGTGGGTGGTTGCGGCTCATCATCAGGGCACACAAAACTCCGATCAACAAGGGGACGGTATAGAAAGGGTCAATGATAAAAACCGAGCCCCAGCCCACCGGATTATTCCAGAACGGCCAGAAAATCTGCGTACCGTAGACGGTAAAACAATCGAGCAGGATATGGGTGATCAAGCAAAGCCAGACCAGCCAGATCCAGCCGGTTTTGGCGTGTTTCGAATTCGGGTGCAACTTGAGAATCAGCCAGACAATTAGCGGAGTGAGCAGCGTAAGGATGAAGATCGAGTGGCTGAAACTGCGATGGTAGGTAAAATCCTTGACCGGATCACCAAACGGAACGAAGACGTCCAAATCGGGCAAGGTGCCACAGACCGCCCCCCAGAGAGCAGCCTTACGCCCGACTTTACGTCCGAGAACCGCTTCTCCAACCGCGGCGCCAAGTGTTAATTGTGTCAATGAATCCATCGCTTAGCCTTCTCTCTCACCAGATACCTATTTCGATCTTTTGAAGTAAAGTTTGACCAACTTTGGAACTTGTTGCAGGTCGGAGCAGATCAAGAGTTTCGGCATGGTGGGAACCTGCTGGACAGCCTGCCCGCCCGCGATGATCGTGATGGCCGGGTTAAGGCTCTTGCGTAGGCTCCGCAGGTCATGCTTGGCTTGCCGCGACGGATAGTGGCTGCTGAAGGACAGAGCGACTCCGTCCACTTCCAGTTCTGCGACCAGCCCGGGAATTTCTGACAGCGGCAGTTCTTCGTTGAGCAAGAGACTCTGGACACCGGCCTGCTGGAACTGCACTGCAGCTAGCAGCAGACCGAGCTTGTGGCGCTCTCCAGGCAGGGTCAAAAACAGAATCTGAGGACGAACAGGCCAGGCCGCGGCCGAAAGCTCGGCTTTCAACAGGGCTGCCAGCTGATCTGAAATCAGATGTTCGCGGGCGATGCTCAAGCGACCGGACGACCAACCGTGGTCGATCAGCTGCAGCAAGGGAACCACGGTCTGTTTTACAAACTCTGCCAGGCCGAGCCGTTTGTTCTGCTCAGCCAGTTCGACAGCGATCTGCTGTGGGCTCATCCCGAAAACCAGATGCTCCAGGCTTTTGTTCTCGGGACACTGGGTACTCAACAACTTTTCAAGCAGGACCTGCCTCTCTGTGGGAGAAAGAGAAAAAATCGTCCTCGGTCGTTCTCCGAAAATTTGCAGTTTCTTGACGACTCGCAGCTCTTCGAGATGTTTCTTTGTGTAACTGCGGTGCCCGCGCCCATCACGATGTGGCACCGGAAATCCGTAGCGACGTTCCCATACTCGCAGAGTATCAACTCCGATACCGATTTCTTGGCTGAGTTGCTTAATTGTTATTTTTGTCCTAGACAAATCCATACATAATTGAATAATATAAACATTATAATATTTCAAGCAAAAAAAAGAAGATCAATCAAAAATAAGGAGTTAATTGATGGATAAGAAGCTTGAGCAACTTTTCTACGCTGCCCTCGGCGGTGCGTTAGCTGTTAAAGAAAAACTCGAAACCAGCAACGATGAGGTCAAAGCCTGTCTGGAAAAAAATGAAGAAACTGCGCGAACATTCTTCGATGATATGGCTAAACGTGGCGAAAAAGAGAAAGATCAGTTCAAGGGGATGCTGAAAGACGTCCTCAAAGAGCTTGTCGATGAGCTAAACCTGGCAACCAAGGATGACCTGGAAAAGTTAAAACAAGAGCTGGACAAGTGATGTGATCCGCAAACTCTTTCTTTTTCTATATCTTTGCCGTCCACAGCGCAGTTACTTGATCTTTCGTTTTCTGGTAACCGTGTTCCTGCTCTTTCGACGACGCCGTCGCTGGTTGTTGTGGCATCCTTTGACCCCGGCTGAATTGGTTGAAAATATCCGTTCACTCGGGGCCAGTTTCATCAAACTGGCCCAGGTGTTGGCAACCCGGGCAGATTTCTTCGACCAGGTCTACCTGCAGGCGCTTCGACAACTGCATGACAAGATGCCGCCGATGAGCGACAATCACCGCCTGCGGGCTTTCAGTCGTGCTTTTCCAGATCCCAATGTGTTCGTCGACTTCAATCATGAGCCCCTGGCCAGTGCTTCCATCGGTCAGGTGCACAAAGCCCGACTGCGAGAGACCAAAGTAGTTGTTGCGGTCAAACTGTTGCGTGAAAATATCCAGTTCCAGGTGCGCATCGATATCCTGCTTCTGAACCTGTTTTTGAGAATCTTCAGGCCGCTGTTTACAGATCAAACCAGGCACTCCATCGAATCGGTGTTGAAGGCTTTCTCCCGTGTGATACGGCAGGAAGTGAGCATGCACCAGGAGTTGGTCAACCTGGAGCATTTCAGCCAGGTGTATGCAGACTCGGGGGTGCGCTTTCCTGTCCCATATAAAGACTACTGCTCCGACAATGCTCTGGTGATGAGCTTTGAAGAAGGTCTTCGGATCGATGATGTTGCCTCAATAAAAAAGCTGAATGTCACGTTCACCGAGTTGATGCAGCAGCTGGTTTTATTTTATACCGAGCAGATGTTGGTCAAGGGTTTCTTCCATGCCGACCCTCACCCCGGCAATCTCTTGGTCAGCCCCGATGGAAAACTGATCCTGCTGGATTTCGGCATGGTCAGCCGGATTCCGCAGAACATGCGCCAGGCGATGATTTATGCGGTAAAAGCAGCCTACGAAAGGGATTTTGAGTTGTTGGTCAGTGCCACGCGCAAGATGGGGATTCTCACCGAGGACTCCGATTTTAGTGGTCTGAGCAACGTTGCCGAAAATCTATTCGAGATCTTCGATAGTAATCATCTCAAGGCCTCCAGCATGCAGGAACTCGCCTTCAGCGTTTTAAACGTATTGCACGACCAGCCGTTCAAACTGCCACAGGATGTTATTTACGTGATGCGGGTCAGTTCGCTGATTGAAGGACTCGGTACCCAATACATCGAAAACTTCAACGGCATCAAGGACATTCTGCCAATCCTCAAACAGAACCTGCCGCGCGCGCTGGGAGAGGACGTAATTTCGATCGAACAGCTGAAAAGGGAATTGCTGCAGCTGCCGATAACTGCCAGGAAAGCCCGCAAAGTGGTTGAGCTGGCGGAACAGGGCGAACTGGTGGTGCGGATGGCGAGCGCTGATCGACAATATATGCTGGAGCGGCTCAAAAAACATCTGCATGCCCTATGCTGGTTGATATTTTTTCTGGCACTGGCATTCTATTTTCAACAACTGCAGCACTGGTGGTCTGTTTATCTTTCCGGTGCCGGCCTGATAGCAGCCGCATTGGTGCTGTTCAGGGACAGGTAACGAACACAACGCGCAGCAATGCTGAAGCCACACGCCAAATTGTTTCCGAGAAGGCAAACAGTTTCAGTCAATTTGGAGAGGAGGTTTGTCATGAAGATCGCAGTTGTCGGCGCGGGGATGGCCGGTTTGACCGTTGCAAGAAATTTGCAGTCGTTTGCTGAGGTGACGGTTTTTGATAAAAGCAAAGGGACCGGTGGCCGTCTTTCCAGTCGTTCTTTTGCAGGGGGATGGATCGATCACGGCGCCCCGTATTTTTCAACAGACTCGCAGGATTTTCTACAATTTCTGCAAAGGCATATGTCCAGCGACGTCCTGCAGCTCTGGCAGCCCGGTATTTCTGGGTTTTTGCCGAAGAGTGAACGAGGTGGATACATCGGTTTGCCACGCAACAGTGCCGTAACCAGGGCTTTGCTTGGTGACCTGCGCTTCCAACCTTCGACCCGTATCGCCAGGCTGGAACATTGCCCCGAAGGGTGGCGATTATTCAACGATGGAGACACCCTGCTCGGCATCTGGCAACAGGTTGTTATCGCGGTCCCGGCGCCGCAGGCGCTGGTACTGGTCAGGGACCAGCCGCATTTGGCTGGACAGATTCGTCCTGTCGAAATGGAACCCTGCTGGGTCGCCGCAATCCAGGCAGAATCGACGCTGGAAGATGTTGCCGATCTTTCAGGCTATGAGCATCCGGTCATCCGCAGGATTGTTTGCAACAGCGCCAAACCCATGCGACAAAATGAAAATCTCTATGTTGTCCAGGCGACGAAAGATTGGTCAAAAAATCATCTGGAGGACACTGCAGACTGGGTAGGCAAACACATGCTGCAGAGTTTCTGCTCTCTGACTTCAACCGCCTGCAACTGCAACTTGCTGTTTGTGCATCGCTGGCGCTACGCTTTCACTGAGACCACTCTGGGGCAGCCCTGCCTCTGGGATACACAGTTGAAGCTGGGTGTCTGCGGTGATTGGTGTCTTGGCCGGCGGGTCGAGGATGCCTGGCAGAGTGCCACTGAACTGGTGCGCCGGATGCTGCAGGATGCCAAATAGGAACTCGGATTGAGATGCAAGTAGGAAAAACCATTCACGCGCCTGCCGAAGCAGTCTGGCAGACCCTGATCGACACCCGCCTATGGCCTGTTTGGGGGCCATCGATTATAGCGGTTGATTGTTCGCAGAGATGGATCTTCGAAGGCGTCGAAGGGCGGGTGAAAACAGCTTTGCACTTCTGGGTGCCGTTTAGAATCAGCAGCTTTTCAGAACCGCTCTACTGGCACTGGCATATCGCCGGCATACCAGCAACCGGTCACCGTTTACGACCGCTTGGCGTTGCCAGCTGCGAACTGATTTTCGAGATTCCTTACAGCGCCTTTTTCTACAGGGCAATCTGCCGTCGGGCAATAAACAATATTTCCACGTCTAACGTTGGAGCAAAGCAGCACATGAAGCACGGGCGGATACGCCAGCTGATGGATAGTGGAAAAGCCCTCGATCTGAAGATCGAGGGCCGTTGTGATTTATCAAATGTGACTTGGCCATGCTGAAAACATGGCTAAACATTTACGTTAAGCTCGATGTTTCTCTTTCTAATTGAGCAGTTTTTGATTCTCTCGGCAAGCCCACTTATTCATCAACCAACTTCCTAAAACTGCTACTGGAATCCAGAAAAATGAATAGGTAAGCGGAAAATCAGTCAAGACTAAGAGCATCATGATTAAAAAAATGGGCGCTATCAGTATGAGAAAAATAAAAACACTGAACATCCAAATCTTGTTAGCCATTTTCAGTCCTTTCGATAACGTATACAGTCATGTTTTTTTATAACTTAACACGCTCTATTCTTGCCTGTCCAATCCATGCATACTTATGCAGCCTTAAATTTCTCAGAATATCTGACATTTAGGGAACGTGAGAGTGGCCTTCCCGGAGGTACTCTTTCTTTTTATTCTTCTGCACAAAATCTTTTACTGATTGATATCGGTTAAAAAAAAGAGGGCCGAGTTCCTTGCCGGTATCACCCCCTGACGACTGCTGCGACCATATTCGACTAGTAACTGACGTTGGTTTGTGCGGCCGCCATTTCGACACTGACAACCGGCGGTAGACGCTGTCCGGTTCGATTGAAAACTTCATCCAGAGAATGCTGCGTCATGGAACGGTACATGAGCCGCGAGGTAACCTGGTATTCGCCATTGTCGGGCAGCGGGATGCGATAGATTTCACTGTCCTTGCCATTGGCGGGGATGCGCCTATCGTAACCGATGCCGTGAGCCAGCCAGCTCTTGCCCGTCAAATGACCCTCGGCATCTTTAAAGAGAACGCGGAAGAAGACCGCGTCCGGGTCGACGTGGTTTTTGTCGTCGACATGGCCCGAGCTGTAGACTATCTTGCCAGCGCTATCGACCACTTCAACCTGCAGCCACATAATACGAATATAGGTGGTGCCAGTGGGAATCTTGTGCCCGGCACCAACGTTGTGAACATCGACTGTCAGTTCCAGGGTTCCGTCATCTGTGATGTTATTGGCAAGCTCGATCTCTGCGGCGGCGCGCAGGAATTCGCGCGACATTTCGGCTTGTTCCTGATTCCCCAGTTCATCCTGAACATAAGAACTGCCGCCAATAAATCCATGGAAGGGAAGGTTCTCACGCCTTTTGCCCATGAGTGCGGCACGGCCAGGTCTCTTGGTGACACCAGGTGTAGGGGTCATGTGACAATCCTGACAGCGAATGCCCTGTTTGCCATATTCGTTGTTCTTCCAGTCATCCCAGGTGTCTATGATGTGGGTCCCGGTCGCGGGATGAATGACCATGTGACAGGAGCCGCAGAAGTCTGCTTTGGTATGAATCTCGGTAAATTTCACCTCATGATAGAGTGATCGGCCATCACCACGCGGACCTCGTTTTACCGGGCCCGGTTCCGAAATATGACCCATATTGAACATCTGCCCGACCCCGGAAACGGTGTGGCAAAAATCGCAGGAGATTCCCCGACGCGATGTGGCATCAAACTGGCTACCATCGGCGGGAGGCAGTAAGCTGGTACGTGCCGCAATAGGCGCATGACAGGCGCCACACAAAAGGTCTGTGGCACCGTCCGTTTGCTGATGCGCCAGGATATAGTCGGGTTGATACCACTTGTCCTCCCAAGCATTGGCATGCATCGACTTTGACCATTCATTATAGATGTCGCGATGACATGATGAGCAGACCTTGGGGTCCTCAAAAGAACCTGGCTCAAATATCTGGGGCATAATGTTTTCCGGCTCGGCGGAGGGATTTTCCTCAGAGGGCTTCGGTGTCTCGCCAACGGCAACAGCCACAACCGCGTCTTCCTGATCCGGAGCGGGTGGAACTGCACAGCCCATAAAAAAGTTAAAGAGAAATATCGATGTAACAAAAGCGATTAAAAATTTCATCTGGTCTCCCTTGGACTGCATCTATTAGAGTCTGCTAATACTGAAATATACAAGAGGCCTGTGAGTTGTCAAGACAACCAGGGAATCATTAAATACTTAACAAGAGAAGTTCTCGAGACAAGATATTTGTCGCGTCAAAAGGCTTCGGGAACAGGGGGTCGGTTCCGGGGCTTCTCTGGGGTGTTTCGTAGGGGAGCAAGATTAGGCCTCTCTTATTTATCTTGACTGCACAAATGCACAAATATATGCTTCGCAGTGCTTAGTGTTATCTCCTGAGCCACCGATTTACAGATATTCGACACCAACTCATAAGGAAACTGATATGCTCAAAACTCGATTTTACAGCATTTTTCTCATGACTTTTCTTCTCACAATATCAACGACATCCTTAGCCGGCGATTACAAGGTAATTGGGCATGCAGAGCTAAAGCAATTAGTTGATTCCGACTCCCACACCTTTCTGTTGGTAGATGCAAGAAACCCAGAGGAATACAGGGAATCCCATATTCCGGGTGCAATCAATATCCCTGAGAAGAAATTTCAAAACTTTATCGGTCTGTTGCCTTCAGACAAAAACATGAATTTGATTTTCTACTGCAACGGCATCAAATGTGGCAAAAGTAAAAAGGCCGCAACTCGAGCGGAGAAGCTGGGCTATTCCAACATTCATATTTTTGCAGAGGGAATGCCCGTCTGGGAAGAACTCGGGTATTCATTTTACAAAAGCGGAGACTACGAAAAACGAATAGAGACGACAAAAATCTCCCCGAGCGAATTAAAAGAACTTGCTGACTCGCAACCTGACACACTCCAAATTGTCGATGTCAGAGATGCCGAGGAGTTTGCTGAAGGGCATATACCAGGAGCGATTAATTGTCCGCTATCAACCTTTGCCGCGTCTTCAGAAATTTTGGACAAGAATAAAAAAATCGTTGTTTACTGCAATTCCGGAGGGCGAAGCTACAGTGCGTACAGAAAGTTGATGAAGCTTGGATACAAGGATATTGCTCAATCTCTTTTTGCAGATTGGAAAGATTCAGGGTTACCGGTAGAGCTGTAACAGAAGTGGGCAACGACTAACTGCCCTTATGAATTTGCAGGAAGGCTTGTACTGATTCGAGGCAACTTACTGCCCTAGTGACCAGACACACAAACATCAACGAGCCCCAGTCCTCCCGGCTGGGGCTTTACTATTTGTCCTCTCGCACTGTTTTGCAGGTCTCGTATCCGCCAAAAGGCAAAATTCTTACTGACTTCTTACTGACAAAGAGGAAAAGGCCGCACGTTTCCAGGTGGCCAAGCTTTTCAGAGGCGCCCTCTATAACGACAGACAGCGGAGGAAGTATTTAGTAGATTGTTCTTTCGGCGATCTTGTCTTTCTCTGCTAAAATTCAAATACTCATTAATCCACTCTGCGAAGAGGAAGGGTCCCATTATGCGCAAACACTTATGGATTGGCCTACTGGCCGTAGCATCGTTGACACAGCCATCGATGGCTCCAGCCACCGAAATCATAAAACCCGGACTGTGGGAAATCATTACCACCATTGAGGTGCCCGGGATCCCATTTCAACAACCACCGCAGACGGTGCGACATTGCGTCACTCAGCAGGAAGCTGAAGAACCTCAAAAATCTCTGCCGTTAGGCAAAGACTGTAAGATTATCGATCTCAGGTCCTCTGCGAATAAGGTCAACTGGAAAGGGGAGTGCACCGGAGTGATGTCAGGTAAGGGTGAGGGGGAAGTCGAATACAAGGGGGATTCATCCTACGAAGGGATAACTAAGATTCAGACCCAAGGGATGATCTTTAGCATGAAACACAAAGGGACGCGGGTCGGAGAATGTCACTAGTGGCCCACAGATTATTCTAGCCGTGATTAGGGTAAAGAACGGCCAACGCTGTATTAGAAGGCGTTTCTCTCCAATGGCTGTATATAAAGCAAGTTTTTTTCGTAAGAATCTTGAACATATCACCCACTTACTTCGCAACACGGAAACGGACCCAGTCGGTCTGGACGAGGTTAACTCGTTAATACCCCCCTAAGGAGGAACAAATGCTTAAACGGATAAATTATATAAGCAGTTTTGTGAAGGATATGTCTGACGACGAACTTAAGGAACTTGCAAGTCAGGCAGCAAAGAAAAATGCGGAAAATGATATAACCGGGGTCTTGATGGCAAAGGGAGGACTGTTTTTTCAAATCATAGAAGGCCCGGAAGACAATATTGACAGGCTTTTTAAATACATTCTGAAAGATCCCCGTCATGAAAAGATAATCACTCTTGGCATCCAGATCGGAGACTTAAAAAGGTTATTTCCGAACTGGCACATGAAGGAGTTTAACCTGGATACGACCACATCAGAGAGACTTCAGCCGGTGAGAGCGATTATAGACGCAGTTCACGCACAGTCGGCAATTATTGAGACCCTTACCGAGGCTCTGGCAGCATCAGCCTGGGCGGAACTTCTGGATCTCACTATTAAGGAGTAGAGAGCAAGAGGGCGCTGGTTCAAAATCCAATCATCCCGACCAGCATTTACAAGGAGCGACCTCTCCGGCCCGGGGGCGCTCTTTCTCTTGTAAATCCTCTTGCATTGAATCAGTTGGCTAAATTGCCATGAAATGAAACTTTCTTGCGAACCCTGATAAATAAAAAAAGCCCCACTCCACGGAGGGGGATGGGAGTAGGGCAAATATCTCTGCCTCATGAGAGGGTCACAAGACAGAGGGTTACGTAAACTTGTAACAGCTTTTTCTGTGTTGTCTATGGTCTCCTACATCCCTCTATCAATAATAAGCCGTTTTTCCTCTCACAAGTCGTGACTTAAGAAAATCGCATCAGGGTAGCGCACTTGCTCTTTTAGACAGCCTCGGAATTCCCCGCTTCTGGCCAAGACTCACTCAGACGCCACAACAGGGAAGACTGAAAGTTTTGACTCCTGAGACAAGTGTACTCGAAAAATGCTATAGTGTAAGAGTTGTTAATTCCATCCGATTTGATTTTTCAGAGAACAACAAGAGCGTGCTTGGATAGGAATTTCTTCTGCAGATTGGGGCATTTTTCCTCTATCTTCTCTTTTGCCATCAAGTCAATCAACATCGCAATACAGCATTAATTAGATGAAAGTGTTCGTACTGCTGCAAAAAATATGAAGTTTTCTATATGAGAAAGCCAACAAGGAGACGTTATGAAACTTGCAATTCTATCGTGTGGGCCGAGAAGCTACAGTACCCGAAGACTTCGTGAGGCAGCGGAACAACGAGGGCACAAGGTTCTGGTCTTGAATACGCTGAAATTCGCGATCGACCTGGAAAGAGGGACTCCCGACCTTTACTTCAAACAAAAACAACTCTCGCAATACGACGCCGTGCTGCCAAGAATCGGTGCCTCGATTACCTATTTTGGGACAGCCGTGGTCAGACAATTTGAGCAGATGGATGTGTTTTGTGCCAACTCTTCAGCGGGCATTTCAAATTCTCGCGACAAACTGCGTAGCCTGCAAATTCTCAGCAAGCACCGTATTGGAATCCCACAAACGACATTTGTCCGCGACAAAAAAGATGTATTACCTGCAATTGCAAGAGTTGGTGGGGCACCCGTCATCATTAAATTGCTGGAAGGAACCCAAGGGATCGGTGTATTGCTTGCCGAAACCGTAAAATCAGCAGAAGCTATTATCGAATTGTTACAGAGTCAAAAGCAGAATATCCTGATTCAGAAATTTGTTGCTGAAAGCAAAGGCCGAGATGTCAGAGCCTTTGTCGTTGGTGACCAAGTGGTTGGTGCAATGCGGCGGGTGGCACAGGGTCAAGAGTTTCGCAGCAATGTGCACCGGGGGGGCTTAACTGAACCAGTAGACCTTAATGATGAATATCGAGAGACGGCTGTTCAGGCGGCTCAAATCCTTGGCCTTCGTGTTGCTGGGGTTGATTTGCTGGAAAGTAAAAGCGGACCGCAAATCATCGAAGTCAATTCATCTCCTGGGTTGGAAGGTATTGAAAAATGCACTCAGCTTGATATCGCTGGATCTGTTATCGATTACATCGCGAATCAAGTAAATTTCCCTGAGATCGATCTGCGGCAACGCTTGACTGTGAGCCGGGGATATGGCGTTGCAGAGGTGCATATTCCCCAAGGTTCGGCTCATGTTGGTAAATCAATAAGTGATTCACGTCTGCGTGAAAAAGACATTATTGTACTGACCCTTAATAGGGGGACGAGCGTTATCCCCAACCCTCGGCCGCAAAGGCTCATCGAAGCAGGAGATAGGTTACTATGTTTCGGCAAGCTTGAGCTTATGCGTGACTTGATCCCAAAGAAGACTAAATCCAGACGGAAACCAAAAGTTCAGAATTTGCCTGATTTGCCCGCAGCCGGAAAAACGCTCAAAGATATTAAAGAGTAGTGACAGCCTTGTTGGTAAATTAAGGGATGGACGAACTATTTCCCCAAAGGATTTGGGAGCAGGTGGCGCTGGTTCAAAACCAGTCGTTTAGTTTACTATTTATCCTATCGCATTGTTTGAATGATGTGGAATAGGCATAAAGACGAAATTCTTACAACCCCTTATAAATAAAAAAGCCCTGCTCCACGGAGGGGGATGGGAGCAGGGCAAATATCTCTGTCTTATGAGAGGGTCATAAGCCAGAGTGGTATGTAAACTTGTAACAGCTTTTTCTGTGCTGTCTATTGTCTCCTGCATTCCTCTATCAATAACATGCTCGTTCTGCTCTCTTCTGACATTTTTGTTTTATTCCTTCTCTGGGGCAAAGAACACGGATTAGCCCTGGTTTAAGCCAGCAGCTTGCGAGGATGAGAAAAAAGGTCTTCTGCTTGATCCAGAGGGAAAATAGGCCTTGGCACGTTTCTGTAAGGCAGTCGATCGTAGCGCGGGGTACAAAGTGCGCCACTGTCACAAACAATCACATCTCCAGCGATCGGCTCAAACGCAGCGCGGAAGTGTTGCATCGATTTTAGCGCCACTACGTGCTTCCTCTGAGGGTCGATACCAAAGGCTCTGAATTGCTGCAAATCAAGTATTTGGCGAGCAATGGTGACCACCAATATCTCAATACCGCCGACACTTAGAACCGCACTTGGTCCAAAACTGCCGTGGAGCCCGTGGATCATTGGGCCATCCCCGGTAAAATGCCCGTCACTGATCGACACGAGTTCACCCTCAAGGGTGAGTGAGCCACCTCCGTAGTGCGGGTCTGTCTTACCTCCCAGCGCAACCTGAATTCGTTCACCAACATCTAAGGTGTGCAATTTCTTCACAACCTCGCTATCCACCATGGGGCCAAAACAGGCATTCGTCACCCCCGCCTCGAGCATTGCAGACAACAACTCGGTTGAATCGCCATAGCCACCGGCACCAGGATTATCGGCATAGTCGGCAATGATTAAAGGCCCTTTGTCAGACTTGTATGTTGCTGCAATCGATGCCGCCTCAGCAACACTGAGATAGTCGTTCAGTACCTCAAAGCGCCTGTTCCAGATGTCATCAGCGATCGTTTCGGCAAAAGCACTATGTGCTGTAAAATCCCCTTGTCCAGTCACCAGCACAGTTGGCCCGATCTCCACAACATCCGCGCTGGCGAAACCGGCATTGATGCTCACGGCAAAGACATCCGCCTGCTCCTCATACGTCCGTGCGGTTGCAATACGCTCGATCATTGGACCAATGTCTGTGCGACCACCATTGACTTCTTCAAGCATGGGCCGACTCACGCGGATCGTGCGCGGCTTGATTTCACCAGCCATTGTCCGGTGCAGAATTTCGCCGGCATGGCGACCAGTGTCGCGCATATCAATATGCGGATAGGTTTTGAACGAAACAATGATGTCCGCCAAAGCGCACATCTGTTTGCTGACATTTGCATGTGGATCAAGCGTGATGGCAATCGGCATCTCCATGCCAACCACGTTGCGGATGCGCCGAAGCAATTCGCCTTCTCCATCTTCACAGAAATCAAGGCCCATCGCGCCATGCAAGCCGAGGAGAAGACCGTCGAAATGGTGTTGCGTGACTGTAGCGATTATCGGTTCACAGAGCCAGTCAAACGCCTTACGCCTGTATTTTACCGCTAGGACCGGCAGCCGCACTGAGAACATGCTTCACTTGCCAGCTATGCGCACGACCGGTATCGAGGAAACCGGCAAGCTCCGTATTCTCATTACCACGCTCGTTAATTGCCGCCAAGCCCATCAGAGCGTAACGAGCCATAAAGGCCTGTTTGCCGGTTTTGTGCAGGCTGAAAGAGTTGGTTTCATGTGATATTTCTGCAGTCAGAACATTAAAGCTCATTAGTCGATTCCAAATAGATAGGGGCAGAGGAAATATATTATTCGTTACAGTAACATGTCTCCTCCCTTTTCTTTGGCAAGAGTTAGAGAAGGATCAAACAATTCTGTCTCAGGGTTCTTTCCGAACATGTATTGACGCTTTGTGTTATACTTAAAATCGGATTCGTCCTGATGGGGAATACTCCTCACGGGAATACAACTTAGTAGGGACCACTCGTTGACCTTCGGCCAATCCCGGCTGGCACGATCTCGTCGCTTCCTCTGAGCATTAACTCAAAGGAAGCGACTATGCTGGTAATTCCTCCTGTTTCATCTTCAATCTCTCCTGTAACTAAGCTTAAACCGATCACCAGGAACGACGGTGCACTGTCTGTATCGTCTCGATTCGGAAAAGACAAGAACCGACTCGCAACCGCAATTGTCTACTGTGAAGCCAATTTTGGGGCGATTGACGGTAAAACCGCTAACGGGCTTATCAGGCGCTCGGAGAAATACGAAATCCTTTCGGTTATCGACAGCGAAAAAGCTGGTCTCGATACCGGTATGGTGCTCGATAACAAGCCCAACGCTATTCCTATTTGTCGCGACCTCGCTGACTCCCTTGGACAGGCAGGATCTGTGCCCGACTCCTTCATCTTCGGCATGGCGCCATCCAGTGGCATGTTGTCAAAACACCAGCGCGGTCTCATCCTTGAGGCCATGAGTCATGGGATGAACATCGTCAACGGTCTCCATGAATTTCTCAACGAGGACCCGGTCTTTGCCGCAGCGTGTACAGTGAACAATGTGAAGATCACCGACGTAAGAAAACCGCGAGACAAGAAGGATCTGCGCCTGTTCAGTGGTCGTATCGCCGAAGTCACCTGCCCCCGTATCGCTGTCCTCGGCACCGACTGCGCCATTGGCAAACGCACGACGGCAAATATCCTGACCCGCGCCCTCAATGATTGCGGCATAAAGGCGGTCATGATTGGTACCGGTCAGACCGGATTAATTCAGGGTGCTCGCTATGGCGTTGCGCTCGACGCCGTCCCTTCACAATTCTGCGCCGGCGAACTGGAAGCAACGATCGTCGAAGCGTTTGAAAATGAAAAACCCGACGTAATTATTATCGAAGGCCAAGGCTCTTTGAGTCACCCTGCCTTTTCGTCCACGTCTTTCATCCTTCGTGGCAGCTGCCCCAACGGTGTGGTGTTACAACATGCTCCGCGGCGCAGCAAGCGTTGTGACTTCGAGCAGATGGCGATGCCGGACCCAGTGACGGAAATCAATCTCATCCAGACCTTTTCAGACACGAAAGTCATTGGACTAACGATCAATCACGAGTATATGAGCGACAGTGAGGTAAGCACGGCGATCACGCAGTATGAGCACGATCTCGGCATCCCGACCACTGATGCCTTGACTCGCCCCCCCGAGCGCTTGGTGGAAATGGTTCTTTCGGCCTTCCCGGAGCTCAAAAGGAAGCAGATCGCCAACTCATGATGCCAGCACCACGATTGGAGATCGACCTCGGAAAAATCCAACATAATGCCCGCATCCTTGTTAAAAGACTGGCCAAGCGGGGTATCTCGGTGACGGGTGTTACCAAGGCGACACTGGGCTCGGCCGAGATTGCATACTCGTTTCTAAGCGCCGGAGTGAAGATCATGGGCGATTCGCGCATCGAGAACATCGAAGCTATGCGTCTCGCCAAGGTGCATGCAGAGATGTCACTGATTCGTTCGCCGATGCTCAGTCAAGTGGAACGCGTCGCCATGCACGCTGATGTGAGTTTCAACACTGAACTAGAGGTCATAAGACAACTTTCACGAGCAGCGCAAAAGATCCATCGTACACACGGGGTCGTTATCATGGTCGAGTTGGGAGACCTTCGAGAAGGGGTCATGCCCGATGACTTGATAGAAACCGTGCGTGAGACGCTGCGCTTGCCGAACATCAAGATTAAAGGGATTGGCACCAACCTCGCCTGCCGATGCGGAGTCTCTCCAGACGCCATGAATATGGCCGAGCTCTCCGCTCTTGCGGATTTAATTGAAGCGACATTCGATCTGAAGCTGGAGATTGTATCAGGTGGAAACTCGGCAAATCTGGAATGGGCCCTGAGTGGTGCAGAGACTGGCAGGATAAACGACCTCCGCCTGGGTGAGGCGATCCTGCTCGGTTGCGAGACACTCCACCGCCAACCGATTAACGACCTCTTTACCGATGCCTTTACGCTTGTCGCCGAAGTAATCGAAACAAAGGTCAAGCCATCACAACCATCGGGCACAATCGCACAAACTGCATTCGGAGAGGCATCTCCTGTTATCGACCGGGGCCTGGTCACGCAATCGATTCTCGCCATCGGGCGTCAGGACACCGACCCACACGGCCTACTCCCCCCTGATGGAATCGAGATTATGGGGGCCAGCAGCGACCACCTCATTCTGGTATCCGACAACTGCGACCTGTCGGTCGGCTCGGAAGTGGCGTTCCAACTAAACTATAGCGCATTGGTCCACGCGATGACCTCACCCTTCGTTACCAAGATTCTAAAAAACTCATGTTGCCAGGAGTGACAAATCTTTACTGACCCTGCACTTCAAGAACAGGCCACCAAGGATCGAATCCTGGTGGCCGTAGTTGTGTATTAAGAAGCTTCTTGAATGTCTGCTATCAAGAAGAGGCTTTTTCTCGGAGTCATGACATTTAGGAACATGCACAAAGTTTCGTTTGAAATTTTTAAAGCAATAAAGATGTAAACCTTTTAATGTCTGCTTCGTCCAATCCCTTGAAACAATAACTTGGGCTTATTCAAGCAATCATTCAAGGAGAATCAGATGAAAAGTCGAACAATCACCACCATTGGAATTGTTGCAGCGATCTTGATGACCGTCTCGGGTGCCGAAACTGCTTTCGCAAGAGGCGGTGGAGGCAGAGGGCCGGGTAACGGTAAAGGTGCTGGCGTTAACGACGGTACTGGTATTTCGCAAAGGGGCAGTGCACATCAGCATCAATACAAACAACAAAACCAATATCAGTATCGTCAAGGCCAGGGCACTCCCAGTGCACAGCCTGGGAATGCGGCGATACAGGGTGACCAGGTCCAGTCGAGAAGCCGAACCAGACTCAGAGACCCGTCCATTCATTAAATCGGAGCGACAGAGTCGTCTGGGATATTGATATATTTGTCATATCATTCCAAATAGCCCCTTTAACTAGCGGAGCGGATCAAACAGGGACTCGAGACCGTTTAATTTGATCTCGTAGACCGCTTGCAGCCTTCTTCCCAACTGCCCTTCCGGGAAGCCCTGGTTGGCGAACCAGACCAGGTAATCTTCCGGCAGGTCAATGAGCCTGCGTCCCTGGTATTTGCCGAATGGCATGCGCGCCTGTGCCAGATCAACAAGCTCCTTGTGTCCTGAATCAATATCCCTGCTCATGATGGTTCGATCTTTGCGACTAGATCGGTAAAGGCTGCAAGGCTTTTGGCCCTTTTCAGCTTGCCGACCGACCGGGCAAATTCGGGTTGATCGAGAAAAGCCAGAACGTTTTTGGCCTTATCGAGGATCTGCTGCTCGCCGCAGAAAAGCTCCTGGTAACGTTCCAGAACAGCTCCCATGTATTTGCGAATCATCTCTGCCGTCTCGATTGGCGACGGCTCTGACGGGCAGCGGTTTCTGATGCGTTCAAAGAGCAGTGGGTCGGCTATTGCGCCGCGGCCGAGCATCAGCCCGGAGGCCCCGGTTGTCTCGAGTAGCTGAACACCTTGTCTTGCGCTACGTATGTCGCCGTTGGCAATCACTGGTATGGATGTCCGGCTGACCAGGCGTGCAGTGATGGAGTGATCAGCTGAGCCTGCATATTTTTGCAGGACTGTCCGCGGGTGCAGGACCAGGAAGTCGACCCGGTTGTCCTCAAACAGCGAAGTCAGGGAAAAAATCTGTTCAGGGTCGCTGTATCCGGCGCGCATTTTGATGGAGAAACTGCCTGCTATTGCCTGGCGCAGGGCCGGTATGATTACCGAGAGTTGCTCGGGGTGCTGCAGCATGGCCCCTCCGGTTGCGCCGGTGGTCATGCGCCCGTACGGGCAACCCATGTTGAGGTTGATGTGCCGTGCGCCTGCTGCTTCAGCGTTGCGGGCCGCAGCGACCAGCGCCTGGGTGTCGTTGCCGACCAGTTGTGCCACCAGCGGAACTCCTCCGATCGCACTGCCGGCTTCGGTCAGGTCGTTGCGGACCAGGCGTTTGCGGCTGACGTTACTGACCCGCATGAACTCGGTAAAGACCACGTCGGGGCGGACCCAATGTATGAATAAGGCCCGCATTGCGCGGTTGGTCAGCCCCTGCATCGGCGCCAGCATAATCGGGTTTTCACCTTCGTGCCATGGCAGGTTGCTTGGTTTGCAGCCTTTCTGGTCAGTCGACGTTCTGTTCTCGTTCATGGCTTACGTCTTCGAAGCGTTAATCGCTCAGGGCGTCCAGCTCTTCCCAGCGGCTATAGGTTGTGGCGAGTTCCCGTTCAATTTCCTCAAGCCTTGTATTGACATCTGCAACCGCTGCTCCTGCTGTCCGGTAGAACTCCGGGTCGGCGATTTTCTCGTGCAGCTTGGCGACGTCAGTTTCAAGCCTCTCGATTCGCAAAGGCAACTCATTGAGCTCCTGTTTTTCCTTGAAGGTCAATTTTCGTGGCCGTTCTTTTTTCGGTTTGCCGCGGTTAAGGGGCTTTGCCTTGTCAGGTGGAATTAAGGTTTGCGGCCGCTGGTACAGCCAGTCATCATAACCACCGACATATTCCCGAACCTGGCCATCTCCCTCAAAAGCAATGGTGCTGGTGACGACCCGGTTGAGAAATGCCCGGTCGTGACTGACCAGAAACAGCGTGCCCTTGAAATCGGCCAGCAACTCCTCGAGCAGATCCAGCGTCTCCAGGTCAAGATCGTTGGTCGGTTCGTCGAGGACCAGGACGTTGGCTTCGCGGGTAAAAAGGCGGGCCAGCAGGAGCCGGTTCCGCTCTCCTCCGGAGAGGATGCGTACCGGGCTACGGGCTCGGTCGGGCGTGAACAGGAAATCCTGGAGATAGCCTATCACGTGGCGTGATCTGCCATTGATAACCACCGCATCCTGATCACCGGCAAGGTTCTGTTGAACAGTCAGGTTAGGATCGAGTTGTTCGCGCATCTGATCAAAATAAAGTACGTGCAGATTGGTGCCGAGTCGAACTTCACCCTTTTGCGGTTCGAGTTCTCCCAACAACAGTTTCAACAAAGTCGTCTTGCCGCTCCCGTTTGGCCCGATAATACCGATCCGGTCGCCACGCAGAATTGTGGCCGAGAAATCACTGACCAGCGGTGCTTTCTCATACGTGAATGACAACCCCTTAACCTCGGCGACCAGCTTGCCGCTGCGTTCTGCCTCCTGCAGGTTGAGACGAACCGTGCCGATGCGTTCACGGCGTTGGCGGAACTCTTCACGCATTTTCTTCAGTGCCCGGACGCGTCCTTCATTTCGAGTCCGCCGGGCCTTGATCCCTTTGCGGATCCAGACCTCCTCTTCGGCCATCTTCTTGTCGAATCGGGCCTGCTCCTGTGCTTCGGCATGCAGCAGTTCATCCTTGCGTTGCAGGAAGGTGTCGTAGTCGCAGGCAAAATCAAACAGGCGGCCGCGATCTATTTCGACGATGCGGGTCGCAAGCCTGCGCAGGAATGCCCGGTCGTGGGTGACAAAAACCAGAGTCAGGTTCTCGCGTTGCAGAAATTCTTCGAGCCAGGTGATCGATTCGATGTCGAGATGATTGGTCGGCTCATCAAGCAACAGGATGTCGGGGTCGACTGCCAGGGCGCGAGCCAGAAGCACCCGGCGCAGGATTCCCCCGGAAAGGCTTGAGACCGGCAGGTCGGCCGGCAGTTTCAGCCGGGAGAGGATTTGCTCGATACGTTGCTGGTGAGACCAGCCGTCGCAGCTCTCGAGTCGTTGATGCACAGCAGCCAATTGGCTGTCCAGGCCTGTTTCACCATTGTCCGCGCGCCGGGTGAGGGCGTGATAGCGAACCAGCAGAATCCCGGTTTCAGCCAGCCCTTGTGCCGCCGCCTCGTAGATGGTCCCCTGCAGGTTCCTGGGGACGTCCTGCTCCAGGCGTGCGACCCGCAATCCCTGCTGACGGTCGATGAGTCCGCCGTCAGCCTGTATTTCGCCGGCAATGACTTTCAGAAGGGAGGATTTCCCCGTGCCGTTGCGTCCCAGCAGACAGATACGCTCACCTTTTTGTATCCGCAGGGAGATATCCACGAGCAGGGGGGGGCCGCCGAAGGCGAGGTTTATATTGCGCAGGTTGATCAGTGCCATGAGATTGCTTTCCGGGTTCAGGGAAGGATTATGGCAGAGCACTCCAGAGATGAAAAGTAAAATGGGATATTTCTGTGAGCCCTGATTTTCAATGTTTTCTCGAGTTCTTGGTGTTAAACTGACAACCTGGTGTTAACGGTTTTATCAGGAGTCTGAGAATGCTTGAGCCTGGCCGCACGAACCTGCTTACAGTGCATGCGATAGATGATAATGGCGCTTTGCTGCAGGTCAACAAGGAAAGAGCCCTGCTACCGAAATCTGAAGTCACCGCAGAGATGACCCCGGGTGACCAGCTGGCCGCCTTTGTCTATGCGGATTTAGAAGGTAAAATGGTTGCGACTCTCCGACAACCTTTGGCGGAGTTCGGCGAGTTCGCCTTGATGCGGGTCAGCCAGGTGAACAGTCACGGCGCCTTCATGGACTGGGGGTTGGCCAAAGATCTCCTGGTGCCGCCCAAGGAACAGCTGGAACAGATGAAGCCGGGACGGCGCTATCTGGTCAAGGTGCGCCTTGATCGCCAGGACCGCCCGATCGGTACGGCGCGGATCGAAAAAAGCCTGTCCTCTCCCGATGAGACGATTCAGGACGGGCAGAAGGTCGACCTGATCGTATACCAGTTCACGCCAATGGGTGCCAAGGTGATTATCAATCACCGTTTCAGCGGCCTGCTGTATCGTGACGAAATTGGTAACCGGCTTAGTTATGGTGATCAAGTCTCAGGCTATATCAGACAAATCCGTGCCGACGGCAAGATTGACTGCTCGTTGAGCCTGGGCACCCGCGATGGTCTGGATGATGCCAGGGCGACGATCATGAAAGCGCTGAATGATAACCAGGGCTTTCTGCCGCTGCACGATAAAAGTTCGCCGGAGCAGATTCAGGAGGCCCTCGGGTTAAGCAAGAAGCTTTTCAAAAAGGGGGTTGGCGGGCTGTACAAAGCTGGCCTGATCAAACTGACTGACGGTGGAATTCGCCTTAAAAATTGAGTCAGTGCTTTGACAGGCACGGAATGCTGTTGTAGAAATTCAATAACGGTTTAGTCCAGAGGACACCGAACGACTTAACAACCTGATCAACAAGGAGAGAATAATGGCAACTTATAGCTGTGCAAAATGTGGCATGGGCGTGAATGCAACATGCGCTAAGTGTGATGCTCCTCTTGAAAACGACAACCTGGAACTGCCTGATGGCAGAAACGTTCAGATATCCAAATGTCCGAACGGCCACGGCAAAATCAAGTCGCCGATGTGTTGTGGCGAGGATATGAGCTGTTCTATCTGATCAATTCGTGGGAAAAGGATTAAAAAGGCAGCCGGATGGCTGCCTTTTTTTGTCGGCCTGCAGGAGGGTGTTCTCTTTTACAGCTCATGCTTGGTGGGAAATTCGCTTTTATTGACATATGGTCTGGATTTCCCGCTGCGAAATGCGAGGGTGATTGTTAACAGGACCGCCAGCGCAAGAGAGATGCCCCCACCCCACAGGATGAGTTGATTAAACGGGGTGCCTTCATTCGTCTTCAGGGCTGCAAGCTCTGAACGGGTTTCGGCGAGCTGTCGTTGCGTTTCAGTGAGCTGTTGTCGCGTTTCGGCCATGGCCTGTTCGGTCTGTTTCCGGCTCGAGGTGAGCTCCTCACGCAGGGTTCGAAGCAGCCCTTCCTGGGAGTCTGATTTCTCTGCCTGTTGTTGCAGGCGGGCCTGATTCTGCTGGTTGAACTCGTTGACCATTGCCTGGACTGTCTCCTTCAGGCTTTGCATGGTGCTTTCGATTCCTTGCAAGGCTTCCTGCTGACTGCCAAGCGTCTTGGTCGCGGCCGCCAAATGCGATTCCAGGTCGCGTTGTTTCTTCTCGGTGCCGGCTAAAAGGCGGGTGAACTGCTCCGGTTGCTTTTCGCTCAGGGATTTCTGTGCGGCCAGGTCTCTCTGGAGATACCAGATCTTTTCCTGAATCTGTTCTATTTCGGTTAAAATCAGTGCCTGATCGGCATACAGAGGAGTTGCACAGAGCAGTACCAAGAGTAGGGACAGTAGTGTTTTCATCTGAAATGTAACCCTTCTTTTTGTTGCGACTTGTTAAGGGGATGTTGCTTAGAGTCTTTCTCGATGGTAACAAATTTTCGTGTTGCCTGTTATGTTTTTTGCAATGAATAATTTGGCGATTGGCTTGGGCGTAAGTCACATTGCATTAAACTCGAAGATATTTCTCATCAGGACAAAATTATGGCCACCTGGTAACGGGGTCTTTTTCTGCTTTGTTAGAGGACCCAGTTCTCTGACAATACCAATCGGTTTTGGCCTCTAAAGCCTTCTGACGATTTGTGAGACACGCTGATCTTTGACCTATGGTTACGTTTTCTGTACATTGAAGAAGTGTTTCGCACAACCGGGTTTATGAGAATCCGGTGGGATGTGATCGTCAACTACGAGTTATCTGCTCGACTGCGGGTTCTTATTTAATTTCAGCTGTCGCTTTAGGGGAAAATTTACAATTTACGCAGAGGTATTATGCATGTAGTCGTTATTCATCGCGGGCATGAGGCAACCCAGGAACACGTTCAATCCCTTGCTGCGGCTCTAGATAGCACTGCGTTCGATGCACGTCAGAGACTCATTTGTCATGGGCCCGTCGTGGTTTCCACCCAGGCAGATCCTCAGCGAGCTTTTGCCATCCTGCGTCACCTTCAGCAAAGCGGGTTACATGCATTTGTCGTCGATGTCGATACGGCCTTGAACAAATGTCCAGTTTTTTTCGTTCGAAGCTTTAAGTTTGAAGATGACGTGATTCGCGTTCTTGACGCCGGAGGGCGCAAAGGTTCAATATCCTACAACGACATAAAGCTCATCCTGCCTTCCCTCCGTACTGTGACCCATGCTGAATTTGACACCGTTGCCGGGAGAAAGTTTAGTGTTGGCAAGACGCTAATGACCGGAGGTTTGACAATGACCAAAAAAGTCAAATTTCAAGAAAAGGTATCAAAGGAAGAGCGTGAAAAAATACTCTATTTATGTGGTGGCAAGCGAGCGAGATTAATATGTGGTCAGGAGAAGATGGAATATGAAGGATTCAGTGACGAGATGAAACCCACGAGAGAAATGAACTTCAGTCTCTTTATTGCCAAAATACGTCAAAAATGTCCTGCTGCAGCCTATGATGAACGGTTGATGAAACGTACCGAGCAAATAAAATTGCTTGGCCCATTACTGGACCCTGATAGCCATATCGATCTTGCTGCTGATATTCTTGCCACTGCTGTAGCAATGGGAGATAAACTCGATTAAGCATCGGTTCATTACTAAAGTAGTTTATATCAGTATCTCTTGGCATGCTCTTAAGCTTTTTGAATAGAACACTCCCATATTTTTGTTTTAGTTAGAGTTTTTACATAACAATTGTCGAGAGTAAGCACAGCCAAGACGCCCTAAAACTGACAATTTATAAAACAGGAAAGCCCTCGAGCTTCGGATCGGGGGCTTGCTGGTATTGTGGGGGATGTGAGAAAAAAATGAGGACCATTTGGTATACTGCCGCTTTACGAATGGGAGACTCCTCCCCAAAAAAACGGAATACCGATAGTGGCTTTTTGCAATTGTAACAACGGTCTCCCCGTAATAAAAGAGCTTGTCAGCAAAGAGACAGGCTCCTTTCAGGCAACGCATACTTGCTCTCATTGTGACAAGGATTTGTTTGATTGCGAGTTGAATCCAGGTATGCAACTTATTGCCACCAAAGACATTGTCAATATTACAGGAGATTACGTGGTTCCCCAGGGCAGGATCTTGCGCATTTCTGCTTTTAGTGAATTGCCGTCGACCTCTTCTCCTGGCTTGCTCTTTGCCGGGCTTTTCGGGGTTGGTGCTTTCTCCCCTCAAGGTTTTGCAACTCAGTGGGATATTCACAAAATACTGAGTACAACAGATCAATTGTCTATATAAGTCGGTCGGCTGAAAACGGAGAGTTTTTCTGTTTGTCACGACTTCGGAGACGAAAACGTTCAATCCAAAAAATTGTGGCTACCTGGTATCGGGGGGCCTTTTTCGTTTTGCACTGATCAGCGAAATCACGTAAATTTTCATGATATTTCTGGTTAATAAACAGAATCATATTGGGCCGCCTTGATTGAGGACACCAAGCCTAACTAGCTGATCTCTCAAGAAAGAAGTCAAAAGCTAGTGCCGGCAAAGTCCGTTGGCTTGCTTGTTGCTCTATCTACGTTCAATCTCCGAAAAAAGCAAAACCGATGCAAGTCGGTGACGCAAAGCCACAGACCCCATGAGGGTAGCTGGGTTGCCGAAGGAAAAAGCATAAAGAAGGTCTTTTTTGCTCGTCTCGGCGCTTCGGGACGAGCTTTTTGTGTTATGAGATTCGGGAAAGGGGCGGATCAATGGTAATCAAGATCGTAGATATAATTGTCGAGAGGCGAGGCAAGATTCTCTTAACGAAAAAAGGGGACTTCTGGATATTGCCCAGCGGAGAGAGCGAGCCCGGTGAAGACGAGATGCAATGTCTCGAAAAAATTGTCGCCCTAGAGATCAATGATCAGGTTTCAAGTGTTTTCAGAAAACTTGAAAAGTCCATCAGGGGCCTTTCTCCTGTCAGGGGGGGGGGAAGTTGAAGTCTCTACCTATATTGGCGAGATCAGTAGTAAGAAAATGTCTGCAGTGAGAGATTGTAATGCATTCTGGTTTAGCAGAGAAAGTCTCCCCTCGGTCAGGCTTTCCAATATTACCAAGGAAGTATTGAACGCTTATTTTTCTGAAGGATGAGAAGTTTCAAGTTACGGATTTTGAAGAGGGCTCCAAGGTAGGAACTTTTTCATGCCAATCAGGACGCTGGCATTAACATTACGACTGCGGAGACGAAAAATTTTAATCCACAAAATTGTGGCCACCTTGTAACAGGTGGCCTTTCTTGTTTGTCAGGAGGCAGACCGCGTCCCTTTATCCCTGGTCTTTGGTTGCAGTACATTGGCACACAGTCTAACATATAAGGGCTTCTGAGAATTATGGTTAATACTACATAAGACCACAGGCTAGCCGTTGAATTTCGGGCTGTCTTCTTTATTTGAACGATGTCTTCTTTGCCGGGGAATCACCATGCAACTCTTTCAGTGGGATCAAACTTTTGCAACTGGAAGCACAGTCGTTGACGGACAACACCAATACTTAATTGAAATTATCAATCAGTTCGGTGAATTGATAACACGCAATGCATCTGGAACGAGAGAAATCGAAAAAGTCTGTTCACAATTGATGGAGTACACAAATTATCATTTTTCTGAAGAAGAGCGGTTAATGGAAACAACCGGTCTTGACCAAAGGCATATAATTCAGCATTGCCAGCAGCATAAAGATTTGATCAATGAAATTAGCCCTTTACAAAAGTCGCTTGTCGCGGGAGATTTGGCCGCCGGCAAACATCTATTCGAATTCCTGATCAACTGGCTGGTTTTTCACATTCTTGGCACGGACATGCTTATGTCCAAACAAATTGATGGTATTCATCGAGGGATGACAGCCAATGATGCGTACTCCTACGAGGAAGAGCACAATCAAAAAACAACAGGGGCCTTGTTAACAGCGGTCAAGAAACTTCTCTATCAGTTATCCAGTCGCAACAGGGAGTTGGTTGAACTCAATGAAACGCTCGAGAAAAAAATTCAAGATCGAACAAGTGAGTTATCAAAGGCTAACGAAAAGTTGACGGAATTGGCCGGCACCGACAGCCTGACAGGAATGTTGAATCGCAGGGCCTTCATAGAAAGCGCAAAGAGTGTGTTTGATTTGGCTCAACGTTATCAGCGCCCCCTCTCACTGCTTATGATTGATGTGGATCATTTCAAACAGGTCAATGACACTTTTGGGCATCAATCTGGAGATCTCGTATTGATCCGCCTCAGCGAGATGATGAATAAATGTCTCCGCGGGACGGATATAATCGGTCGAGTAGGTGGTGAGGAGTTTGCTGTGATTTTGCCAGAAACGGGTTTAGAGCAGACTCTTCAACTCGCAGAGCGACTATTGAACTCTGTGCGTGGCGAGGCTGTTGAAGTCGAACAGGCAACCAAGGTAAATATTACAGTTAGTATCGGATTTGCTACTGTCCCTCCATTGGCGCCAGATGTGGATGCCGTTATGAAGGAGGCTGATCGTGCCCTCTACAAAGCGAAGTCAAAGGGACGAGATTGCTGTTGCAGGGCAGATTGACCTGTTCTTTATTTCTTATCAACCACCACTGTCGAGACGAAAACGTGCGTACTGCTGATAGACATGTTCAGCATGTCCTTTAATCCGTATATTTATGGCCACTTGGGTTTCCACCGGGCGACCCTTTGTTTTAACAAAGTATTGGACTGTGCTCTTGCACAGATAATTTTCGTTGAATAGGGGCACCTTTTTTACGAGTCCCCACGTTTATTTTTATATAGCAGAGCTGTATCTTATGAAGCAACAAAGAGTTGTTGTGGCAAACGGGTCTGCAACAACCGTGTTCATAACCTCCTTACAACCCGTTACCCTAATACCCCACAGCCGCCCCCCCCTCCTGGCTGTGGGGTATTTTTTGTCTGTCATGTCATCTGAGACGAAACCAGGCTCCTCATTGATAGCTGCCTTCTGCACCCCAGTATGGTCTTAGCAGAATAAGCTCTTAGGCTAGATAACAGCTCCCGATTACTTGGCAAAGAACCCTCCCGGAGCTCTGCGGTGAAAACCGTCACAGGGAATGGTGCCGTTGCTTTATGATTGTTCCGCTTTTTGCTGCAGCGCGTCGAAAATCATGTCGAGTACGGCTCTCTGGCGAACCTCATGTTTGTTCAGGACCGCCAGGCATTGTCCCATCGGGAAACATTTGTGGAGATAGTCGGCATCGCGGCCGGATAAGATGATAATGCGTCGGCAATCCAGGCCCTTCCCGGTCGCATAGGCCAGGAGTTTGCCGCCGTCAAGGTCCGGCATCTCAAGGTCGAGCAGCAACAGGTCGAGATCGGTATTGATGTGTGCCAGGCCCTGCAGAGCATTATCAAAGGCGAGAATTTCAAGGTTGGGATAGCGCTCACTTACATAATCTGTAAGAAAGTTCAGGAAGAGTTGATCGTCATCAATGATCAATACCTTTTTCATGATCTGAGCCCGTCGTTTTCCTGATTCGGATTACAGTATATCAATAAATATCAAAAAAGGGCGACCAAGATGGTCACCCTTTTCAGCCCGCTATTTTAAAATCATTTCCCCCACTTGTCCTTGATCCGTTGAACTGCGGTTTCGACATTGGCACGATCGCCAAAAGCCGAGAGGCGGAAGTAGCCCTCGCCGGAGGGCCCGAAGCCGCTACCGGGAGTGCCGACCACGTGACATTCGTTGAGCAGCTTGTCAAAGAAATCCCAGCTGGTCATCCCCCCCGGGGTTTCGAGCCAGATGTAGGGAGCGTTCACGCCACCGTAGCATCTGATCCCGGCGGCGGTGAGGCCTTCACGGATAATGCGGGCATTTGCCATGTAGTAGTCGATCGTTTCCCTGATCTGCGGCCAGCCTTCGTCTGAGTAAACCGCTGCGGCAGCTTTCTGGACCGGGTAGGAGACCCCATTGAATTTGGTAGTCTGACGGCGGTTCCAGAGCTTGTTGAAGCTGTAGCTCTCACCGTTAGCGGTGGTGCCTGTCAATCCCTCAGGTACGACCACGAGGCCGCAGCGTACGCCGGTAAAGCCCGCGGTTTTGGAGAAGGAACGGAACTCGATAGCACATTCCCTGGCACCCTCTACTTCGTAGATCGAATGGGGGATGTCCGGCTCTGTAATGAATGCCTCGTAGGCGGCATCAAAGAAGATGATGGCGTCGTTGGCGTTGGCGTAGTCGACCCAGGTTTTAAGCTGTTCCCTGGTCGCCACGGTTCCGGTCGGGTTGTTAGGATAGCAGAGGTAGATGACGTCGACTTTTTCTTCAGGGATCGATGGAGTGAAGTCGTTGGCGCCGGTGCAGGGCATGTAGTGGATCCCCTCGTAGTATCCCTGCTCGTTGGCAGCGCCGGTACGACCAACCATGACGTTGGTGTCGTTGTAGACCGGGTAGACTGGATCGCAGATGGCGACCTTGTTGCCGAGATCAAAGATGTCGAGGATGTTTGCGCAATCACACTTGGAGCCGTCGGAGATGAATATCTCCGAGGTCTTCAGGTCGACGCCGAGAGGCTTGTATGATTTGTCGATAATGATCTGTGACAGCCAGTCGTAGCCCTGCTCGGGGCCGTAGCCATGGAACGTCTCGCTTTGGGCCAGATCATCCACTCCCTCGTGAAAGGCTTTGAGGACGGCCGGGGCCAGTGGGCGGGTCACATCGCCGATACCGAGGCGGATCATTTTGGCCTTGGGGTTGGCATCGGTAAAAACTTTCACCCGGCGACCGATTTCCGGGAACAGGTAACCGGCTTGCAGCTTCAAATAAGAATCGTTAATACGTGCCATCTAGATTACATCCTCCGGAAAATAAGATTTGGGCCACGAAGGCGCCAAGACACGAAGAGAGTCGAAAAGGTGAATGATATAAACCTGTTAAGAGTTTTCTCTTGTTTGTGTCTTGGTGTCTTTGTGGCAATTAATATTTATTTGAGTCCCAAAACATCCTGCATATCATACAGCCCGGCTTTTTTGCCGCCCAGCCAGCCGGCCGCGCGCACGGCGCCGCGGGCAAACATGTCGCGGCTCATGGCACGATGGGTCAGTTCGATACGTTCACCCATACCAATGAAGTAGACAGTGTGCTCGCCTACGATGTCTCCGCCGCGCACGGTCTGCATACCAATTTCCTCGGTGGTGCGCTCGCCGCACATCCCCTCGCGATGATAGTTGGCAACCCGGTGGTAGTCACGATCGAGAGCGTCGGCAACAATTTCACCCATCCGCACGGCAGTCCCGGAGGGCGAATCTTTCTTCTTGTTGTGATGCAACTCGACGATTTCGACATCAAAGCCGTCGCCAAGGATTTTGGCCATATCCTTGAGCAGCTTAAAACAGACATTAACACCGACGCTCATGTTCGGTGCAAAGACTACGGGAGTCTTTTCGGCGGCCCTGGCAATGCCTGCGCGTTGCTCAGGGTCGAGGCCGGTCGTACCAACCACCATGGCCTTGCCGAGTTCTGCACAGACCCGCGCATTCTCCAGGGTTACTTCCGGCCAGGTGAAATCGATCAGCACGTCAGCCGCAGCCATGACCTGTGCCAAAGAGTCGGTTATTTTTACGCCGAGGTCGCCGCAGCCGGCGACATATCCGGCATCTTCACCGATTTTGGGATGACCGGTCATTTCGACAGCGCCGGTTACTTCGAGCCCTTCAGCTTCGGTGACCAGGGTAATAATACGGCCGCCCATCCTGCCGGCGGCTCCGGTAACAGCAACGTTAATCATAGTCAAAACCCTTGAGCCACTAGGGCACAAAGACACGAAGTTTACATAGCCTGCTTTGTGCCTTGGTGTCTTTGTGACAGAAATTAAATCAGTTCGTACTTCTTCAGGACCACTTTTAACTTCTCGAGGGTATCGTCACCCATGCCGACCAGCGGCAGGCGGACGTTTGCCTGCATCTTACCCATCAACTCAAGAGTGGTCTTGACCGGTACCGGGTTCGACTCGATGAACATGGCGGTGTGGAATTCGAGGAGCTCCAGATGCCGTCTGCGAGCCATCATGTAGTCGCCGCTCAAGACCGCCTCGACCATACCCTTGACCTGTTTGGGGATGGCGTTGGCAGAGACCGAGATAACCCCTTTTGCGCCGCAGCACATCATCGGGAAGGTCAGGAAGTCATCACCGGAAATAACATCGATCTTGTCGCCGGCCCTGAACAGAATTTCACTGACCTGGGTCAGGCTCCCTGAAGCCTCCTTGATGGCCACGATGTTGTCAAAATCGGCCAGGCGGACGGTCGTCTCCGCCGTCATGTTGACCCCTGTGCGCCCCGGTACATTGTAGAGGACCTGGGGAAGGGCAACCTCCGCAGCCAGCGTCTTGTAGTGCTGGTAGATCCCCTCCTGAGAGGGTTTGTTGTAGTAAGGGCAAACCAGCAGCAGTCCGTCGGCACCCATGGCCTTGGCGTTTTTCGACAGGTGGATCGCTTCAGCGGTATTGTTGGCACCGGTGCCGGCAATGACCGGAACCCGTTTGTTGACCTGATCGATGCAGACCTTGATGACATATTCGTGCTCGTCAAAATCAAGGGTTGCAGATTCTCCGGTCGTTCCGCAAGGGACGATGACATCGGTGCCGTTTTCGATCTGGAAATCGATCAGCTGGCGATAGGTTTCCTCGGCGAACTTCCCCTGACCGTCGAACGGGGTGACGATGGCGACCATTGATCCATTGAACATTGATGCTCTCCTTGCTTTAAATATCAAAAAATTATCTTTGGTTTGTGTAAGTAAAGAAAGTACCTAACATAGCCCAAGACTCATGTAAAGAGCGTATCAACGATCCTACTGCGGGGTGATCAAAACTCCCGGACTCGCCATGCTCTCGAGCACCAGGTCTGCGGCGCGGACCAGAGCACTGACACGGTATTCATAAGCCTTGCCATTGTCGAGGCCGCGATCGAGCAGTTGAGTCTCTTTCAACGGTTCTTTGTTAACAGGGACGATCGGAAACGCGCGTTTGGCGTGACGGCGGTAGAGATTGTAGCCGATCAGATCGATCCCGTCCGGCAGTTCGGGGGTTTGCCATTGCAGGGAGACCCGTGCATCGCCCGCTTCGGCCCGGAGGTTGGTCGGTGCCGGTGGCGGCTGTACAGCGGTCAAGTGAACCAGCGCAGCAGGAGTCTCATGGCCGCCAATGGTCAACGGCGCAATCGCATAGCGGTACCCGGTGCCGGGGCGGATGTCGAGGTCGCGCCAGTAAAGGCGTTTACCGATGTGCTGTGCCGGGGCGGGGTGATTCAGATCGATCTCCGCCACTTCGGTTTGCGGATCACGACATGTAGGACAGTCCTCCGCGCCGTCATAGGTCAACCGCTTGATTCGAAATCCAGTCAGGTCCTCAACCGCAGTGCCGTCCTGATGCTTCTCTGGGATTGTCCAGCCGAGGACGAACAGCATCCCCTGCTGTTGCAGGGTGACTTCTTTCGGTGCTTCCGGAAGCGTGTCGAGCTTCGGCCGGACCGGGCCTTTTTTGCCGCAGCCTGTCATCATTGTCAGAGTCAGACTGATAATGATGAAAAGCGCGAGGCGTGAGACGTGAAGCGCAAAGAATCTGGAGAAATAATCGGTACTCATTCTCAACCCTCCTTCAGGGTCTGGCGAGCCAGGGTAATTTCTTTTTCGACGGCTTCACGTGCTGTGCCACCGGTTGCCCTGCGGGCATTCACCGAGGCCTCAAGGGTGACATAGTCAAAGATGTCGCTATCGATCTCTGCAGAGAACTCACGGAATTCCTCCAGGGTCAGATCCGGTATCTCCTTTTCATTCTCAATGCAGAAGCGGACGGTCTTGCCAACCACTTCGTGGGCATTCCTGAACGGCAGCCCCTTGCGTACCAGGTAGTCGGCGATGTCGGTCGCAGTGGAGAAGCCACGCCCGGCGGCAATCCGCATCTGCTTCGGATTGACGCGCATTTCGGCAATCATTCCGGCAAAGACCTTGAGGGAGCCACGTACCGTGTCGATAGTGTCGAAAAGGGGCTCCTTGTCTTCCTGCATATCCTTGTTGTAGGCCAAGGGCAGAGACTTCATCAGTGTCAGGAGGCTGATCAAGTTGCCGTAGGTCCGACCGGTTTTCCCCCGCACCAGCTCCGGTACGTCCGGGTTCTTCTTCTGCGGCATGATCGAACTGCCGGTGCAGAAGCTGTCAGAGAGTTCGACAAATGCGAAGTCGGCACTTGACCAGAGAATCAGCTCCTCGGAGAGACGCGAGAGGTGCATCATCAGGATCGAGGCAAAGCTGCAGAATTCGATGGCGAAATCCCGGTCGGAGACGGTGTCCAGGCTGTTACGCGTCACACCGGTAAAACCGAGTTGACTGGCGATCCACTCGCGATCAATGGCAAAGGTTGTTCCGGCCAGGGCGCCGGCACCGAGTGGCATCAGGTTAAGGCGGCTGCGCAGATCCTTTAGCCGGCCGGTGTCGCGGGCCAGCATTTCGACATAAGCCAGCATGTGATGGGCAAAGAGCACCGGTTGGGCGGTTTGCAGATGGGTGTAACCGGGCATGATGACATCAAGGTTGTTTTCGGCCTGGTCAAGCAGGGTCTCCTGCAATGCGCCCAAGGCCTGGGCAATCGCATCGACTTCATCGCGCAGGTAAAGCCGGACATCGAGGGCGACCTGGTCATTGCGGGAGCGGGCAGTGTGTAGCTTGCCGCCGACCGCTCCAACCTTTTCGATCAGCCGTGCTTCGATGTTCATGTGAATATCTTCGCGGGCAACTGAAAATTCAAAGGCTCCCGCCTCGATTTCGGCGAGGATCCCCTCGAGGCCATGGATGATCGTTTCAGCCTCAGTATCGGCAATGATCCCCTGTCTGGCCAACATCCTGGCGTGGGTGACTGAGCCGAGGATATCGTAGCGGTACAAGCGCTGGTCAAAGTTGATCGAAGCGGTAAATTCTTCGACAAAGGCATCGGTTGGTTGGGTAAAACGTCCGGCCCAGAGTTTTTCGCTCATGATTTGTCTGTCTTCCTCTCTGCAGAATCGGCGGCGTCGATCTTGCGCGCCGCTACGTAGTCATGGTGGCTGTCGGTCTGTGTCTGGTCAAGGTCGCCGCAGCGTTCCCAGCCGCCAGTTGTTGGCCTGTAGATGGCATGAATCTTCATCGGGAAGCGGGTGGTGCGTGGGTCGAGTTCGTGGAACAGCGGCAGGTTGAAGTAATAGAGCCGACTCGCTGTGCCGAAACGCATACGGCAGACCGGCAGGCCGTCGAAATTATCGCTGACGTATTCGGGTGTTTCAGCCGGAGCTATTTTGTGACTCTGGTGCATGATGACCATAGAACGACCGAAACTGCAGTCCGGTGTCTTGCCAAAGCCGGTGGTCTGCTCAGAACTGTTGCAGAAAACCGTGATGGTGTCGCGCACACCCGGGGTGTAGGCGAGGTATTCGCCGTAAAAACCGTTGACCACGTCGTGGAATGCCTTATGTTCGGGTTTTGGATTACACTCCAGCACGCAGAGCAGGTCGAGACGTTGACGGGTCTGGTAAAACAGCTCGTTGGCTTTATCGATCAGGACGCTGATGTTCGACTGGTAGAGATCCCGGTAGATATAATCGAGACAGATCATGGTCATGAAGTTAAAGCCGTTGGGGGTGCAACGTAGCATCGGGAAGACCTTGCCACGATAGAGATCATGGCCCAGATCGATAGTTTCCTCACCGAAAAACGGATGGCTCTTGGCCTGGATAAAGACCCGCAATCGACCGTCTGACTCCTTGACCGCTGTGACGCAGCAGTTAACCGGGACCCCGGCAATGTCGGCGGCAGAAAAATCCTCACGGACACACTCCAATGCTTCACCATTGTCATCCGCATAGCGTTCAAGCAGGTCCAGATAGGTGCCCAGATCGATATGCTCGATGCCGAATATGGTAACAGAGTTGGCTTTACGGTGGCGATCGATCAGGGTCAGCAGGTCGTCAAAGCGAGCATAGGGCACGGTGCCTTCCGGTAGCACCAGGAAATGCAGCCGGCTGAGGTTGCTGCCATTATCGGCCACCAGCTCGAAAATCGAACAGAGCTGCTGCCATTGCTCCTCCGGGTCGCTGATCACACAGATATAATCCTGCTTCTGAAGATGGTTGGCGATTTGGCAGACCAGAGCGTGCAGGTGGTGGCCGCGTGGGAATTCGAGATTGACAGGTTTTTCTACAATCTGAAACATGGTTTTTCTCAAGATTCCGGGGCGTCACCGCCCACCTGTAGCCGATTCGACAATTCATCTTCCGGTTCGCCGGGGTCACTCACCTGGCCCGGCAAGACCTGGGCGAGGATGTGCCGGGTTCCGGGAGTCATGTCATACTGATGCAAATTCTCGCCGGCTACCCAGGCTGCTTCGATCACTTCTCCGGGGTTGAGTTCAAGAGTTCCGCTGAGCGGGTGGGCGCGGTAATAAAGAATCACGTAATGATCTTCTGCCTCGCCGACCCCGACATGCTCATAGGCATCGAGCAGGCCATCGACGAGAATTTCCAGGCCAACCTCTTCACGAACTTCACGATGCACCGCTTCGAGCAGTCGCTCGCCATGGTCAATCTTACCTCCTGGCATAACCCACTGACCGCAAAAAGGTTCTATGCAACGTCGGGTTAACAGGACGCGCTGCTGGTCATCGATGATGCAGGCAACGACCGAGGTTTTGATCGATTGTTTTTTAAAGTCCATTCATCCGGGACGCGTGACGAGGGACGAGGGACGAGAAAAATCTTGTCCTGTCGCGTCCCGCGTTCCGCGTTCCTCGTCCCGTTATTTTTTTGCTTCCCTCTGTAATGCAGCAATCCTCAACCGCAGGGCGTTGAGCTTGATGAACCCTTCGGCGTCGGCCTGATTGTAAACCTCATCAGCTTCGAAGGTGGCGAAGTCAACGTTAAAGAGGCTGTCGGTGGCCGAATCACGACCGACCACGCGGCTGTGCCCCTTGTAGAGCTTGATCCGGGCCTTGCCGTTGACGGTCTGCTGGGACTGGTCAATCAGCGCCTGCAGGGTGAGGCGCTCGGGGGCGAACCAGAACCCGTTGTAAATCATGCTGGCATAACGCGAGACCAGTGAATCACGCAAGTGCATCACTTCGCGATCCATGGTGATCGATTCGACGGCACGGTGTGCTTCCTCAAGAATCGTACCCCCCGGAGTTTCATAGACGCCGCGGCTCTTCATGCCGACGAAGCGGTTTTCCATCAGGTCGACACGACCTATGCCATGCCTGCCACCCAGTTCGTTGAGTTTGGCCAGCAGTTTGGCAGGCGACAGACGTTCGCCGTTGACGGCCACGGCGTCGCCCTTCTCGAATTCAACCTCAACATATTCCGGTTGGTCCGGAGCATCTTCTGGGCGTACCGTGAGCACGTACATCTCTTCCGGAGCTTCGGCCCACGGATTTTCCAGCACATCGCCTTCAAAGGAGATGTGCAGGAGGTTGCGGTCCGAACTCCATGGGAATTTCTTGCTGGTTGGAACCGGAATCTTGTGCTTGCGAGCATACTCCTCCAGGGCGGTCCGGCTGTTCAGGTCCCATTCACGCCAGGGAGCAATGACCGTTACCGAAGGGTCGAAGTGGTAGTAAGCGAGCTCGAAACGGACCTGGTCATTGCCCTTGCCGGTCGCGCCGTGGGAGACGGCGTCGGCGCCTTCCAGTTTGACCACATCCATCTGGGCTTTGGCAATCAACGGCCGGGCAATCGAGGTGCCGAGAAAATAGCGGCCCTCGTAAATGGCGTTGGCGCGGAACATCGGGAAAACAAAGTCACGGGCGAACTCCTCGCGCAGATCGAGGATGTGGCACGCGCTTGCACCGGTATTTTTGGCCTTTGCGGGGATACCATCGAGTTCTTCGCCCTGACCGAGGTCGGCTGAATAAGCGACCACTTCGCAATCATATTCCTCGATCAGCCACTTGAGAATGATCGATGTATCAAGCCCGCCGGAATAGGCGAGTACAGCTTTTTTGACAGTTCCTTTTTTACTCATTTGAGAGGGTCTCCTTGGATGTTAAGTCAGGTCAGGGGAGAATGGGAAGCGGTGAGGGTTTACAGATACCCCTTACCTCTTGCCACTTATCTCTTGCCTTATAGTTTTATCACATACGTGTCTGCAATTTTATCGTGTAGCCCCTGCTTCTGGTTGTCGAAAGCGACCATGAGATAGCCAATGCCCAGCAGGATGAACGAGACGAATTTGCCAAGCACTTCGCGTTTCGCCGCACGGCCATAGGTGAGCTGGTTGCCGTCCGTGCAGATAACCTTGATGCGCAGGGCCATTTTACCGGGGGTCTGGCCGCAGTAACCGGTAAAGAAAACCGCGTAGCCGAGACTTATTGTGGTGCCGAAGAGCCAGACGATGATACTCACTGACGGGGCATCGCTGGCAGCGATACCCATAAAGCCGATCACCAGTGTAATGCTCAAGGTAAGGACAAACTGCACGAAGGAGAGCAGAAACGAGTCGATCATCGTGGCGACCACGCGGACCCAGAAGCCGGCTTTCGGCAGGGATTCCGGGAATTGATTGACAGCAATGCCGGGTGGTTTGGCAAGATTCTCATTTGTCTCATCAGTGCTTGGCTCCGCCTGGACCTTTTCTGTCTGCCGGGCACTATATTGGGCATAGTTGACACCGCAGCCATTGCAGTTATCATCCTTTACCTGAGCCATGCCGCAAGCCGGACAGGTGACCTGTGCAGGCTGGCTCGGCCCGGTCGTCCTGCCGGAGCGTTTCGATTTTTCAAAACTGAATGATGCGGCGCATTTCGGGCAGTTGACCTTGAGCGGACGGTCCGGAATCTTTGCCGGGTCAACAGCCTTTGAAAAACCGCATTTCGGACAAGTTATATTCATGCGTTCCTAAAGCCTTTTCGCGTCACGCGCCTCTCGCCTCGTGGTTCTACCCCATCAATGTTGCCATGATTGCTTTTTGCACATGCAGACGATTCTCGGCTTCATCGTAGATAATCGAATGGCGACTCTCCATGACCTCGTCGGTGATTTCTTCATCGCGATGTGCGGGCAGGCAATGCATGACAACGCAATCCGGGTTGGCCAGTGCGAGCAAATCCATATTGACCTGGTAGCCGACAAAGGCCTTCGCACGTTCTTCCTGTTCAGCTTCCTGACCCATGCTGGCCCACACATCGGTATTCAGCACGTCGGCGTCCCTGGCAGCCCGTTCCGGGTCGTTGGTATAGATGATGTTGGCTCCGGCTTCAGCGGCACGCTCCTTGACCATGGCATCGGGTTCGTAGCCTGCCGGTGTCGCTACACGCAGTTCGAAACCGAACACGGAGGCGGCGTTGATCCAGCTGTTGGCCATGTTGTTGCCGTCGCCGACCCAGCAGTAGGTCAGGTCCCGGTAGTTGTCCTTATGCTCGATAACCGTCAGCAGGTCGGCCATGATCTGGCAGGGGTGATACATGTCGGTCAGGCCGTTGATCACCGGGACCTCACTGAACTCTGCGTACTCCTCGACCGCATCTTGCGAGTAAGTCCGGATCATCACGCCATCGACGTAACGGGCCATACAGCGGGCGGTATCCTTGATCGGCTCCCCGCGGCCCATCTGGGTGTTCCCCGCAGCAAGGAAGAGGGCATGGCCTCCGAGATGGTACATGCCGACCTCGAAGGAAACCCGGGTGCGGGTCGAGCTCTTCTCAAACAACATGCCGAGAGTCTTGCCGGCCAGCAGCTGATGCAGCTCTCCTGCCTGCTGTTTGGCTTTGAGCTCTCTGGCCAGGGCAAATATCTTTTCCAGCTCTTCAACGCTCCAGTCACTGAGACAGAGAAAGTTATTCTTCACAATATACTCCTTGAACTTTTTCGGCTGGCGCTAGCCTGCCTGCGTGCTGAGATCAACCGTTGCCAATACACTATCGAGAATAGCCATGGCCTCGTCGATTTCATCCTTGTTCACGATCAGTGGCGGGACGAAGCGCAAAACATTGCCGACGGTACAGTTGATCAGTAAGCCACGCTCCATGGCGGCAACCACCAGCTTGCCGCCTTCGATAGTCAATTCCATGCCGAGGATCAGCCCTTGTCCACGAACTTCCTTGACGAAGGCGTATCTCTCTTTGAGCTGCTCCAGGCTCTCCGCGAGGTATTTCCCCATAGCCTGGCAGTTCTCGAGGACGCCGTCCTCGGTGATTGTCCTGACGGCGGCAAGCGCTGCCGCACAGACCAGCGGATTGCCACCGAAAGTGGAACCGTGTGTGCCGGGGCCAAGCCGCTCGGCGAGGGTCATTGTGGTCAGCATCGCCCCAATCGGTGGGCCGCCGGCCAGTGCTTTTGCCAGGGTCATGATGTCTGGAACGATCCCTTCCTGCTCGTAGGCCCAGAGGGTGCCGGTTCGGCCACAGCCGACCTGGACCTCGTCGAATATCAACAGCAGGTCGAATTCATTACAGAGGTCATTGACTGCCTTGAGGTAGCCGGGTGGCGGAACGTTGACACCACCTTCGCCCTGGATCGGTTCGAGCATGATGGCGCAGGTCTGCGCCGTGACCGCTTCACGTAACGCGTCGATGTTGCCGAAGGGAACATACCTGAAACCCGGTACAACGGGGTCAAACCCGGCGCGGACCTTCTCCTGGCCGGTGGCGCTGATGGCGCCGATGGTCCGACCGTGGAATGAAGCCAGTGCCGTGATGATCTCGTGTCGGTCCTTCCCGAACGTCTCCAGGCTATGTTTGCGCACCAGCTTCATGGCTGCTTCGTTGGCTTCCGCACCCGAGTTGCAGAAGAACACCCGGTCGGCAAAGGAATGATTGCAGAGCCAGTCAGCCAGTTCGATCTGCCGGGGGATATGATAGAAGTTCGAGCAATGCAGCAGTCGGGCTGCCTGATCCTGCAGGGCGGCCACCACCTTCGGGTGGCAATGTCCGAGGTTGTTGACTGCCACCCCGGCCAGAAAATCGAGGTAGACCTTGCCGTCAACGTCCCATAGCCGACACCCCTCACCGCGCTCGGCGACGATCGGGTAGCGACCGTAGGTCTTCATGACGCATTGTTCTGCTTTATCGATCCAGTCTTGTGTGAGGCTCATTGGTTTGGCCGTAACAGGTGAAAAGTTAAAAGTAAAACGTGAAAAGCTAAAAAATTCGATTATTCACGCTAGCGAAATTTGGCGACTGCCGTTCCGACCCCCTGGTCAGTAAAGACTTCCAGGAGACAGGCGTGCTCCATCCGGCCGTCGATGATATGGGTTTTCTTCACTCCGGCGGCGATTGCATCGAGGCAACAGGTCACTTTCGGGATCATCCCCCCGATGATGGTGCCGTCATCGATCAGACTCAGGACGTCGGCAATATCGATAGTATTTATCAGCTTGCCGTGCTGGTCTATTACCCCCTCAACGTCTGTCAACAGGATCAGCTTTTCTGCCTGCAGGGCCCCGGCGACCTTGCCGGCAACCAGGTCGGCATTGATGTTATAGGTCCGCCCCGATTCGTCAGCTCCGATAGGGGCAATCACCGGGATGAAGTTCGCTTGCTCCAGGGAGGTGATGATGGCCGGGTTGATGCCGGCCACTTCCCCGACCATGCCGATATCGATGATTTCCGGCGTCAGGGTATCGGGGTTGACCGCTTTCATCTCCAGCTTGCGGGCCGTAATCAGGTTGCCGTCCTTGCCGGTCAGGCCGACCGCCCGGCCGCCGTGTTTGTTGATGTTGGCAACGATCTCCTTGTTGACCTTGCCGCCGAGCACCATCTCGACCACATCCATGGTCTTTGCGTCGGTCACCCGCATCCCCTGTTCAAAGCGGGTTTCTATGCCCATGGCCTCGAGGACCTTGCCGATCTGCGGTCCGCCGCCATGCACGACGACGGGGTTCAGACCGATGTATTTCATCAGGATGATGTCACGGGCAAAGCCTTCCTTGAGATGTTCTTCGACCATGGCGTTGCCGCCGTACTTGATGACGATGGTCTTGCCGTAAAACTGCCGGATCCAGGGCAGGGCTTCAACCAGGACGTTGGCCTTATTAATCAACTCTTGCATATCAGACACCCTCCGGGGTCATCTACAGAATATATCGTGAGAGATCCTCGTCGTCGGCGATTTTGCTGAGCCGTTCGCGGACAAAGGTTCCGTCTATGTCCAGTTTCTTTTCCTGCCGTTCCGGAGCGTTGAAAGACAGCTCTTCGAGCAGGGTTTCCATGATCGTATGCAGGCGCCGGGCACCGATGTTTTCCATGCGTTCATTGACCCTGGCCGCGGTCCTGGCGATTTCCACGACTGCATCGTCACTGAACTCCAGTTTGATCCCCTCGGTTGCCATGAGGGCCTGGTACTGACGGATCAGTGCGTTGTTCGGCTCGGTCAGGATGCGGACAAAATCCGCTTCCTCGAGGCTGTCCAGTTCGACGCGGATCGGAAAGCGCCCCTGCAGTTCGGGGATCAGGTCCGACGGCTTGGTAACATGGAAGGCCCCGGCGGCGATAAAGAGAATGTGGTCGGTCTTGACCGGGCCGTACTTGGTGTTGACCGTACTCCCCTCGACGATCGGCAGAATGTCGCGCTGCACTCCTTCCCGCGAGACTTCCGGACCGTGGCCACCTTCACGACTGGCTATCTTGTCAATTTCGTCGATGAAGATGATGCCGTTCTGCTCGGTACGTTCTCTGGCCAGGGTCTGGACCTTGTCCATGTCGACAAGTTTCTCCGCTTCGGTTTCAATCAGCAGTTCCCGGGCGTCGGACACCTTCATCTTGCGCCGCTTGGTTCGCTTCGGAAAAATATTGCCGAACATCTCCTTGATGTTAAGTCCCATCTCCTCAGTGCCCTGGGGACCGAATACCTGCATGCTCGGCATCTGGACGTCCTGGGTCTCAACTTCAACCATGCGTTCGTTGAGTTCACCCATGCGCAACAGGCGCCGCAGCTTGTCACGTGTTGAGCTGTCTTTGTCGTCGGCCAGGCTCTTCTCGCCAGGGAGCAACAGATCGAGCAGGCGTTCTTCGGCCAGATCCTCCGCTTTGAGCCTCTGGCTCTTGGTCTCTTCGGCCCTGACCATCAGAATCGCCAGTTCCATCAGGTCGCGTACCATGCTTTCAACATCGCGGCCGATGTAGCCGACCTCTGTGAATTTGCTGGCTTCGACCTTGACGAAAGGGGCCTGGGCCAGTTTTGCCAGGCGCCGCGCGATCTCCGTTTTGCCGACTCCCGTTGGGCCGATCATGATGATGTTTTTCGGGGCGATTTCCTCGCGCAAATCGGGGTCGACCTGCTGCCGACGCCAGCGGTTGCGCAAGGCGACGGCGACAGCACGTTTGGCGCTGTTCTGGCCGACGATAAAGCGGTCGAGCTCGGAAACGATTTCCCGCGGGGTGAAATTATTCACGTCAGGGTCTCCACAGTAATCTGGTCGTTGGTGTAGACACAGATCTCGGCAGCGATCTTCAGTGCCTGTTCGGCGACCTCGGCCATCGGCAGCTCAGTGTGCTCAATCAGGGCGCGGGCTGCTGCCTGGGCAAAAGCTCCGCCGGAACCGATTGCCGCAATGCCGTGCTCCGGTTCAATGACGTCACCGACTCCGGAGAGCACCAGGGTCGTTTCGCGATCGGCCACGATAAGCAGGGCTTCTAGGTGGCGCAGGATGCGGTCAGTGCGCCAGTCCTTGGCCAGTTCGACGGCGGCTCTCTGCAGGTTGCCGCGGTATTCCTGGAGCTTGGCATCAAACTTCTCGAACAGAGTGAAGGCGTCGGCTGTGCTACCGGCGAAACCGGCGATAACCTTATCGTCGTACATGCGACGCAGCTTCCGGGCAGTGTGTTTCATGACCGTATTACCAAGGCTGACCTGACCGTCACCGGCCATGGCCACTTCGGTGCCGCAGCGTACGCAGAGAATCGTTGTCCCCTTGAACATCATAGCCTCTCTTTGGAACATCCCGTAATGCAGCGAAAAATATTGCAAATATAACATAACCGTACGGGCAGGCAAAATAAAATGCCCGCACCCGACAAAGATGTCAAGGCCCTAATTTTACTGCAAAAGTTGGCGGATTGGCCGATCTGTCAGCGCGAATTCTCGATGCGCCATCAGACAGGGCCGGTTTCGTTGGCAGGAGAATGCAAATTCGCTGTGAATCAGCGACTCTGTCAGGCTGTTGATTGCATTGCTGAAATCGAAAGGCGCGGGAGTCGGATTATGACGGAAGTCCCCTGGCCGAGAGTGCTGTCGAGGGTGATGTTGCCGCCATGATCTTTGATAAACTGGTTGGCGTAGAACATTCCCAGCCCGAAGCCGCGTATCTGCCCGGTGTTGTTCGGATCGACCTGGTAAAATTTTTCGAAGATCTTGCCCAGCTCTTGCGGGGCGATCCCGGGACCGTTGTCAGAAATGGTCAGCGAAATTTCCCGGTCGCCAAGCTCTCCCGTCAAAGTGATCTCTCCGCCCGGCTGCGTGAACTTGATGGCATTGTCCAGGATTGCGTCGAGGGCAAATTCGATCCGCCGCCGGTCAACAATCACGATCGGCCAGTCACCCTCCAGCTTGGTGTGCAATATCTGCCTGTTCTGTTCGAGGACATGGCGTTTTCCGGTAACGACCTTAGTCGCGATCTCCTTGAGATCCTCATGTGAGGTTTTGCGCTCACTGTCCTGCAAGATGATATCACTGTAGTAAAGCAGGTCCTGGATCAGGTAGGCCAGGTACTCTGACTCCTTGCGGGTTGCCTCGACAGCGGAGGCAAAGCCCGGATCCTCGATGCTAATAATTCCGCTGGCCAGGTTCTGGATAAACAGCGAGATTGATGTTGTCGGAGTTCGTAACTTGTGTGAGATCAGGCCGAGGAAGTCAGACTTGAGCCGGTCCAGCTGTTTGAGCTGCAACAGCTCACGGCGCAAAGCCTTTTTTTCCAATGCCTGCGCTATGGTGGTCTTCAGCTGGAGGAGATTGATCGGTTTCTGAATGAAGTCGTCAGCGCGGGCCTTGAGGGCGCGCAGGATAATGTCTTTGTCGGCGTAACCGGTCATGACGATGACCAGCTGCTCGGCATCCTTGTCCTTGACCTGCTGCAGGAGGTCAAGGCCGTTCATAATCGGCATCATGACGTCGACCAGCAAAAGGTCCACGGGCCTTTCGTTGAGGATGTTTAAAGCATCTCTGCCATTGTCGGCTTCGAGGATATGGTAGTCTTTCAACGCCCGGGCGCAGAGGTCGCGGATGATCTCCTCGTCATCGACGACGAGGATGGTCAACTTCTCTCCTTCTTGCAGGAGCTGCGGTTCTTTGCGTGTTTCGAGTCGCATCTGATTCCCGTAGAAAAGTTACGCTCTTATCGATTTGTGCTCAGTCGCCTAGCGCGCTGCGAACCAGGTTGCCCGCGAGTTCCAGAGCTAAGGATAATCTTTCCGGCTGGTTGCCGCCCGCCTGGGCTAGATCCGGACGGCCACCGCCCTTGCCACCGACTTCTGCAGCCATAGCGCCTACCAGCTTACCTGCATGCAGCTTGTCCGTCAAATCCCTGGTGACGGCGACGAGCAGGTTGACCTTGCCTTCAAATGGACAGCCTATGGCAACGACCCCCGATCCGAGTTTGTCGCGTAGCTTATCTGCCATGTCCCTGAGGCCCCTGCCGTCAGCTGGATCCACTTCAGCCGCCAACAGCCGGACGCCGTCAATCTCCTGGACACGATTCATGATGTCATCTGCCTGGCCGGCTTTCAGACGGCTCTCAAGATTGGCCAGTTCTCGTTCCATTTCTTTCTGGCGTTCAACGATCTTGACCAATCGGGTTTCCAGCTGCTGTGGATCGCTTTTAACCAGATCAGCCAGTCTCCGCAGCATCTGCTCCTGCTGATGGACCTGGGTCAGTGCACCATCGCCAGTGACAGCTTCAATCCTCCGAACTCCGGCAGCGATGCCTCCCTCGGAGAGAATGCGGAACAGACCGATATCACCCGCGGCATTGGCGTGAGTGCCGCCGCACAGTTCCATGCTGTAGTCTCCAACGCTGATAACACGAACTTCATCACCGTACTTTTCACCGAACAGCGCCATGGCACCGGCTGCCTGGGCCTGGTCGGCGGCCATCACCTGCGATTCAACTGATGCGTTGACGCGGATCTGGGCGTTGACTTCCTCTTCGATCCGCACAAGCTCTTCTGTGGTGACCGGCGAGAAATGGGTGAAGTCGAATCGCAGCCGTTCCGGCTCAACCAGTGAGCCTGCCTGCTTGATGTGGCTGCCGAGGACCTTCTGCATGGCGGCCTGCAGAAGGTGAGTCGCGGTGTGGTTGAGGACGATCTTTTGCCGGCGCATTGTATCAACTTTAATGGTTGCTGTAGCGCCTTGCTTGACCGCTCCGGTGATAACTTCGCAGACATGAACGTGCAGAGCTTCGAGCGGTTTCCTGGTGTTGATGATACGCAGACTTGCCTCAGGAGTGGAAATCTCACCGGTATCGCCGACCTGGCCGCCCGACTCTCCGTAGCAGGGGGTGGTGGAGGTGATTACTTCGACGGTTTCACCGCAGAGTGCTTCTTCGACTTGTCTGCCATCCTTGATCAGTGACAGGATTGTCCCGGTGTCTTCGGTTTTTTCGTAACCGCTGAACGTCGATCTGATGCCCTGGTCGACCAGTTGTTTGTAAATAGCCGAAACGGCTTCTTCACCGGAGCCCTTCCAATGTTCGCGGGCCTTGGTGCGCTGGGCTTCCATGCAGACTTCAAAGCCGGCTTCATCAAGGCTGTAGCCGTCCTTTTCAACAATGTCTGCGGTCAGGTCGACTGGAAAACCGTAGGTGTCATAAAGCTTGAAGACGGTTTTCCCGGGAATAACGGTCTGTCCGGCTTTGCTGAGCTGGGCGACCTCGTCCTGCAGAATGCGCAGGCCGTTGCCAAGGGTGGTGACGAAACGTTCTTCCTCGTTCTGTACAACCTTGGCGACAAAGTCTTTTCGTCCCGCCTCAGTCGGGTAGGCACTGGCCATGAACTCGAGGACAAAACTGGCCGTCTTGAACAGCACCGGACCTTCGAAGCCGAGCATCTTGGCGTGGCGCATCGCCCGGCGCATGATTCGCCGCAAAACGTAGCCACGCCCTTCATTGGAAGGGAGTATGCCGTCGGCGATCAGGTAAGCAGTGGCACGGCTGTGATCGGCCATGACCCGCATCGAAACGTCGTCTTCGATGTTGTCGCCATATCGTTTGCCGGACAAATTTTCGATGTAGTCAATGATGTCGCGCAGGAGGTCGGTATCGTAGTTTGATTGGACGCCCTGGATCACCGTACAGAGACGCTCCAGCCCCATGCCGGTATCGACAGCCGGTTTCGGCAACGGGACGAGTTCACCGTCAGGTTGTCGGTTGAACTGCATGAAGACGTTGTTCCAGACTTCCATGTAACGGTCGCAGTCGCAGCCGACCGTGCAGTTCGGTGAGTCGCAGCCGATTTCCGGGCCATTGTCGTAAAAAATCTCTGAACAGGGTCCGCAGGGGCCGGTATCTCCCATGGCCCAGAAGTTGTCTTCCTCGAAGCGGAAAATCCGGTCGCGGGGGACGCCCTCCTGGTCGTGCCAGAGATCCGCGGCTTCATCGTCATCGGTGTAGACCGAGACGTAGAGACGGGTCTTGTCGATGCCGAGCTCAACGGTCAGGAACTCCCAGGCATAAGCGATTGCCTCTTTTTTGAAGTAATCGCCAAAGGAGAAGTTGCCGAGCATTTCGAAGAAGGTGTGATGTCGGGCCGTTCGACCGACATTCTCCAGGTCGTTGTGCTTGCCGCCGGCGCGAACACATTTCTGTGAAGTTGTTGCACGGGCGTAATCGCGCTTTTCCGCTCCGAGGAAACAATCCTTGAACTGGTTCATCCCCGCGTTGGTAAAGAGCAGGGTCGGGTCGTTGTGCGGAACGAGAGAAGAGGACTCGACAACCGAGTGGCCGCGGTCTTCAAAATATTTCAGAAACAGTTGACGTATTTCACTACCGGTCTTCATGGTCTGATGCAACACCTTTCCGAGTGATTTGGTCCATGATGCGGCCGATTGTGAAACCGCGTCGTTGGAGAAAGTTTACGACCCGACGCTTTTCCCCGGCCGGCGCCGTGCTGTAGCTGAAATCAGGGAATCTCCTGGTCAGCAGGTCTGCCAGAAGGGCATCTTCGTCACAGGCCTCACGGGCGGCAGCCAACGCCTGCTCGGCAAGCTCTTCACTGATGCCGCGTTGCTTAAGGTCTGTCAGAAGCCGGTGGCCGACAGCGCGGCCATGGCTCATCAGGCTGGTCGCCCGGTTCAAAGCGTAGCGTGCGTCGTCGAGGTAGCCGAGTTCGACGCAACGCTGCAGGGTTATGTCTATTTGTTCAGGATCAAAGCCCTTGTCGGCCAACCGCTTCCGGAGCTCGGCCTGACTGTAGTCACGACGGGCCAGTATCCGCAGGGCCGCCGGCCAGGGATTGTCCTGGGTCGTTTTCGGCTCAGTCTTTTTTCTCACCTTCGTTATCGGTGCCACCGAAGGCATCCCAGGAAAGGTCTGAAGTTGACGAGATACCGGAGACCTTAAGCTTGAAGTCATCCGGGTTGGAACACTGGCGCAGGGCTTCCTCGAAGCTGATGAACTTTTGTTTGAGCAGGCTCATCAGTGACTGATCAAAAGTCTGCATGCCGTAGGACTCGTAGCCCTGCTGGATCGCGTCCGGCAACTGCTTGGTCAGTTCCTTGTCATCAATCATCTGGCGGACGCGGGCCGAGGCAATCAAGACCTCGACCGCCGGGACGCGACCCTTGCCATCGAGTCTCGGAACCAGTCGCATGGAAATAACTCCGCGCAGAACGGCGGCGAGCTGGATGCGCATCTGTCGCTGCTGGTGTGGCGGGAAAACCGAGATGATGCGGTTGACGGTTTCCGTTGCGTCAATTGTATGCAGGGTTGAAAGGACCAGGTGCCCGGTCTCGGCGGCGGTCAGTGCCGTTTCGATTGTTTCATGGTCACGCATCTCGCCAACCAGAATGACGTCGGGGTCCTGACGCAGTGCCGATTTCAAGGCCGACTGGAATCCTTCGGTGTCGGAGCCGACTTCGCGCTGGTTGATGATGCTTTTCTTGTCGCGATGCAGGAACTCGATCGGATCCTCGATCGTGACAATATGTGATTTGCGGTTGGCGTTGATGTAGTCGACAATTGCTGCGAGAGTCGTCGACTTGCCGGAACCCGTGGCCCCGGTGACGAGAATCAGGCCGCGGTTGGTCATGGCCATTTTTTTGATGACAGGTGGTAGGAGCAGGCCTTCGAGACCTTTGATGTCAAACGGGATGGCGCGAAACACCAGTGAAACCGAACCACGTTGCGTAAACGCGTTGACACGGAAACGACCCAGACCGGGAACTCCATAGGCCAGGTCGACCTCACAGGATTTCTCAAAACGTTCCCTCTGCAGATCGTTCATGATATCTTCGGTGATCTGCTCGGTCTGCTCGGGCGAAATCCGCGGCGCTTTCGGCAGGGGCCTGAGGGTGCCGTCAATTCGATAGATCGGCGGCAAGCCGACCTTGAGATGAATGTCGGAGGCCCCGGATTTCAGCCCAATGGACAGGATTTCGTTGAGGTCCATGAATTATTCTCCTTCAGACGGATTGCCTGCGGATTTAAGACCGTAATGTTTGAGGACTCTGGTTTCGATTTCAGTGGCTGTTTCCGGGTGCTCCATCAGGAACTGCTTGGCATTCTCGCGCCCTTGCCCGATACGTTCCTCGCCATAGGAGAACCAGGAGCCACTTTTTTCGACGATGTTGCATTCAACGCCGAGATCGACCAGATCCCCTTCACGGGAGATGCCGGTGCCGTACATGATGTCGAATTCGGCTTCCTTGAAGGGTGGAGCAATCTTGTTCTTGACAACCTTGACCCGTGTGCGGTTGCCGATCGCATCCTGCCCCTGTTTGAGGGAGGCAATCCTGCGGATGTCCATACGCACGGAAGCGTAAAATTTCAGGGCGTTGCCACCGGTTGTGGTCTCGGGGTTGCCGAACATGACGCCGATCTTCATGCGGATCTGGTTGATGAAAATCACGCAGCAGTTCGATTTGCTGATTGTCGCGGTCAGTTTACGCAGGGCTTGTGACATCAGACGGGCCTGCAGGCCCATATGCGAGTCACCCATTTCGCCTTCGATTTCCGCTCTGGGCACCAGGGCTGCAACCGAGTCGATCACCAAGACGTCGACAGCCCCGCTGCGGACCAGGACTTCAACTATTTCAAGGGCCTGCTCGCCGGTGTCGGGCTGAGAGATCAACAGCTCGTCGGTGTTGACGCCGAGTTTCTTGGCGTAGTGCACGTCCAGGGCATGCTCGGCGTCGATGAAGGCTGCTACCCCTCCGACCTTCTGGGCTTCCGCGGCAATGTGCAGGGCAAGGGTGGTCTTGCCGGAAGATTCGGGACCGTAGATCTCGACAATCCGGCCGCGCGGCACACCGCCGATACCCAGGGCGATATTCAGGCTCAGGGCGCCGGTCGAAATCGATTTGATATCCGGCAGGACGGCGTCTTCGCCGAGGCGCATGATGCTGCCTTTACCGAACTGCTTTTCAATCTGGCCCATGGCCAGCTCAATAGCTCTGTTGCGATCACTCTCTGCCATTACTTTCCCTCCTTGCAGGGCGAATGCCCACATTGAAATTTATGGTTGTTGCCGGAAGTCTTCAGTCTCATTAGTCAAACCCTATCGTAAATAATGGGATATGTTCAGCACCACCGGGCCTTAGCCGGCTTTCATACAGGACCAGCCCGTCGACCGGGAGATGCCCGATCAGTTTATCCTCGAGTTTGGCGCCCAGGGCGGTCAGCTCGTTTGCCCGTTGCCTGGCCCTGCCAATCGTCAAGTGCGGAGAGTATGGCCTGGAGTCTGTGACAAGACCAGCTTCACGCACGACCCGCTGACAATCGCTGTGCAGTTGTTCGAGCTGATCCTGCGGATTCAGACCAAGCCAGATGACCCTGGGGCGCCGCAGACTGGGGAAGGCCCCCAACCCGATTACATCGACCTGGAAGGGGCGATGACAGCGCTTAACGGATAGCATAGAAACCCTGATCTTTTCAAGGTTTTCCTGCTCGGTTTCACCGAAGAAATGCAAGGTCAGATGCAGGTTCTCCGGTCGGCTCCAGCGGATGTCGCGAATCCGGGCCTTGAGGGTGTTCTGCAGCGAGTGGATGGTTTCCTGCAGTTCTGCTGTGAGTGGTACGCCCAGAAAGGCTCTAACCGAGGACATGTTTCCCCTCTTCAGGGGGGCTCAGGGGTAAGAGAGCCGAAAAACAGCTGCCCTGGTCGGTGCCGGCGCTCTCAACCCAGATCAAACCGTCGTGAGTTTCGATAATCCCCTTGACCAGGGTCAGCCCGAGCCCGACCCCTTTGCCGCCGAAACTCTCACGCGATGATGAATGGCTGGAGATGTCGCCGACTGCGTGGAACTTGTCGAAAATCCGCAATTGCTCGTCCCTGTCAAGCCCGATCCCGTTGTCACAGATTGAAACCTGCAGGTATTTGTCTCTCAGGGGGGCACTGAAGAAACTCTCCGAGAACGGTTTGAGGATGTCAGCGCGAGAGACGATCTCCTCCACGCTGGTTTCGCGCCCGCTGACATGGATCCAACCACCCTCGGGGGTGAATTTCACGGCGTTTTCCAGCAGCCTGTCGAAGGCGCGCTTGAGGTGATGGATGTCGCCCCTGACTACCGAAAGCTCGGGGAATTCCAGGATCTCGAGGCGCAGGTTGCGGCTAGCACAGTCGGACCGGTAATCGTCAACCAGTTCCCTGATCATCAGCAGCGGGTTGAAAGACTCTCGTGCCATGTAGAGGACCTTTGCCTCGAGCCTGGCAGCCTCAAGCAGGTTGTCGACAATATGATTCAGTCGTTCGCTGCCGCGCGTGATGACATTCATGGCCCGTTGCTCGTTTTCTCCCAACCTATCCCCGATCCTGTCCTGGAGGAACTCTGCACCGGACATGATAGTTGTCAGGGGGGTGCGCAGCTCATGCGAGGCCAACGACAGGAATGTGCTTTTCATCTGGTTGAGACTTTGCAGGGCGCGGTGGTTCTGTTCGAGTTGTTCCAGGTGGCTACGTAGAGCCACACGCGATCTTTCGAGCTCGCGCATACTGGCAAAATTGAGCCGATGCTGCCACTTCAGTTCATCGAAAAGTTCGGCATTTTTCAGGATCGGTCCGAGTTGCCGGCCGATTGCCTGGATCAGCCTGACATCCTCCCTGTTGAAAACCCGTTGGCCGCGATCAAAGACGAAGAGGACACCGAGCGTCTCCTCCTCGGCTATAAAGGGTACGGCCAGGAAGGCCCGCCAATTGTCGGCGAAGACGGCGCTGGAGATGCGCCGGTGATCCTTTTGCAGGTTTGTCGACATCCGCGGGCGACCGGTTTCCACGACCTTTCCGGCCAGCCCCATGCCAGGCTGGAACCGTCCGAGTTCCTCGACCACATTGTCCGGGATGTTGTGATGCAGGGCCAACTTCATCTCCGTTCCACGATGCTCCAGAAGAAAGATTCCGCCGCCGGAAATGGAGAAGCTCCTGACAACCTCGTCAAGGATGATCTCCAGAGTCCGGGCCAGGTCGTGACCTTCGGCAACCCGGTGGGATATTTGGTTCAGAAGCGTCAGGTGGTGATTATGCCGGCGCAGTTCAAGCTGCAGGTTGGTGTTTTGAGTTGTGTCGCGAAAGGTCCCGTAGATGATGGTTGTCTTATCGATGTGGCCGGGTTTGAACTTGACTTCGCCGACAAAGTGAGAATCGTCCTTGCGGCGGATTTTGATTTCAGATATCTCTGCGTACCCTGACTTGCATGCCTTGCTGATGGCGCGCAGCAGGCGCTGCCGCTGATCACGGGAAAAGAGGGTTTTGAAGCTCAGGTGAATGGTTTCTGACGATGTGTACCCCAGAAGCTGTCTCGCCAGTCGGTTGACTTCGAGCAGATCGCCACTCTCCTGGTTGAAGATGAAGGTCGCTTCTCCGGCGTCCTGGAAGAAGAGCCAGTCCCGGTTGCGGAAATATTCGAGGCGCACTTCCCGCTGTGCGGCCTCCTTTTCCATCGCCGTCAGGCTGGCTTGCATGGCGCTGGCTTTTTTCCGGCAGGATATGGCCCAAACCGAAGCGACGAGGATCAGGACCCCGGCAATGACGAGGATGGCGAGAAGCATGGTCAGCTCTCCAGCACCATACCGGAAATCCGGTGCATGGCCTGGCGTCGAAGCCAGTCGAGTGCTGTACAGGCGGTACGCATGCGTACCTGTTCACGGTTGCCGTGGAAATGGAACCTTTCGACACGCTCCCCATAAGGGCCGGCCATGGCTAAAAAGACCGTGCCGACCGGTTTGTCGTCGGTGCCGCCGTCCGGTCCGGCAACGCCGGTCACGGCGAGCCCTATGTCAGTCAGTGATGCAGTTTTTACCCCCCTTGCCATAGCAATCGCGCAGGCTTCGCTGACCGCGCCGTGCTGTTCGAGAATCTCCGCGGGCACGTGCAGACAATCGATTTTTGCCGAATTGGCATAAGTGACGACGCTGCGATCGAGAAAGCTTGACGCTCCGGCCTGGTCAGTGAGCAGCTTGGCAATCAGGCCGCCTGTGCATGATTCGGCGAGTGACAGCGTCAGCCCCGCCGAGATGAGATGCCTGGCCGTTGTTGCCGCAAGGGTCTCGTCGCCAAAGCCGACGACATGCTCCCCAAGTGCTCTCCTGACGACGACCTCGGCGCGGTCAACCCGTTTTGGAGCATCTTTGCCCTTTGCCCGCAGTTTGACCCGGACCACCGGGAGATCGACATTGAAAGCCAGTTCAACCCCTTCCGGCAGGCAGGCCCTGGTGATCCGCGACTCGATCTCGGGTTCGGGCAAGCCCAGAATTGTGATGGTCTGCTGGCACAACAAGGGTGGGTCGGGAAAGCGGCATAGCAGCGATGGGACGATGTATTCATCAAGCATCGCCAGCATTTCCCGGGGCACCCCCGGCAGGAAATAAAGGTCCGTCTCGTGATGCTGCAGATGGAAACCGGGGGCTGTGCCGTTACGGTTGGCAATCACGGTGCTCCTGCCGGGAAGCATGGCCTGCTTCTCGTTGGCGGGAGGCATGTCGCGCTTCATGATGCGAAAGCGAGCCCGGATTTGTTGCAGGGCCTTGTCGTTCAGGCTGAGCGACCTGTTGAAGGCTGCAGCTGCAGCCTTGGCGGTCCGGTCATCTTCCGTCGGGCCAAGCCCGCCGGTTACGACAACCGCGTCGTGGGTTGCGGCCAGGCGTTGCAGCGCAGAAGCGATGTCTGTTGCTCGGTCGCCTACGGTGGCCGCCTCATGTACCGGCAGTGAATGTCCGATTAACAGCCCTGCGATGGCGGCGGTATTGGTGTCAGCCAGATCACCGTTGAGCAGTTCATCTCCTATGGTAAGGATCGCAATTCTCATCGGGTTCCGGTTTCCGTTCAGATTGATACTGACAGTGCTTTGTCGGTCTCAGCCCAGGTTGAATGCCCACAAGGTCAGGCGCAGGGCAATGGCTGCGTAAATGCCTGCTGCAAAATCATCGAGAACGACGCCGACGCCGTGCTTGAAATTCTTGTCAAGCCACCCTGCAGGTGGCGGTTTGAGAACGTCGAAAAGTCGGAACCAGAAGAAGCCGATCAACGCCGCGTTCCAGCTCCAAGGCAGAAAAGCAACGGTGACGAGGTAGCCCATCAGTTCATCGATGACAATCCGGCCGTCGTCGGCAACGCCGTAGATCTGGCCAGCGGCATCGGCAACCCAGAAGCTCAGGAAGAGCAGGGCGGTCATGGTGACCATGTACAGCCACCATGGCCATGCCCCGGTCAGGTAGAAGACCGGAATGCCGGCCAGGGTGCCGAAGGTTCCGGACGCAAACGGGGCATAACCGAGGCCGGCGTTGCTGGCAAGGAAAAGGGTCAGTTTGCGCACTTAATCCTCCAGTCCGAATTGGCGGTTTGCCGTGGCCGTGACGATACGGTAAACGTCCGGCAGAGGGCGTCCGCTGGCTTTCGCCAGCTGTTGACAGCTGGCATGCTCCGGGGTTATTCGCAGAAGTCGATCTGCTTCGTAGATCAACTTCACTTCAGCGTCGCCAAGACTTGTCCGAACCGTTGCCGGTTGTCGTCTCAGCTTCATGCGCCGGGTTTCATGCATGCGTACGCCTATGGCGCTGCTTTCCAGTAAAATTGTCCGTGCCAGAAGCGCCGCATCATGGGGCTCGGCAATCACAGTCAGGCGCGTCCCCAGGCGATTCTTTTTCATCTGCAGAGGTGCGAGTGCGGCATCCAGGGCCCCGTCGCTCAGCAGCCGGTCGATCAGGGAACCCAGCCATTCCGGCGAAGAGTCGTCTATATGGGTTTCGATGACTGAGACGAGATCATGTTCAAGTCCTGAAGCGGGTTCCTGGCGGCCAATGATACCGCGCAGCAGATTGGGCCGCTCATCCAGGTCCCAGCCACCGACACCGTAACCGATGCGGTCGATGGTCATTTCCGGCATGGGGCCGAATTGAGCGATCGTTGCAGCGATGGCTGCCCCTGTTGGCGTCACCAGTTCCCGATTACTGTCTGCGTTGCGGACCGGATGACCTGAAAGAATCTGCAGGGTGGCCGGTGCCGGTAAGGGAATACTGCCGTGGCTGCCCTGGGTCATGCCGCTGGTCAGCGGTAGCGGAGCACAAAGAACTTCCTGAATTTCGAGCAGGTGCAGACCGATGGCGCTGCCGACAATATCAACGATTGCGTCGACGGCGCCGACCTCGTGAAAGTGAACATCATCCAGGTCCACCCGATGAACATGGGCCTCTGCTTCGCCGAGGCAACGGAAGATGCGGCGCGCCGTGTCTTTCGCCGGATCGGCAAGCGCGCTTTCGGCGATCATGGTGTCGATCCCGGACCAGGTTCGTGACTTTTGCCCGCCATCACAGATGACCTCGATCCTAGTGCCAGCGATGCCGTGGCGCTTTTCCTGGCGCGGCTCAAACCGGTAGCCGGTCACCGGCAGCTTGTCCAGTCCTGCCCGGAGGCGCTCCAGGTCAACACCCAGGTCGACCAGCAGGCCGAGCATCATGTCACCGGATATCCCGGAAAAAGTGTCGAGGTAGAGGGTTGTCATGTCTCCCGCTTCCGGTTGATGCGGGTTGCGGCAAATGCGGCACCAAAGCCGTTGTCAATGTTGACTACGCTGATTCCCCCGGCGCACGAATTGAGCATGCCGAGCAGTGCGGCGATGCCGTTGAAAGAGGCGCCGTAGCCGACTGAAGTAGGGACGGCGATCACGGGAACGTCGACCAGCCCGCCGACCACGGAGGGGAGGGCGCCTTCCATGCCCGCAACGACGATGATCACGGTTGCCTTACAGAGTTCGCCGGTGTGAGCCAGGAGCCTGTGGATACCGGCGACGCCGACGTCGATCAGTTCCTCAACCTGGTTGTTGAACATCCGTGCGGTTATGACGGCTTCGCGAGCCACCGGCAAGTCCGAGGTACCGGCGCAGATGACCAAGATGTTGCCCCGACCGAGATCGACAAAGGGCTTTTGCTGCAGGACGAAGGTTCGGGCCTCCGGGTTGTATTCACCCTCCGGGTGGGCATTTGCCAGTAATTTGGCTTTTTCACTGGAAATTCGGGTAACCAGGACATTTTCGCCGTGGGCGGCCATGTGTTTCACGATTGTCGCAATCTGTTCCGCCGACTTTGCCTCGCCAAGCACCACTTCGGGCACGCCCTGGCGCAGGACACGGTGATGATCGATCTTGGCGACGTCGGTCTCCTCGTACGGCAGGGCGCGGAGGCGCTCAAGGCCCTCCTCGACACTGAGGTCCCCGGTCTGCACGGCAGTCAGTAAGTGCTTTAAATCGTTGATGTCCATCGTATGGCCTCCGTGCTGCGCTGAAGTTCACATGTTAGCATCCCCAGACGGTTTTTCAAATTATTCGCGGCAAGTGATACAATATTAATCATCGGATATTTGAGCTGCTGAGCTGTGTGCCGTTATGGTGAGGCCGTTGGCCCTCGTACTGTCCGGGCTGTGTGGCATCAAAAGGAATCGGTTGTGATTGATAAATGCCTTGTGCGGTGTCATAAAATGACAAATCTTAAAAACAAACGTTGTCTTGATGGTGTTTGTTTGCAACTGCCTTTCAAATACCCTTCGAGGCTTTTTCTGTTCGAGTTTTTGGTCTTTCCCTATATTTCGACAAGCAGTGTCTCACCCTCAACGTTCAAATTCAGTGCGTATTGCACAAGCCTGCTCCTGCAGGCCTTCAGGCTTGTGGTCAGATTTACTTGAATCCCAAACACCTTGGCGGATGACGCACCCAAAATCAATTGCCAGTGGCCTGACAAATAGGAATGGCCGCCCATTTCCAGGCGGCCATTTTTCTTACTCTGATTTGAGAGAAGCCATATCGATGGAGAAACGATACTTTACGTCAGACTTCAACAACCGCTCGTAGGCTTCGTTGACCTTCTGCATCGGAATGACTTCTACATCGGAGGTGATGTTGTGTTCACCGCAGAAATCAAGCATCTCCTGAGTCTCCTTGATGCCACCGATCAGCGACCCTGAGAGGCTTTTGCGACCAAAGATCAGGGCGAAGGCAGAGACCTGCAGCGGGGTCTCCGGAGCGCCGACCAGGGTCAGGTTGCCGTCGAGGGTAAGCATGCCGAGGTAGGTGTTGATATCGTGATCGGCAGCGACGGTGTCGAGGATGAAGTCGAAGCTGCCGACATGCTGCTTCATTTCCTCAGGATTTGTGGAGATGATGACCTCGTGGGCGCCGAGGCGCAGGGCGTCCTCTTTCTTTCCCGGCGAGGTCGTGAAGACCACAACGTGGGCACCGAAAGAGCAGGCGAACTTCACCCCCATGTGGCCCAGACCACCGAGGCCGACAATGCCAACCTTTTTCCCTTTAAGATCTCCCCAGCGACGCATTGGCGAGTAGGTGGTGATTCCGGCACAGAGCAGCGGCGCCACCCCGGCCAGGTTGAGGTTGCCGGGGATGCGCAAGACAAATCGTTCATCAACGACAATGCTTTCCGAGTAGCCCCCAAAAGTGACCGGCGCCGTGCCGTGTTTGTCCGGCGAGTTGTAGGTGAAGGTGGCACTGGGACAGAACTGCTCAACGTTGGCCTGGCAACTGGGGCAGCTGTGGTCCGAGTCGACCAGGCAACCGACCCCGACTATCTGTTCCGGCTTGAAGTTCCTGACTTCGCTGCCGACCTTGATGACCCGGCCGACAATTTCGTGCCCCGGCACGCAGGGATAGGTCGTGGGCATAACGCTGCTCCACTCGTTGCGTGCCGTATGCAGGTCTGAGTGGCAAATGCCGCAAAACAGGATCTCGATCTGCACGTCGTTGGGGGTAGTGTCCCGGCGCGGGACGGTGGTTGAGGTCAGCGGTGAGGTCGCGCTGGATGCTGAATAGGCTTTGGCTTTGAACATAGCTGTATCCTTTTGTTAGGGCTCTCAAGCAAACCGAGTTGAAGCATCATTATAACTCCTCCTGAATCATTTGCATTACAGCCTGGCAGAGAGGCAAGATCCTTTCTGCCCCTGCTTTGCAAGAAAAAGCCCCACAGCCAGGAGGGGGCTGTGGGGCAATGGGTTCTATGGGGTTTCTCTATGGAGGTAGAACATGAAGAAGTATGTTCTGGTGAATATATTACTCTTTTGGTCAGGTATGTCAACAGAAAAATGCATAAAAAATCACCCAAGCTCAATCCCGGGCGGCAATGACTTCCTTCGCTGAAGGGTTTCCCATTGTTTCTATTGATCAGAAACCGATGTTCAGCCCGTGTCGATTTAGTGGTTGTGCCTTGCTTGATAATATTCAGTCTGCGATCTACAGATGGTCCGCTCGCGCGGCAAGACACTCGTATTCACCCAGCACAAATTCACGGCAAATCCATGGCCGCTTCTCGTAGATCGTACAAAACATGGTGTTTCGGTCCAAGGCTTTACACCAGCCATCTTCTAACCGCGCCATGCTTCTCTCTCCCTGAGAATTTATCTCAGTTAGATGGTCAGGCACTTCGGTGTCGTTAAAGAGCATTGCTTCCTGGCGACAACAGCAGGCCTCACAGTTTGCACAAGTCACTTCGACATCAGTCAGAGATGTCATTTTGTTTATCATAGATTTCTTTTCTTTATTGATCTCGCTGCCCGTATATTCCGCGCACATTGAGCTTGGTATAACGGGTCAAGCTAAGCAGGCTGAAGATGATCCTTTTAACCGGGCCAGAAGCCTGGTGGATAAGACCCCTTCGGCTGAATTCTTCTGGCACGTCCTATACACCGCGGGGGTTGAGACACACAACTTCACCGTCTGGATCGTGGTTGATAGGACATATCGATTGTAGTAATTCAAACATGATCTGACTCTTGCTGCAAGATTTGGTTGAGGGCAAAGCTGTTTATCTTGCAACGATTCTTATTTATCAGGGTGAGCATTTCGAGTGATTTTGACCGGCCAGAGAGTCTCTGGAACAACTTCTAGGACAGTCGATACTTTGACCTCGGATAATGTTGGGCGTATATTGACGTGTATTTAAATTGCTTGGTGAATGAGGATTTAGGGGGGGGATGACCAATTAACTGATAGTCATCCGTACAACTGCGAGTGGCTTTTTGTGTTTTACTTCATCGGTAGCTGGCTAGTACTTAATTAGGTCGCTACTTTTCCGTCTATTTACTAGTTGGGCAGAAAGAGGAGTCTCGCTACCCGAATGAGCAACCGCAAAACTAAACGCCCGATGTCGGAGCCAGAGAAGGAATTCCTCGAAGGGGCCCTAAAAAACTCTAAAACCAGTGCCCGCCGCTGGAGAATAGCTAGCGTAAACACAGTGCTGCATTATTCTCTATCCATGCTTGCTTTTGTGGTTGTCTGGAAAGTAATTGCATGGGTGGCGCGGGCCACTTTAAGTGTTGAGATTGGCTGGCACAGTCCCGCGGCAGTTTGGATCGCCGCGTTGGGTGCAGTCGCCTGTGTTCCGCCCGCCATAATTTCCAGCGCCCGTTGGCTTAAGTCACAGAGCGATATCCGCCCAGGCCTGCGCGCTGATCTCGAAAAGGGATTAGTAACCGAAGAGGCTTATGAGTTCACTTCGACCAAAAGGTTTCAGGAGCCGGAACATGGTGGTTTGATCTACTTTCTGCGAACCACCGATGACAAGGTTTTGGTATTATACGACGATGAGAGTCAGGAGCTAGGGGCACAGGGGGAAAATCCCCTGAACAGCAAATTTCAGCCAAGCACAGAACTCCTTCTAGTCCGTGCTCCACAGACCGGAATTGTTATTAGTAGACATTTTTCTGGTTCAGCGCTCGACCCCGGCAAGCCTCTGGAGATATCAGTTGAGCCGCAGGCATGGCCCGAACCGGAAACTTACTGCAAATACCGGTGGGACGAATTGGAAAAACGCCTCAGTAAAAAAGCAACGTAGAGAGGATGCCCACCCATGCGCTCAAGCGGACGGGGTGATACTCAGTGGTCCGCGTGGCGTCCCAGAAAACACGACTGCCTAGACGAAAACAGGCGTGTTATTGGTAGAGATATTTAGGACGACAAAATGATGGCCACCTGGATCAATTCCGGGTGGCCACTTTCTTATGAGTCAGCATCGATAAGACACAATATGCCTCTCACTTCCTATGTGGGCAACATTCAGTCTAACAGAAGTGTCGAGATTTTTAACATTAACGAGCAAAGATCTATTTGCTTCCGTTATCTTATTGTTATTACACATTTTATTTTCTTGGTATCAGGATTGCAATATTCAGCTAGCTATAATTGTTGAATCTATTCAATCGAATTAATGGAGTGAGGGTATGCGTGGATATGTTTGTCTATCAGTCTTGTTGGGAGTCTTTTTATTCCTGACGGTTCGCTACTCATTTTTGGTGGCGTTCGGCACCACCTATTTCGCTGTTATGTTGGTAGTTATAGGAACCACTTTTGCGGTACGATACAGTCAAATGAAAAGGTCAAGATCCTTGGTTTGGGATGATCAATCGGTTTATCTGGAAGGTCAAGAGCTGATAAAATCTAAAAACCTCCATGCCGCCTGAGCATCTTTTTAGCTTGCGTTCTTCAATCGACAGCCCTCAATCTTCAGATCGGGGGCTTTCCTCATAAGTGACGACTTGCGAGAAGAAAACGGCTTCTTATTGATAGAGACATTTAGGAAGACAAAATTATGGCCACCTGGAAACGGGTGGTCTTTTCTGTGGTGTGGGATATATGCCATACTAGAGTCGTCATCTGTAGTCCTTATCGTGCTCAAGCAAACGTCAGTTTGAACCCAGGGGAATAAAGGAATGGATATATTTGCCCAACTTCGTAAAGAGACCATCCTTGCTGGGCAAGAAAATGAACTGCCAGATTTTCTTGCGGAGCAGTTGTTATCCATTGCTGACAATCCTCAATTTTACCCCGACTCATATGAAGATATACTCAAGGTCGTTGACATGCTCCCTCTTTACGACACCTATGGCCAAACAGGATATATCGGTATGGGGGTAAGTAATTTAATTCTTGAAGCGGCAATTCGGCGCGTTGAAATAAAAATAATCTCTAAAAAAACAACTTGAACCAGACTTCTTATTGATAGAGGTATTCGAGAGACAATTTAACCCACATGATTATGGCCATTTGTAAAAGGGTGGCCATTTCTTATACATAACCATGCATTTTCTCGAATCAACTATATACTATGCTGAAATACTAATAGACTCATTGGAGGAGGAACTGTATGGACACATTTGATGCCATCTATCAGCGCCGGGCCATTAAGCAATTTGACCCTGATCACCGCCTCACTAAAGAGGAGGAGACGAAGTTACTAAACGCTGCCATTCAAGCCCCCACAAGCTTCAACATTCAGCACTGGAGGTTTGTCATTGTTCGCGATCCTGATTTACGCCAAAGAATCCGTTCAGAGTACGGAAATGATCAGGCACAAATGACTGATGCATCCCTTCTGATCATTATGACGGCAGACATCAAAGCTTGGACCAAGGACCCTCAACGTTACTGGAAGAACGCGCCCAAAGAGGTGGCTGACCTTCTTGTTAACTGGATGGGACCCTTTCATGAAGGGCGTGATTGGTTGCAGCGTGACGAGGCTCAGAGATCAATCGGCATGGCAATGCAGACTATCATGCTTGCAGCCAAGTCTATGGGATATGACTCTTGCCCAATGATCGGTTTCGATATAGAAAAGGTCGGTGAACTTATCAACCTCCCAGACGATCATTTGATGGGACCAATGGTTGCTGTTGGGAAAAAGACAAAGGATTCTTGGCCTAAACCTGGCCAATTGCCTCTGCGCGAAGTAGTTATCGAAAATTCTTTTTAGTCTTATTAGAAACCGAACCAGCATAATTTAAAACTTCGGCCACCAGGGTTATTCCTTGGTGGCCATTTCTCAAATGTCAGGATCACTAAGAATTTCCCGGTCGTCTAGTAGTTTTTCATATATGTCTTAATCTCCCAGTCGGTGACTGCCGTTCGATACGAATTCCATTCCTTCTCTTTCCCCTCGATATACTTGCTAAAAATATGCTCGCCAAGAGCCTCTCTGGCGATCGGGTTCTCTTGGAAGGCATCAATGGCCTCTTTGAGGTTGGCAGGCAAGCTGGCGATGCCGGAGGCCTCTTTTTCATCTGGCGTCATTTTAAAAATATCAACGTTTACCGAAGCCGGAGCGACTAGTTTGTTCTTCACGCCGTCAAGACCCGAACTTAGCATCATCGCCAGAGCCAGGTACGGATTGCAGGCCGGGTCCGGGCAGCGCACTTCTGTTCGGGTGCTCAGCCCTCGAGACGCAGGAATGCGAATCATGGCCGACCGGTTGGAGGCCGACCAGGCGACGTAAACCGGAGCTTCATAGCCTGGCACGAGACGCTTATAGGAGTTGACGAGGGGATTGGTCACTGCCGTAAATCCACGCGCGTTTTTAATAATGCCGGCGATATATTGATAGGCAGTCTCGCTTAGCTTCAGAGGGCCTTTTTCATCAAAAAACGCATTGCTGCCGTCCAGTTTGAAGAGTGATTGATTGGTGTGCATGCCGGAGCCGTTGATGCCGAAAACCGGTTTGGGCATGAACGTGGCATGAAAACCGTATTTTGCTGCTATTGAGCGGACCACCCACTTGAATGTCACGGTATTGTCTGCAGCCTTTAGAGCATCAGCATATTTGAAGTTGATCTCATGCTGCCCAACGGCCACCTCGTGATGAGACGCCTCGACCTCAAAGTGCATGGCCTCCAGGGTTTCAATGATCTCGCGGCGGCAGTTGATTCCGGTATCTTCCGGGTCAACATCGAAATAACCGGCAACATCACTGGTGTCGGTTTTCAGATTGCCGTTTTCATCTTTCTGGAAAAGAAAAAACTCACATTCGGTTCCGACGTTCATTGTGTAGCCCAGGTCCCTGGCTTCAGCCAAAACCCTTTTAAGGTTAACACGGGGACAGCCGTTAAAAGGTGTTCCGTCAGACTTGTACACATCGCAGATAATGCGTGCGGCGTTAATACCGTCCTTGATTCTCCAGGGAAGGACTAAGAAGGTGTCGTAGTCCGGCTTCAGGTACATGTCCGATTCATTGATACGGACAAAACCGTCAATTGACGAACCGTCGAACATCATCTGACCATCCAGGGCCTTTTCGATCTGGCTGCCAGGGATCGCGACATTTTTCATGAAACCGAAAATGTCGACAAATTGCAGGCGGAAGAAGTTAACCTTCTGTTCCTTTATGATCTTCATTATTTCTTGACGGGTCATGAACAAACTCCTTTTGACAAGCAATCAATGTGTGGGGGCGTTAAATATTGGAACACAATGTTGGTCGCTGGTCGATACGAGGCTAGCAAGCAATGATCAGAGTATCTTCAGGCGGGTCTGATCATCAAGTGATCAAAGCGACCATGGAAAAACCTCACCTTCTGCATTGTAACTCCGTATTGAGTATAGTCAAATCGCTCTGCCTCCGTGCATCTGATGGATTGAGCGCCTGAATCGAGACTGGCTAACCTAAAGACTGATCGGTCGATATCGCCCTGCAGTTTGTCCCGGTGACGCCCGAAGACCAGGCGATCCGCGCCAAGTTGGCGAGCATCGGTATCGGCCCGGGCAAGACTTTTGAATTCAAAGATCTCTCGCTGGAACATAAAGCCGCCGTCTTGCTGGCGATGAAGGAGGGCGACGACAAAGTGGACAAATATCTGAGCAACGGCGTCAAAGACATAAACGTTTGGAAAATCGGTTTATTCTTTGGTGACAGCGCTTTTTATAACGGTGATTGACTGAAGCGTGCCGCCGCCAAGGGTGGCATTTATGGAAACGATGCCATCGAGGCTATGTACCCGTTGACGAGGAATGATGCTAACGGTAATACTCTGGACGGCAGCAAGCAGAAACACGCTCACCTTCGCAGCTGGCCAACTGCCGCCGGTGAACGCATTCTGGTCGGTGACGGAAGCACCTTCCATCCTTCCGGTCGGCGCAGGCAGTTGGAATCCGCCGGGCATCGTGCATGCGAAGTGAATGCCGGCCTGGCAGCCGCAATGGCAAACCAAGGCTGATGCAGGACGTGGTCGTTCAACAAAAAGGTTGCAGCAGATGGGCTTCGAGCGACGTCTGTTGCAACCTGTACTTTGCTGGTGTCTGAAAAGTCACCATCTATAAAATACGAAAGCCCTCAATTTTATTATTAGGGGTTTTCTTATATGTCACGATTAACAGTAGAAATCTAAATAGCCTGATACGTATTCTTATGAGTACTCTCGCAACTCGTTTCTCTTCCATTACCTATGGATATTTAGTAACCGGTTAGTGTGTTGCTCATAGTATTATAAGCTCTCCTTGGCTCGTCATAAAACAAGCCACCTGCAATCGTGCAGATGGCTTTTCGTTATTCGGTCATATGTCGAAAATTCTTATTCACCGAGCATTGAGACACTTGCCAAGATTCGCAGATTGTCCGCAGTCGTCAAAAACCAGGCTGTCTCAGGAGTTGTGCCAGATGGAATGAGTAGGTCCAAACCGACCGACCTGGGCAATTCCAAGAAAACCTGTCACTGTCACCTCGGCTCTATGTCACTGAGCGAATGAAAGTAATGTTCTGTCTCTCGTGGAGTTGTGTACAGGTGAGTCAAATGCATAAGTCCCCATTTTTAACAACGGCTTCCGAAGAACTTTTCTCATATTCCTCTTCGTGTCCCGTGTACCGGATAAAGGGACAGCTTTATCATTCATTACCACCAATCTTGCTGATAAAGACTTCGCGGGGGCGGCTAGTGCCGTCGGAGGGACCAACAATACCCTCCGCTTCCATCTTTTCGATCATGCGGGCTGCGCGATTGTAGCCGAGGCGCAGGCGGCGCTGCAGCATCGAGATCGACGCCTGCTTGGTGTCGGCGATGATGGCCAGGGCTTCATCCCATTTTTCATCGTAATCGTCATCGCCGTTACCGCCACTCTCTGCGGCAGGCGGTGTTTCGAGGATCGACTTGTCATAGTCCGGCTGCCCTTGCTTCTTGAGGAAGTCGACCACGCGCTGGACTTCGATCTCCGAGACAAAGGCCCCGTGGACACGCTGTACGGCACCGGTCCCGGGCGGCAGGAAAAGCATGTCGCCGTTACCGAGCAGGGCTTCCGCGCCCATCTGGTCGAGGATGGTGCGCGAGTCAGTACGCGAGAATACTTTGAACGAGATTCGGGTCGGGAAGTTGGCCTTGATCAGGCCGGTGATGACATCGACGCTTGGCCTCTGGGTGGCGAGAATCAGGTGAATGCCCGCTGCGCGTGCCATTTGTGCCAGGCGGGCAATCGATTCCTCGATATCGCGACCGGCAACCATCATCAGGTCGGCGAGTTCATCGACTACGACCACCACGTAGGGGAGGTGTCCGTGTTCGAGATTTTCGCCTTCTATCAACTCGATTTCCGGCAGGTCCTCTTCCAGCATATCGACGACGGCGTCGTTGTCAGGCTCCAGCTTGCGTCTGCTGGTTTTGTCCTTCTCTTCCTTGGCCAGCTTACGGTTGTAGCCATCGATGTTGCGCACACCCTTGTCGGCCATCAGTTTGTAGCGGCGCTCCATCTCCCGGACCGCCCAGTTCAGGGCCAGGGCCGCTTTTTTCGGATTGGTGACGACCGGCAGCAAAAGATGCGGGATTCCTTCGTACATCGAGAGCTCCAGCATTTTCGGGTCGACCATGATCAGGCGTACATCGCGTGGGTCGGCGCGATAGAGCAGAGAGAGGATCATGGCGTTGATCGAGACAGACTTGCCGGTACCGGTCGACCCGGCAACCAGCAGGTGGGGCATCTTGGCGAGATCAGCGACCACCGTATGGCCGAAGATGTCCTTGCCCAGGGCGAGCGGCAGCCGTCCGCCGGTTTTCTGGAACTCATTGGTGGCGAAGATCTCCTTGAGATAGACCATCTCGCGGTCACGATTCGGGATCTCGATGCCGACCACGCCGCGGCCCGGAATCGGCGCGACAATCCGGATTGAGAGTGCCTTGAGGGCCATACTCAAGTCGTCTGACAGCCCGGCGATCTTGTTGACCTTGACGCCAGGTGCCGGGGCGAATTCGTACATGGTGACGACCGGGCCCGGCTTGACTTCGGAGACATCGCCCTCGACGTTGAAGTCGAGCAACTTCTTCTCCAGCAGCCGGGCGTTCATCATCAGAGCGTCCTTGTCGACCGGTTTCGCTACCTCGCCGTCGTGGTCGAGCAGGTTAAGTGATGGCGGGTGGTAGGTGCCGGAAGGTTCCAGAAAGTCAAAGGCCTCCTGGTTTGCCAGGGCTTTCTTCTTGTCAATTTTCTTTTCAATGACCGTAACAGGCTTGGCGGTGACCGACTCGGGCCCACGGATTACCGGGGCCTTTTCCTTTTTGGGCTGGTTTTTTTCTTTCAACTCACGGCGAGCCTGACGTGCCGCTCTGCGTTTATCCATGGAATCTCCCAACCGACCCAACAGGCCTTCGAGGAAGAGCACCATGGAGAAACGGGCGACGAGCATGGCGGAAACCGAGAAAAAGACAATCAGGAAGATCACTGCTCCGGTCAGGTTGAACCAGCCTTTCAGCGTGCTGGCGAGGAAGAAGCCGATGAAGCCGCCAGCCTGGTTCAAGGTCTGCCCGAACAGGGCGGCTTTTTCCACTTTCAGGGAAATCAGGCCGGCAATCGAAATCAGCATGACGATGAATGCCACGGCCTTGTACGCCCGTGGATGCAGGTCGCGGAATTTCAACAGCCGCCATGCAAACATCAGGCAGGCTAAAGGGATGATCAGCGCCGGCAGGCCGATGACCTGGTAAAAGAGATCGGAAACATAGGCGCCGACCTTGCCGCAAAAGTTGTGAATCGATGCAGGATTAAGGTTGTTGTTGAAGGACGGATCATTGTTGTTGAACGAAACCAGGCTCAACAGAAGGAAGATTCCGGCCGCCATCCAGACCAGGCCGGCGATCTCTTTTTTGATATGTTCGCGGAGAAAGGTTTTACGTGGTTTTTCGCTCATATGCCCTCTATATAATCCGGCTCATCTTAGCGCAATGACAGGGGAAAGGTCAAAGGTTGCTTGACCGTTGCGATCAGAAAAACAGGATTAGCCCAGTGCCGCCAGCCAACCAGCAATAGAGAGCGAACCAGTGCAGTCGCCGCCGCCTGATGACACCCATCAACAAGTGGATGCAGAACAGCCCTGTGACCAGTGCCGCCAGCGTTCCGGCAGCGTAGGGCAAGAGGGTGTTCAAGGCGACATGGTCAAGGTCTTTCAGGGAGAGCAGGGCCGCACCGAAGACTGCCGGCAGGGCCAGCAGGAACGAAAACCTGGCCGCGGTTTCTCCGTCGACGCCGCGCATCAGCAAGGCCGCAATTGTCGAGCCGGAGCGGGAAATGCCGGGGATGATCGCGCAGCCCTGGACCGTGCCGACAACCAGCGCATCGACGACTGTCATCTGCTTTCTGGAGTTCTCAGTACGACGCAGGCGCTCAGCCAACCAGAGCAGCGTGCCGGTGACCAGCAGCATGATACAGACGATATCGGGTCGCTCGAACAGGCCGATGAAAAAATCTTTGAAAAGCAGGCCGATCACAGCGGTCGGGACGGAGCCGGCAATCAACAGTGCAACCATGAAACGCTGGTTTTTCGCCATCTCATCCCTGCGCCAGAGCGAAGAGACCAGCCCGACCAGGTCGCGCCAGAAATAGATCGCGACTGCGATCATGGTACCGACGTGCAGCAGGACATCGAAGAGCACGCCAGGCTGCTCGAAGTTACCAATCAGGTGCTGAGCAAGGACCAGATGCCCGCTCGACGAGACGGGCAGGAACTCGGTTGCACCCTGCAGGGTACCGAGTAATACTGCTTCGATGAAAGTCATATAAAACCGGTTGCCAGGGGTTGGGGGCTGGAGATTGGTAATAGCATAAAAAACCAACTCATGCCATGCGCTATTCGCTACGGGCCAAGTTTTTTATAGTTCCATGATAATCGGCAGGATCAGGGGTCGGCGGTCGATCTTCTTGTTGAAGAGTCGTCGCAGGGTCTTGCGGACCTCGACGCGCAGCTCCTCCCAGTCGCTGATTGCCTCCCGGCTGTGTTCTGCCAGCATCTTACAGATCAGCCGTTTGGCCTCCTGCAGAAGCTCTTCGCTGTCATCTTCCGGGATGAACCCGCGAGTGATGATCTCCGGTCCGGAGACGACCGCTCCGCTGTCCTGGTTGAGCGCCAGGAAAACGATGACCAGGCCGTGGTTGGCGAGGTGGCGGCGGTCGCGCAATTCCATTTCACCGACATCGCCGACGCCTTTGCCGTCGATGAACACCCGCCCGGTTTCGACTTTCGGTTCGATCCGATGACCATTGGCCGAGAGCACCAGCGGGGTGCCGTTGCTGATGACGAGGGCACGCTCCTCGCTCCAGCCGAGGCTGCGGGCCAGCTGGGCGTGCTTGACCAGGTGGCGGTATTCGCCGTGCACCGGCACGAAGTATTGCGGCTTGACCAGATTCAGTACGGTCTTCAATTCACTCTGGCTGGCGTGACCGGACACATGGATCTCGCTGGTCGTTTCGTAGTGGACATCCGCTCCGCGACGGTAGAGATGGTTAATCAGGTGAGTGATCGCCCGCTCGTTGCCGGGAATGAATTTCGAGGAGAGAATCACCGTGTCACCGGGCTCAATGCTGATCTTCTTATGATCGTCCATGGCGATCCGCGACAGGGAGCTGAGCGGCTCTCCCTGACTGCCGGTGGTCAGGATCAGGACTCTGTCTGGCCGCAGGTCACGTATATGGCGCAGGTCGATGAGCATGTCGTCGGGGATATGGAGATAGCCGAGTTCTCTGGCGATGGCAATGTTGCTGACCATGCTGCGACCGGATACAACAACTTTGCGATCGACCTTTTGCGCGGCATTGAAGACCTGCTGGATACGGTGAATATTCGATGAGAAGGTCGCGACCAGCACTTTGCCGCGGCAGTGCGGCAGGAGTTCATCGAAGGCTTCGCCGACCGTGCGTTCTGAGAGGGTCTGCCCAGTGTTCTCGACGTTGGTGGAGTCGGCGAGCAGCAGCAGAACACCCTCTTCACCGTAGCTGGCCAGGCGTCCGAGGTCGGTGGGTTGGTTGTCGACAGGGGTCGGGTCGAGCTTGAAATCTCCGGTATGCACGATCAACCCCGCGGGTGTGCGGATCGCCAGCCCGCAGCCGTCGACGATCGAATGTGCGGCGCGGAAAAATTCAACCTCGAATGGTCCGATGGCTATCGGCTCGCGAACTTTGACGCTATGGCATTCGACCTTGCCCTTCAGCAGGTGTTCTTCGAGTTTGTTGGCGAGCAGCCCCAGGGTCAACGGCGAACCGTAAATCGGTGGGAAGCCAAGCCCTTCTGCCAGAAAAGGAATGGCGCCGATATGATCCTCGTGACCATGGGTCAGGACGATTCCGGCAATCTCCTCCCGGCGTTCGGCAATTGAGGCAATGTCGGGGATCACCAGGTCGATGCCGAGCATGTAGGCCTCGGGGAACATCAGGCCGCAGTCGATGATCAGCAGACCGCCTGCCGCCTCGACGACCATCATGTTCAGGCCGATTTCACCGAGCCCGCCCAACGGCAGAATACGGACCGCATCAGGGTGCAATGGCTGCAGTCTCTCGACAGGCTGTAAATCATTCGTCATGGTGAGAATTTTCCCTACATATCAGGCTCTTGGAGTGAAACGACGTCAGTCTAGGGGAGTGGCGCACCAGAGTCAAATCCTTTCCCGTGTGAGCTTGCCGGTAGCAGTGATATCAATACCATTGGAGTTGCGACCTCACAAAGAGGACCTTTTGTGCCACGAAGCCACCAAGACCCGAAGAAACCATGGTCTTCCTGATTATTAAACCATCAGACTAAGGGTTATTATGTTTCTATGGAAATCACTTTCTTAGTGCCTTCGAGTCTTCGTGGCTAATCATGTTTTTGGTTGTGGGTTAGTTGATATATATTTGTACTGGAGTAACTTTTTCTTGGAGATGAAATGCAACTACCCCAACCTTTGACTGAAGGACGACTGATCAAGCGTTACAAGCGCTTCCTCGCGGATGTAGAGCTTGCTGACGGAAGCGTGGTGACAGCACATACGCCGAATACCGGCAGCATGCAGCAGTGCGCGGTGCCCGGTCACAACGTCCTTCTATCGCAGAGCGCCAACCCGCAACGCAAGTTGGCCTGGTCGTGGGAACTGGTGGAGGTCAACGGCCATTGGGTTGATATCAACACCCATCGTGCCAACCGGGTTGTCGAAGAGGCTTTACGTAATAACCAAATCGATGGTTTGCATGGCTATGTCGTGCGGCCCGAGTTCCCGTATGCCGACAGTCGCATCGATTTCATGCTCGAAGGCCACGGCGAAAAGGTGTTGCTGGAAGTCAAAAATGTCACCCTGTGCTGTGCGGAGGCGGTGGCCTGTTTCCCCGATGCCGTCACCATGCGCGGCCAGAAGCACCTGCGTGACCTGATGACAGCGATTAACGATGGCTGGCGGGCGGTGATCTTTTTCCTTGTGCAGCGCGATGAGGCGGAAGCCTTTGCTCCGGCCGACCACATCGACCCAGAATACGGTCGACTGCTCAGAAAGGCAGTCGGATGTGGGGTCGAAGTCATGGTGTACAGGACCATGATCAATCGTCAACAGTCTTGTGTGGGCACGTCCTTGCAACTATTATTGTGATGCTTTGTTATAATGCCGGTGTCACGATTCGCAACTGTTGCTGTCGGGGCAAAAAAATTGAGTTTGATCAAAGCTTTGCCATTGGAAAGGATAAACCCTTATGCGTGTAGAAACTGATTTGAAGATCGGCTTCAAGGACGTGCTGATCCGCCCCAAACGCTCGACCCTGAAAAGCCGGGCTCTGGTGGAGCTGGACCGGACCTTTGTGTTCCTCCACAGCAAGATGCAGTGGAGCGGGGTGCCGATTATTGCTGCCAATATGGATACGGTCGGAACTTTCGAGGTTGCCGAGGCCCTTGCCGAGCACCGGATGCTCTGTGCGGTTCACAAGCATTACAGCCTGGAAGAGTGGCGGGCCTTTGTCGAACGGCAGAAGGGTGATGATATCTTTGTTCGGATCATGGTCAGCATCGGGGTCATGGATGAGGATTTCGAAAAACTGGCGCAGATCATGGCTCAGCATCCGGAGTTGCAATTCATCTGTATCGATGTTGCCAACGGTTACGCCGAATCGTTCGCCGAATACGTCGAGAGGGTACGGCAAGCTTACCCTGAAAAGACCATAATTGCCGGCAACGTGGTTACCGGCGAGATGGTGGAGCAATTGCTGCTGTCGGGTGCGGATATCGTCAAGGTCGGGATCGGACCGGGTTCGGTCTGTACCACCCGGGTCAAGACCGGGGTCGGCTACCCGCAACTGTCTGCCGTCATCGAGTGTGCCGATGCCGCTCACGGTCTCGGTGGCCGGATCATCTCGGATGGCGGTTGCGCCGCTGCCGGGGACGTGGCGAAGGCGTTTGGCGGCGGGGCCGATTTTGTCATGCTGGGCGGCATGTTCGCCGGCCACGATGAAAGCGGTGGTCAGCTGGTACAGCGCGACGGCCAGCACTACAAGCTCTTCTACGGCATGAGCTCGGACACCGCCATGAAAAAGCACGCCGGCATGGTAGCCGATTACCGCGCCTCGGAAGGCAAGACTGTTGAAGTCCCCTACCGCGGCCCGATCGACGAGACGGTCAAGGATATCCTCGGCGGGTTGCGCTCGACCTGTACTTACGTCGGCGCCTCGGCGCTGCGTGAGCTGTCAAAGCGGACAACGTTCATCCGGGTCATGGAGCAGGAAAACCGGACTTTCGGTTGAGCGCCTGATTCAGTCAACGCAGCGGATCAGGACTCCGCCAGCTGACTCCTGCGACGCTGCAAAGGCCACCCGGCAAGCAGTGTTGCATGTGCCGCATGGTGGTGTTCGACGTCTTCGCCAAGCTCACGGAACTTCATTCTGATGAAGTGCACTGAAGCGGCCCAGATAAGTCCGACCACCCAGATCCACCAGCTGAATACGACGTTGACGCCGGCGAGAACTGCAATGCAAGAGGCCAGCACGGCAGCAAATGCATAAGGCAGGACGTAGTAGCAGAAGAACCCAATGACAAAACCGGCGATTGGCAGGACGACAGCGAAGAGCAGAAACGCGAAAATGACCATGAAAAGAAACCCATCCATATTTTCCTCCGTTCTAAAGGGTTTAACCTGGTTTGCTTGACCAAGCTCCTTTCCGTCCCCGGAAAATAAATAAGCCGGGGCCAAAATTTTTGGCAACCCGGCTGTCCGGTACTGGTTATGGAGGAGGGGCGGACCCTAGGCTTTCCGCGCCTACCTTACGATAGGGATGGCTTTATCGTCATTTTATTGTGAAAGTATATATTTTTTATACAAGATGGCAAATGGTTTTAATGTTAATTTTTTCAAATTTACCTTATGAATCAGTGCCTTATGGAATTTTTTCAGTCTAATCAGTAAATTACCGATGTATGTTTTTTACATACTGATACGGTTTTTTCAGGCAGGGATTAATTATGCGGGCTGTCGGGCTGATTGTCGAATACAATCCATTTCACAATGGTCACCTGCATCACCTTCGGGAAAGCCTGCGGGTCACGGATGCCGAGGCCTCGGTTGCCGTCATGAGCGGCCACTTTCTGCAGCGTGGTGAACCGGCCCTGGTGGACAAATGGGTGCGCACCGAGATGGCCTTGGCCGCCGGTGTCGACCTGGTTCTCGAACTGCCGTTTGCGTTCGCCTGCAACAGTGCGCCGCACTTTGCCATGGGAGCGGTTCAGTCCCTGGATGCTCTCGGTGTCGTTGATACCGTCTGTTTTGGTAGCGAAGCCGGCGACGTGTGCATCCTGGACAAGCTCGCATCGGTGCTGGTCGAGATGCAGGGTGAGATCGAAGGCCTGACTGCCGCCCGCCTGCGTGACGGCGTCAATTACCCGGCAGCCCGGTCGGAAGTTCTTGCCGGGCTCGTACCTGAAGTCCCCACAGAGATCCTGAATTCGCCTAACAATATCCTTGGCATCGAGTACCTCAAGGCGTTGCGTAGTACCGGTAGTCAGATAGAACCGTTCACCATCAAGCGTCTTGGAGCCGGTTACCATGACACCGATGTGACGGCTCAGGTGGCCAGCGCAACCGGGATTCGCAAATTGATTGCAGAAGGGGGGAATATTGATTCCCTGCTGCCTCAGCCTTGCCGGAAGATCCTGGATGAGGCGCTGCAGGCCGGCCGGAACCTTGATGCAGGGCGGCTTTTCACTGCCTTGCAGGCCCATCTGCTGCAGGAGCCGGAGACGTTCAGGGACATTTATCTGGTAGATGATGGCATCGACCGGCGGCTGGACCTTGCCGCACTGAAGGCGGACTGCTTTGACGAGATCGTATCAGAGATCAAGTCCAGGCAATGGACCATGACGCGCATCCAGAGGGTTTTGATGTACGTCTTATTGCAGGTCAAGGCCAGCCAAATGAAGGCATTTTTGCAGGCCGGTCCGCTTTATCTTCGCCTGCTGGGTAACTCGGAAAGAGGACAAAAGCTGCTGGCCCGGGCACGCAGGCGAAAAACCCTGCCGATTATCGCTGATCCGGCCAGGGCAACCAGCACGCTAAGCAAGTTCTACCGTTACAGGCCAGCGTCTCAGCAGCTTGCCGAAGAGATGCTGCATCTGGATTTACGTGCAACCCGGATTTACGGGCTTTTGCAGGGGGAACGTAGCGGAGCGTATCTCAACCAGGACTACTACCAACCGGTCCGGCAGGGGTGACGTCGCAGCCGGCCGGTTCAATCCTCCTGATCTGACTCGTCATGTCCAACCAGCGGTGTGTCCAGATCGGATTCCTGGAGGACGGTGGCAGGCAGCTGCTTGCGGCTTTTCACACCGAGTTCGATCAATGACTGTGCCCGCCCGACGAGATTGCCACGACCGCTGACCAGTTTGTTGTGGGCTCCGTCGTAAGCCTTGCGGGTGTTCTCGATCTGGTCGCCGACCCGTTCCAGATCGTTGACGAAACCAACGAACTTGTCATACAGGGCCCCGGCTCTGTCCGCTATCTCCAGCGCATTCTTGTTCTGATGTTCGTAACGCCAGATATTCTGGATCGTCCGCAGGGTCACCAGCAGAGTCGACGGGCTGACGATCATGATGCTCTTGTCAAACGCCTTGCGGAAGATTTCATTGTCTTTTTCGATTGCCAGCATGAACGCGCTCTCGACTGGAATGAACATCAGGACGAAGTCGAGACTCTTCACCCCGGGCAGTTCGTCGTACTTTTTTGACTCAAGTCCCTTGAGGTGTGCATTGATCGAAACCAGATGGTCTCTGACAGCCTTGTCGCGCTCCCCGTCATTTTCGGCCCGGATATATTTTTCATAGGCGACCAGTGACACTTTGGAGTCGATGATGATGTCCTTCTCTTCCGGCAGGTGGACGATCACGTCCGGTTTCAGGAGTTTGCCCTCAGCGTCCCTGAACCCTCCCTGGGAATCGTATTCGATCCCTTTGCGGAGACCTGACTCCTCGAGGATCCTTTCCAGGATGATTTCTCCCCAGGTCCCCTGGGTCTTGGTGTCGCCTTTCAAGGCCTTGGTCAGGTTTTCGGCGTCTTCGCCGAGCTTCTGGTTCAACTCCTGGAGACGTTGGACTTCCTTGATCAACGAGTGGCGTTCCTTGCCCTCGCTGGCATAGGCTTCGTTGACCTGTTTTTCAAATGCGGTGATTTTCTCTTTAAAAGGGGTCAGGATCGTATCGAGATTGGCCCGGCTCTGCTCGGCGAAAGACTTGGTCTTGGCTTCGAAGATCTGGTTGGCCAGGTTTTCGAACTGGGTCTGCAGCTCTTTTTTGGCATCGTTGAGCACCTGGAGTTTTTCATCGGCGCTTTTCGCCTGCTCATGCAGTTCAGCGGCCATGCGTGACTTGTCACGTTCGAGCTCGGTGCGTAACTGGGTGAGCTCATCAAGCTTCGCTTCTTTACCCTTGAGTTCTGCTTCGAACCGCTGCAGGCGCGCATCCCTGCTGGCAAGGCGCTCTTCCAGGGTTGCCAGTTCTGTCGCGAGGTCCTGGCGACCTGCCTGCCGCGCTGCTTGCGTGCGGCTTTTGACCAGCAAAACGGCCGGGATGAACCCCAGGATAAAGCCAATGATCAGCGCGATGGCAAGCCAGATCAGGTCAGGTGAGGCGGTCATGGCAGACTCCGTTAGCAATAGATACGTGACAAGCAAAGATAACAGTACCGCAAGGAGCCTGCAAGAGGGGTGTGACAGGATAATTCACAGCATCGCAGGATGTTGTGAATTGTCGGGGTATGTCGAGCCAGGGTGTGGCGAAAGGTCAGGACTGGCAGTACTGTCGAAGATCCTGGGTAAAGAGCTCAAGGCCGGTTTTGGTTATGCGTCCAGGTGTCTGGCAGGTCGTGCAGATCTGGCGCTTGCCGGGGGCAAAATCCTGGAAGTTGAGGGACAGGGTCTGATGGCATTGCGGGCATTCATAACGAATTTGCAGATTCATGATCAGCTCCTATTTAAGTTTTAATCTTAGCGGACGCTAATCATGCCAGATGTTAAATCTGCAATGCAAGCAAAATCCGCATTAATCGTGGAGAAGGATTAAGATAGGGACATTCAGGGGAACTTAACCGGACTGCAGGGCACGGGAGAGGGTTTCGATGACCAGTTCGCCCGTAGCCTGTGCCGAAGGGCCGTAGGCGAGGATACCGTCCTGATGGCCCGCCATAACCAGCAGCCCCGGTTTTTTAATGTCGTGGCTCTGTGCCAGGCTCAGGATCTCTGCTGCTATTTCCGGCGTGCCATAATCAGCGGCAGGGTGGGTACTGGGCAGGTTGAGCCTGGTCCGTTGTTTAAATATATCCGGGCTGTGCAGGTGCATGACCCAGAGGACCTCCGGGGCACACCGGTAAAGAATCCCGTGTGAAAGGGCTTCTGAGGACGGCTTGACCTGCCCGGTTGCTTTCAGGTGATTCGTCTCAGGATTGCATGCGAGGACGGTTGCGTAATCTTCCGGCCGCAAGGCCTGCAGGTGACCGGTCTGGGTGCCGCTGATTACGAAGGCATCACCGTCCTGACCCGGCAGGCGTCGGCTCAGGTTGCCGAAGCCGTAACCATCGTAGCGCTGCGGGTCCTGTCCAAGCAGGCCGCATTCCCGGAAAACGGCCCGCCACGCATTCAACTCGGCAAGAAGTTCTTCGGCCGGTGCCGGACCCTCTGCAAAGTCGAGCTGGAACTTGATGACGCCTTCACGGGTTGCTGCCACCATGCGATCTGGTCAGCCTGCGAAATCAACTGCAATGACACTCGAGCAAATCGCCTTGACGTGGGCCACGACCTTCTGATGTTCGGGGTGGACCTGGTAGCGCTGCAGGGCGTCAAGGTCATCGAAGCTGGAGATCAGGCCGAAGTCGTAAGACCGTTCGGAGCGCAAGACATCGGCGCCGAAGCGGAACTCGCGGATTTCATCGATCTGTTGCGGCAACCCGCCCAGGCCGTCGGCAAGTTGTTGGATTTCGGTCGGAGTCGTCTCCGGCTTGAATTTGAAAAAAACCACATGTGTAATCATTGTCTGCTCCGTAATCTGTTCATCTATTGAGTTCGGACAACTGGTCATTGAGCGTCCAGTAGTCATAGATGTAGCCGATGCCGAACAGGCCAACGGTCAAAAGGTAAAGAATGCCGGTCAGCCACTTGCCCATGTACATGCGGTGTATGCCGAACAGGCCGAGGAACGTCAGCAATATCCAGGCGACATTGTAGTCGAAGGGGCCTGCGGTGAAGCGCAGGTCAGCGTCGCGGTCCATGCCGGGAATCAGGAAAAGATCGATCAGCCAGCCGATCAGAAAAAGCCCCAGGGTAAAGAAGTAGATTGTCCCGGAGATCGGCCGGCCATAGTAGAAGCGGTGCGCACCGGTAAAGCCGAACAGCCAGAGGAGGTAGCCGATCAGGGGTGTGTGGGTGTCTTGCTGCATTTGCAGGGCTCCCATGTCAACGCTCAGGCACCAGGTCAAAAGCGTCTAGAATCGTGCGAGTTGTTGAATTCAACTGGATGACTTTTTCTCCAACCTGGATGATCTCCGAGCCGACCGGTGGCGGTGGCAGGCGCTTTAGAAGGATGTCTGGCAGACTCTTCCCCTGGCGGTAGACTTGGTAGTCAAGGCTTTGGCCAGGCTCGACTTTTTTTTGCCATCCTGGTGGCAACGGCTTGCCGCGTGCAACTTTTTTCTGCAACCCGGGCGGAAGGTCCTTGTCTTGCGGCTCTGAAGTCGTACGTTTCTCGCCGAGCAGGTAAGCACGAATCAGGTTGCGCTCTGCCGGACTGAACGCCTTTCCTCTGTCCAGGGTGCCCTGCTCGAGAGCTGATTCATCGGTTGCTTTGTGTTGCCTGTCTTTTTTCGATTTTGCCTGAACCGGCATGGACAAGACCAGCGTGATAATAACAAGGACGGTAGTGCGCCACATGCTTCTCTCCTTGAAGGGCCCTATGATTAGGTGCAGTTTGAATGGCATGCTGCATTCGTAGCCTCTTCACTCTAATACATTTTGCCACACCTGTCACCAAATGCGCAGATGTGACAGCCTTGAACCTATAGGGTATATTTACAACTCGCCTGTTCGGGAGCATTCCCCTGACCCGGAGACAATCATGCAGGAACCGTTTGACTTTACCGCATATGCTCACCAGGTACGCACAGTCTCCAGGTCGTTGGTCTGCCTTGGCCGCAAGGTGGCGGAAATATCCGGTCGCATGCACCTGCTGACCATCGCGACGGAAAGAGACCTGCAGCGGTTCGGCGAATCATCGGAGATGACCAGGGTTGCCTGCGGTCCGGGCTGCAGTGCCTGTTGTGTCGTCAATGTTTCGGTGCTCTTTCCGGAAGCGATAGCGATCTCCTGGTATCTGCAAAGATCTCTCGGGGAAGAAGAACTGGAGAGAGTCAGGACCCGGTTGCACGAATTGCTGATCAAAACCCGCTGGCTCGACGACGAAGAGCGTCTGTTCTTGCATGAACCGTGTGCATTTCTCGACCAGGGAGGTCTGTGCATGATTCACAAGGTCCGGCCGCTGCTCTGCCGTGCCATCAGCTCCACAGATTCTTCCGCCTGTCGCGAAGCTATTGCAATGGTGCCTCTTAATGGCCAGCCGAGCATCGAGATGAATCTGTTTCAGAAAAATCTTTTTGATACGGTCTATCAGGAACTGAGCGCGGCCCTGGAGGATTCGGGGCTTGATCACCGCCCCAGGAGGCTGACTTCTGCTGTCCTGGCTCTGCTTGCAGAACCGGACATGGTGGTGGCCTTTGTCGCCGGAGAAAAAGTCCCGGTGCATTAGAGATCCAATCCACCGGTGTGGTCTCCAGCTTAATGGATATTTGTTGAAGGTCCCTCGAAATTCAGTTCCTTCTGATCGCTGGGGAAGGTGACTTTTTTCAGCAGGCCGTTGGACTCTTTTAGCAACTCCGTCATGTGTTCAGCGTTCATTGCTGCACCGTAGAGCTGCCCCTGAACCTCGACGCAACCTCTTTCACGCAAAAAGTCCAGCTGCATGGAGTCTTCTACGCCAACCGCTGTCACCGACAGGTGAAGGCTCTTGGCCATGTTCAGAATGGCTTCGGTGATTGCCGCGTAATCAGCATTTTGAATAATGTCTCGAATTAACTCCTGGGCGATTTTGATGCGGTGTATCGGAAAATGCTTCAGATAGAGCAGTGAAGAATGGCCGGTGCCGAAATCATCAATGGATAGGTTGATGCCACGAATCTTCAGGTCGGTCAATGCCATGATACTATCATCGACGTGGTCCATGACCGAGTTCTCGGCAAGTTCTATCTCCAGGGTGTTGGGCGTGATACCGGTTTCCTTTAAAGTCAACTCGAGATAGTCAATAAAATCCGGCTGGCGAATATGGTGTCCGGACAGGTTGACGGACATGCGCATCGACGGCAGCCCTTGATCCTGCCAGGCCCTTGCCTGGGCGCAGGCGGTTTTCAGGACCCACTCTCCCAGTGGGAAGGCCAGGCCGCTCTCCTCTGCGATGTTGATAATCTGTCCGGAAGGGATCAGGGCCCCGTCGCTGTCGTACCAGCGTATCAGTGCTTCGACTCCGGTGATCCGACCGGTTACAAGATTGACCTGGGGTTGGTAGTGCTGCTGTAGTTCACCGTGGCTCAGTGCCTTGCGCAGCCTGCTTTCCAGATCGGACTTAGCCACCGCTGCAGCATTCATCTCCTCCGAAAAGAATTGCATGTTGTTGCGGCCGCGACTCTTGGCGACATACATGGCCGTGTCGGCGCTCTTCAGAAGTGTCTGTGGGTCGTCGCCATCGACTGGATAGATTGCGACGCCAACGCTGGCCGTTGTGAAAAAATCCCGGTTGCCGATCTGAAAAGGCTGCCCGAGAGTTTCGAGAATGCGACGCCCCATGAGCGTGAAGTTCGGATCGTGGTTCGGGTCGGCCTGAATGATGACGAATTCATCGCCACCCAGGCGGGCAAAGGTGTCGCCACTACGAATGTATTTCTTCAGACGTTGCGCTACGGAGCGCAGGACCAGGTCGCCGACCGCGTGCCCCTGTGTATCATTGATCAGTTTGAAGCGGTCCAGGTCGAAAAAGAAGACTCCTACCTGGCGTTTTTCCCGGCGAGCCTGGGCTATCGCTTGGATGATGCGGTCATTCATCAGGGCCCGGTTAGGTAGCCCGGTAAGGGTGTCAAAGTAGGCCAGACGTTCGATACGTTCTTCGGCGGCGCGATGCGTGGTAAGGTCGTTGAGGACGGCGAGGCTTTCGGTCCGGCGGCCTTCAGAATCGTGCAGGGCGACTTCCGTAATAGAAACTTCAATAATCGATCCGTCTGCGCTGAGCAAGTGATAATTGACATCCCTGACCTGTCCAAGCTCTTCCAGTGTTTGGAAATGGTCGGCCCTCATCTGCTCGACATTGTCTCCAACGACGAATTCAAAAAAGTCCTTGCCGATAACGTCCGCGCGGTTGTAGCCGAGGACGTCAAGCCAGGCTTGGCTGACATGCAGGAAGCACCCTCGATTGTCCATCGAATGCAGTAAGGCAGGAGTGTTGTGGTAAAATCCCCGCAAGTGGTTTTCGCTTTTTTCGAGGCGGTTGGTCGTGTCGCGCAGGCGCGACGCAGTACGTTCGGCGAGGAGCCCGGCGAGCCCGCCGAACAGGACCGGCAGCCAGCTCTGTTGCACGGTCAATGACAGGCTGTAGAGGCCGTTGACCAGAAAAATGACCGCAACAGTTGCCAGCGCTCCGGCAAAGAACCCACGACATAACAACCACACGGGCCGATTTTCTGGATCGGAAACGAGCATGAAGCCCCCGAATTTACAACATGCCTGCAAGCAAAAATCCGGGCCGGAAAAGGTGAAAAACCCGGAACAATAAATCATTAACGCCCCTTATCATTCTATTGATTTTTTGTGGTCTGTCAAATCAGACATGAGCCCCGGTGACAGTTCGCAATATTATGTGCTAACATATCGCTAGGATCTGGCTCCAACCAAGGCTTTCGTTACAGGCTAAGACATGGCAAAACCGACAACCGACAATCAGACTCGTGCCGATGTGAAGCGGCGCCCCAGGCTCAGGCAGCCACCGATGTACACGGTTCTGATGCATAATGACGATTATACGACGATGGAATTTGTTGTCGAAGCCCTGGTCGCGGTTTTTCATAAATCGCCGACTGAAGCGAACCGGATTATGCTCCATATCCATTTCAAGGGCGCCGGGGTCTGTGGTCTTTTCCCGTACGAAATCGCCGAAACCAAGGTGAACAAGGTTCACGATATGGCACGTAGAGAAGGTTTCCCCCTACGCTGCTCTCTGGAAAAGGCCTGATATCTGTTACAATTACCGGGCATAAAGAAAATCAGGATTGCTGTTCGCGGATGAGTCCCGCAACATGGATGGAGTTATAGATACACATGTTCAACCAGGAAGTGCAAATAACTTTTTCCCTTGCCGTAAGAGAGGCCCAGCGTCGGCATCACGAGTTCCTGACCACGGAACACGTGCTCTATGCCATGCTCTTTGACGACCAGGGGTGCGAGATACTCAAGGCCTGTGGTGGTGATGTAGATTCCCTGCGTGCAGATCTGGAACTTTTCTTTGAACAGCACCTCGAATCGCTCGAACAGCTCGAAGGGGATATGCCGGAGCAGACCGTCGGTTTGCAGAATGTGTTGCAACGAACGGTGACGCACATGCAGTCTTCCGGTCGAGATGAGATCGGCGTCGCTGACATCCTTGCCGCTATCATGGAGCAGGAAGACTGCCTGGCTGCGCAGATTCTGCAGGGCGAAGGACTATCCCGGCTCGATGTGCTCAATTATGTCTCCCATGGCATCACCCGGGTGCCGATGCAGGATGATGTTTCGGGACAGCCGGAGCCTGACGAACCGGCCAGGCAAGCGCCGGGGGAGAAGAAGACCAAAAAGGTCAATCCCCTCGAAGCCTTTACGATCAACCTGCTCGAACGGGCGGCCAAGGGCAAGATCGATCCCCTGGTCGGCCGGCAGGCGGAGCTGGAGAGGACCATCCAGATTCTCTGCCGCCGGCGCAAGAATAATCCGGTGCTGGTCGGTGAGCCAGGCGTCGGCAAGACGGCCATCGCCGAAGGTCTGGCCTTGCGTATTCTCAGCCATGATGTCCCGGAGCTTTTGCAGGACGCTGAACTCTTCGCCCTGGATATGGGGGCGCTGCTGGCCGGGACCAAGTATCGTGGTGACTTCGAGGAACGCCTCAAGGCCGTGGTTCAGGCCCTGTCAAAACGCCCCAGGGCAATTCTCTCCATAGACGAGATTCATACGATTGTTGGTGCCGGTGCGACCAGCGGCAGCTCACTGGATGCGGCGAATATCCTCAAACCGGTACTTGGCACCGGGGAACTCCGCTGCATCGGCTCAACGACTTACGAAGAATACAAGAACCTCTTTGAAAAGGACCGTGCCCTGTCGCGACGCTTCCAGAAGATCGATGTCATGGAACCGAGCGTTGAGGAAACCGTCGAGATCCTTGAAGGGCTCAAAGGCTCTTACGAAGAGCACCATGGCGTGAAGTACACTGCTGCGGCCCTGGAAGCCGCCGCCAGTCTTTCTGCGCGACATGTCAATTTCCGCCGCCTGCCGGACAAGGCGATCGATGTTATCGACGAGGCCGGTGCCAGGCTGAGGCTCTATCCGCGCAAGCGTCCGACCATCGGTGTCACGGATGTCGAAGCGGTGATCGCCAGCATGGCCCGCATCCCGGCACGCAAACTGGCCCAGACCGATCGTCGCAAGTTGAAGGAACTTGACAAGGCCCTCAAGCGTCAGATATTTGGTCAGGACCAGGCGGTCGAGCAACTCTGCCAGGCGATCCGCCGAGCCCGCGCCGGACTGGGGCAGCCGGAAAAGCCGACCGGGTCGTTCCTCTTTACCGGTCCGACCGGGGTCGGCAAGACCGAGGTTGCCAAACAGCTTGCCGCGCAGATGGGTGTGGAGTTCCTGCGTTTCGATATGAGCGAATACATGGAGAAGCATGCCGTGTCCCGTTTGATCGGTTCCCCTCCTGGCTATGTCGGTTTCGAACAGGGCGGTCTATTGACCGATGCCGTGATCCGCAACCCATATGCAGTGCTGCTGCTCGACGAGATCGAAAAGGCCCACCAGGACATCTTCAACATTTTGCTGCAGGTCATGGACCATGGCAGCCTGACTGACAACAATGGTCGTCAGGCCAATTTCCACAACGTGATTCTGATCATGACCAGTAATGTCGGGGCCCGCGAGATGAGCAGCGCACCGATAGGCTTCGGTGGCCGCCTGCCCGGAGAAACGCGCCATGCGGTCGAAAAGACCTTCTCGCCGGAATTCCGCAATCGGCTCGATGCGATTATCGCCTTCCGTGCTCTCGATGAAGACATCATGGCCCGCGTGGTGGACAAGTTCATCCGGCAACTGCAAATGTCATTGTCGGAACGCAAGGTCACGCTGACCCTGACCGACGGTGCCCGGCGCGATCTGGCGCGGCGCGGGTATGATCCGGTGTTCGGCGCCCGCCCGCTGGGTCGCCTGATCGAGAGCGAAATCGGCAACCAACTGGCCGACGAAATCCTCTTTGGTTGCCTGACCGGTGGCGGCACGGTCCGCATAGGGTTCAAGTCAGGAAAACTTGATTTCAAGTTTTCCTAGTTTCTGGACGCTAAGAGCAGGGTCCAGTCCATTTTTTGCAATAATTGCTCGCCTATCCTCAGCCTCCAGCCCCCGACCACCGGTGTCCCATGCCCGTCTTCCGCCTCAACGACGAACTGATCTTCCCCGACCCGAGGTGGGCGACGCAGGAAGGGTTGCTGGCCATTGGCGGCAATCTCTCCCCCGAGCGCCTTCTCTTGGCCTATCGGCTCGGCATCTTTCCCTGGTATGGCGAAGGTGAGCCGATCCTGTGGTGGTCACCCGATCCGCGCTGCGTGCTCTTCCCGCAAGAAGTATATGTCTCGCGCCGTCTCGATAGAGTTATCAGACAGCGGCGCTTCCGTCTGACCTGTAATCAAGTATTTGCCGCGGTTGTGAGTGCCTGTGCCGATGTCCGTGTTCAGAACGGCGAAGAGACCTGGCTGGTAGCCGAAATGCGGGGTGCCTTTCAAAAATTGCATGAGCTTGGCTTTGCTCATTCCGTGGAAGCCTGGGAAGGTGACGAACTGGTCGGCGGTCTTTACGGTGTTGCCCTGGGCAAATTTTTCTTCGGTGAGTCGATGTTTCATCGCCAAACGAATGCCTCAAAGGTGATCCTCGCGCAACTCCTCCGCTATCTGGACAGAGAGGGCTTCATCCTCCTGGATTGCCAGGTTCCCAACCCACACCTGACCAGCATGGGTGCCCGCGATATTCCGCGACATGATTTTCTCGAACTTCTGGCTAGAGGTGGGTTGGGCCCTGACGGAAGGGCGGAGAAGGTTTTGCTGCCGGAGGCTTTGTAGAAAGAGCAGGTGACCCTAGTCAAATTGACGACAGAGGGGCGATGTCGGCACGATCCACGAAGAGCAAATTCCTATCCCTCAGCCTGCTGCTGCCGCAGCAACGCCACGACCAGACGCAATATCTCATACTGAAAAAGCAAGCACCTCCGCGAAGGGGGTGCTTTCAGGCTGCTGACAAAGTTCAGACAGAATTCATGGTAGAGAAGGCAATAGATGGTTCATCTGTTGCCCTCTTTCATTGGACTTTGGAATTTAAAGACAAAAACAAAACCGTCGGAGTTGCCCGACAGCAACTTCATTTTCTTTGTAGCGACAAAGAAAACGAAGCAAGCAAAAGAAAACTTGGCGCTGCGCTAGGCATGTCTGGTTCGTCAAGGCTGCGACCTCAATCCGGATTGTTCTTATCGATCAAGAGCCGCGCTTCCCCCGTAGGTGACGAGGCTCTTGAGAGCCTCTCCTTCTGTGGAGAATTGTTTCGGTAGAGCATGCTTTTCAGGCCTTTCCCCTGTAAGTCACACTGCAAGGAAGGCCCCCTGTAACGGGCCGGCTTATTAAGCTCCGTTGTTACTGGATTCCTCTGAAAACTGGCAAAAGAGATGCCCTCCGCAAGGAGTAGGCATTTTTGCATACTTTTGTTGCCGGACAAAAGTATGGCGTCGGGCGGGACGCGACCCGCCGGTTCTGGTCTTACACATAAAGGAATCAGGGCAACAAATGAACCATCTGCTACCCTAAGCTTCATAGAAACTCCACCTGCCAGCTAAAAAAACAAACCCCGCATCACTTGCGGAATTTGTCAACAATCTGAAGTCCCTTCGCGAAGGGGGTGCTTTTTTACTTGTACGGCAAGGATGTCTTTTCAGGTTTCGTTCGAAATGATGTAGGTGACCTCTGCCCAGCGGGCGCCGGCGCACGATCACCGCCCAATAATGTTACCGGTACTGCGTCACATCACCATGTTCATCGGTATGAATTCGTCACGCCAGTGACGGGGCAAACGTCTAACCGGCTGAATTACAGTCGGATTTAACTATTACACTGAAACCTCAAATTATGGTGCTTGCTTTGCAAAAACACCTAAGGATAGAGTCGTTTTAATATCATGAACCTATCGGTTCAAGGAGGTTTTTATGTCACTGCTTTCCATGATCGAGAGCAATCCGCTCACCTCATACCCGGTCTTGTTGTTCCTGCTGCTGGTCCTGCTTTACCTGGCCCGCCACCAAGCTCACCACATGGTCCGCTCGTTCAGCCGTATCGCATCGCAGGCATTGCGTCTGGCAGCCAGATCCCTTCTGCTTGCTGAGAGCAAGTTGCAGAGGCGCAATCGTGAAGTTCTCCTCGCTGCCGGTGCTGGCGAAATCGAGAAGGAACTGGAGCGGGAATTCCAGCGGGTCGATGCCGTAGTCAAGCGTGATCTGCAAAGCTATCCGGCCTTTCATCGCAACATGTCCGATCTGATCACCCGTATCGATGAGGACTACCGGCAGAGCACGGAGGCCCCGCCATCGCCACCGGCCTGGATTGCAGCCATTGAAGCTGTGGCCCAGGTCCCGAACAGCGATGGCGGTGTAGCCGAGATTCTCGGGGAAATCAACAAGACCCTCGACCGTCACCACAAGTCGGCCATGGATGATTACCGCAAATCAAGCCAACAGCGTCACGGCCTGCTCAACAAGATGATGCCGGTTTGGCGCAAGCTGAGTGAGACCCTGGAGCATGTCGGCAAAACCATCAACGGCCTGCACGAACGCTCGGAACTGATTACCGCCAAAATGGATGAGTACGAAAAGATCCGTATCGGCACGGATGAAGCAGAGCGCCGCCTCTCCTCATCGTCCCTGACCCAATTTTTTATCTCCGGCCTGGTCATGGCGATTGCCATCGGCGGAGCCATCATCAACTTCAATCTGATTGCCTTGCCGATGTCGGAAATGGTCGGCGGCGGCAGCTATATCGGCAGCTTCAAGATTTCCGACGTTGCCGCCCTGGTCATCATCCTGGTCGAAATCTCCATGGGCCTGTTCCTGATGGAATCGTTGCGCATCACCCATCTCTTCCCGGTGATCGGCCAACTTGATGACCGGATGCGCCGGAAGATGATCTGGATTTCATTCACTTTGCTGTTTACCCTGGCCGGCGTCGAATCGGCGCTCGCATTCATGCGCGACCAGATCGCTGCTGATCTGCAGGCGTTGCGGCAATCATTGTCCGGAGTTGAAATTGCCGCGGGTCAGGTCTCGAGCATGATCCCGACCGTCGGACAGATGATTCTCGGCTTTGTCCTCCCTTTCGCCCTGACCTTTGTCGCCATCCCGCTGGAATCATTTATCCACTCGTCACGCACAGCAATCGGTCTGTCTCTCGGCTTTTTGTTGCGCACGGGTGCATTTTTACTGCGACTGATCGGCAACATCATCAATCATCTCGGCAAAGCCCTTATTGCCCTGTACGACCTCGTTATATTCCCGGCGATCTGGATTGAGGAAAAGCTCAGAAAGTCGCCGGTGGAAGCAAAATCCGAAAATCCGCCCAAGGAGGTTCACACATGAAGCGCTTCGCCTGTCTCCTGACCGGATTGCTGCTGCTCGCGGTCGGCTGTTCCGACACCACAAGCCATTCGAAGGCGGTCTACATGCTGCTCGACACTTCCGGGACCTACACCCGTGAACTCGACAAGGCGGCTGCGATCATCAATTACCTGCTCGGCACTTTACAGCCGGGTGATTCGCTGGCCGTCGCCCGGATCGACACCGGCAGCTTCAGTGAGAAGGATATCGTCCAGAAAATGACCTTCGATGGTCGCCCGTCGGTCTCCACCCAGCAGAAGAGGGCGTTCAAGCAGAACATCGACACCTTCGTCAAAGAGGTCAAGGGGTCTGCCTACACTGACATTACCGGTGGTCTTCTGCAGGCCGCCGAGTTTCTCTACGAGACCGGCTCCGGACGCAAGGTGGTCCTGGTCTTCTCCGATATGGAGGAGGAGCTCGCCAAAGGATATGAACGGAACATCCCCCTCCAGCTCGAAGGGATCGAGGTGGTCGCCTTGAATGTTACCAAGCTGCGCGGCGACATCATGGACCCGCGCAAGTACATGGGGCGTCTGGAAGACTGGAAGAAAAAGGTCGAGCAGGGCCAGGGGCAATGGCGGGTGATCAACGATCTGGAACGCCTGGAACGGATTCTGGAATAGATCTCATTGAACAACATGTCGTAGAAAAGGCCCGGAGCGATCGCTCCGGGCCTTTTCTCTTTAGTGATTTATTAAGCGAGGATTAGTCTTTGCGCATCAAACGCATCTTCTTACGCAGGCGCCGTTGGGCTTCTTTCTCTTTACGCTTGCGCTTGACGCTGGGCTTTTCGTAGAACTTGCGCTGCTTCATTTCACGGAAGAGCCCTTCCTGCTGCAACTTGCGCTTGAGAACCCGGATGGCTTTTTCGACATTGTTGTCGACCACATGGATCTCCACCTGCAATCACCTCGCTTTCTTAAACAAATAATTCCCCTGAGGGGGAATGAGTGCGGACTATAGCGGATTTTTTTTTAGAGTGCAAGTGGGAATCTGCAAAAAAGCCGTCATCTCGCCGATCCGGTAGCGTAGAGGCCAACCGACAGACCGCCATTATCCAGTTCGGCGAGCTGTTTGAACGGTAGGCCCGTTGCCTTGACCCACGCCGGGTCGGGGCATAGCATCGCGATTCGCCAGCCAGGGTAGATGCGGCCGAGGTGGGCACCGATTTCCCGATAGCAGGCTTTCGGATCATCATCGAGTGGCAGACGCTTGCCGTAGGGCGGGTTGCAGACGATCAGCCCCTGGCCGTCGTGAATCGGCTGGTCGGCGAGTGAGAGCCGGGTGATGCTCACCATGCCAGTGTTGTCGCTTCGTTGGCAGTTGTCCCGCGCGATCGCCACCGCATCGGCGTCGGTGTCGTATCCGCTGATGGAGCCTTCGCGGTCAACCTGCCCGCGTTGTGCCTCATCACAAAGGAGCGTCCACAAGCCCTGACGGTAGCCGGGCCATGCCATGAAGGCAAACGGGCGATTGAGGCCGGGGGCTTGCTGTCGCGCAAGCAAAGCTGCTTCGAGGAGAAAACTCCCCGAGCCGCACATCGGATCGATCAGGGGTTCGTGCCCCTGCCAATCGAGCAACATCAGGATCCCGGCCGCCAGGGTCTCGCGCAGAGGTGCCGCGGTCACTGACTTGCGGTAGCCACGACGGTGGAGCAGCTCACCGGAGCTGTCGATCGAAATGGTCACGACATCGTCAACGATTCTGACCATGACCAGTTGCGGGTTTTTCCCGACCGGGTTGGTCGTGCGGCCGAGGGCCTGGTTGAGTGCCGATTCGAGGGTCTCTGCAACCCGCGTGGTGTGGTTGAGTCGGGACCCATGGCAGGTTACACGGAAAACAACCGGAGTTTCCGGGCGGATGAAGCGTCCCCAGGGCAGCCGCTGCGCCTTGCGATACAGGTCGGGGAAGTCTCGGCTGCGACATTCAGCGAACCGGACCAGGATTCGAGAGGCGGTCCTCAGCCACAGGTTGGCAAGGTACAGTTCACGCAGTCGGCCGGCACAGCCGATCCCTCCCGTATCGATTTTCAGGGGAGGTATGTCGATGGCGGTCAGTTCAGCAGCGCAGGTTTTTTCCAACCCGGGCGATACAACAATATAAAAATTTTCAATGCGGCGATGGTCCATGAGTTGTTTCGATCGTCTTTCCGAAGTGACGGCTCAACGTTTGCCGTGAACATCACCCTGGTAAGAGGGTAAATTGAAAAGAGTTGGCCGAGCCGGCAAAACCAGTATAATGGTGGCCAACTTTGCTGATGGAGGCCAATCATGACACGGCGCTGGGTGATATTCACAGTTTTACTTTTGCTGGCCCTGCCGTCCGTTCTCTACGGGCGCTGGATCAAGGACAAAGTCTACCTGCAAACTGACTCGGTAGGCAAGGTAGAGTTCGGTCACTACGCGCATATGGAGATCGAATCGATCGGCAAGAACTGTCCTGCCTGTCATAATGGCGTCTATCACATCGTTACCAGGAAGAACCCGGCCTTCACCATGACGGATATGGCGGCGGGAAAAGCCTGCGGGTTCTGTCATAATGGCAAGAAGGCCTTCAGCGTCACCGGTCATTGCGCGACCTGCCATGCCGGCGACATCCTCTACGTCAATGAAGATGCCGGCAACATCAGATTCTCCCACGATGCCCACCTCAGTATGTTCGGCTGTGACGAGTGCCATCCTGATTTATTCAAGCCGGAGCGCGGTGCGAACCTGGCGAACATGGAGGATATGGAAAATGGTGAATCCTGTGGCGCCTGTCATGATGGTTCAACGGCATTTGGTGTGACCGGGGATTGTGAGACTTGTCACGAGATGTGACTGACAGCTGTCTTGGATGGGAATCCTCAGCCTTTGGACCGGCTTGCTTAGATTGCAGGTTTTACAATAAAACGATACGGCGCCTGCCACGAGCGCCGTATCGTTTTTATAAAGAACGAAATGAAGAAGATATGTTGATTATAATCAGATTAGCGCATTTGTCAAACACTGTTTTAAAAAAATGTAGAGGCTCGTATTCTCCCGGATTGGGACCCTCTTGGATACCGATGCCATCTCTCTGGAATTACTGTAATTCTCGCCGCACAAAAAAATAAGAGTGATTTGGTTACATTTGCTAGAGCGCATGGTGTAAAATCGAGGCGTCGTTTTCCCGAAGGGGGCATAAATGAAAAAACGGTACAAACATGTCACTCCGACCAAACAAACCGTTGATTCGGCAACTCGAAAATCTATTGATGCCGTGATAGGGCAGTTTTTCGAGGACGACACGACTTCTATCCTGATTGAATCTTTCGCGGAAGCGTTTCTGGTAATCAATGAAAATTCAACTGTCATTCTGGTGAATCGCCGCTTTGTTGAATTGTTCGGTTATGAAAAGGACGAAATCGTCGGCCAGCAACTTGACCTGATTATTCCTGAACGTTTTCGTCCCGCCCACTCCGAACACACGCGCGGTTATTTCAAGTCACCCCATGTTCGTTCTATGGGCCAAGGTCTTGAACTTAAAGGTTTGAAGAAAGACGGGGCAGAATTTCCAGTTGAAGTCAGTATCAGTTTCTTGCTGAACGATAGAGAAAAACTTGGCATGGCATTTATCACCGACATCACCGCACGTGCAGAAGCAGAGCAGGCGTTGCAAAAGCAGAATAGAGCATTGAGCGACTTCGCCCAAACTGTCGCTCATGACTTAAAATCGTTGATCACCGGCCTCACTGGTTTTAGTGAACTCTTGGAGCAAGAGTATGAAAACCTGTCAGCCAGGGACCGGCAGACTTCACTGAACACAGTTAAAGAGACCGGTTACAAGATGAATGACATCATCAATGAGTTGCTCTTCCTGGCCCGCGCAAAGCGGGAGGATGTCGTGTTGCGAAACATTGACCTCAACATTGCTGTGCAAGAAGCCCTGAAACGGCTGCAAAGGAAGATCGATTCCACAGGTGCAAGGATTGTTCTGGGAACACTTGACGGGAGGGTCCAGGGGCACCAACCATGGATTGAAGAAGTGATTTACAATCTGATCAGCAACGCCCTAAGTCACGGTGGTGAGAAGTTGACGGTTCGTATCGACACCGTGTCGTCGGAAGGGGATATGTCCAGAGTCCGTATCTCCGATAACGGTGGCGGCATGTCGGCGGATCAATTGCGAATTCTGCTTGAACAGCCAGAAGACCTGCCTTACAACTGGGTCAAAGGACATGGCCTTGGGCTGAGCATCGTTCACCATGTCCTGGAAAAGCTCGGCAGTTCGCTGGAGATTCAATGTGTTAATAACGAGGGGTGCTGCTTCAGCTTCCTGCTGCCGGTTATTCGTAATGGATAGGTACGAAGTACAAAAGAAAAGAGCGCTCCTGGTGAGGGCGCTCCTTGTAAATACTGGTCGGAACGACTGGGTTCGAACCAGCCCCCTGCTTCCGAAACAGTTGGATATGCTCGGCTACGCGCTCGCTCTCCAGTGCGCTCACATACCAGAAAGACATCACCCAGCTAAGGGTCGAGCCTCTCGTAACGGTCTTCTCCGGTTTTTTCATCCTTACCAAACAATTCAATGTAGGTAATTTTGGCAGATACGCCTTTCCCCTTGGAACTGATAAAAATCTTTTCGATGTAGGCAGGTTGACCATCGATAATCGTCTCGGCCCGATATTCCCCTTGTCCTTCATAGACTAAGATCTTGCGGTTTATCTTGGCAACCATGTCCATGCTCGCAGTGTTCGTTTTGGCGTTGTATTTGGTCTTGAACCCGTAGGCAAACTTCTTCTCAACCCACTTGAGATCTTCTTTTTGTCCTTCTTTTGCGAGTCTGACCCAGTAGGCAACAACCGGCTCCTTGGGATCAAGCTTGCCATCTGCTGCCATCTGCACATCATATTGCACAATGTTGTCATTCGTGCTGCGCTCAATTTTGAACAGATGTTGGGTCTGTGTATCTTTTGACAGCGACTCAACTGGGAAGATAAGCGCGGCAGAGATGAAAATCATCAAGACAATAATTGTTTCGATACGGGTACGTAATGATAACACTTCGTCCTCCGTGCTTGGATCTTGCGACTGTAGCTTTTTGTATAATCAGGTGTATCATCTCTATCTCAAGCCACCCTTTGTCAAATTTCAGGTCCCGCCGTTGTCAACACCAACTTGCCATGCTTCACACCCTTGGTCCCGATCAATCCATCCGCGAGGCGTTTGACCTGGGCAGCGGTGCCACGCACCACGACGACTTCCAGGCAGTGATGGGCGTCGAGGTGGACATGAAGGGCAGAGACGATGGCGTCGTAGTGGGAGTGCTGGTGTTCCGTAAGTTTGTCGGAGAGGTCTCTGGTGTGATGATCGTAGACCAATGTCACGGTGCCGACCGTCGGCGTGTCGTCAGTGCGGTCCACCTGATCTTCTACCAGCGCGTTCCGAATCATGTCGCGAATCGCCTCGGAGCGGTTGTCATAGCCTTTATTGGCGATCAGCTGGTCGAAGTTATCCAGCAGGCGCTGGTCGATGGAGATGCCAAAGCGGGTGAGTTCGGTCATGTTGTCCTCACAGGGGGTCACTTTTTGCGAATCTTTACATGGCTGTTTTCGGCTGGTCAAGGATCTTGCCCGGTTAGCGATGGATATCCCCTCCTCATCCACAGGCTGTCCACGGAGTTTTGCACAACATGTTGTGTAAAACGGAAGGGTTTTTGTCTATATATTGTGATTTTCTCTTTGTAATCGAGTTGCTCTGTGATAATTTCAAAAAAGTGATTTCTATCTGGGGGAGGATGTGGTGCTGGAATTTATTCGCAAGAGAGATGGACGGCTTGTAGCGTTTGAAGAAGAGAAGATTGTCTCGGCTGTACAGAAATCAGTTCAGGCGGTCGGTGGCACCGACATGGAGCAGGCCGCCGGAATCGGTCGGCAGGTTGTCGGAATCCTGGAGGTTATTTACAAGGACGGGCGAATTCCGACCGTTGAGAATGTCCAGGACCTGGTCGAAAAAATTCTTATTGAGAACGGTCACGCCAAAACGGCCAAGGCCTTTATTCTCTACCGTCAGCAACACGCCGTATTACGTGAGACCAAGGCGTTCATCAAGGAATCAATCGAGTCGATGGATTCCTACCTCACCCAGGAAGACTGGCGGGTCAATGAGAACGCCAACATGGGGTACTCACTGCAGGGCCTCAATAACCACATTGCGGCCAATATTACCAGCAACTACTGGCTGAACAAGATCTATCCGCATTACGTCGCCGACGCCCACCGTGACGGTGATTTCCATATCCACGACCTTGGCATGCTCTCGGTCTATTGCTGTGGATGGGACCTGAAGGATCTGTTGCTGAAAGGCTTCACCGGAGCCTACGGCAAGATCCAGAGTGCACCACCCAAGCACTTCCGGACAGCCATGGGGCAGATTGTCAACTTCTTCTACACCCTGCAGGGGGAGGCGGCGGGCGCTCAGGCCTTCGCCAATTTCGACACCTTGCTGGCTCCCTTCATTCGCTACGACGGGCTCTCGTACAACGAAGTCCGCCAGTCTATGCAGGAGTTCATTTTCAATATGAACGTGCCGACCCGGGTCGGCTTCCAGACACCCTTCACCAACATTACACTCGACCTCTCACCGCCACGCGACCTAGCTGAAGAGGCCGTTATCATCGGCGGGAAGCTTATGGAGCACACCTACGGTGACTTCCAGGAAGAGATGGATCTCTTCAACCGCGCCTTCTGCGAAGTGATGATGGACGGTGATGCTTCCGGGCGAATCTTCTCTTTCCCGATCCCGACGGTCAATATCACCAAGGAACTTGATTGGGACAGCCCGCGCTTTCGCCCGGTCTGGGAAATGACCGCCAAGTATGGAATCCCCTACTTCAGCAATTTTATCAACTCCGATATGGATCCGGAAGATGCCCGTTCGATGTGCTGTCGGCTGCGGCTCGACAACCGGGAACTGCGTCGCCGGGGCGGCGGCCTGTTCGGCTCCAACCCCTTGACCGGTTCGATCGGCGTGGTCACCCTCAACCTGCCTCGTGCCGCTTATCTGGCCGAAGACGTTGAAAGCTTTTTTAGCCGGATCTCTGAGTTGATGCGAATGGCTTACGAATCCCTCGAAATCAAGCGCAAGCAGCTGGAAAGACTGACTGAAGAAGGACTGTATCCTTACAGCCGTTACTATCTGCAGGGGATTCGTGAGCGTAGCGGCCGCTTCTGGGACAACCATTTTTCCACCATTGGCCTGCTCGGCATGAATGAAGCGATGCTCAACCTGATCGGCAGCGGTATCGATAGCAATCAAGGCAAAAACATGGCGGTGCGGACCCTGCAGTTCATGCGCAGCCAGCTTGAGGCTTACCAAGAAGAGACAGGCCACCTTTTCAATCTCGAAGCGACTCCGGCTGAGGGGACCAGCTTCCGGCTGGCGCGAGCTGACCGGGCGCTTTATGCCGATATCATCACCGCAGGAGATTCCGAGCCTTACTACACCAATTCGACCCAGCTTCCGGTCGGGACCACCGATGATATTTTTGAAGCCCTGACCCACCAGGATTCGCTGCAGACCCTGTACACCGGAGGCACCGTTTTCCATGGTTTCCTCGGTGAACGGCTTGATGACTGGCAAAGTGCCCGGCTTATGGTGCGGCGCATCGCCGAGAATTTCCACCTGCCGTATTTCACGATCAGCCCGACTTTTACGATCTGCCCGGAGCACGGCTATATTCCGGGTGAACATTTTGCCTGTCCGCATATGCATGAAGGCCGGGCCGCCTAGGTGCTTCAATACTGGGACAGTTTTTTTGTCTAATAACAAATTGGAGGAGGAGCAGCATGTCAACCAAGTGCAATGCCAGAACAGAAGTCTATTCCCGTGTCTGTGGTTTTTTCCGCCCTGTTCAACAATGGAACAAGGGCAAGAAGGAAGAGTTCAAGGACCGTCAGGAATACGTGATCGAAGAAGGTCGAGGTTAAGGGTTTGTCCCCGGCAAGGGGGCTGTCCCGGAGTCTGGGCAATTAGAATATGGGCATAAAAGGTTTCCAGGGTACAAGTCTGCTTGATTTCCCCGGGCGGATCGCGTCCCTGGTCTTCTGGGGCGGGTGCAATCTGACCTGCCCTTTTTGTCATAATCCCCCCCTGGTTCTGGATCCGGAAAGTTATCCGGACCTCGATACAGCTGAAATCCTTTCTGATCTTGCCGAGCGCAGAGCCTTTATCGATGGCGTTGTTGTCTCGGGCGGCGAACCGACCATGGACAACGGCCTGCCCGCATTTCTCAAAGGGGTCAAGGCGTTGGGCCTGGAAGTCAAACTCGATACGAACGGACTGGCTCCGCGGGTTACTGCCGGATTGATCGACCAGGGCCTCGTTGATTACCTTGCCATTGATCTGAAAACCATCCCTGAGCGTTACCGGGAACTGCACCCTGGCAACGTATTTCCTGAGCGCCTTCTCGAAACTGTCCGCGTCTGTGTTGATGCTCCTGTCGAGCTGGAATACCGCACTACCTGTGTCCCCGGTTGGGTCGATGAGGATGTGATTGCCGGACTCGGTGAATTGATCAATGGGGCACCAATCTGGGCTCTACAACAGTATCACCCGGAGCATGCCCTATGTGAAACCGCCAGGGGTCTGGGATCCTATCCTCCGGAGCGGATACAGTCCTTTGCCGATCTTGCTGGCCAATATGTGCAGCGGGTGGTTGTGCGGGGGGTGTGATGCAAGCAGAGTTACGTGGGTATCTTCATCTGAAAGCAATCCTAAATAAACGGTTTTCTGCAACTTTCTGTAAGTTAGTCGAAAATTAATTCGCAATGTCTTAGCGTTGCTGCAAAACTGTAAATTCTAGGCGAGACTCCTTAATAGATTCGATTGACCAAGATTCAACTCCGGCAAGAACCCTTCGATCATTTTTTTGACATCAATCCTTAGACAGACATTGTTCTGCCTATATCTTGGGAAATGAAGTAAATTAGCAGCGTTGCACTCGTTTGTTGCTCAGCAGGTTATCTTTCAAACAGCCAGTAAAAACCGAATCCCGGAATCACCAGACTGTTTTTGAAAACGTCCGGACTTTCACCGCGATACAGATCAACCAGGGAGCGGTACTGTGTCCCCCAGTTCCCCAGGTCTTCGAGGTTGAGGTGCTGTGGTTTGTCGCTGAAGTTGGCTACTACCAGAACCTGTTCATTTTGCTTTTGCAGATGATAACGACCGAACACAAACAGGTGCGGATTCCCGACTTCGATCAGCTCGCGGTTGTTGAAATCGGCAAACACGTCGATTTCTTTACGAACTGCAATCATTCTTTTTAAGGCACTGAAAATTTCATACTCGACGGTTCCGGGAGTGTTCCTGAGTACCGCCCTATCCCAGTCGATAGAAGGTCGGTGGACCCAGCGCGTGTCCCCTTTTTTATACGGATCGTCTCGGTAGGAATCGTCATTCAGGGTGCCGAGTTCATCCCCGTAGTAAAGCAGCGGGATGCCGCCGAACGACAGAATCATGCCGTGCAGCAGCAGAATCAGCTTGATCGAATCGGCGATCGCGTGATGGTCGCCGGTTCCTAGTGCATGCTCCAGCCCGACCAGTGAGGCGAGAGAGCCGGAAATGCGCGTGTCGCCAGTCTTGGTGTTTTGTCCGAATGGGAGCCCGCGGGCGTGGGAGTGGTCAAACTTGCCGGTGAAGTAATCGACCAGAAATTTCCGGTGTCGGGCCGGTTCGTAGTCGCAGAGCAGGATGTCCCGGTCGTCAAAACCGAGTCCGATGTCATCGTGACAGCGTACGTAGTTGAGCCAGGTGGCCCTTTCCAGTTTGACCGGCAGACTTTTGATCCCCTGGTTCAGCAGGCGGGCATTCTTGGTCGCCACCGCGTCCCAGAGCAGCGCCATGAAAGTAGCATTGTAGGCAATCTCACATTCCTTGGCGATAACTGCATCTTCGCCAAAATATTTGATCATCTCCACCGGTGCGACGATCGCTTCGGCGATGAAGACCACGCCCGGTGCGCTGACCTGGCAACAATCTTTGAGCAGCTGCAGGATCAGATGGGCTTCGCGCTCATTCTGACAGGTGCTACCAATTTTTTTCCACAGAAACGCCACTGCATCGAGCCGCAGGATATCGGCCCCCTGGTTGGCCCAGAAGAGGGTGATGTTGAGCATCTCGATAAAAACTGCCGGGTTGCTGTAGTTCAGGTCCCACTGGTAATCGTTGAAGACGGTCATTACCCAGCGGCTCATCTCCTCGTCCCAGGTAAAGTTGCCGGGCGCGGTCTCCGGGAAGATCTCCGGCATGCTCTGTTCAAACATATCGGGCACGTTGCGGTTTTCAAACGTGTAGTAGTAGTCGAGGTACTTCTGCTCGCCGGCCCTGGCGCGAGTCGCCCAGTAATGTTTGTCAGAGGTATGGTTGACAACGACATCAAGCACCAGCAGGATGTCGCGTTTGCGCATTTCATCAGCCAGTTGCCGGACATCCTCCAATGTGCCGACCTCCGGGTTGATCTCACGAAAATCACTGACCGCATAACCGCCGTCGCTGCTCCCTTCCGGGCAGCGCAAGATCGGCATCACATGCACCAGGCTGATGCCCAGTTCCTGGAAATAGTGCAACCGCTCCTGCAGGCCCTGCAGGGTGCCGGCAAAACCTTTGCAGTAAAGAGCCATCCCGACCCATTTCTGACTGAGAAACCAGTTGTAATCCTTTTCCCGCTCCAGATCGAGTTGGCGCAGTTTTCCCGGGCGTTTGATATATTGCTGAGCCATGGTTTCGACCAGCTTCTGAGCCTGTTCGGCGAAATCGTCCCGATCGCCATAGAGGCGTTGAAACAGCGAGTGAATGCCGTAAAAATTCGCCCCCAGGCGGGTGTAGAAATGCCTCAGGTCCTGCTCCGAGATCTCCGGTTTGATACGGTTGAGTATGTCATTCAGAAGCGTGTGGGAAACTTGTTCGTACATAAATTGCCTTCAAATCGGTTGTTGAGGTTATGGCCTGCTTTGCTCAGTCACTATTGACGGAAAGAAACGTTACATAAGTCCTTATAGAAGGCTGCGTCGGTGGTCGTCGCACCACGTATCCCAATCACTTTACTTGCGAACTTTTGTGCCTTTGCAAGTGTGGTCGTGATCGTCCAGCCCGCCCGCAGACCGTGAATGTATACTGCGCTGAAGGCATCACCGGCACCGACAGTATCGATTAGATGTTCAGCTTTTTCTGGCCGCTGGGAATGAAATTCGCCATCAATGGTTCTGACCAGGGCGCCTTGTTCGCCACGGGTGACAATCAGTTGTTCCAGCCCGCAAGATGTCTGCAGCTCTGCCATCTGCTGGTGGATATCGGTTGCAGCCGCTCCGAGCAGCCGCAGCTCCTCTTGATTCATTTTTACCCAAGCGGCACCTTTTAGCCAATCGAAGACTTCATCCCGCTGCCACCAGGGTGGCCTCAGGTTAACATCGAGAAATTTTTTTAAATTCTTATTGCGACTGATTTTACTCAACGTGTCACGGGCTCTCAGGTTGCGCAGGCAAAGAGTGCCATGATAGAGGATGCCGGCCATAATTGGTTCGTCCAGCTGCTCTGCTGAGATGAAATCGTAGGCGCTATCGGCAACGATGTCGTAACTTGGTTCGCCGTCGGTGATCGTTACTTCAACCCGGCCAGTTGAATGTACCTCATCGATCTGAACGTCCGCGGTGTTCATCCCCCAGTTCCCCATCGCCTGCAGAATCCTGTCGCCGTACTCATCATTTCCGACCCGTGAAATGAACCGGGGTTGATCGCCGAGAGCCTGCAGATGCCAGGCGACATTGAACGGCGCGCCGCCGAGAACCTGTGCCCCAGTCGGAAAGCGGTCGAACAGCACTTCACCAAAAATGTAGAGTTGTTGCCGATTCTTCATGACTCTGTCAGCTTCTCTCCAATTTCGGGGTAGTAATACGCAATGCCTTGCAAAACCCCGGCGCTGTAATTCCCCCCCAGCGGGAAGTTGTCCTGATGCGCCAGAAAGAGGGCTTCTGCGTAACCGTTCTGCTCGGCCAGCTGCAGCGCCTGTTGTTTGATCTCCGGCTCAGCGTTGGCGACCAGAATCGATCGGATTGAACTGCCCAGCACCGGCAAATCGTTGCCGCTGTCACCGGCAAAGACGACCTCCTGCGGCCCGTATCCCAGGTACTGCTGCAGGAATTCGATGCCGTGCAATTTGGTTGCGTTGCGCGGTAGCACATCGAGCAGGCCGACCTGTTCCGGCTCGTCGATACTCCAGATCAAACTGGCGGAGACGCCCAGTTGAGTCAGTTGCTGGTCGACCTGCTGGAGAATCTTGTCCCGGTCTGCGGCCAGTGACAGGTAATAGCTTAACTTGAAGTCGTTCTGCTTGCTCTGTTCCTGCAGGGTCAATCCGGAGAACCTGTTAAGTGCCTGCTGTAATTGGTCATGGCTTTTCCCCTGCCAGTCGCCGGCGATCTGCTTTTGCCAGGCGTGTATTTCAGTCCATTCTGCCTGCTCCCGGCGGTAGATTTTTGTGCCGACATCAGTAATCGCATAGTCTGGTTTGGGCAGCTGGTAGTCAGCAATCGCCTGCTCAATTAATTGGAGATGCCGCCCGGACACGTAAACCAGCTTGACCACCGGCAATCCGCACAGTTGTCGGAAATGTTCACGGGCCTGCGGGTGTTCCGGCTGGCGCCCGTTGGGGATAATCGTTCGGTCCATGTCGGTACAAAGGAGTAATCTATTTGTCATCGACCTGTCCAGTTTCCCGTGGATCTTTGCAGCTGCCGAAGAAATCGTAAAAATCAAGCGCTTCGAGGATTCCAGCGGCATTTGGCCGCCGGGAAAAATAGATTCGCTCAATATCGATCAGCTGCGAGAGCTCTTCATGATGACGGTTGGCAACCACCGCCGCCAGAGTGTTGCCGCGCATCATATCCTCGTCGGCCCCTGAGCCCCCAGCGACAAAGACTGCTTCCAGCGGGAGGTGCAATTGCTCGACGACATAGCGTAATGCCATCCCCTTGGAGGCGCGCAGCGGCAGGATATCGAGAAACTGTCCAAATGCAGTTTGCACAAAAACGGCTTGCTCTTCGCGGTGCAGCAACTGTTTGATCTCTTCAATATCGGCCTGCTCCGGATCGATATAATAACTTAGCTTGAAGCGGCTCTGCTCGATGTTGGGTTGCGCCTTCAGACCAGGAAAGTCGGTCAGCAGCTTCTTTACAATTCGCGGCGACCAGTGATAATCGATATGCCGGGCCCAGGCGGTATCGGCGGTCAGTTCCGGGGCTCGATAGATCTCGGTGCCACTGCTGGTGATCAGCACATCCGGCTCCGGGATTCGGTGCTTCTTCATCAGCTTCAATGCCGAATCGAGGCGCCGGCCGGTGGCGATGATAAAATAACTGCTTTTGCGCTTTTGTCGGAGGAGTTCAACCAGTCCGTTGAGGGAGCGATCGTTACCGATCAGGTTCTGATCGAGATCGCTGACAATTGCCCGATCGCGATACAGGCCGGTTCGGCGTCGGACCGGTTGGCGCAGCAACTGCTCTGAACGTTCGGCGACCGGTTTGATGATTTTACAATAGCGCTTTGCGTGCGCCTCCCAGGAATAGTTTTTTTGTACTCCGTGCAATCCCTGAACAGAACATTGCTGCCACAAGTCTTGATCGCCAAGCAGCTTTAACAGTGCAGCGGTGATGGTCCCCGGTTCCAGAGGATCGATCAGAAAGCCGTTTTTGCAGTTGCTGATGATGTCCTTTGGCCCACCATCTTCTGTGGCGATAATCGGCAACCCGCAGGCGGCCGCCTCAATCAGGGTCAAGCCGAAAGGTTCCGTCAGCGCCGGGTTAACGAAGACGCCCCCGGAGGCCGCCGCGATCCGATAAATCATCGCTACCTGATCGCGTTGATGATGCTTCGGCAGGGTCACTTTGCCATAAAGATCGTAGCGGTCGATAGTGACCAGCAGTTCGTGGAAGACCTCTTGGGCGCCCTCCTCGAGATCGTCGATGTCGTCACGGTTGCCGGCGATGATTAACAGGTTGGCCAACTCCTGAAGTTGCTGGGACTGGCCGAAAGCATCTATCAGTGCATTGATGTTTTTGCGCCGGTCCGGTCGTGACAGAGCCAGAACAATTGGCTTGTCCGGATTTTTCAGGTGGCAGGTCAACTCTTTGAACAGGGGGGTCTGTAATTCATCGCCGCTCGGCGGCGTGAACTGGTTGAGATTCGTTCCCGGTGGGACAACGCGCATCTGGTCAGGCTGATAGTGGTCATAAAGTTCATACTGCTCGGCAATCTCCTGGTGAGTGCTTGTGATCACCCGTTCTGCGGTTGCCAGGGTCTGTTCTTCTGCTTCAATCCGCCGGCTCATATTGAAGCGTTTTTCGATTTCCTGAGCGTTCAGTCCGCTAGCCATGAGACGGCTCCGCTTGACGCGACCGAGGGAATGGCCGGTATGGATCAGCGGAATCCCCAACCGGTTGGCCAGATGTGAGCCGACATAACCAGCGTCGGCGTAATGGCTGTGAATAATGTCTGGAAAAGAGTTGTTGTCTCGAAAAAAGCTGGCCAGGTTGTCGGTGAAAGAATCGAGATGATCCCAAAGTTCTTCTTTAGCCAGGTACTCCTCCGGGCCGGCGTCAATCCGTATGATGCGAAGATTGTCGGCAAGGGTTTCTATCGGGTTCGCATAGTCAGCCGAGAGGTTTTTATCCGTCACCCGTTGAGTAATCAGGTCGACCTTGCAGATACCGGGTTGATTGGATAGCGTTTGGGCAAGCTCTACCACGTAGAGCGTTTGTCCGCCGGTATCTGCATCACGGCCCAGTTCGAGATTGTGCCATCGAATCAAACCGTGAATGCTTAACATGGCGATGTAGAGACCGCCTGTTTTTTGAGTCATTTAATTCCCTTAGTTGTTTTTTAAGATCGATTCAGCAAATACAAAAAGATTTGGAATAGCTGTCTGTTTTATCTCCGACACAGTAATCGACAGCGATATTTGACGAGTACATCTAGGTAAATGTTACCGCACCTTGGTGATTGATCCAGAGAAAAGATCAAATTGACCCAATCCTGGGCTCGGATTTAAGCTGCCAGCAACTCAAAATTAACAGGCAGAGCGGCTCAACTTTGACTTTCAGGATGGTTTTGGGGTGCAACCCCCGGGGGTTGTTTTTGTTTTGGCTTTTAGCGGCAAAAGATATAGGGCGACAATATAAAAAAGTGTCCGCGTATAATAATTCAGGCAATAAAAAACCCGACCAAGCAGCCGGGTTTGATTCCTCATATGGTGTTCTGCTCCCTCTAAAACTGCAACCAGAGCAAGAAAGAGACGCTGATAATTGCCATGGTGCTACCCGCAACCAGGTAAAGCAGGGCATCCAGAACGTTGATCTGTCCGCTATTTTTCCTGTTCTCCAGCAAATTCGGCATAATCTCTCCTCGTTCCACCTTTTACTGTATAGACCAATTAGGTAAGGGTGAATAAAGTTAAAGCAATGCTTGTGCCAAAAGATATGAAACATCCATCCTTCTTGGTAACTTCCTGTAAATACGTTAAAAGGAAGTTGCCAAGGCCATTTCAGGCGAAGGAAAGTTCGAGAGCCTTGGTTAAATGGCGAGACGAGAGTGAGGGTTTTGCCGGATGGCTGTTTAAGGACGATCCATCTTGTGGCAGAAGAGGCAGCGATATTTAGCCGGATGACCTTCAGGAAAAGCAATAGCGTCCTTGTTGTGACACTCTTCGCAGAACTTCTCTGCGGCCTTTTTCCCATCGGCCTTAACGATATCATAAAAACGCTGATGATCATCATCGTAGGGGACGCGACTGGTTGATTCCGGTGGTGCCTGCCAGAGAAATGCCAGGATCACGACGGCGATTCCGATCAGTAGAAAATCACGTTTTTTGAGGGCAAGAGCCATGAAAACCTCTGGTTTTAAATTGTTTCTTCGGATAGTACAGTCGCTCTGCTATCTGGGCAACACGGTCAAAGATAGCATTAGTTCCGGAACACTGCAATATCTAGAGAGAATTCGTTTTGAGCAGTCTTATATAGGCGCTATTCACTACGGATAAACAGGAGATAGATCGCTATGAAAACAATAAAAGTGCCACCGCCGACCAGAACCATCAGGGCGTCGGTCGGTATGCCGCTTTCCAGAGAGACTCCCTTTGATAGGGTATAGCCGAGCAGGTAGATGAACCCGGTGATTGTCATGACCACGACCAGCAACAGGCGCCAGCGCATCAGATATGCAATGACAGCGGTAACACCGACCCCCACAAGGAAGTAGGGGTGTTCCATGAGGGTCTTGAGGTCAATGGCCTTGATGAAGGCCATGATCTTGGTTGTTTCGAACTGTTTTATAAATTCAATGGCAGAGCTTAAATCCATCTGACCTCTCCAGAAACTGCGGTATCGGCATCGCTTTTTCCGATCCGCCATAATACCATTTTTTCAGAAAGTGACAATGGCAAAAAACCGCCATAATTCTTGACTTTTTCTATCGTGCTCAATAGAGTAACCCCCTGCTGAAGCTAGAGAAGAGAGGGTTTGAAAAGTGCCGGAACGTGCCATCGGTGTGTTTGATTCAGGGGTCGGCGGGTTGACCGTACTGAGGGCCCTGCGCCAGCAGGTCCCTGACGAGTTGCTCGTATACCTTGGCGATACGGCGCGGGTGCCGTACGGGACAAAGAGCTCCCCAACCGTGATGCGTTACGCGCACGAAGCTGCACGCTTTCTGCTTGCCCAGCGGGTCAAGCTGATGGTGATCGCATGCAATACCGCTTCGGCAGTTGCCATCGACGAGCTGATAGAGAGATACCAGGTGCCGGTCATCGGTGTCATTCAGCCTGGGGCCAAACGCGCGCTGGAGGTGACCCGTAACGGTCGGGTTGGCGTAGTCGGGACTGAAGGGACGATTCGTTCCGGGGCCTATGAGCGTGTTCTGCGGGAAAGTCGTCCGGATATCGTTGTCCACGCGGCTGCCTGTCCGCTTTTCGTGCCGATCGCCGAAGAAGGCTGGTCCCGCCACGAAGTTGCCCATCTCGCTGCCCGTGAGTACCTGGCCCCGTTGCTCGATAAAGGCATCGACACGCTGGTGCTTGGCTGTACCCATTACCCGTTGCTGAAAAAGACTCTGCAGGAGGTTGTCGGCCCCGATGTGCAACTGGTCGACTCGGCACAGGAAACGGCGAAGGCCGTCAAACTTCGGCTCGAACAGGACCAGTTACTGCAGTCTACTGTCGCCGCACAACCTCCATGCTATTACGTCACTGACATTCCGGATCGTTTCGTACGGGTCGGTAGTGCCTTCCTCGGAGAGGAGCTGAAGGATGTCAAAACTGTCGTTTTGGATTGAATCATGAGTAAAAAAGATCGTCAGATGCAGAAGCCTTTTGGCAAACGGCTGGTTCCATGGCTCATCCTCGTTGTTGTCCTGTTTGTTGTCGGTCTTGTGATCGGTACCTTGCCAAACGGCGAGCCACCGGAAAAAACCACCCCTGCCGCTGAGGTTTCGCAGACGGCGACGAGGGAGATTGTCCTCTACTTCGCCTCGAGTGACGGCCAGACCCTGGTCGCGGAGTCGCGGCAGATCGACGGGTGCGTGCTCGATGAGGAGTGCTTGAGCGATGCGGTCCAGGCCCTGATTTCAGGGCCATCGGGAGAGATGGTGCCGATTATGCCACCCCGGACGACCTTGCGAAACCTGACTGTTGTCGATAGCCTCGTCCAGGTCGATTTCAGCCGGGAACTGATCGATGCCCATCCCGGGGGGACCCAGAGTGAACTGCTCACGGTCTATGGTCTGGCCGATACCCTGACCGTCAACTTCCCCCACCTCCGGCAGGTTCAGATTCTCGTCGAAGGTGTTCCTGTCGCAACTCTAAAAGGGCATGTCGATCTTCGCCAGCCCATCTATCCTGATTTCAGCTTCGTCGAAGAGGGGGCGGCTCCGATCGGCAGCATGAACAGCCTGCCCGCCGGAGGCGACGAGTGACCAACTTCCACAAGGCGATCGCCGAAAGGGTCCTGGTTCTGGATGGCGCCATGGGGACTTTACTTCAGGAACGGGGCCTGCCGCCGGGAGGCTGTCCTGAAGAAATGAACCGGGTTGCACCCGACGCAGTCGTCGGCATTCATGCCGAGTACGCTGAGGCAGGAGCCGATATCCTCGTCGCCAACAGTTTTGGCGGCAACCGGGTCAAGTTGGCCAACTACGGCCTGGAAGATGCGGTTGATGAGCTGAATCGTCGAGCCGTGGCGTTGGCAAAAAAAGCAGGGCACGCCGGAATCTTTGTCGGTGGTTCAGTAGGTCCTACAGGACGATTCGTCGAACCAGTCGGTGATGCCGGTTTCGATGAAATGATTGATATCTTTGCCGAGCAGATTTCCTCCCTCGCCGGTGCCGGTGCCGACCTGATCTCTTTCGAAACCTTTCTCGATATCCGTGAACTGCGTGCCGGAGTCATTGCCTGCCGCGATGTCTGTGATTTGCCGATTATCGCCCAGATGACTTTCGATGATGCTGGGCGTACCGTGCTCGGAACCCCCCCCGCTGCCGCTGCCGTCACCCTGGACGCTTTGGGGACCGATGTCATCGGCTCTAATTGCGGTCTCGGTATCGACGGTATCCATGATGTGCTTGCTGAAATGCGCCAGGTCACACCCAGGCCCTTGATTGCCCAGGCCAATGCCGGCCTGCCGATCTTGAAAGACGGTCAGACGATTTTCCCCGGCACGCCGGAGGAACTGACGGCCTATCTTGAGCGACTGGTTGCCCTCGGTGTGCGTGTCATCGGTGGCTGCTGTGGCACGACCCCGAAACATATCAGGGTGCTGCGCGCCGCGCTCAATGCTTGCCCCCAGGGCTGGACGTCACCACCCCGTCGCGCTTTTCTATCCAGCCGCAGTGCTGTCGCAGAGTTTGGTGGCGATGCTCCCTGTGCACTGATCGGTGAACGGATTAACCCGACCGGCAAGAAAAAGTATACCGAAGAGTTGCGGTTGGGGAAAACGGCATACATCCGTCGTGAGGCAACGGCCCAGGTTGCCGCCGGCGCTGATTTTCTTGATGTCAATTGCGGCGCTCCCGGCGTCGATGAAGCCGAGGCCCTGGAGCGGGCGGTCTATGCTGCATCAGGCGCCAGCTCAGCCCCCCTGGTTATCGATACTTCCGATCCGATTGCCCTGGAGCAGGCCCTTAAAGCTGCCGACGGCAAGGTTCTGATCAATTCGGTCAACGGCGAGGCAAAGAGCCTGGCGCGGGTTTTGCCGCTCGCCCGGCGCTATGGCGCCGCGTTGATCGGCCTGACTCTCGATGAAGACGGTATCCCTGAAACTGCGGAAGGGCGTGTTGCAGTTGCCAGGCGGATTCAAGAGGCAGTTCTTGCTGCGGGATTGCCCGAGCAGGACCTGGTGATCGACTGTCTGACCCTGACTGTGTCTGCTGAACAGAAACGAGCACTCGAGACCCTCCGCACATTGCGCCTGGTGCGGGACCAGCTCGGCTTGGCAACGGCGCTTGGCGTCAGCAATATCTCCTTCGGCTTGCCGTCCCGCCCGGTCCTCTCCTCGGTGTTTTTTGCCATGGCTTTGGAGGCCGGTCTCAAGGTCGCAATCATCAATCCAAAGGATGAGCGAATGATGGATGCGTACCGTTCGGCCATGGTCCTGCTCGGTTATGATCAACGGGCCGAAAGTTACATAGCAGATTATGCCGGACAGGTCATGCCTGCACAGCCTTTGATCGGGCAGGATGCCACCTCTCCGGACATTTGTCAGCGGCTCTCTGCGGCAATCATTGGTGGTGACAGCGAAGGGATTGTGGCGCTTGTCGAACAGGCCCTTCAGGATGGACTGGATGCCATGTCGATCAGCAACCAGGGGCTGCTGCCAGGGCTCGAGGAGGTTGGACGCCGGTTTGCCGACAATCGCATCTTCCTGCCACAGGTCATGCAGTCGGCCGAGACGATGCAGTCAGCGTTCGGCTACCTGAAAAAAGTCATGGCGGGTCAGACCGGTCCATCGCTGGGCCGGATCCTGATGGCGACCGTCGAGGGCGACATTCACGATATCGGCAAGAATATCGTTTGCACCCTTTTGGAAAATTACGGCTTCGACGTGCTTGATCTCGGCAAGAATGTCCCGGCGACGCGGATTCTTGAGGTTGCTCTGGCCGAGAAAGTTGATGCAGTGGGCCTGTCCGCTCTGATGACAACTACCTTGCAGCAGATGGATGTCACCTTAGGTAAACTCAGGGAAGCCGGGGTCAAGGTGTTCACCATGGTCGGTGGGGCCGTGGTCAGTCAGGAGTATGCGGACAGTATCGGTGCCGATATCTATGCCCGGGATGCTGTTGAGGGCGTGGCCAAGCTCAAGCAGTTGCTGGGGGTCGGGAGCCTTGAGTGATGGAAAATGGGGAAGGGGATAAAGGGGAGAGAACTTTCCTGTTAAATTTAAGGCTTATTGAGGCCTTGCGCTGATTTTTAGCCTGTGCGAAAATGACGAGTTAACAAGAAAATCTTTTGCATCTTCAGGGCCAGCTGCCCGAGTATGGATAAACGGCTAAAGCTCTATCCTGTTCAAATGGAATCACGGAGAACAACGCAGATGGTTGCCGGCTTTAACCACAATTTTCGCTACCAGGGCGAGGTCTACCACATCCAGACCGAGGACAGTGGAATGTTCAGCCCCAACATCGTTACCTTGCTTTACCAGGGAGGGACGATCCTCGCCTCGAAGAAAACCTCCTATGCCGACATTGCCAAGATCGATAATCTTGAGCAGGTCGTCGAAGAGTTAATGAAAGAACAACACAAGAACATGTTGCGAGGGCTCAAATCCGGCGAGTTTGACGAGGTGATTAAACGCTTCAAGGCGGGCAATAAAGGGATCCAAAAGGCCTCAGAGGCAGCGGCGGTGAGCAAACCAACCACGGTCGAAAAACAGGTTGCTCAGGATTCAACGTCTCTTCCGCCACGTCCGATTGTCGCTCCCGTTACTTCATCACAAGCACAAACCGGAGGAACTCCACCTAAGGCCCCCTCTCCTCCAGTCCCCGAACGGGGCCCGGCCCCGGCAGTCGAGGTGAGTCTTGACGAAGTGATTCTCTCCTACCTGATCGGGGACGAGGAGTAGTGCGAAGTGCGAGACGCGTGACCAGAGAAGCTGAACACAAGGGCCGAAAGTCTCGAAACAATATTAGATAAAAGAGCTCACGGGTAATACTTGTGACTAGTAAGCCTGCAAATGACAATCAACGCGGCGCGATCCTGCTTTTGCTTTTGGTGATGGTGGTGGTTATGGGCCTCGCGGCTGGTATGGCAGGGGAATCATGGCGCAGCACCGTGCAGAGGGCCCGGGAAGCCGAGCTGCTCTGGCGGGGGCAACAGTACCAGAAGGCGATTGGCAGCTACTATTCCGTCAGGCAGGGTCAGCAGATGTTTCCGGCAAAACTGGAAGACTTGTTGCGAGACCCACGTTTCCCGCATGTGGTACGGCACTTGCGCAAACTCTATAACGATCCGATCACTGGAGAAGACTTAAAGCTGGTAAAAGATCCGTCTGAACGTATCATTGGTGTGCGCAGCAGCAGCGACCTTGAGCCTTTCCGCAAGGACGGCTTCCCCAAAGCCCTCGATAAACTGAAGGGGAAAGAAGCCTACAATGAATGGGAGTTCGTGTTTGAGTTGCCGAAGCAGAAAACGCCGAAGCGACCTGCCATCACAACATCTGGGCAACAGTAGCTGAACCCTTAAGAACAGGACACGATGTTCATCAGAAGCCTGGTCGGTCGAATCATAATCCTTTCATTCCTGCTCTTCCTTATTGCGATCGGCAGTGTGACCCTGTTTCATATCCGCCGTGAACATACCCATATAACTGAAACCAGCCTGCATACTGCGGACCTGATGATGTCAGTAATCGAGAGGTCCATCAGCAGTTCAATGAGTACCGGCAATACGCGCGATGTTCAGACGATCCTGGAGATGGTCGGAAGCGACCCGCGGCTTGCCGGAGTACGGATTTTTCACCCCGACGGCCGAATCCTGAAGTCTTCGGAGCCGAACGAAATCGGCCGACGGGTTGATCCTCACAGCCTGGGCACCTTCCTCCAGGGGCAACAGCACGATATCTTCCGCAGTTCGGCCGGTGGCGAAGTCATGGGTGTCGTCAAACCTATTTTTACCGAGCCGCGCTGTACGCCTTGCCACGGCCCTGGTCGACGGGTGCTCGGGGTCTTGAACCTCGATCTCTCCCTGGGGCAGATGGAAAGCCAGTTGCTGGAGACCTCGCAGTTCTTCGGTTTTACCATGCTGGCCATGGTGTTGCTTCTGACTGGCGGGGTCTCTCTGATCTTCCATCGCTTCGTCCGCATGCCATTGAAAACCATATCGGCAAAAATGGCGCAGGTGGAGGAAGGCGATCTCACGGTCCGTCTGCAACCGCAAAGCGAGGACGAAGTGGGTAGCCTGGCGGCCAGTTTCAACTCGATGGTTGACCGCTTGAGTGAAGCCAATGATGAACTTCAGCAATGTCACTATCAGCAGATGGAGCGTGTTGATCGCCTCGCCTCGGTCGGTGAGATGTCTGCCGGCATAGCCCATGAGATAAAAAACCCCCTCGCAGCGATCAGCGGTGCAATCTCGGTTCTTTATGATGGCTTTGACAAAGAAGATCCCCGTCGAGAAGTTATCAGCAAGGTTCTTGAACAGATCGCTCGACTCGACAAGGCGGCTACCGACTTGCTCTTTTTTGGGCGGCCCGGCAAGCCGAGTTTCGAGTTCGTCGACACCAACGATCTGCTCAACAAGACGATGTTTTTCGTCAGTCAGCACCCAGAAGCGAAGAATGTTCACCAAAACAAGGAATTTACGCGTCATTTGCCACCTGTTTGGGTTGACGCGAAGCAGCTGCAACAGGTATTTTTCAATATAATAATAAACGCCATACAGGCAATGAAAGATGGTGGTACTCTGCTCCTGCAGACCGACTTGATTGATGATCAGGGAAAGCAGGTTGTCAGGGTTATGGTCGGCGACTCCGGTCCGGGGATCAAGCCAGAGGTTCTGGACAAGATTTTTACGCCATTTTTTACCACCAAGACCCAGGGTACCGGACTCGGTCTGGCTATATGTCGACAGCTCATAGAGCAACAGGGCGGTACGATTGAGATCAAGAGCCGTGTCGGAGAGGGGTCCCGCGTTTTGATTAATTTACCGGTCAGCGCCGACGCTGTTTCGTTTAAGAGCGAGGATCAACGTGCGTAATACAAGAATACTTGTTGTTGATGATGAACATTTGATCCGCTGGTCGCTGGAGCAGTCGCTGCTCAAGCAGGGCTACGAAGTGGCCACCGCAGCCAGTGGCGAGGAAGCTCTCAAGCAGGTCCAGGAGGAGGCTCCGGAACTGGTGCTGCTCGATATCCAGCTGCCCGGCATGGATGGTCTCGAGGTCCTGCAGAAGGTCAAGGAAATTGACAGCGAAATTATAGTGGTCATGGTAACGGCCCTCGGTGTTCTCGAGACTGCTGTCAAAGCGATGCGTCTCGGCGCCCACGATTACATCAACAAGCCGTTCAATCTTGACGAGCTGTCGATTATCGTCAAGAAGGCCCTCGAAACCCGCCAATTACGGAAGGAAGTTGCTCATCTGCGCTCCGCCCAGGAGAACAAGTTCGGTATCGACAATATCATTGGTGACAGCCGCCACATGAAGCAGGTCCTCGATATGGTGCGCAAGGTGGCGAAGAGTGATGCCAGTACGGTACTCATCCAGGGGGAGAGCGGTACCGGCAAGGAATTGATCGCCAGGGCTATCCACATGGAAAGCGCCAGAAAAGACAAACCATTCATGGCGATCAACTGTGCCGCTGTACCCGAGACCTTGTTGGAAAGCGAATTAATGGGTCACGAAAAAGGGGCCTTCACCGATGCCAAGAACCAGAAGCGCGGCCTCTTCGAGATGTCCGATGGCGGCACTATCTTCCTCGACGAAATTGGCGATATGGAGATGGGGATGCAGGCCAAGCTGCTGCGCATTCTCGAGGAGCGTACTTTTCGCCGGGTCGGCGGTACCAAGGAGATCCCGGTCGATGTGCGTATCGTTTCAGCAACCAACCAGGAGCTCCTGAAGAAGATCGAAGAAAAGACTTTTCGCAACGACCTCTACTATCGGCTTCAGGTGATTCCGATTTACCTGCCGCCACTGCGCGAGCGGCGTGAAGATATCATGCCGCTGGTTGAATTCTTTATCCGTTATTACAGCAAGGAGTTCGGTAAAACCGTTACTGGCATCTCCAAGATGGCACGCAAGTTCCTTGAGGAGTACGAATGGCCCGGTAATGTCCGCGAACTGCGCAACATTATCGAACGAGCGATCATTCTCGAGAACGAAGAGACGCTCATGCTTGAGCACCTGCCCCGGGAGTTGGTCTCCAAGACCGGCGATATCGCTTCCGGGCCAACGAGCCTGCGGATCCCACCGGAGGGGATCGATATCGAGGATGTTGAGCGGGAGTTGATACGCCAGGCTCTCGAAATTTCCGATGGCAACCAGTCAAAAGCTGCCCAGAAACTCAACCTCGGGATCGATGCTTTTCGTTACAGGATGAAAAAATTCGGTTTTTTAAGCTGAGCGACATGACTGTCGCTTAACGGAATCGGGCCGGTGGCAAAGGTAAAAGCCTGGATGCCGCGCCCCTTGTCGATCTGGCGGCGAATTTCATGATCCCCCCGAAAGTGTTTGTTGTCGGTCCCCTCGGTATATTGCTCACCAAGCCAGCGAAACGCATCAAACTCCAGAAAGCCACCGTCCTCCGAGGCTTCTTCCAGTAAGGTTCCTATTTATAAAGGAAAAGTTGCATATCCACTGGAAGCCAGGTGCCGGGCAGCGAGAAAACTGATCAGGTCCTATCCCATATGCCCAGCCTTTTTCTGATAGAATTTAGTGGCGCTTGCCTCACTCATGCACCGTCTGGAGAAAAGAGGCGACCCTCTGTGAATTCAAAATGAGAGGAGGAAAAGATGGTAACGAATACTCTGGCATACGATGAGCAGGGTCTGGGCCTGCCGGTGGTCTTGGTCCATGGCTTTCCGTTAAATCGCAGGATGTGGCAGCCACAGATTGGGGTATTGGCAAGTTCCGGGTGTCGAGTAATCTGCCCCGACCTGGAGGGGTTCGGCGAGAGCCCGCTTTCTGGCCAGCCGGTGACGATGTCTCTGTACGCCGATGGGTTGATTCGGCTGTTTGATCGCCTCGATATCGACAAGGCCGTGGTCGGTGGCATGTCGATGGGAGGATACGTGTTGCTCAACCTGGTCGAACGGTTTCCGGAACGGCTGCTGGGGGCAATCTATCTGGTGACCCGTGCGGCGGCCGACGATGCCGCCGGCAGGGAGAAGCGGACCATGCTGGCGGCAGAGGTCGAGAACGGCAGCCTGTTGGCCGTGCCGGATGCGTTTGTCCAGGTGCTGTTTGCACCGCAGACAACACAGGAAAAACCGGAACTGGTCAGCGAGGTCAGGCAGTGGATGGAATCTACGCCTGCGAAGGGGATGATTGGCGGTCTGCTGGCGATGCGTGACCGCGTTGATTACATCGAGCGGCTGGATGGATTAAATGTCCCGTCTCTGGTAGTTGGTGCCGAACTGGATATGGCTGTGCCGCCCGAACATGCCCGGATCCTGGCTGGTGGGTTGCCGGATGCCGAGTTAAAAATAATCCCTGGTGCCGGTCATATGGCCAATCTGGAGCGACCGGATCTGTTCAACCAAACCCTACTCGAATTTCTTGCAAAGTTTTAAGGGACGAGCGACGCGGGACGCGACCATCTTCTTTAACCTCTCTCTGCGTCGAACATGCCTCTATTGGTACTTTTCGAGGTAATTCTTCAATTTGACCTTCCTTCGCGTGTTATCGGAGCTCATGTAGCGCACTTTGCCGAAAATCTCCCGTTCGGGACCCCAGGCACGGTCGTAGCGTCCCAGGCACCAGAAAATACCACTGTAAGAATTCGGATCTCGGCCATCGAGGGCGTAGCGGTCATTGAGCTCAATCATGATCTCCAGGGCCTGTTCCGGACTCGCTGACCATTCGAGGATTTTTTTCCCCCACAACATGCGCAGATAGTTATGCAGGGTCCCATCGCGTCGCAGCTGGTTCTGAGCGGCGTTCCAGAGCGGGTCGTGGGTCTGTGCATTGGCAAATTCCTGCAGCGTGTAGCAGTACGGTCGAGAATCGAGGCGGTGTTCGTCGAGAGTCCGGCGAGCCCAGTCCGGAAGGCTTTTGTAGCCCCGGTATAGTTCAGGTTCTAAACAACACATATTGAAGCCGAGTTCCCGCCAGGTGACCAACTGGTCGAGGAAGGCTTCGGCGTTGTTGGACATGCGCCACCAGCCGCTACGCCTGCCGTCAGTACGCAACGACAGGTTGTGGGGGGTCCAGCCTTCCTGCTTGACCATAACTGAGAAAATTTCGTGACTACTGATATGGCCGAAATGCAGGTAGGGTGACAGGCCGCTGGTGGCATCAAGGTCAGGATGGTTGCGGTCCTCGGTGTAACGCTCCAGCTTGTTGGTAAGGAACTCGGTCAGCCTTTGCCGTGCGGCGTCCTGTCCTCCGCTGATTTGTGCAGGCGCGACATCGTGATCAATAGGGAGATTCTCCAGTCTGAATTCCCCGGCATGTTGCAACTCCTGTACAGCTGATGGCCAGCGTTCAGTGATCGATTTCGGCAAGGTCAGTCTTGATGAATCTTTCAAACCGTCCAGTGGGTCGTCCTCCGGCCACTCCATCAGGTGCTGTGGCAGGTTCTTCTGCAGAAAACGGCGGAACGCATAGGCGGTGGGGAAGGCGTGGTCGGCAGCTCGCATCGGTAGCAGCCCATTCCCATCGACTGCTTCCAGGTGCATCGGCAGGTGCTCTTCTGCAGGCCTTAAAAGGCAGGGGAAGAATGACGGGAAGTCATCGGTGACCACCAGGCAGGCCCGTGCGGAAAGGGCCGCGAGGAGCCCATGGCCTGCCCCCGGTGCAGGCTCAACATACGGATAGTAAGTCAGCGCCTTGCCGGTAAGAGCTCGCAGGTTGTCGGCCATGCCCTGCAGGATGAAGCGGTGCAGCCGGTCGCTGGCGTAGGGATAATCACAGTCGAGCGGCTCCAGAATGAGTAGCGGTTTGCTTAGCTCGACAGACACTTCGACGGCCCGCTGCAGGGTGAAATTCCACCGGGTGCGCCGGCAGGCTATCATCCAGTAAAGAACGTAGTGCCCATCCGGGTTGAACCCCTTGTTGACGGGGACTATGCGTTGGGCGGGGACTTTCACGGAGTTGTCCTTGGCAAGGGCTGGCAGCTTGGTACACTATACCAGAATTAAGCTGCGGGGAACGCGGTTTGTGGAACGGGACAAGCCAGCCTAAACATATCCAATTGATAAGACGTAGGCTATCTCAAGCCGCACCCGTTTGAACTGCAATTGCGCAATCATGTTTAAATTATGACTCGTGGCGTAAAAAATCTTTTTCTACGGGGCACTGCAGTTAAGTGCCCTGATTTTTTTGTCGCGCCAAGCGCCAGGGGTTTCTGCTATCATTCTTGCCATGAAATGGCTGATCCTCGTAGCATACCTGATTGTCACGGCGTTGCGTCTGTGGCTGCGTCGTTTGAACCTGAATTACCTTGCGCGCCACGGTCATGAAGTGCCGCGAGCCTTTGAAGGTTTCGTCGACCAGGATTTGTTGAAAAAGACCTCCGAATACACTTTGGCCAACAGCCGGACGGGATTGGTAGAATTGCTCTTCTCCAGTCTGATCGTGGTAATATTCTTTTTTGGTGGCCTGCTTGAGTGGTATGACAGCCGGATTAACACTCTGACCAACTCTTTCATCGGCCAGGGAGTGCTCTTTGTGCTGGGCCTGACCCTGGTCCAGACGGTACTGGACATCCCCTTCAGCCTTTATCGTACCTTCGTGCTGGAAGAACGTTTCCAGTTCAACACCTCGACGCCGAAACTCTGGTTCACCGATCTGCTGAAGTCCCTGCTCATCGGTGCTGTGCTGCTCTCCCTGGTGGCGGCCGGTGCCCTGGCCCTGGTGCAGGCCAGTCCGGATTCCTGGTGGCTGTGGGTGTGGGGCTTCCTGGCCCTGATCACGCTGCTTTTGATGTACCTCTCGCCGGTTCTGATTGAGCCGCTTTTCTTCAAGTTTCTTCCGCTCCAGAACGAAGAGCTCGCCGAACGGGTCAAAAGGGTGATGGCCCGAGCCGGGCTGCAGGTGGACCGGGTGCAGCAGGTCGATGCATCAAGGCGCAGCAAACACTCCAACGCATATTTCACCGGTGTCGGCAGGGTCAAGCGCATCGTTCTGTTTGATACCCTCCTGGAACAGATGGATGATGAAGAAATCATCGGTGTGCTGGCTCACGAGGCCGGCCACTGGAAACTCGGCCATATCTGGAAACGCCTGCTGGGAATGGAGCTGATCTCCCTCGTGGCCTGCTGGCTGGCGTGGTATCTGCTCGGCCAGGGCAGTTTGCCGGGATGGTTTGGCCTTGGTCCGCTCAGTTTCGTCGGCCAGGTCGTGCTGCTGGGGTTCCTTGCCAGCCTGGCCGGGTTTCTCCTGACCCCACTATCAAGCGGACTGTCCCGTCGTCACGAGTGGCAGGCCGACCGCTTCGCATACGATTTGACCGGCGAAGTTCAGCCCCTGTCAAGAGCTCTAGCCAAGCTGTCTTGTGAGAACCTGAGCAACCTGCATCCACATCCACACTATGCCTGGTTCTACTATTCGCACCCTCCGGTTACAGCCAGAATTGCCAGGCTGTCTGAGCTGGAGTCTTCTCCATGAGGTCCATGACGATCATCCTCATCTCAACGGTTTTGACCATTTCGGCACTTTACGTGCCGCAGCCACTGCTGCCGGTGCTTGCCAAACAGTTTGCGGTCAGCCGGGAGATGGCCGCCCTGTTGACCACGATCGTTTTTATCCCCTTGAGCCTTGCCCCACTGGCCTACGGTTACCTGCTTGAGGCAATCCCGGCCAAGCGCATTCTGCGAATCGCCATGCTGCTGCTGGGGCTCTCATCGCTGGTGCTCGGTTTTGTCGAGAGCTACAGCTGGATGCTTGGTTGGAGACTTTTCCAGGGTTTGCTGATCCCCGCCCTTTTGACGGCACTGATGACCTATACCTCACAGAGCGCCACACAAGGTGATATGCAGCGGGCCATGGCCTGGTATATCGGCGCGACGATCGCCGGGGGATTCGCCGGGCGAGCCCTGTCCGGAATAATTGCCAGCCTGTTTCACTGGCGCGTCAGCTTTCTGTTCCTCGGGGTCAGCATCCTGATCGCCTGGGTCTGGCTGGCAAAACTCCCGGATACCGGCACGGTGCGCATGCAACGTCCGCGTCTCGGCCTGATCAAGGAGATCCTTGCCAAGCCGGTGTTCCGTCGCGCCTACCTGATGATTTTCTGTTTTTTCCTGGCCTTTGCAGCGATCATGAACTTCCTGCCGTTCCGCCTGACCGAATTGACCGCGGAGGCAGACGAACTGCGAATCGGGCTGGCTTATTCCGGCTACATGATGGGGCTGCTTGCCTCGTTGAACGCAGTAACCCTGCAACGCTGGTGTGGCGGTGTCGAACGGACCATGGTCATAGCCCTGGTTCTTTATCTCGTCGCTCTTGTTCTGTTGGGCGTACCTTCCGTCGCTTTGCTGCTGGCAACCATGTTCCTCTTCTGTGGCGCCATGTTCCTGACCCATGCCACCGCGACCGGGTTGTTGAATCGGCTGGCCGAGGAACACAAGGGGATGGTCAACGGGCTCTACGTCGCTTTTTATTATGGTGGCGGGGCACTCGGATCAATCCTTCCCGGTTATGTGTACCGGGGGTTCGGCTGGATTGGCTTCATCTCGGTTCTGGTTGTTGTCGTAGTGGTTGCTCTGCTGCTGGCTGTCGGCCTGGCACGCACGGGCTCAATTGAACCCACAAACCGCTAATCTGCTGAAAATCCCTTGGTTTAGGTTGACAGAATGCAGGGCCATGGGTATCTTTACTGCTTCATTCTATTATTCGCGTTTACTGAAAGGACTACCCATGCACCTCAGACTGTTTGCCGTTATGTTCATGCTGACCTACCTCGTCGGATGTTCCGCAGAAGAGGCCAGTTCCGCATCCGAATTGAAACTCGATACCCCGAAAAACCGGATCAGTTACACGATCGGTGTAAATATCGGCCAGGATTTCAAAACCCAGAAGATGGATGTTGACCCCGATGTTCTTTTGATGGGACTTAAAGACACCCTGTCTGGAAAGGAACTGCAGCTCACCGAAGAGGAGATGGTGCAGGAAATCCAGAACTTCCAGCAGGAGATGCAGGCCAAAATGGTCGCTGAAATGGAAGCGCAGGCGACCACTAACAAGGCCGCGGGAGAGGCATTCCTGGCTGAGAATGCCAACCAGGAAGGTGTTGTGGTGACCGAGAGTGGCCTTCAATATAAAATCCTCGAACCAGGCGAGGGGGATTCGCCAGGGCCGGCCGATGTTGCGACGGTGCACTATCGCGGTACGCTGATCGACGGGACCCAGTTCGACAGCTCCTACGACCGTGGCCAGCCGGCGACCTTCCCGGTGGGCGGCGTGATTGCCGGCTGGACCGAAGCCTTGCAACTGATGAAGCCCGGCGCGAAATGGCAGCTGTTCATCCCTGCCGAGCTCGCATATGGCGAGAGAGGAGCTGGACAGGATATCGGGCCCAATTCAACCTTGTTGTTCGATGTCGAGCTGATCAGCGTGGAAAAAGGCGAGAACTGATGAGTGATCGGGAGAAGCGTGTCGCTGCTGCCGGTGATCAGGTTCGCGTCAATTATATCGGGCGCTTCGCTGACGGTTCAATATTCGACTCGTCAGAAGGTCACGACCCGCTGGAGTTCACCGTTGGAGCTGGCCAGGTGATCGTCGGGTTCGACCAGGCTGTTATTGGTCTGAAGCCAGGTGAAAGCCGTAAAGTTGTGGTGCCCCCCGAAGATGGCTATGGCGGCCATCTCCCGGAAATGGTTGCCAAGGTAGAGAAACATCTGATTCCAGACCATGACAAACTGATCCTTGGCAGCATGCTTGAGGTCGGCCTTGAAGACGGCCAGTCTTTGGAGGTGCAGGTCGTAGAAATCTCCGATGATTCGGTGGTTCTGGATGGGAACCATCCTCTGGCAGGCAAGGAATTGCACTTTGAAATAGTGCTGCTCGAGTGTTCCTGAGCGAGTCGTTAAATGACCGGGCCGCCTGCAAAGGCGGCCCTTTTTTGTCTCTGTTGAAGCTTACGCTCAGCGTTTTCTGCCTTTCACCAGTTCAATAAAGATTCTGACAAGTCCCTGTTTTTGTGACGAAGTTAAAAGAGTCTTGACCTGACACGCAATAATCAGCCAAGTCGGCACGGACTGTGCAAAAAATCCTAAGCTTGATGGTAAACATCCTGCGCCGGGAGTGATCAGTATGCCCACGAAAAAAATCGTTCTTTCGCATGATCCCACCTTGTTGGCGATCCTGAAGAATTCCTATTTCCAGAGGGAAGGTTTTGAAATGGTGCTGGTCAAGGATGGCCAGACCGGCTTCCAGGCTGTCGAGGCCGAGGCCCCGTCACTATCGATATTCGATATCGCGCTGCTGGGAGAACAGGCCCTTGAGTGTTGCCGGTCGATCAAGAACGATGCATTGCTGGCCAAAACTCCAGTATTACTGGTGCTGCCGGAAAATGCTGATGAGGATGTGGCTGATGCCTGTTGGAGTGCCGGCACCGATGCTGTTGTGCACCGGCCCTTGGAGGCGGCCCGATTCCTCGATGCGGCTTTTGGCCTGCTCGGGATCTCCCGCCGGTTGGTCCCGCGTTTCCCGGTCAATTTCAAACTCAAGTTTCTTGACACTAAGCAGAAACAACATCTCGGCACCTGCGTGAACATTACTGTCGACGGAATGTTCCTCGCGACTGAAACACTCTTCCCGGTCGACACACAGTTGTCAATTGAGTTTACCCTGCCCGATTTCCAGAGTCCTATCGCAATCGTGGTCCGGGTTGCCTGGGTGAATCACCCGGAATGGCTGAAAAAGAGCACCTTGCCATGTGGGATGGGGCTTGAATTCATTAACAGCAGTTCGGCTTTCAAGCAGGCCCTGACGGCTTTTGTTGATAGCCTGGCAAGTCAAAACGGTTAGTTGCCGGACACCTTATCCGCGTTCAATTTGGCACTGCAATATTTACAGAACACGGCATCATAGCTGTGTTTCTCTCCTCCGCATGCCGGGCACGCCTGGGTTGATACTTCCCCCTTGATCGGTGCGACAAGCTCTGCAGTAACAATCCCGGTTGGTACCGCAATCACGCCATATCCCAATACCATAATGATGCTGGCCACCGCCCGTCCCAAAGGAGACTGTGGGGAGATATCTCCATAGCCCACGGTCGTCAGGGTTGTTATGGCCCAGTAGCATGAAGCACCTATGGACGTGAAGCCACTTTCGTCACCTTCTATGAGATAAAGCAATGAGCCAAAGATCAGGACCAGGCTCATGACGACAAACAGGAAGACCGATATTTTGCGCGTGCTGGCGCGCATTGCTTTCAGCAGGACTTCCGCTTCATTGAGGTATTGTGCCAGTTTCAGGATTCTGAAAATTCTCAGCAGGCGCAGGACCCTGATGGTCATCAGGTACTGCGAGCCGGGGAACAGCAGGCTGAGGTAGGTCGGCAGAATGGCGACGAGATCGACCAGGCCGTAGAAGCTGCGAATGTAGCGGACCGGGTTGCCAAGGGAGATGATCCTGGCAACATATTCTGCAGTGAAGATCAGGGTGAAAAACCACTCGATGACATAGAGGGCCTCGCCATGCTCGGCGCGGATTTCGGCAACGCTGTCGAACATCACGGTAATGATGCTCAGGATGATGGCAATGATCAGGACGATGTCGAAGAGCTTGCCCGTCGGGGTGTCCGCTTCGAAGATGATTTCGTGCAGCTTGATCCGCCAGGCTGCCGGGCTCTTGTCTTGCTTGGTTTGGGGGCCAGGGAATCTGTTGGGACGGGATGTTTTGCTCATGTTGCCGCCTCTGCAAAGATAGGAGTTTCGTACAGGCATCCTGCCAGTTACAGCAAAAACGGTCAACCAGCGAACTGGTTATCGGATGCTGAATGGAAATAAAAAAGGCCTTCTGCAGAAGGCCTTTTTGTTGTAACAGACTAACTCTTTGCCGACCAGTGGCCGTGCAGGTTGCAATACTCGCGGGCCGTTACCGCCTTGGCGATAAGCGGGAAAGTTGCTTCCGGAGTGCTTCCTGGCTGCAGGTTCTGACGGTAGACCTTGCCGTCGGCGATCAGCTCAATCCACTCGATGTAATGCTCATCGGCCATCGGATGTGCGACACTGCCAACCTTGACGGTAATGCTGTCGGCGCCGATTTCGATGACGGGAACATGCTTTTCCAGAGCGGCATCAACAGTGTTCTCCGTCAAAAGGACCATCTTCTGATTGCAGCAGCTCAGGGCGCCGGGGCCACCGTGCAGCATTTCGACAATATTTCCGCAGAGTTCACACTTGTAGACTTCGTTCAGCTGGGGCATTTTTTTCTCCTTGTTGTTTAGTAGTTTACGGGTTTCAGTTCAAAGTGGGCCTGCGGATGGTTGCAGGCGGGACAGGTGTCGGGTGCTTCTGTACCTTCATGTAGGTAGCCACAGTTCTGGCAACGCCAGGTGCTGGGCTGCTCGCGCTTGAAGACCTGGTTGCTTTTGATGTTGCTGAGGAGCTTCAGGTAGCGTTCTTCGTGATATTTTTCGGCAACGGCGATCGACATGAAGACCTCTGCAATCGCCGGGAAACCCTTCCTCGCGTGCCGTTGCGGCGAACTCCGGGTACATGGTGCTGTACTCGTAGTTCTCACCTCCGGCGGCTTCCTTGAGGTTCTCCAGCGTCGAACCGACAACGCCGGCAGGGAAACTGGCCGTCACTTCAACTTCGCCGCCTTCGAGCAGCTTGAACAGGCGTTTGGCATGCTCACGCTCGTGGTTGGCGGTTTCTTCGAAGATGTTTGATATTTGTACATACCCCTCCTTTCTTGCCTGGGCTGAGAAGTAGGTGTAACGGTTACGGGCCTGGCTTTCGCCGCAAAACGCTGTGAGAATGTTTTTTTCTGTCTGGGTGCTTTTCAGGGCCATAGAAACCTCCATAGAAAATTTCACATACTTGTAGTCTGAGACAGGATTATATCACAATCGTAACACCCTGCAATTTATGACTAAATTGGTTTGCTAGTCAAGGTGTAATACGGTTTTTGCCGGAATAGACCGGGAGACGTGTCACGGATCGGAATAACCAGAAATAAAAAAAGCCTCCCCTGGTAGGGGGAGGCTTTTTATTCAACAGACTGCGAGTTACTTCTTGTGGCAATCGTTACACTTGGTCGGGCCACCTTTGTCTTTGTGGCAGTCTTTACAGGCTGCGCCATGAGCAGCATTCTTGTCGACGGCGATCTTCGCCGGAGTGCCTTCGTGGCAGGCTTCGCAGCCGAGCTTGTCAGCATGATCTTTATGGTCGAAGGTGACGGCGCCTTTTTTGCTGTCGTAGGTTACGGAATCAACAGCATAGGCTACGGTGAAAGCGAAAGCGACCAGCATTACGGCAATAATCAGTTTTTTCATGTCTCTCTCCTTATGAAGGTGGTTAATATGAAAATAAGCAGAAGCTAATCTACTTATTTTAATCTTGCGGGTCAAGTGTTTTTTTTAAGTTGTATGCGATAGTTGCTGCTATGAATTGTCGATGAGGATGTTATAATCCAGTAACAAATGTTATCAGGTGGGAGTTCGATATGTCGCGTTGGTTTTTGGTGGGTTTATTGTCTTTGTTGCTGGTCGGTTGTGCATCTCGGTGGCAGAGCGGTTCCAAGCTCCCTTCAGAGTTCTACGCTGACGACAGGGCTTGCCAGGCTGAGACCGGCAGCGTTTCGGCAGGGCTCGAGCCGGGTTCGGGGCGCGTCAGCTACGAAAGCTGCATGTGGGAGAAGGGCTGGCACAAGAAAACAACCATCTGGTTCTTTGACCCGAAGGAGCAGTAGTTGCTCCTTGGTCTAACCTGGTCGCGTCGGAGAGGGCAGACAAGAGTCTGCCCTCTCTTTTTGTCTCATCCGCATGTTTATCGGATTTCTGCAGGGTGAAGCAGCTTAGCCGGAGATGGAGTCAAGCCGGTAATGTTCGCGGATGATGCGCAGGAGCAGGTTGACTCCCCGCAAGGCTTCGCGCAACTGGTTGCGGGCTTTCTCCGTCAGCCGTTGTGGATCGATGGCATTGCTTGGTTTGTTGCCCGCCGCCAGGTCGCGGAGTTGGCGCTGCAGTCGGAAATTGACCAGCGCACTGAACGCTTCGCTGATCGTCGCACTGTCTTTTTTCGAAAGAACGCTTAGCTGTCCCAGCTTTTCAAGTTTGTCCCAGGTTGTCCCGCCGTCTACATTGTTCTCCAGGGCAAGCAGGCTGGCACCTTCCGTTATCGCGAAGATACCGGCTTTTTTCAGTTCAACCTTGCCACGGTTCGACCCGGCTCGTTCAACCTTGATCCGGCCGAACATCCCCAGAGGGGCAGGAAACCTGACAATGTTTTTGGCCACATGGGGGAAAAACAGCTTGTGTCTCTGCACTGTAGTATGAATGAATTTGTGCAGATCTTTTTCCAGAGATCTGTCGCCGTGAATCGTACGAAAATCCTGAAACATGCCAAAGTTGACCATATTTTCCCCGTCCGGTACGGTGATCCATTTCTCAAGCCTTGCCTGCCATTCACTCAAGCTGTTACGCCACTGCGGGTTGCTGGCCATGGTGTTGCCCGGACAGCGGGGGATGCCGACAAATTCCAGAACCTCTACCAACCGGGCTGCAAAACGGGCACATTCTCCTAGTTCAGAGGCCGAGATGCCATCGGCATAAATCATGGCACTGTCCTGATCGGTGCGCAGGGTTTGTTCGCCACGGCCTTCGCTGCCGAGCGCCAGGTAGGCAGCTTTTGCCGGGAGGATAACCCCTTCGGTTGATTCCATGAGCGCGATGATGCGTTCTGTGAAGCCATCGTTGAAATGGGCGATCAGGTGCACCAGGCTTCTTGTGTCAGCGCCGACGTCCATGGCACTGCGCACCATTTCGAGAATGCTTCCGCTGATGCGCTGAAGATCGGCAAAGGATTCGGCGGTCTGGATCTCCTGGGCCAGGTAGAGCGGGCTGCGGGTCTGCTGGCTGAGCAGATCGGTCGCATTGATGATGCCGATCAAATCCTGGTTCTCATCGACCACGGCAAGTCGGTGAATATTGTTCTTGGCCATTTTGAAAATGGCCTCGAAAATATAAGCGGAATGCCGGACGGTGATAACGCCGATGTGCATGACGTCACGAACCTTGTGAGCAGGAAGGTTCGCTCCATCCGTGGCCATTATGTCCCGCAGATCCCTTACCGAAAGGATGCCGACCGGGGCCTTGTCGTCGACGACGATGAGGCCGGCAACGTTCTGGTCGCGCATCAGACGCGCGGCTTCGATCACTCCGACATCGGGTGAGCAGGTGATCGCAGGACTGCGACAGACATGTTTCACATGCAGGAAGAAAAAACTTTCTTCGCTAAAGTTACTGCCAGGCATAGTTTTCCCCTGAAAAAGGTTGGATCGCGAACTATTGTCTATGGCTTCAGTATATTATGCAACAAATGGATGACACCGCTTGGCTGAGAAAAATTATGTTTTTACAAACAAAACAGGACGTGAACTACCAAACTTGTGTTTTGCTGCTATACTTGTGACACGCGTAAATCATGGTTCTGAAAGCTATCGATTTCGCGTGTTTTTATGAGCTGATTTGACAAAAACGAAACGATGTTATATTTTTTTATTGACTCAACGGGGAGACTCAAGCTATCTTCTCTCCAACCTCATATTTATTGGGGTTTTTTCCCTTTATAAGAAAAAAACGATGGTTAAAACCCAATTTTTTTACACATTTTAAAGGTTTTATTTTTACTTGGTTTTGCCGGATTTTTCGGCCGTTTTATCAAACGTTGTAACTAGAAATTAAAACCTTGTCTCCCTGAAGCTGACTTGCAGTCGTAACAGGGAGCCCAAACGGCATCGGATCGATACCCGGAAGTTTTCCGAGCAGAACTAAGGAGGTGGTAGGCGAAATATTTTTTTTGCAGTATCGCAAAGTCTTTTTAACTAACCTGAAGGAGGTTTTTATGAGTGAAGATGCAGGAAAAGCTTATTGGTATGCAGTCTTGAGGCTGATCGCAGGTGTCCTCGCTGTATGGTTCTTCGTGTCCTATGGTTGTGGGATTCTCTTCGCACCGGCGCTTAACAACATCATGTTGGGCGGCTATCCGTTGGGTTTCTGGTTTGCACAGCAGGGTTCGATGTACGTATTTGTCATACTGATTTTCGTCTACGCCAAGTTGATGGGGAATCTTGACAAAAAATTCGATGTTCACGAAGAATAAGGAGGATAACTGATGAGTCTTCAAGCTACTATCTATCTCGTTGTCGGCCTTACCTTTGCTTTGTACATCGGTATCGCCATTTGGGCTCGTGCAGGCAGCACGAGTGAATTCTACGTTGCAGGCAGCGGCGTCCATCCGGTTCTGAACGGTATGGCGACCGGTGCTGACTGGATGTCCGCAGCGTCCTTTATCTCCATGGCCGGCCTGATCGCCGGTATGGGCTACGGTGGTGCACTGTTCCTGATGGGCTGGACCGGTGGCTACGTTCTCCTGGCCATGCTGCTGGCACCTTACCTGCGTAAGTTCGGTAAATACACCGTGCCTCAGTTCGTCGGTGACCGTTACTACTCCAAGGGCGCCAGCTCGGTGGCAGTTATCTGCCTGATCATCGCTTCGACAACCTACATCATCGGTCAGATGACCGGCGTCGGCGTTGCCTTCTCCCGCTTCCTGGGTGTCTCCAACGCAACCGGCGTTTTCGTCGGTATGGGTATCGTCTTCATGTACGCGGTGTTCGGCGGCATGAAAGGTATCACCTACACCCAGGTCGCCCAGTACTGCGTCCTGATTGTTGCCTACACCATTCCGGCGATCTTCATTTCGATGAGCCTCACCGGAAACCCGATCCCGCAACTTGGTCTCGGCGGCGATTTTGCCGACACCGGCATATCACTGCTCGGCAAAATTGACCAGGTCGTCACCGACCTCGGCTTCCCGAAGTACACGACCAGCACCCGTATCAGCACTCTGAATATGTTCATTTACACGTTCTCGCTGATGATCGGTACCGCCGGTCTGCCTCACGTTATCATCCGTTTCTTCACGGTGCCCAAGGTTAAGGACGCCCGTGCTTCTGCTGGTTGGGCGCTGGTCTTCATCGCCATCCTGTATACCACGGCTCCTGGCGTTGCCGCCATGGCAAAGCTGAACCTGCACGCAACTGTCAACACGCAAGTCAAAGGCGGCGGCGACCTGTTCGCTGTTGAAAGCAGTGTCAAGTATGACGAGCGCCCCGAGTGGATGAAGCGTTGGGAGGTCACCGGTCTGCTCAAGTTCGAAGATAAGAACGGCGACGGCCGCATCCAGTTCTACAATGACAAAACCACGGATCCCGTAGCGCAGGCCAATTTTGATCGCGCTGGCTGGAAAGGAAGCGAACTGTCCGTTAACCGTGACATCATCGTTTTGGCCAACCCTGAAATCGCCAGGCTGCCTAACTGGGTTATCGCCCTGGTTGCTGCCGGTGGTTTGGCCGCTGCACTTTCAACCGCTGCCGGTCTGTTGCTGGCTATCTCGTCAGCTATCTCCCATGACCTCCTGAAGGACATGTGGATGCCTGATCTCTCCGAGAAGGGCGAGCTGATGGCCGGTAAGATTGCCATGGCATGTTCCATTGTCGTCGCTGGTTACCTCGGTCTGAACCCACCTGACTTCGCAGCCGGTACCGTGGCAATCGCCTTCGGTCTCGCTGCAAGCTCGATCTTCCCCGCCCTGATGATGGGTATCTTCAACAAGAAGATGAACAAGGAAGGCGCGATTGCCGGTATGCTTTGCGGTATCGGTTTCACCATGTTCTACGTCTTCGCCCACACCGGGCTCTTCTATGTCAAAGGGACCGAATATTTCGCAATGTTCGGTGGTAAGAACTTCATCCTTGGCATTGAGCCGAACGCGATCGGTGGTATCGGTGCATTTGTGAACTTTGGCGTAGCCTACCTGGTCAGCAAGGTCACTCCCGATCCTCCCGAGCACATCCAGCACCTGGTCGAAAGCGTACGTATCCCACGTGGCGCCAAGGCTGTGGATGGTACTCACGCTCACTAATCTTTAATGCAAATGTTGATCTGGTTTATGCCTGATCATGTGACCCCGCCAGCCAGTCTGGCGGGGTTTTTTTCAAGTTTTTGGTTGCTTGCCCTGCCGACCTCGGGTACAAGAGGAAGCGCATTTATCTTTTACCCTGCAGTACCGGGGTGATGTGGAGTAGATAATGGTTTTTGATATTAGCATCGCGATCACCTGGTTGTTGTTCATGGCTCTTTTCCCGATGGCTTTTTTCTGGCTGCGCCGGGCTTACAGGATTTTCGTCAAGAAGGATTATTCAGAAGTTGCTCTCAAGCGTGGAGAGGGTCCCGCCAACCCGAAAAAATGGGCTCCGGCAACCGGTATCGTCAACCTTGCGGCCGGAGGAACGGCTCTGGTGACGATCATTGGTGTTCTCCTCGCGCTGTTCCCTTACAAGACCTGGAGTGCCATGGCCGGGGTGACTCTCTGGTTCAAGGTGTTTGCCGATTACATTGTCAGCCGCCAGGCCCATCCTTTTGAACTCGGCAGGAAAAAAGACAAAGAAAAGAAGGCCGAAGAGAAAACATCCGACTGATTTTCTCCTTCTCATCCCTGCCGTGCTTTCAGGTCCGGTTCTGTTATAATCAATAATAATCCTCTGATAATAACCATGAAGGGACTCGCCATGTCTTATCGCATGATACACTCCTGTATCCGGGTCATGAACCTGGAAAGGTCTGAAAAGTTTTATACGGAAGCGCTTGGTTTTACAGTGGCGCGTCGCAAGGATTACTCTGAACACAAGTTCACTTTGAGCTATCTGCGCTCGCCGGGCAGTGACTTCGAACTCGAACTGACCTGGAACCACGATCAGGCCGAACCCTACGAACTGGGGAACGGTTACTCCCATCTCGCCGTTGCCGTCGCTGGCCTGGAAGCTTCACACAAACGCCACGAGGAGATGGGTCTGAAGCCGAAACCTCTCAAAGGCCTACCGGGCCAGGGTGCACGTTTCTATTTCCTGGCTGATCCGGACGGGTACCTGGTTGAGGTCGTCAGGGCTGCCGAGTAGAATTACAGATTAGAAAACCAAGCAGGCCTTGTCATTTGACAAGGCCTGCTTGGTTTCTGGAGCCGCTGATCCGACTCGAACGGACGACCTGCTCATTACGAGTGAGCTGCTCTACCAGCTGAGCTACAGCGGCATACTATGATAGGATTCAGATGTTTAGCACAATCTCATTGCTCTTTCAATCAATTTTAGGTGTTCGTATGAACACGCTAACCGGTAAATCCATCTGCTCAGGACAGACCTTCCTCCAGGTCTTCCCACAAATCCTCAATGTCTTCGAGGCCGATCGATATGCGCAGCAACCTCTTTGATATCCCCTGACGGATTTTGTCCTCTGCAGGGATTGCCCCGTGCGACATTGACCAGCAATGCGTGAGAATGGTTTCAACGCCGCCAAGACTGGGGGCAATGATTGGCAGTTTGACGCTACCAAGAAGTTTTTTCACCTGGGGCTCTTCGCGGAGTTCAAAAGAAAGAACGGCTCCTGTCCCGGATGCCTGTGAGAAATGCAGCTCTCGACCTGCGAAATTATCCAGTCCCGGGTACCATACCCTGCCAACTGCCGGGTGTTCGACAAGGCGGCGGGCAAGTTCGGAGGTAGAATTTTGTGCTGCGTCCAGCCTCACCTTGAGAGTTTTGATCCCCCGTGAGAGCAGAAAAGAATCAAAGGGCGACAGGACCGCGCCGAACGCATTCTGAAAGTATTTGAGTCGCTTGCCAAGGGCGCTATCAGTGACGGCTGCAAGACCGGCCAGAATGTCGCTGTGGCCGCCGAGAAACTTGGTGGCACTGTGAATAGTTATATCAATGCCGAGATCGAGCGGACGTTGCAGCAGCGGAGTCATGAAGGTGTTGTCGAGCATGGTGATCAGGCCGTGTTGCCTGGCAAGTTCAACCATGGCTCGCAGATCTGTGATCCGGAAGAGCGGGTTGGACGGAGTTTCGAGAAAAAGGGCTCTGGTCTGTGGTGTAATGGCAGCCTTTACGGCTTCTGTGTCCGTCGTGTCTACCAGGCTGCAGGAGATGCCCTTCTGCGGCAGGACTCCGGTGATGAAACGCCATGATCCTCCGTACAGGTCTGCAGAAGCAACCAGGTGGTCACCGCTTTCGAGCAGGGCAAGGGCGCTGCCGATGGCGGCCATTCCCGAGGAATAAGCAAAACCGCGGGTCCCACCTTCGAGCAGAGCGATGGCATCTTCAACCTGCTCCCGGCTTGGATTGCCGCTACGGGCGTAGTCGTACTCTCCGGGGACACCATTTTCATGGTGGTAGGTGGACGCCTGGTAGATCGGCACAGTTGCAGCTCCGGTAGCAGGGTCACGATCCTTGCCCTGGTGAACCAGCAGGGTTGCCGGACGATAGTTTTTGCTATGCATATTCTAGTTCTCCTGCTCGGTGTTGAGCCACCAAGGCTCAAAGGCACAAAGGGTGAAGGGGGTATGATGAAATCTTCTTGCGCCAACGAATCAGACAAATAAATAATATTTTGAAGCTTATAGATGATTCATCATTAAGTATTCTACTTTGTGCCTTAGCGTCTTTGTGGCGACTCTTTAAGCCAGAGCCTGTTCAAGATCAGCGATGATGTCTTGCGGGGACTCCGTACCCACTGAGAGGCGCAACAGGCGCTCGCAGATGCCAAGGCGCTGCCGTTCGGCTTCAGGGATGTCACCATGAGTCTGAACGGCCGGCAGGGTCATCAGTGATTCGACGCCACCCAGGCTTTCGGCAAAGGAGATCAGCTGCAGGCGCTTGAGGGTTGTACGTGCGGTTTCTGCTGTGTCGACTCGAAAGGAGAGCATGCCGCCAAAACCACTGGCCTGCCTGCATGATAGCTCATGGCCGGGATGTTCCGTCAGGCCCGGATAGTATATTTCGGTGACTTTAGGATGATTTTTCAACCAGTCGGCAACCAGCATTGCGTTTTTGCAGTGGCGTTCGATGCGTAGCGTCAGTGTTTTAAGGCTGCGCAACAGAAGCCAGCAGTCAATCGGCGGCAGGATCGCTCCGGTTGAATTCTGCAGAAAGTAAAGCCTCTCACCCAGTTCCTCGTCTTTGGCTACCAGAACGCCGGCGCAGAGGTCATTGTGTCCGCCGAGGTACTTGGTCGCACTGTAGATAACCAGGTCCGCACCGAATTCAAAGGGTCGCTGCAGGATCGGACTCAAAAAAGTATTGTCGACAGCATAGAGAAGGTTGTGTTGACGACATAACTTGCCGAGCGCCTCCAGGTCCGAGATCCCGAGCAGCGGGTTCCCCGGGGTCTCAAGCAGAAGCGCTTTGGTCCTATCTGAGATTGCTGATTCGACCGCTGCTGTATTGGTTGTATCGACATAAGTCGCGGTCAGGCCAAAGCCGGCGAAAATCTGGTCAAGGACGCGATAGGTCCCGCCGTAAAGATCTTCGCTGACGACCATGTGATCTCCATGGGAAAAATGCAGAAAAAAAGTCGTCAATGCGGCCATCCCCGAAGAGAATACCAGCCCGCGGGCGCCAGCCTCCAGTTCTGCCAAGCCCTCTTCGAGGACCTGTCTGGTCGGGTTGCCTGAACGGGTGTAGTCGTACCCGGTCGATTCACCGACCCCGGGGTGACGGTAGGTGGCGCTCGGGTGTATCGGTACGCTGATTGCTCCGGTCCGGTCGTCGAAGCCGACACCCAGCTGCACCAGCCTGGTTTCAAGAGTGTAAGGTTTTACTCTGTTCATCTGACCTCCTCGGTTATGGAGAAGAGAATGAAAAGGCCCCTTCTCGGATTGTGAGAGGGGGCCTGAAGAGACAATCATACGATGTCCTCTAAGCGCCGTCCTCATCTTTCTCCGGAAAACCGGAGCAGGAATTAGCACCTGTCATCTACTTTAATAAAAAAGCTAGCGTAGATCGGTTGCTGTGGCTTCGCAGGGCCTGTCCCTCCACCACTCTTGATAAAGACGCTGCTGGGAAGCAGCTATTTGTCTTCACAAATAAAGAACTGTGGGAAAATTGTCAACGACAAAAGGGATCATTGAACAATGCCAATTCCAGAATCTCTGGTGTAAATCTCAGACAATTCCCTCGTAGAGCACACTGCTCAGGTAGCGTTCCCCGGAATCGGGAAGGATGACTACGATGTTCTTCCCCTTGAATTCTGGTTGCGCCGCAAGCCTCGCAGCAACAGCTGCCGCTGCGCCGCAGGAGATGCCGGCCAGGATGCCTTCTTCCTGAGCCAGGCGTCTGGCATATTCGATTGCCTCATCGTTACTGACCTGTTCTACGCGGTCAATCAGACTCAATTCCAGCGTATCCGGGATAAATCCTGCGCCTATCCCCTGGATCTTGTGTGGCCCTGGCTCGAGAACTTCGCCGGCAAGTTTCTGGGTAATGACCGGACTGTCCTCCGGCTCAACGGCGACCGAGATGATTTGCTTGCCGCGAATTTCCTTGAAATATCTGGAAACACCGGTGATGGTGCCACCAGTGCCGACTCCGGCAACGAAAACGTCAACGTTACCCTCGGTGTCTTCCCAAATCTCCGGCCCCGTCGTCTTGACATGAATCGCCGGATTTGCCGGATTTTTGAATTGATTCAAGAGCAGATAGCGGCTCGTGTCACTGGCAGCGATTGCTTCCGCTTCTGCTATGGCACCCCCCATCCCCTTGTTGCCAGGGGTCAAGACCAGATTGGCGCCAAGAGCCTTGAGAACCTTGCGGCGTTCCAGGCTCATTGTTTCCGGCATGGTCAAAGTGATCGGAATGCCGCGTGCCGCTGCGACGAAGGCAAGAGCAATCCCGGTGTTACCGCTGGTCGGCTCAATCAGCTCCCGTCCGGGGCCGAGCAAGCCTTTTTCTTCGGCGTCCCAGATCATCGATGCGCCGATGCGGCATTTGACCGAATAGGCCGGATTACGCCCTTCGATCTTGGCAAGAATTGTGGCACCGCCTTCGGTACCGACACGATTCAGACGCACCAGCGGAGTACGTCCTATTGATAGTGAATTATCTGAAAAAATCGGGCTCATATCTGGCTCCTTGCTGCAGGGATGTGTTGATTGTTCCTGTAAAAATAAAGCGGAGGGATGGCCTTGAGCGTTTTACTCGAAATAACGGCCACATGTGAGTATAAATACTCACAAATAATTGTTTTTATAAAATATAGTAAAACATATTAAACTAGTCAAGAATAAAAAAATGTAATTATCGCATTAAATGTGAATATTCATTGTCAGCCTCTCGGGGGTGGTTCAGGAATAAAAAAGCCTTTGCCAACTTGATGGCAAAGGCTTTTTCGTGCAGTTAATATGAGTGTCGGTCAGTGGCGCGTATGACACTTGGCGCAAGGGAAGGTATCAATGTCCTGGTCGTTGTACTTGCACTCATCGCAAGACATCTCCAGTTCTCCCCAGACCGGTCTGGTGAAGTTCGGAGTCTCTGTGGAGAGTTTGCTGTTTTTGGATTTTTTGGTCAGATCTTTTTGCATGGTTCTCTCCTTTCTGAAAAAATCACATAACACAGAGTACATGTTAACCGAAGTTACTAAAATATCAAGCTTTTTTATTTTATTAAGTGATGTTTAACAAATAGGGGGTTTTTTCCGCTAATTATCTATTGAAACTAAAAAACAACAGTATTACAGGAGGTTAAATGTAAACAGGAAAGAAATGGCAGTGAAATAAAATCAGCCGCCGAGATAGGCTTTCTTGACTTCAGGATTACCGAGCAACTCTTCGCTGGTGCCTTCTGCAGCGAGTTCGCCGGTATCAAGAACATAGCCCCTGTGGGCAAGGTGCAGGGCCAGGTAGGCGTTCTGCTCGACAAGCAGAATTGTCATGCCTTCTTCGTTGAGTCTTTTGAGGGTACGGAAGAGATCGTACTTAAGTCGTGGCGCCAGACCCATCGATGGTTCGTCGAGTAGCAGGAAGCTGCACCCGGTCATCAGGGCACGGCCAACCGCGAGCATCTGCTGTTCTCCGCCGGACAACGATTCACTGCGTTGCTTGCGACGTTCGTGGAGTCGGGGGAAAAGATCAAATACCCTCTGGTATTCGTTCTTGAGGTCGGCATCTTTTTCACGAGAATAGGTTGCCAGCTCCAGATTCTCCATAACAGTCAGGTTGCCGAAGATGCGCCTGCCTTCGGGAACCAGCGCCATTTTGAGTTGTTTGACAATATCGCTCGGGCGGGTTTTGAGGATCGATTCGCCGCGGAACTTGATATCTCCGGCAATCACACGCGGCGCTTCCGGTGGAGCGAGACGACAGACGCTGTACAGGCTGGTCGTTTTACCGGCCCCATTGGCACCGATCAGGGTGACTATTTCACCTTCATTGACGTGAAAACTGATGCCGTGCAACGCCTGGATGTTGCCGTATTTCACTTCAAGATTTTCGACGGAAAGGAACATCAGATCGTTTCGTCCCCAAGGTAAGCGGTGATGACGGCGGGATGGTTGCGAATTTCTTCTGGGTTGCCTTCGGCAATCGTCTCACCAAAATCGATAACCTTGATGTATGTACAGAGTTCCATCATGACGTCCATGTGATGTTCGATCATCCAGATGGTCACGTCAAAATGATCGTGGATCCAACGGACCAGACGGATCAATTCATGGACGTCAGACGAGTTCAGACCGGCAGCTGGTTCATCGAGCAGAAGTAGTTGAGGTTTGCTGGACAGGGCGCGGGCAATTTCCAGCTTGCGCTGGGTGCCGTAGGGGAGATTGCTCGGGAACTCATCGGCGTATTTCTGTAATTCGAAGACATCCAGCAGTTCGCGAGCATCTTCCTCAATTTGTCTTTCTCGTGTCTGGTAGCGGCTGCTGCGGGCGATGGCATGGAAAAAGCCATACTGCAGCTTGCCGTGTTGGGCTACCCGGATATTGTCAAGCACAGACATGTCGTTCCAGAGACGGATGTTCTGGAAGGTCCGTGCGACTCCCAACCCGGTGACCTGGTGAGGCTTCATCCCGGCCGTATTGGTGCCGTTGACGAGGATTTCGCCTTCACTTGGTTGGTAGAAACCGCTGACCAGGTTGAATACCGTGGTCTTGCCGGCACCGTTGGGGCCGATCAGGCCGATCAGTTCGCCTTTATCAAGGCGGACGTTGAAATCGGAAACAGCCCGCAATCCGCCAAAGTGCTGGGTGAGGTTTCTGATTTCGAGGATCGGAGCTGTATTTGTTTCGGCTTTAGTGCTCATAAGTTCAAAATTAACGCCCGTTCGCTCTGCTCACTCAAGACGCGAAGAGAATCATTTTCTAAGGGGGAATAAAAATATTCTGGTGTCTTTGTTTTTTAAATTTTGCGTCCTTAGTGCCTTTGCGTTAAATCAATTATTTGAATCGGTAAAAACGTTTCAGCCACGGGAAAACGTCCGACAACTCACGGTTGCCCATGATCCCCTCAGGGCGGAACTGCATCACGATAATCAGCAGCAGCGGAATGACCACCCACTTGAGGATCTGCAGCGGTCGCAGCACTTCCAGCAAAACAGTAAAGAGAATTGCCGAAAGGACGGCTCCACTGAGCGATGCCATCCCGCCCAGGTAAACCATAACCAGTGCTTCGGTGGATTTCAGGATATTGAATGACCCTGGATTGACATAGCCGATGATATAGGCAAAGAGCCCGCCGCCGATCCCTGCGAGTCCCGAGGACACCATGAACGTGATGGTCTTGATCTTGTTGGTGTTCACACTCATGATCTCTGCTGCGACCTCATCCTGACAGATGGCATTGACACCCTTACCGAATGTTGAGGAGACATAGCGGCGAATCAGCCAGACACAGAAGATTGTGAAGATAAAGACCCAGACCGGCATCCATGGTATGTAAACGACATCTTCCATGGCACTGATGACCCGCTTCATGCCCATGAAGCCGCGCGATCCGCCGATAACGCCCAGGTTCTCGATCAAGCTGATGATGATGTAGTTGGCTGCGATGGTGATGATGGCCAGGTAGTCGCCGCGGGTTTTATACGAGGGGATGGCAACCAGGAGGCCAGCCAGTGCGGCTGCAACGCCCCCGGCCAGAATCACAAACGGGAATGCATAGAGTGCCAGTTCGGGATCAAGAATAGGCTCGCCGAACACCTTGTCCTTGGCAAACAGCCAGACCCCAAGGATTGAGGATACATAAGCGCCGACACACATGAAACCGGCATGACCACAGGAGAATTCCCCCATGTTGCCGTTGACGAGATTAAGGCTGGTGGAGAGGATCACGTTGACCCCCATGAACATCAGGACCGACAACGTGTAGAGGCTGAGCAGTTCCTCGTGAGCCACGTAGGTCAGCAGACCGCCAATGGTCACCAGAATAATATGTATGGAGTAACGTCGGAGCATAAATTCTTCTTGCCTCTAAGGCACCAAGACACGAAACAGAAATAAGGCTAAATGGCTACAAAAAAATATATTTAACGAGGCTCTTGGTGCCTTCGTGTCCTTGCGGCAATACTTTAAATCTTTGTTGTTTTCGCTACGCCGAACAGTCCTGTGGGCCGGAAAGCCAGAATGACCAGCAACACGGTGAAGGCGATCAGATCCCGGAAAGTTGACGGGAAGAATGCGACCACCATGATCTCCACAGCGCCAAGCAGGAAGCCGCCGATGAATGCTCCGCGGATATCACCTATCCCGCCGACAACCGCTGCAATAAAAGCCTTCCAGCCGATCAGTGCCCCCATGTAGGGCTCAAGAATCGGATAGGACATGGCAAACAGGATGCCCGCCAGACCGGCCATGCCCGAACCGAGGACAAACGTGACGACGATGATGTTGTCGATCGGAATGCCCATCAGGGGCACGGCGAACTTGTCGTAGGAAATCGCCCGCATCGCCATGCCGACCCGGGTCTTGGTAACGATCCAGTTCAACAGGAAGAAGACCAGGAAGGCTGTGACGATAACTGCAACTTTTAGATTGGTAAAATTGACTCCGCCGATATTGTAGACAGTTTCAGTGATCATCGGCGGAAAAGCTTTGCGGCTAGCGCCGAGCAGGGCCAGGTTGGCGTGCTCAAGGATCAGACCGCACATCAGCGCGGTAATAACCACATAGAGGCGATGCGCCCCTTTGCGTCGTAATGGCCGGTAGGCGACCCTCTCGAGCGCGACACCGACCATTGAAGTCAGGATCATGGTCAGCGGGATGGTCAGTGCAAGGGCGACCCAGCCAGTCAGGCCTGCGGTGGCCAGGAAGAAAGTTGCAACAAAAAAGGCAATATAGGCGCCGACCATGAAGATATCGCCATGGGCGAAGTTGATCAGGGTCAGAACGCCATAAACCAGGGTGTAGCCAAGCGCGATGAGGGCGTAGAAACTCCCCCACTGCAGGGCGTTGATTACATTTTGAATGAAGGTAGCTAGCACGTGGGCAGGGTCCTGTCAGTATTTACAAACGAATGACAGGCTGGAACCAACGTTCCAGCCTGTCTCGTTTTACCTCAATCCGCTTTTCTAATCAAGTGGTGAATGACGTTACGGGCAAACCGACTTGGTGAATTCAAATGTACCGGTATCGCTGATCTTGACGACTACGGCGCACTTGACCGGGTCGCCCTGCTCATCGAATTTCATCGAGCCGGTGATGCCTTCGAAGCTGGTGATGGCCGCCATGCCGTCACGAACGGCCTTGCGGTCCGCGCGCAGTTTGCCGGTCAGCTTGCCGGCATTCTGGATGGCCAGGAGAACCACGCGCGTCGCATCCCAGGTCAGAGCGGCAACGTCGTCAGGAGTGGCGCCGTATTTTGCAGTGAAGCGGTCGATGAATTCCTTGGTTGCGCCGGTAGCGCCTGCTGCGGCGTAGTGAGTCGAGAAAGAAAGCCCTTTGCAGTCGTCGCCGCACAGGGTCATCAGTTCCGCGGAGCCCCAGGAGTCGGAGCCCATGAATTCACCCTTATAGCCGAGCTTGCGGGCCTGGGGAACGATCAGTGCAACCTGGTTGTAGTTGTCCGGAACAAAGATGAAATCCGGCTTGGTGGCGATGATCGTGGTCAACTGGGCAGAGAAGTCCTGGTCCTTGGTGCCATGGCTTTCGAATGCCAGAACGGTGCCGGCTCCCATCTTCTTTTCAAACTCGGCCTTGAAGATTTCGGCCAGACCCTTGGAGTAGTCGTTGGACAGGTCGTAGAGCACTGCCGAGGTTTTGGCGTTGAAGGTTTCGACAGCGTAGTTTACTGCAACCGGGCCCTGGAAGGGGTCAAGGAATGCAGCGCGGAAGACCCAGGGGCGATCAAACGTGGTGTCCGGGTTGGTCGACCATGGGGTAACCATGACGGTTTCGTTATCGTTTGCCACCTGACCTGCAGGAACAGCCTGCTTGGATGAGTTGGGGCCGATCATGGCCAGAACTTCGTCCTTCTCGATCAGTTTGAGTGCGGTGGTGACAGCCGCCTCGGCCTTGGCTTCGTTGTCCTCGTAGACGAACTCGAGCATGTACTTCTTGCCGCCAACGTCGAGACCACCGGCGCCATTGATGTCTTCCTTGAGCATTTCGGCGGCCTGCTTGGACATTTCGCCGACCTTGGGGATGTCCCCGGTCATCGGGATGTTGTAGCCGATTTTAATCGTGTCAGCAGCGATTGCTGGGGTCGCGAACAGGGCGACCAGGGCCAGAACTACAAGAATTTTCAGTCTTTTCATCTGTCTCCTCCATTGGGTTGGTTTGAGCAATAAACACCTATTTGCCACGAAACGTGGAACGACCAAGATGTAATATCTATTTGTCTTGTAAAACCAGACGTTTAAGTACACCAGTCCGAAGCCTGTTTGTCAAGCGCCGTAAATTATTTTGTTACTCCGAGATTAATTTTTTGCATGGCGATCCTGGCGGTCTGTGGCCAGATGCAACGTTGGGGAGGGACTTCTTCACAAACTCGTGGCAAACGTTCTTCGTCAATAAGAGATTTTGTTAAATGGTGATTGGACAGAAGCACGGAGAGCGTCATCCAGGGTCATGATGCCCTGGGCCTCCAGAAGTGGAATCAACTTCAGTAGTACTTCCGCAGTGACCAGGGCATCCCCGAGCGCCGTGTGGCGGCCGACAATTGTGATGTTGAAACGTTCGGCAATGGCATCAAGCGAGTGCCCCGCCAGGTTCGGATGCACGACGGATGACAACAGCAGCGTATCGAGGACCGGATTATCGAAGTGCAGACTGATGGAGTCTTCTTTTAACTGCAGGAACCGCATGTCGAAGGCTGCGTTGTGGGCGACCAGAACCGAATCTGCAACAAAAGCATGGAATTTCGGCAGGACTTCGGTGATGACCGGTTGTGACGGCAGCAGGTCCGGGTCGATGCCGTGAATTTCCACCGACGATTTCGGTACCGCCCGCTGTGGATTGACCAGCTGATCAACGGTTTCGTTATGCAGAAGGCGACCGTTGAAGACACGGACGGCGCCAAGCTGAATTATCTCGTCACCTTCAGAGGGGTTCAGGCCGGTTGTTTCGGTATCGAAAGCGACGTAAGTAAGATTGCGCAGTGCGACCCCGCCCAGAGCCTTCTGGCCGGGTTGATGAAAGAGGTCGAATTCGAAAGAAACCGGTCTTGGGGCAATCGACGATTGCAGGTTTGTCGTCTCCTTGGCGAGAGCAGTCGGCAAGGAGACCTCGGCACCATTGCAGAATATCTCATCGGTCTTGCGGATTGTTACAGCTCCGCCGTGCTTGTCTATGATTGCTCCAGGGGAATCCGTGGCCCCGGCGCTGTCCATGAAAAGTGGCAGCGTCAGCCAATCGCGGATCGACTGGCTTGGTACCCGCTGGTCTGCCCATTGCAGTGCGAGGGTGGCAGAGGAGCTGTCCATCTCTGCTATGTGCAGAGTTATCGAGGTGATGCCGTGCTCGGCTTTGAGCAGGCCGGCCAGGGTTGTGATCGCCTGAAGGATGGCATAGCTGTCTATCTTCAGCCAGAGATGTCTGTCGACACTGGCCTCGGCCTGGATGGCAAAGCGCTCGAGGAGGTTATTCACAATCAGTGTCAAAAGAGTCTCGGCCAGGACGTTCTCACGGTTGCCGTAGGCTTGCTGGTGCTCGCTGTAGAGCTGCCTGGCCATGGCCAGGTACTCTTCAAGATCATTGGTAACCTGGGCGATCGCCTGCCGATGCCGTTCGCAATCCTTGTCACTGTCGGCAGGAACATCATGGGTTGTCTTGATTCCCCTGTGCAGCTTGCCGAGCGAGTTCTGTACGGCATCAATCATGATCTGCAATTTCTTGTCGCGTTCATTATCGGCATCAATTTCACCCGTGATATCTTCAAGTGAGAGAACGAAGCCGGTAATTTTTCGGGTTTCCTCTCCGTTACTGGTGACCGGAGCCATGTTGACTCTGATGAATCGCTCACCGCACAACTTGGTCATCAGACCGAGGGCCGGTTTCGCCTGGCCCTGTTCAAAAGCATGATTCATTACTCCCAGGGCGTGAACCAGGGGGTCTCTCTCAAGAGCCCCGAAAACAGATCTGCCGAGACCGATGGTACTGTCCCTATCCTGACCGTTGCCGGTCTGTAGCATCTCCTGAGCGAGGTTGTTGTACAGCAGGATTCTGCCATCCAGATTGCAGACCACGACCCCGTAGGGAAGCTCCGACATCAGTGCAGCAAGTCGGTTGCGTTCTTCTTTGAGGGCGAGATTTGACTGGCGGATTTTAATGTCCACCTCGTTCTGCAATGCCTGGAAGGCATCTGCAGATTCGTTGATCATGTTGGCCAGGGTGACCAGTTCGCGGGCTCCTTCAGGAGTGATCCGGTAGTCGGGATTGGCCGAGGTGATCAGGCGGGTCTGCTCGGCCATGCGCAGTACCGGGATGATGTAATAACGGAAGAGCAGGCTGACCATGGTGCAGATGAAGGCGACCAGGATCAGTGAACCGATAAAAGGAAAGGGGATCAGTTTGTTGAAGAGTTTTTCGACAAGAGCCTGTTCTTCGGGGTCCAGGTTCAGGAAGGACGCAGTAAAGCTGCCGAATATGTCGGCAAAAATGACCGCAATGATACCGGTCAGAAAGATCCAGTATTTGACGGCTGGTGACAATCGGTCACCGAAACTTTTCTGCAAGGTCTCTCTCCAGGGCGCCAGATGCGCATGGGGCTCTTAAGATATTATGCGTTTATTCGGTCGGGTTCAACCGGAGGGGGTAATTATTTGCGCTTTTGGCCAATAACGTCACGGCTTCCAGGAGGATCTGCTGCAACTCCTGCGCCTCCTGTTCGGGACTGTAAGATGAGTCGGGACGGGATAATTGCATTCGCCTTTTTTTTTCGAGGAGCTGGGTTGCATGGCGGAGACAGCCCGTATCATCGTCAAACAACAGGCCATTGACATTGCAACGGACCAGGGCGGCGTTCCCGGGGTTGTTCCTGGCGAGAATCGGGACGCCCAGGGTGGCGGCTTCCAACAGACTGTTGGCTAGGCCCTCGGCATCGGAATTATTGACAATCACATCGGCTTCACGCATAGCCTCTGGCATGGCTTCTGGCGGGATGACGCCGAGGTAGCTGGCCCAAGGCCGCGTTTCAACTTCGGCAAGGAATCGCCTGCCGTAATCTTTATCGAGAATCGGCCCACAGATGGCAAGATGAAAGGATTTTTCCAGAGGGTCCAGCTGATCAAATATTTTCAGAAGCCCGATTACTCCCTTCACGGGGCGAATCCCGGCGGGCAGCAGAAACAGGGTCAGCCGTTGCGAAATGCCGTGGGTTGCACGCAAATCGCAGGCTTGATGACCAAGGATTATTCCTGGTGAGACCGTACGCAACCTGGCTCCAAGTGCCGGTCGCTTCCGCAGCAATGCGGCGGCGATGATCGGGTTCTGGAGAAAGACGCACGCCGCCTGTTCTATCACCGTCTGAATGACGTTGTTCTGCTTCGGGTCATCGAGGCCGTAATTGACATCGGTGCCGGTCAGCATGACCACGGTGGGAATCATTATCCCGCAGGTGTGTTTCAGCCAGGGGCTGCCGGAGCGGTAGGCGTGCAGCAACAGGGCGACGTCCGGGGCGAAATCAATCATCCTGTTTCGAAATGACTCGTCCTCATGGAAGCTGATTTCGAGGAGTATGGTTCGGTGGCCGAGTTTCTCGAGTCCCTGCTGAAACCTTCGTGCGGTAACCCAGTTGCCGCTGGCATGATCCTGTTGCGGAACGACGATCAGGATGCGCATGGCAGGTCTCCGAAGGTACACAGTCGGATATCAAGGCGTTTTATAACGTCTTTCGCCTCAGCGGAGCAGAGGGCTCGCATTTCGGTCCGGCGCTGTTCGCTTTCAAAAGCGCGGCCCTGCGGGTAAGGGTAGCCAGGGTGAGTCATCAACTCCCAGTACCCAATCGGCAGATTTTCGAGAATCTCACAGAGCCTGAGTGTGTCGAGGCTGTGCAGTTGCTGCAATCCCCACAGCCCATCGGGCGTCCTGATGCCTGATCCCTTGATAGCCTTTCGTGTCTTCTGCCCAAGGCTGTGAAACAGGGCCAACTCTTCGCCAAGCTCCGCCGGTACTACTGCGTCAGGCAGGTCCGCGGGGCAAGACGAACGCATGGCGTCAAGGCCGTATTCACGGGCCAATTCGACAACCATTTCGGTCAGGGGAGGGTAGATCTGGCAATGTTGATGGCCGTCGATATGCCCCGGATTCAGCCCGGTCTCCATGATCTTCTCGATTTGCGCAGAAAGTTCCCGACGAATTCCTGCGAGGTCATGATTGTTGCCAAGCAGGTATCGACGCAGCAGCAGCTTTCCCGGCAGTCTGTTGTCCTGATCGGTCAACCCCATGATTGGTCCGGACAGGGTGACCTCGTCGGACAGGTTGAGGTGCACTCCGACCGGTAGCCCGACAGCTCTTGCATGTGCAATTGCCGTTGCGAAGGAAGACCCGTTGGCGATCATGGTTGCACTGGTCACAATCCCGTGCTCGAACGCTTCGATGATGCCGCGGTCGCGCTCGGGATTGATGCCAAGATCGTCAGCATTGATAATCAGGGAGATCATCAGCGTATAGTAGAGCAGGACGGGTGAAAGGGCAATTCTCTTGGAGTAAAATGACGGTCAGGTTAAAATCCACGGCATGCAAACAGCGCAGCACAACTCTCAGGACTCTGTGGCAGGTCTGCATTACGGCTGGATCATCGTGATGGTCGGGACACTGGTGATTTTTGCCTGTCTCGGTCTGGCCCGCTTTGCTTTCGGCATGCTGCTGCCGTCAATGAGTGCCGGATTAGGGCTGTCATACGATGAGATGGGTTTTTTGGGGACCGGGAATTTCACCGGCTACCTGGTGGCCGTGGCCATGTCACCGTTCCTGCTGCGCCGTTTCACTCCACGTCAGCTGATTGCATCCGGCCTGTTTCTGATTGCTGCCTGCATGTTCGGCATTGCAGCAGGCGACGGTTACTTGATGATCCTGCTGCTTTACACGGCTGTCGGTCTTGGCAGCGGCTTCGCCAATATCCCGGTCATGGTCCTGGTTTCCTACTGGTTCCGCAGGGAAAAGCGCGGTCGTGCGGCAGGATTGATCGTGGTCGGCAGCGGCTTTGCAATCATTTTTTCCGGATTTATTATCCCGGTCCTCAACCAGAGCTTTGACCAACATGGCTGGCGAGTTGGATGGACGCTGCTCGGTCTGATCGTGACGCTGGTGGCGGTGGTCGCTGCTGTCCTGATTCGCAATGATCCGGCGGAGAAAGGGTTGTCACCGGTTGGCTTGATCAAAGATACCGAGTATGATCCGTCGACAGGCAAGGGTCAATTCAGCCCGCTGAGTATCCTGACTCATCTGGGCGGGCTCTATTTTATTTTCGGTGCAACCTACGTGATCTACGGCACCTTTATCGTCACGACGATGGTCGAAGAATATGCCTATGCCGAGGCCAGCGCGGGAGCCTTCTGGTCATGGGTTGGTTTCTTCAGTCTCTTCTCCGGTACGGTGTTTGGCTTGCTTTCAGACAAGATGGGACGGAAGGGCGGACTGATGACGGTCTTTAGCGTACAAACCCTGGCGTACCTGCTGGCGGGTTCCCGGATGGGGACAATGGCGCTGTTCGGATCGGTGGTGCTCTACGGTGTCGCGGTGTTTGCCATCCCGGCCATCATGGCTGCTGCGGTCGGTGACTATCTTGGCAAGGCGCGAGCTGCCGCAGCTTTTTCCATCATCACATTCTGTTTCGCCATCGGCCAGACAATCGGTCCGGCGATCGCCGGCGTGATTGCCGAGTCAACGGGAACTTTCACCGGCACTTACCTGGCGTCTGCATTGTTGACAGCGGCTGCGGTGGTCTGGGCAGGGTTTTTGCCGGAGCCGCATCAGGGCTCCTGATTTCCTGTCCCGCAGGCAAGGGGTTGCCGAACCAGCATAAAAAAAGGGGCCTTATAACTTCAAGACCCCGGAGGCAACTTTTTAATCGGCAGGAAATTCGGAGACTCGTTCGGTAAATCCTCTCTCTCAACGAACTTCAAGCTTTATTTATGGTTGCACTCTAAAGGACGGAGCGTGAAGGGGATGTGGAATAAATGTGAAAAAAACGTGAAAAGTTATTTTTTGAAAGAAACGGTGAAACAACAACCATTCGGATGATTGTCACTGACAGAAACCGTCCACTGTTCCTTCTGGCAGATCCGTTGGACGAGAGACAGGCCGAGACCAAGGCCTTGCTGGCTGCTTGACTCCCCCCGATAGAACGGCTTGAAGATGGAGTCCTTGTCGGTATTCGAAATGCCCGGACCCGTGTCACAGATCGTAAAGCCGTTAGGCCTGGTGACCAGGTTAATTCCCCCCTCAACAGTATGGTAAATTGCATTGCGCACCAGGTTGTTGATGACGGTGCGCAGCATGGGCACCGGAAACAACTTGGCCTGCTCACCATTTGACCTTGTCTCGTCCCTGACTGTAAAAGTGATCCCTTTAGCTGCGGCCTGTTGTTGCCATCCAGCTAGATTGTGGTTGACGATGTTCGAAAGGCTCGCGTTTTCCTGCTCGGTATCTTTGCCCCGGGCCAGAGTCAGAAATGCGTCGACCAGCTCCTGGATTTCGTTTGCCGCCTTGCCGATCGTGTCAATTCGCTGTCGGGAATAGTTGTCCAGCTGATCCTTGGCAATGAGCAGGTCGCAGGAACTTTTGATAACCATGAGCGGGGTGCGCAGCTCATGACTGACATCGCTGGTGAACAGGCTTTCCCGGAGCAAAGATTGCTGCAGCATACTGATAGTCCGGTCGAAGGCCTGGGCCAGTCGACCCACTTCATCGTTGGTGTATCCGGTTGAGAGTGGTGGTGCGTCGAGTAGCAGCTGCTCACGGTTATGGACCTGGTGTGTCAGTCTCTGCACGGGCGCGATAATTCTCCTGACCATCATGATGCCGAGGATCAACGAGGCGGCGATGCTCAGGAAAAACCCTGCAATCACCGTCAGCTCTAGCAGGTTCTCATGTCGTCGGACAGTGGTCTGCTCTTGCACCAGGTAGAAGGGTCTCTCCTGCTCTTTCTTGATCATGACATGGAAAGAAGTCTCTTTGTCTTCAACCTCGTAAAAACCGGGCTCAAGGTCACGCAGATAAGATGGGAGGTCTTTCGTGCCGCTGTAGAACTGGGTGCCCAGGTCAAGATTAGGGATTTGTCCCTGCTCGTAATCACCGATGATGTCCGGGAACTTCCTGTTAAGCTCGGCGGTCACCAGGTCCTCCTCGACGATGTCGATTGCGGCCATGATGCCGAAGCTGAAGAGGCCGCTGACCACAGCTGTCAGGACCACGAAAGAAAAGATGATTCTTTGTGTCAGGGGGGATTTAAATTCCATCGTCCGCGGCCTTCAGGCAGTAGCCGATCCCGTGCACTGTGTGCAGCAGGGGGGAGTTGAAGGGTTTGTCAATCGTCTGGCGCAGAGTGTGTATGTGGCTGCGCAGGCTGTCACTCCCGGGCAGGTGTTCACCCCACAACAGTTCTTCGAGAGCATCTCTCTTGACCACGTGTGGGCTGGCTTTCATCAGTTTTCCCAGCAGCTTGAGACCAATCGGGCTGAGTTTCAGGAGAACCCCCTGACGGGTGACTTCAAGGCTGTTCATGTCGTAGGTCAGATCACCGACGGTCAACATGTTCTGCATTCCTGCCTGGCCGCGGCGCAGGACCGCTTCAACACGGGCGTGTAACTCCGGCAGGGAAAAAGGCTTGACGAGATAGTCGTCGGCCCCGGCCCGGAACCCGGTCAGCTTGTCATCGACGCTGTCCCTGGCGGTGAGCATGATGACCGGTGTGCTGACCCTCGCATCCTGGCGCAATTTCTGGCAGAGGGTGATGCCATCCATGCCTGGCAGCATCAAGTCGAGAATGATCAGGTCAAATGGTTGGGTGATCGCAAGGTGCAGGCCACCCAGGCCATCGTATGCGCAGTCGACCAGGTACCCTTGCAGCTCCAGGTAGTCGGCGATGTTCTGCAGAATTTCGGGTTGATCCTCAATGACCAGTATGCGCATTCAGAATCCGTTGTTTGAAAAATGTCTGAACTGCTATGCTTTTGTCCGGTCTTACACCTGAGAAAACTCAACAGTCAAAACATTTATTTAACGCAAAGACGCCAGGAACACAAAGTAACATTAAAACAATTAAGACATCCTTTGCGACTTTGCGTCTTGAGTGAGCAAAGCGAACGAGCGTAAGAATTCTTTCAAAGCCTTTATTGCGTGACTCAGTACGCGAAGGGCTCCAGGCGCACCTCGGGCAACAGGCTTTTGTCGCCGGTCAGATATTCGTCGACGCAACGGGCAATCTCACGCCCCTCGCTGATCGCCCAGACCACCAGGCTCTGGCCCCGGCGGCAGTCGCCGGCGGCAAACACCCCATCGACCGAGCTCATACGGGTCCTTGGGTCGGCTTTGATGTTGGAACGCAGGTCCGTTTCGCAGCCAATCTGCTTGAGCAGTTCCGAGCGCGGGCCAAGATAGCCCATAGCCAAAAGAATAAGATCGCATCTCCAGGTCTGCTCGCTCCCCGCAATCGGCTGCGGACGGCCGTTGACCCATTCGACTTTGACGGTCTCAAGGGCTGATACTTGTCTGTCCCTGCCGACGAAACGGGTGGTCATGATCTCGTAAAAGACATCGCCACCCATGACTTGCATCTCCTCGACCGAGGTACTGACCCGCATGATGCGTGACCATTGCGGCCAGGGGTTGTCCGCGCTGCGTTCTCTTGGAGGCTGCTCAAGAAGCTCGAAGTTGATGACGCTGGCTGCACCTTGACGCATCGAGGTGCCGATGCAGTCCGAACCGGTGTCTCCGCCGCCGATGACGATGACTTTTTTCCCCTGGGCGCTGATCGTCTTCTTTTTGGGGTGCAGTGCAGCGAGGTCGGCATCTCCCCAGTTGGTGCGATTCTGCTGCGGCAGAAACTCCATCGCAAAGTGAATACCGCCCAGGTCACGCCCTTCGACCGGCAGGTCGCGCGGTTCTTCGGCCCCGGTAGCGACTACGACTGCGTCGTACTGAGATTTGATTTCTGCAAAGCTCACATCCTTGCCGACTTCGCAGGAGTAACGGAATTTGATCCCTTCTGCGGCCAGTTGGTCGACTCGTCGCTGGACCTTCTCTTTGCGCAGTTTGTAATGAGGGATGCCGTACATCAGAAGGCCGCCGGCACGGTCGGTTTTCTCAAGAACGGTGACGTGATGGCCAGCGCGGTTGAGCTGTTGGGCACAGGCGAGGCCGGCGGGACCGCTGCCGATAATGGCTACGCTCTTGTCGCTGCGATGGGCTGGCGGTTGAGGTACAATCCAGCCTTCCTCGAAGCCTTTGTCGACGATCGATACTTCATGCAGTTTGATTGTCACTGCCGGTTCGTTGATGCCGAGGACGCATGAGGTCTCGCACGGTGCCGGGCAGACCCGGCCGGTAAATTCCGGGAAGTTATTGGTGGCGTGCAGGGCCTGCAACGCCTGCTTCCACTGGCCTTGGTAGACCAGGTCATTCCATTCCGGGATCAGGTTGCCCAGCGGACAGCCGGACATACAAAAAGGGACGCCGCAATCCATGCAGCGGGAGGCCTGGGTCTTGATCTTCTCATCGCTGGGATAGTTGTAGTGTTCCTCATGATGTTGCAGGCGCGCGTTGACCGGTTGCAAGGTCTTGTCGCGACGGCCATGTTTTATAAATCCGCGTGGGTCACCCATGGGCGGCCTCCTTCTCTTCCAAAACCTTGGTTGCCCGTTCGGTCAACACCCGGCGGTATTCACGGGGGAAAACGCGAACGAAACGCGGCAGATAATCGTCCCAGTCAGCGAGGACTTCAGCCGCGCGTGGCGAACCGGTCAGTTCGTGGTGACGGTTGATGATCTCCTGTAACCACTGGGCGTCATCGTCTTCGGCGTCCATCTGTTCTAGATCGATCATAGCCGGGTTGCAGCGGCGACGGAAGCGATTGTCCTCGTCCAGGACGTAAGCAAAGCCTCCCGACATTCCCGCTGCGAAATTGCGTCCGGTGCGGCCCAAGCAGACCATGCGACCACCGGTCATGTATTCGCAACCATGGTCACCGGTCCCTTCGACGACCGCAGTGACGCCCGAATTGCGCACGCAGAAACGCTCACCGGCTTTGCCGGCGAAGTACACCTCGCCGCCGGTGGCCCCGTAGAGCACGGTGTTGCCGACGATCGAGTTCTCATGCCAGGTAAAGGTGGCCTTGGGGTCGGGACGGATGATGATTCGTCCACCGGCCATCCCCTTGCCGACGTAGTCATTTGCCTCGCCGACCAGGCGCAGGTCGACGCCGGAGGCCAGGAAAGCCCCAAAGCTTTGTCCGGCAATACCGGTCACCTTGATGGTAATGGTTCCCTCGGCCAGCCCTTCTCGGCCGTGCCGCATGGCAATCTGGCCCGAGAGCATGGTGCCGAAGGTGCGGTTGGAGTTGCGGATCGGCATCTCGATAGAAACCTGCTCCTTACGTTCCAGTGCCGGTGCAGCGAGTTCGATCAACTGGTTGTCCAGTTGCTTGTCCAGGCCATGTTCCTGCCCCTGAACCCGCCGTGTGGCGATTTCAGTACTGACATTGGGCTTGGTCAAAATCCGTGAGAAGTCGAGACCCTGGTTCTTCCAATGCTTGATTGCATCGTCCATCTCCAGGTACTGCGTCTGGCCGATCAGTTCATCCAGGGATCGAACCCCCAGCTCGGCCATCAGCTCGCGTACTTCCTCAGCAAGGAAGGTAAAGTAGTTGACCACGTGCTCTGGCCTGCCGGTGTACTTGCCGCGCAGGGCTTCATCCTGGGTGGCCACACCGACCGGACAGGTATTGAGGTGGCATTTGCGCATCATGATGCAGCCGACAGTCACCAGCGCAACCGTGGCAAAAGCATATTCTTCAGCGCCGAGTATGGCGGCGATGATTACATCGCGGCCAGTGCGCAGCTGACCATCGGTCTGTACGATGATGCGGCCGCGCAGGTCGTTTAGCACCAGGGTCTGCTGGGTTTCTGCCAGGCCAATCTCCCAGGGGATGCCGGCGTGCTTGATTGATGAGGTTGGTGAGGCGCCGGTGCCGCCGTCAAAGCCTGCAATAATGACTCGCTCTGCGTGACCCTTGCTGACTCCGGCTGCAACGGTGCCGACACCAACTTCGCTCACCAGTTTGACGGTGATATCGGCCTTAGGGTTACAGTTCTTCAAATCGAAGATCAACTGGGCCAGGTCTTCTATCGAGTAGATATCGTGATGCGGCGGCGGTGAGATCAAGGTCACTCCCGGGACGCTGAAGCGCAGCTCGCCGATGTATTCGCTGACCTTGTGGCCTGGCAGCTGACCACCTTCTCCAGGTTTGGCACCCTGGGCAATCTTGATCTGCAGTTCATCGGCATTGACCAGGTAATGTGGCGTGACGCCGAAACGGCCCGAAGCGACCTGTTTGATTGCGCTACGACGCAGGTCGCCGTTGGCATCCGGAGTGTAGCGTCGCGGGTCCTCGCCACCCTCGCCGGTGTTCGATTTGCCGCCGATCCGGTTCATTGCGATCGCCAGTGTTTCATGCGCTTCGGTGGATATTGAGCCGAGGCTCATGGCACCGGTACAGAAACGCTTGACTATTGAGCTGATTGGCTCAACCTCCTCCAGAGGAATAGACTGATTCTCCCCTTTGAACTTGAACAGTCCGCGCAAGGTACAGAGCCGCTCGCTCTGATGGTCAATCTGGGCAGTGAAACGTCTGAAATCCTCGCGGCTGCCGGACCTCACTGCATGTTGCAGCAGGGCGATGACCTCGGGATTCATCAGGTGTAATTCCCCTTCACGTCGCCAGGAATATTCAGAGCCACGATCCAACACGCGGTTGGGGTCTGGCTGCTCGGCGTAGGCCTTGTGGTGGCGCATCAGGCTCTCGGTGGCGATCTCCTGCAGTCCCGCGCCGCCGATGCGGCTGGCGGTACCGGGAAAATATTTATCGGTGAAATCCTGATCCAAACCGATGATTTCAAAGATCTGCGCACTGCAGTAGCTCTGCAGGGTGCTGATCCCCATTTTGGAGAAGACCTTAAGCAGGCCCTTGCCGACCGCTTTGATGTAGTTCTTGGTGTAGTGATAGAGGATGTCGGTCTCTTCGTCGGCCTGTTTGTTGCCATCCTGGCTTGGCAGCATCCCATGGTTGACCATGTCCTGTAAGATCTCGAAGGCAATGAAGGGGTTGACCGCCGTAGCACCATAACCGAGCAGCAGGGCGAAGTGGTGGACTTCGCGCGCTTCACCGGTTTCAACGATGAGTGAGCATTGGCTGCGCTTGCCTGCCCGGATCAGGTGATTGTTGATTCCGGAGAGGGCCAACAGTGCCGGAATGGGAGCTTTCTCTTTACAGACGCCGCGATCTGAAAGGATCAGCAGGGTGCGGCCGGCATCGACGGCCGCCTCGGCCTCGACAAAGAGTTCCTGCAGGCGTTGTTCCATAGACTCGGGACCTTGAGTCGCGTCAAAAAGTGTGCTCAGGGTGGTGCCACGGAAACCGTCAATGTCACTGTGTCGCAGCTGTTCAAGCACATCGTTGGTAATGATCGGATGATCGAGCTCCAGCATCTGACAGTGTTCCGGGCCGGGCATAAGAATGTTGCGCGCCGGTCCAAGATACTGGGTCAGACTCATGACAATCTCTTCACGCAGAGGATCAATTGGTGGGTTGGTGATCTGGGCAAAGAGCTGGTTGAAGTACCAGTAGAGGAGCTTGCTGTGTTTCGACAAGACCGCAACAGGAGTGTCGGTCCCCATTGAGCCAACCGGTTCCTGACCATTGATAGCCATCGGCGCCATGATCTCGCGCATCTCTTCAAGGGTATAGCCGAAGCTTCCCTGCTTGCGACGTCGTACGCCGTGACTGCGCACCCGCTTGGTGGCCGGAGCCGGGAGATCCTCAAGACGGATCAGATAATCGCGCACCCATGCCCCGTACGGATGGGCCGCAGCGAGCTCCCCCTTGATTTCATGGTCTTCCTTGAACTCGCCGGTTTCGACGTCGACCAGGATCATCTTGCCGGGTGCCAGGCGCTCCTTGCGCAAGATCTTCTCCGGTGGGATATCCAGGACTCCCGCTTCCGACGCATAGATAATTTCGTCGTCGCTGGTTATCCAGTAGCGGGCCGGACGCAGACCGTTACGGTCGAGAATTGCGACAACCTGTTTGCCGTCACAGGCCACGATGTTGGCCGGCCCATCCCATGGCTCCATCATCGTCGCATGATATTCAAAGAAGCCCTTCACGTCGGGGCGCAGGTGGGCCTTGGAGGCCCAGGCTTCGGGGACCATCATCGCCAGCGAGTGAGCCAGACTCCGACCGGTAACCACCAGCATTTCGAGGGCGTTATCGAGACAGGCGGTGTCAGAGCTGCCTTCGATGATCACCGGGTCCAGGTCGGTGATCGCATCAGCCAGGTCGAGGTGTGCGAACAGCGCGGTCCGGGCGCGCATCCGGTTAATGTTGCCGCGCAGGGTATTGATCTCGCCATTGTGGGCGATGTAGCGGAAAGGTTGGGCCAGATCCCAGGTCGGGAAGGTGTTGGTACTGTAGCGCTGGTGAACAAAGGCTATGGCGCTGACCAGCCGCTCATCGTCCAGTTCCGGGTAAAAGGTATTCAGTTGTTCGGAGAGCAGCATTCCCTTGTAAAGGATGGTGCGGCTGGAGAGCGAACAGACATAGAACATCTCATTGCCGGCAAGGTTCTCGTTGCGGATCGCATTTTCGGCGCGTTTGCGGGCCAGGTAGAGCATCAGGTCTAACCTGTCGGTCTCGACTTCGCCCTGGCCGACAAATATCTGCATGACCCGCGGTTCAACGGAACGGGCGTTGCGGCCGATGGTGCTGCTATCAGTGTTAATCTCTCGCCAACCGAGCATGCTGCAACCGACGCGAACCAGTTCCCGATCGAGAACCGCGATGCACGCCTCACGGCAGGCATGATCCTGGGGCAGAAACACGATGCCGGCGCCGTATTCGCCTGGCGCAGGCAACTCGAAGTCACAAATCGTGCGGTAGTAGGCATCAGGCATCTGGATCATCAGGCCTGCACCATCACCATCTAACGGGTCAGCACCCACGGCACCGCGATGCGTCAGGTTGCAGAGGATTTCGATGCCACGTTTGACAATACTATGACTCTTGCGACCTTTGATGTTGGCGATAAAGCCGACACCGCAGTTGTCGTGTTCGTTGGCTGGATCGTAAAGGCCCTGTGCAGGCGGCCTGCCAATATGGTTTGTCATGGTTGGTCCTTAGCTACTGAAAATAATAAAGTAAAGCATGGTGTGTCGTGCGGGTCAAGCCATGGATAGTACAGCCTTCTTGCAGGAGATGACTTGGCTGAGCCTACAGATGGGTGAGGATGCCCATACGACAAGCGTCGAGGAATTGTTCAGCAATATTCATTCAGGAGTTCCTTCGGGTTCGGTCTGGGCTTGCGGCGGTTTTGCTCCGAACAGAGGCTGTAATTTACCGTCTATGCTTTTCAAATGCAAGTCCTGTTGCGGGAAGGGGATGGTGATTCCTTCTTCGCGGAAGTACCGGTCAACGGCTTGCCCCAGTTCGCTTTTGATCTTGAGCCGCTTGCCGATATCGGCAATCCAGACCCGCAGTTCGAAGTCGATGGAACTGTTGCCGAAGCCGGTAAAGATTGCCGAGGGCTCGGGGTCCTTGAGAATATCGGGATGTTCCTGTGCCGTCTGCAGTAGGATCTCCAAAACTTTGTCGAGAGGGCTGCCATAGGCGACGCCGACCGCCAGGACGATGCGAGAAATGTTATTCGTAAAGGTCCAGTTGGTGACTTTTTGTGAGATCAAATCCGAGTTGGGGACGATGATTTCGGAGCGGTCGAGGGTTTCAAAGACGGTCGATCGCATGCCGATCCTGGTGATAGTCCCCCACTGATCATCGATATTAATGGTGTCTCCCACCTTGACCGGGCGTTCGAACAACAAGATCAAGCCGCTGACGAAATTGTTGACGATGTTCTGCAGACCGAAACCGATGCCGACACCGAGAGCGCCGGCGATAATAGTGAACTTCTGCAGATCGAGGCCGGCCATACTGACAGCGACGAAAAAGCCTATGGTGAAAATGATATAATGCAGCAATCTCTTCAATGCGGCCTTAACACCGAAGTCGGTCTTGCGCGGTGTCAGGTAATGGGCGTCGGCGAGTGCCTGCAACACCCATGACAACAGGTTGGTCAGGTAGAGAACCAGCACAACTATGGCCACCATATAAACCGAAATGCTGAATTCGCCAATCGTGTATTCGTAGCTCAAAAGTGTCGTCACGGCCACGTCCACATCACTGTAGACGCCCCACACCACCAATATATAGAGGACGGCATTAACCAGGATGAAAATTCGGGCAAGGGTTTTCAGGCGCCCGGCCGTGCTGATCCCAAGCTTCATGACGAGCTGGCGATCCCTGACCCAGTTCTGACGCAAAAACTCGGTGATGCCACCATCGGCCAGGTGGACTGCCATCCTGACCATGAAGACAATGATGATCGTCCCGAGGACGGCATCAATCAGGTGAATCGAGAGCGTGGCGAAACCGAGCAACGCCGTAACCAGCCCAACCAGAGAGACCAGGCAGATCAGGTAGAGCGAGACCATGTAGGGCCCGAATCGATCCGGCTCCTCGCGTCGCCTGAGGCGAATGAACAGCAGGCAGGTTGGGACGGCAACGGCACAGAGGATGACTTCGTAAAGCTGGTAAGCCGGCGTCGGCAGGCCGCTGATTTTGAGGGCTTCCGATAACAGGTAGACGATCGCCAATACTCTGATCAGTCTTCTGCGGCGCTTGTTCTCCGCCATTGCTGCCACCAGAGTGGTGCCGGCGATCGTCGCAATCGTCAGCATCAGCCAACCCCAGGCGGGGGGGATGTTTTCGTAGAGGGTGCTGGTTGCCGCCAGGGTGATGAAGATTGCCCCGGAAAACGGGTGTTTGAAAAGAAATCGCCAGTCGGCGGAAATCGGTTTGGATCTTTTCCTGCGTAGCGACAGCAGGCTTGCCAGAATGACGGTGGAGATCAACTGAAGTATGATGACCCAGCCGTGACGGTGCCAGAATCCATCGGGAAGTCTGATCGTCGAGATGAAATTCTCACGATATTCTGCAAACAGTTCCGGGGTCAGTTGACGGTAGAAGTCGAGACTGAACAACGAATAGGCGTTGCGTCGGAAGGTTTCTTTTCGTAACTGGCTGAGTGTCTCCTCAATGAGAAGAAGTCGGTTGGCAAGAATCTCCTGTTCCGAGGAAAATTCCTCCTGCTGTTTGATCAGCTTCGCCGAGGCCTCAGCTATCCGCTGCAGAAGCTCCTCGATGCTCTGCCGGGTTTTCGTGAAGATCTCTACCGGAATTTTGACTCCGGATTTGCGCAGGGCCGTATGCCATTCCTGCCAGAAATCTTTTTCCTTTGCCCAGGTTGTTCGAAGTTCTTCGAGGGCCTTGAAAAGCTTGGCCAGGACTTCGAGTTGCTGTTTCTGTTCCTCGTCGATCTGAGAATAGCGCACTTCGGCCGTCATCAGGCGGTTGAGTGGCCAGTTGACGGCATCCTCCCAGTTGGTGAACTGCTCTTCCATCGTCTTGAGCTTGCCGGCCAGGTCGGCCAGTTGCTGGTGGACATCCTCCAGGGAATCGGCCTGGGCTATGACTGCGTTTGCCGCAGTCAGCCGGGCGGTGACCTCGTTTGACTGAGGGATGACTTCATTGAGACCTGGAAAGGTCGTCTCGGTTGTTGCTGGGGGCTCTTCAGCACCGGATGGGGTGCCGTTGGGAATCCAGGCCAAAAAGCACAGGCAGACAGCGAGTCTGATTGCACAGGCGAATAGGGGGTGCTGCTGAGGACTCATAACCACTTTTTCCTCTTGAAATAGATCAGCATACCCATGATGCAGGAGATCATCACCCCCCAGATGGCAAAGTAGCCCCAACGCCACTTGAGTTCCGGGATATACTCGAAGTTCATGCCGTAGATCCCGGCGATAAAGGTCAGAGGAATGAAGATCGACGCCATGATCGTCAGCACCTTCATGATCTCGTTCATGCGGTTGCCGACGGCGGACATGTAGAGGTCCTGCAGGCCCGACACGGTATCACGGAAAATCTCCACGGTGTCCAGGACCTGAATCGTGTGATCATAGAGGTCGCGCAGGAAAACCTGGGTGTCCTCCCTGATCAGCGGAGACTCTTCTTTGTAAAGTTCGCTGATCACTTCGCGCAGCGGCCACACCGATTTGCGCAGAATCATGAGCTGGCGTTTGTAGTGATGAATCCTGCCCAGGGTCGACTGTTCCGGGTTGTTGAGCAGGTCTTCTTCCAGCTGGGCGAGGTTGTCGCCGACTTTTTCCAGGATGTGAAAATAACTGTCGACGATCGAATCGATCAGGGCGTATGCCAGGTAATCTGAGTCGCGCTGGCGGATTCGACCGTTGCTGCGCTGCAAACGATCGCGCACACCGTCGAACACATCGCCCTCTTTCTCCTGGAAGGTCAGGACATAGCGGGGCCCGAGAATCAGGCTGATCTGCTCTGCGTCGATGCTCTGGGTTGCATCGTCGAAAAAAAGCATCTTCAGGATGATCAGGCTGTAGCCTTCCATCTCTTCGACCTTCGGCCGGTGCTGGGTGTTGAGGATGTCCTCGAGGGCCAGAGGGTGAATACCGAACCGTTGGCCGAATCGTTCGATCAGGCTGATGTCGTGGATGCCGCTCAGGTTAATCCAGCTGACTGTGTCGGTCTCTTTGAACGCCGTGGCATCCTCTATGGTGATGTCCGTGCGGGTGTCGAGACGCTCCTGGTCGTAGTCGGTCAGGCTGATGACCGGCTTTTCTATTTTCTGCTTGCCGACATAAATCAGCGAGCCGGGCGGCAGGCCGACTTCTTTTGCCTTGATGCCGAAGAGTTCGGTCGTGATAGGCATCTTCAAAAAGTCAAGGTTCAATAATTTTTTTTTGGCCATAACTCTTGAACTCCTGTGAGCCAGGTGCCTATGCCGGCACAGGTGGTCGTCAACGCTCCAGTCCGAAGTCTTCCTCGGTCAGCGTTGAAGCATAATCGTCGAGGGCGACCCCTGCTTCATCCGGGTCGGCCACTTTGGCCAGGTGGACCAGGGCGTCGCCTTCGTGTACCAGCGGCAAAGTCAGCTGGCCGATAATCACGCCGGTAAAGGGTGCCTGAACCGGCTCGCTTTCATCCCCCAGCGGGTCGTTAATGATGCCGAGAGCGTCCCCTTTGTGGACCAGGCTGCCGAGTGTCGCCTTCTTAAAAAAGACTCCACTCCTGGGAGCCCGGACCCAGCTGGTTTTGTCAGAGACAATCGGCTCCTGGCCCTTGGCCTTCCGGCTTCTGGGCAGCATGCCGATTGCCCGCATGACGTTGATGATGCCACGGACCCCGGAACGAATCGCCACTTCGTTGAAGTACAAGGCTTCGCCGGCCTCGTACAGAAGCACGGGAATCCCCTGTTCGGCTACCGCTTCGCGCAGAGAGCCGTCCCTGATCCCGGAGTGGATGATCATCGGTGTGCCGAAAGCATTGGCCAGGCGCAGGTTCTCTTGATCTTCCAGGTCAGTACGAATCTGCGGCAGGTTGCTGCGGTAATTTGAGCCGGTGTGGATGTCGATGCCGTGCGTGCAGCGACAGACGATCTCCTGCATGAACAGGTGCGCGATCCGGCTGGCGAGTGAGCCCTTCGGTGACCCGGGAAAGGACCGGTTCAGGTCGCGCCGGTCCGGCAGATAGCGCGAGTGCTGGATAAAGCCGTACGGGTTGACCACCGGGATCGCGAGCAAGGTGCCCTTGATCCGGTTGATGCTCCGGTTGCGCAACAGGCGCCGGATAATCTCGACGCCGTTGATTTCGTCACCATGGATTGCGGCGCTCACAAACAGGGTCGGGCCGGCCTGTTTGCCGTGGACCACGTGCACCGGCAGGCCCATTTTCGAATGCGTGTAGAGCCGGGCCATCGGCAGGTCGATGGTGGCCCGTTCTCCGGCCGCAACCACGACCCCGTTAAGTGTAAAAGAGGGCTGTTTTTTCATCCTTGCCCCCTGGTCTTGTTCCTTCCTGGTTTGGCCTGTTTTTCGATGAAATCGATGATCATGCCGGCTACGTTCTTCTCCGTCGCATTCTCTATTCCTTTCAGGCCAGGAGAAGAATTGACTTCCATGATCACCGGTCCATGATTGGATCGTAGCAGGTCAACCCCGGCTACGTTCAAGCCCATAATCTTGGCTGCGCGGACCGCGGTCAAACGCTCTTCCGGAGTCAGTCTCACGATCGAAGCTTTGCCACCGCGGTGCAGGTTGGAGCGGAACTCTCCCTCGCCGCCCTGGCGCTTCATCGCCGCAACCACCTTGTCACCGATCACTAAACAACGTATGTCAGAGCCGCCGGCTTCCTTGATGAATTCCTGGACCAGGATGTTCTGTTTCAATCCCCTGAATGCCTCGATAACGCTTTCGGAGGCCTTGTCGGTTTCGGCCAGCACCACGCCGATTCCCTGGGTCCCTTCGAGAAGCTTGATCACCAGCGGAGCGCCTCCAGCCAGTTCAATCAGGTCATTGGTATACTTTGTCGAATGTGCGAAACCGGTAACCGGCAGGCCGATTCCTTTGCGGGCCAGTAGCTGCAGGCTACGCAGCTTGTCGCGGGAACGGCTGATCGCAACTGATTCATTGACGCTATAAACATTCATCATCTCGAACTGGCGGACAACCGCCGTGCCATAAAAGGTGATTGAGGCACCGATTCTCGGGATGATCGCCTGAAAACCAGTCAACTCTTCCCCCTTGTAGTGGATCGTCGGGCGCTGGCTGGCAATCGTCATGTAACAGAGCAGCGGGTCGATCACGCGGACTTCATGTCCCTTAGCTTCTGCTTCCTCGATCATGCGGCTGGGCGAGTAAAGCTTGGGGTTTCTGGAAATAATGGCAATCTTCACGAAGGACCTTTCTTCCGATAGTATTTATGTTTAAGACGACCAGTCAGGTAAGCCTTGTCAGGAAACACGGACATCCCCGACATCGCCGTGCGACCGAGTAACATGCGGAATTTCATGTTGTCGCGGTTGGTCAGCGTTATCTCTATTCGTTTTTTTTGATCGCCGAGCACAACGTCTGTTTTTATCACATAACGCATCTCCCGATGGCCACCCGAGTCACTCACTGAGCGATAGTCACTGACCGGTGCCTCGCAAATAATCTCCAGGTCGAGGCGTTTCTGCAGCGGGTGCACGCCGAAGCGCACCATCTGCGCGCCGTCTTTTATAAACGGTTCGACAAAAAAGGCATGCAGCGCAGAGGTTCGTGCGCCGGTGTCAACCTTCGCTTTGATCGCAGGGATTTGCAACTCTGGCAGTGCCAGCCATTCACGCCAGCCGATAGTCAGGTTCTTCATCTCTTGTCCGTTGTCCAATCCAGTTAACTATATCGTACTTTAACGGTTATGCTTGCGCCTCAGAGCTGTGTTTTCAACAGTTTATCAGTCTGGTGCAAAAAGTGCGATATCATAGTGAAATGTGTCACTGAATTAAAGGGAAATCGCCTCTGCTGTACTGGGCTATTCTTCCCCGAGCAATCAGCCCGGGCAGAGATGAAACCCAGGTCAGCCTGCTCAAGAATTTGATTTACAATTTGTGGAAACGTGCAATCATGTACAGCTAGAAGTTGCGAATAAAACTGTTTAAGGGGACAAACAAAAGATCATGGACAGGAAGCAGATTGAAACGGATGACACCCTCTACATCAGGGAAATAACGATCGACGACTTCGCCGAGGTTTTCCACCTTGGCGAGCAGCTTTTTACCTCCGATTATTCGCCCAGCATGTATCGCACCTGGGATGAGTACGAGATCACCACGATGTACAACTCCGACAGTGAACTCTGCCTGGTGGCGGAGCTTGAAGGAGAGATCGTCGGTTTTGCGTTGGGCACGACCGTAGACAAGAGCAACTCCGCCTGGAAGTACGGCTACCTGGTCTGGATCGGCGTGCGCCCCGGGTTGCAGAAAAAGGGTGTCGGCGACGGCCTGTTCAACGAAATAAAAAAACGCATGATGGAACAGGGCGTACGCATGGTCATTATCGATACCGATGCGGACAATCAAGCAGGCATCCGTTTTTTCGAAAAGCACGGTTTCGGCAATGTCCAGAAGCATGTTTACATGACTCTCAACCTGGCCAAAAAGACCAGGAGAAGGGCACCACGCAAATCATGAACCAGGGTCTTCTGAAAAGGATCTGGGATGCCATCGATGGTGAACGTGTACGGCAGACCCTGATAGAAATGGTCGACATCTACTCCCCTTCGGGGAAGGAAGAGGATATCCAGCTCTACATCCAGGCCCGGCTCGAGGCTGCCGGCCTCGCAGTGACCCGACAGGTTGTCGAGGATGAACGCTACAACCTGTTTGCCACCCTGGGGGCGGGCACCCCGAGGCTGATCATGGTCGGGCATGTCGATACTGTTCCGGCCTGGAACCTGGAAGAGTATTGTGCCGAAGAAGAATGGGGAGTCGTGCGTGGCCTCGGTGCCGCAGACATGAAGGGCGGCTGTGCAGCAATGCTCGAGGCCTGGCTGGCCCTCGCTGCCCTGCCGGAGGACCAGCGTCCTCCAGTCGGGCTGCTGTTCGTTGTCGGCGAAGAGGAGAATGGTGACGGCAGCGCCAAATTCCTTGAAGAGAACCAACCGCCGTGGGTGGTGATCGGTGAGCCGACCTCATTGTCGCCATGCCTGAGCCATTACGGTTATCTCGAAGTGGCCTTGACCACGCAAGGGCGCCGCATTCATTCATCGCTGCCCGAACTCGGGCATAATGCAGTGGAGTCGATGCTGCGTTTCCTGCTGTTGCTCGGCAAAGAGCCGTTGTTCGACCGGGAGAGCACGCAGGTCGTCTATTCGATCCGGGAGATGAGCTCGTCACGTGCCGGTTTTGTGGTCCCCGACCAGTGTGAAACCTACATCGACCTGCACCTGCCGCCGGGGATGAGTCCGGAATCTGTCCAGGAGGCGATCCGCGCATGCGTCGCAAAGGCCGAGGCCCTGATCAAGGGGTTGAATCTCTCACTCTCCTTTGACTTCTCCTCACAGGGTTATGCCCTTGATGAGTTCGGCAGCTTCTCCGGAATCCTTGAAGACGTCTACACGCAACTCAACCTGCCGCTGCGATTCAGTCCATTCCGTTCCCATTCGGACGGTAACCTGTTTTTCGGTGCCGGCTGCCGGCCGATGATTCTCGGCCCGGGCTCGCTGGAAACCGCCCACACTGCCGATGAGCAGACCTCGCTCGCGGAAGTCGAAGCGGCAGCGCGGATTTATGCGGCACTCTGCATGAGCTGTGCTGACTGATCTTTTCTGATCCCCTGAATTTTGTCCTTGCCCGACGGTATTGGGATGACTCTCAATACCAGCCGATTTCAAACCGGCCTTGCTCACCTTGGAGGATTCGAGATGACCGAAGTTGACCTGTTAAAGAAACCCTGGGAAAGGCTGTTGGAACTGGTTGAAGCCGGGGACAGTGCTCGCCTGCTTGATTTTCTCAACAGCATCAACCCGATGGATACGGCGCTGGCCATCTCGCGCCTGCGCATGGAAGACCAGGGCCGACTTTTCTCCATGCTGAATCCGGTCGATGCGGCCGAAGTCATTGAAGATATCTCCGACACCCAGGCCGCCGATCTGATCGAAGAACTGACTCCCGAGCAGGCTGCTGCCATCCTCGGTGAGCTGGACAGCGACCACGTCGCTGACCTGCTGGGCGAACTTGATGACGAAGACGCCCAGGCAATCATTGATGAGATGGCTCCCGACGAAGCCGAAGAAGCACGGCAATTTCTCGAATATCCGCCTGACACAGCCGGCGGACTGATGGTTTCAGAATACCTCGATTACCTGGTTGACCAGAAGATTCATGATGTCCACGTTGATTTACAGGCAAATCGCCAGGAGTATGTCGATTACCATGTCCAGTACCTTTATGTGACCGACCAGTCAGGAGGCCTCTGTGGTGTGCTACGCATGCACGACCTGCTGTTTCTGAACCATGCCTCTTTATTGCAGCAGGTGATGATCAGCCCGCCACTGCAGGTCACGGTCGATGCCACGCTTGAGGACCTGCGAAATTTTTTCGAGGAGCACGACCTGTTCGGTGTGCCGGTGGTGGACGCAGAGAACCGGCTGGTCGGTGTCGTCCTCCCTGAGGCGGTCGAGGAGGCCCGGCGCAAGCGCAGCGTTCACCAGTTTCTTGGCTTTTCAGGGATCGTTGGCGGCGAGGAGTTCCGCTCCATGCCGTTGCTGCAGAGGTCCGGTCGCCGGCTCTCATGGCTTTCGCTGAACATCGTGCTGAACATCATCGCCGCAAGCGTCATCGCCTTCTACCAGGACACCCTGGCCGCGGTGATTGCCCTGGCGGTTTTCCTGCCAATGGTCAGCGACATGAGTGGCTGCTCGGGCAACCAGGCCGTGGCAGTCAGCATGCGCGAGCTCTCTCTGGGACTGGTCCGGCCCAACGAACTGGCGCGGGTATTGGCCAAAGAGGCCGGGATCGGGCTTCTGAACGGACTGGCCCTTGGATTGATGCTTGGCACAGCGGCCTGGCTCTGGAAGGGCAACCCCTTCCTGGGCCTCGTCGTCGGCGGAGCCCTGGCCCTGAATACGTTTGTCGCCGTCTCGTTTGGTGGCCTGATCCCGTTGGTGCTCAAACGCATGAAACTTGACCCTGCGCTGGTGTCCAGCCCCTTGCTCACCACGGTCACTGATATGTGCGGGTTCTTCTTCGTGCTGAGCTTTGCATCGATCATTTTGGAACGGCTTTAGAAAATTCAGCGACAGTTATCTCATTTGGCGGCAGGACAGAGAAAATAGGTAAATGTCACCAATTTATATGATTTTGATTGTGTTATTTTTAGACTTGCTATAATTGGTTCGCGTCACAAACCGTCATGCCGATCCCGGCTATTCGAGAATGTGACTTCTGGCAAGATATGGAGACTCGCCTCTCCCTCGACATCCTCCCGCAGCCGGATGAATTGACCTGCGGCCCGACCTGCCTGCACGCGGTCTACCGTTATTACGGCGATGATATCTCCCTGGACCAGGTGATTGCCGAGGTGTCGATGCTTGAAAGCGGCGGCACCCTAGGAGTCTGGCTTGCCTGTCATGCTCTCAAGCGCGGCTACCGTGCGACGATCTACACCTTTAAACTGCAACTGTTCGATCCGAGCTGGTTCCAGCCCGGCGCCCCGGATATCGTCAAACGCCTCGAAGCGCAACTGGAGGTCAAGGACGACCTCAGGCTTCATATCGCAACACGTGCTTACCTTGAATATTTCCGCCTCGGCGGCAAGTTGAAACTCGCTGACCTGACCCCTGCACTGATTCGCCGTTACCTGAAACGCCAGCGGCCGATCATCGCTGGGTTGAGCGCGACGTTTCTCTACCGCAGTACTCGCGAGTTCGGCGACAATTGCGATTACGACGATGTGCGCGGCGAACCGTCCGGGCATTTCGTGGTCCTGTGCGGCTATGATCGCCAGACCCGAGAAACGCTGATCGCAGACCCTTTGAAAATCAACCCTCTCGGTGCAGGGCAGACATACCGCAGCCCGATCAACCGGGTCATCAACTCGGTCCTGCTCGGTGTTCTGACTTACGACGGCAACCTGATCATCCTGGAACCTGCAAAAGACAAGGAGAACTCCCATGCCAAGTCTTATAGTCGTTGATAATCCCGGCGACTGGCCGCACAGCATTGCCGACGCCGAAGTTGTCGAAGCCCGCCAGTATCTCACCGACTCTGGTTACATCAACCGCAGGAATCTCAAGGTCTACAATCTCTGCCGTTCCTACCGCTATCAGAGCATCGGCTACTACGTTTCGTTGCTTGCTGCGGCACGCGGCCATCGGCCGCAGCCAGGCGTACAGACGATCCAGGACCTCAAGTCTTCCGTCGTCATCCGGTCGATCTCCGACGAACTGGATCAATTGATCCAGAAGAGCCTGCAGCCGTTGCAGAGCAAGGATTTCACTTTGAGCATCTATTTCGGATGCAACCTCGCCAAGCGCTATGACCGGTTGGCCGTGAAGCTGTTTGCCCTGTTCCAGGCCCCCCTGATGCGTGCCCAGTTCACCTGGAGCCTGCGCCAGAAGAAATGGCTGCTGCAGAGCATTGCTCCGGTAGCCGTGAGCGACGTGCCGTCCGAGCATGGTGATTTCCTCCTCGAAGCGGCGAGTAAATATTTTTCCGGGCGACAGACCTGGCCGAAGAACCGCAAACGCCCAAGTTACGACCTGGCGATCCTGGTCAACGCCGACGAGGCCGAACCCCCCTCCGATGAAAGGGCTTTGCTGAAATTCGAAAAAGCCGCTCTGCGGGCCGGATTCGCCCCGGTCCGGATCACGCGTGATGACTACGGCAGGATCGCCGAATTCGATGCCCTGCTGATTCGCGAGACGACCAGCGTTAACCATCACACCTACCGGTTCGCGCGCCGCGCTGCCGCCGAAGGGCTGGTGGTGATTGACGACCCGGAGTCGATTCTGAAATGCACCAACAAGGTGTTTTTGGCCGAGATTCTCGAGCGCCACAAGCTGCGTACGCCGCGGACCCTGATCGTGCACCGTGACAATCGGAAGATTATCGCCGATGAACTAGGTTTCCCGGTCGTGCTGAAACAGCCTGACTCTTCCTTCTCGCAGGGGGTCGTCAAAGCCGGTGACAGGGAGGAACTGAAAACATGCCTGGAGCGCCTGCTCGCCAAGTCCGACCTGGTGATTGCCCAGGAATTCCTGCCGACCTCCTTCGACTGGCGGGTCGGGGTCTTTGATCGCCAGCCGTTGTACGCCTGTCGTTACTATATGGCCAGTAAACACTGGCAGATCCTCAAGCGTGATGGCGGCGGTTCCAAAACCGATGAGGGACGTTTCGAAACCCTGCCGGTAGAGCATTTGCCGGCGCAGGTACTGCGCACGGCGATCAAGGCAGCCAACCTGATCGGCGATGGACTTTATGGCGTCGACCTGAAGCAGGTGGGTGACAAGGTCTATGTTATCGAGGTGAATGACAATCCGAATATCGATGCGGGTGTCGAGGACAAGTATCTCAAGAATGAGCTGTACGACAGGATCATGCAGGTCATCTCAGCGGCGCGTGGAACATAAGAGGGGGCACTTGTGAGCGGCACAGGGGGATTGGGCCTTTTCCAGGGATTCGGGGTCGAACTCGAGTACATGATCGTCGACCGCAACACCCTGACCATCTTGCCCGTGGCCGACCTGGTGCTCAAAGAAGTTGCCGGTGAAATGACGAATGAAGTCAAGCGCGGTGCTTTGCGCTGGTCCAACGAGCTGGTTTTGCATGTCCTCGAGCTGAAGACCAACGGCCCGGCTCCGGTCCTGGGTGGGCTGGCTGACGAATTTATCCGTCAGGGCCGCCAGGTAAACCAGCTCCTCGAAGCCTATGGCGGTATGTTGATGCCGGGGGCGATGCACCCCTGGATGAACCCGGATCTGGAGACACGACTCTGGCCGCATGGGGATCGCACCATCTATGCTGCCTATGACCGGATCTTCGGTTGCCGTGGTCACGGCTGGAGCAACCTGCAGAGCGCGCACCTGAACCTGCCGTTTGATGGCGACGAAGAGTTCGGTCGTCTGCACGCGGCCATTCGCCTGGTGCTGCCGTTGCTGCCGGCGATCGCCGCAGCCAGTCCGGTGGTCAATGGCCGGGTGACCGGTCTGCTCGACAACCGTATCGAGATGTACCGTGTCAACCAGGCGCGGATCCCCTCGATTACCGGCCAGGTGATTCCGGAGGCCGCTTTCACCGTCGAAGCCTATCAGAAGACGATCCTGGAAACGCTTTACCGTGACATTGCACCGCACGATCCGGAAGGGATCCTGCAAGAGGAGTGGCTAAACTCTCGCGGTGCCATCGCCCGCTTCGAGCGTAACGCAATCGAGATTAGACTGCTCGATGTCCAGGAAAGTCCACTGTCTGATCTGGCGATTATTACTCTCCTGGTAGAAGTCCTGCGCGAACTGATTGCCGAGACCCGCGCGCCGTGGTCAGAGCAGCAGTTATGGTCGGAGACGGCGCTTGCCGAGATTTTTCTTGCGGTCCTGCAAGAGGGCCGCGGGGCCCTGGTCAAAGATCCACGCTACCTGGCGATGTTCGGTCTCCAGGTCGACTGTTTATCAGTCGGCGAGTTGTGGCAAACGCTTGCTGAGCGCCTCCTGGCCAGAAGTGATGAGGCCTGGGCTCCTCTGCAGGTGATCCTGGATGAGGGGCCATTGGCGCGGCGGATTCTCCGAGCCCTTGGCCCGGAGCCCGACCGCGACCGGCTGGCGGCCGTGTATCGCGAGCTGTGCGACTGCCTGCAGGAAGGGAGAATGTACCATGCCTGACGTGGCGCTGCTGATTACCTGCGAACACGCAGTCAATCATGTCCCGAAAGCATGGTCGGTTCTTTTTACCGGCTGTCCGGAGGTGCTCGGGTCTCACCGGGCCTTCGATCAGGGGGCTGCCGAGTTGGCACGGCATCTTGCCACCACCATGCCAGCAACGCTGTTTGAGGCGAAACTGACCCGGCTCCTGGTTGATCATAACCGCTCGCCGCATAATCGTTCGCTCTGGTCGGAGTTCAGCAGGAATTTGCCCGCTCAGGAGAAGACCTTGCTGCTTGATGAATACTACCAGCCCTTTCGTGAGCAGACATCCCGGTGGATTGCCGAACGGCACCTTGCAGGGGACAGGGTGCTACACCTTTCCGTGCATTCTTTTACTCCCGTCCTTGACGGCAAGGTTCGCGATCTCGACATCGGCCTCCTTTATGACACAAATCGTTCGGACGAGGCATTTCTGGCCGATATATGGAAGTCACGATTGACAGCCGGCAAACCGGAGCTCAAAGTGCGGTTCAACGTTCCTTACCGCGGGCGTAGCGACTGCCATCAGACGTCCTATCGGCAACGATACAAAAGCGGCGCCTACCAGGGCATTGAGTTGGAGGTCAATCAGGACCTTGTCTCCAACCAGCAGGGCTGGAAGGATGCAAAAAAGCTGCTTGCGGAGAGCTTGCGAGGCGCGCTGGTTGAGATAACCACGGACGAATAACGTGATACTTGCATTCGGTGATAGACGGGCGTACTATCCCGCTCAGCTGCTCCATCAGGGAGCAGCTGTTTTTCGTTGTGGCGGCTGTCATGCCTGCCTTTCGGCCGCTGTTTGCCATACCTTCCGGAGCTGAAAGATGTTCCAGGACTGCTTGCGATGAACACCGCAGAGATTCATACTCCTGATCGTGGGCCGGTCAGTATCGAAACCCTTTTGCAGAACGTGGTTGTCGGCCTGACCGTCTCCTTTGTCGCTCTCAGCCTGGGGGCCGCCCTCGGCATGCTCTCCGGACGGGGCGCTTTCGCCGGGATGGTCTCGGCAGGGCTGATTGCCCTGATCACATCACTCTTTGGCGGAACCCGTGTGCAGTGTTCCGGACCGACTGCGCCGATGAGTGCTGTCACTGCGGTCACGGTCGCCTATGCCCATGAGCGGCTGGACACCGCCTTCGGTCTCACTCCCGACCAGTTTGTCAATCTGGCCATGGTCGGATGTGGGCTGGTACTGATTGTCATGGGCCTGTTGCGCCTGGGCCGCTTTATCAAGCTGGTGCCGAACGTGGTCATCTCCGGATTCATGAACGGTATTGCCGTGCTGATCTGGCTCGACCAGCTACGGCTGCTGCTCGGGTTCGGTGGCAAGAGTGCTTTGACCGGGCCGTTCCTGGAGAACCTGGCTGTCACTTGCGGAACCCTGGTAATGATCTTTGCTCTGTCGCCATTAATGCGCCGGGTGGTCGGCCCGAGAGCCCGCTACCTGCCGGCGACGCTGGTGGCAATTGTGATTGCGACGGTGATGGCTGCCGCCCTGCACCTGCCGATCGAACATATCCAGCTGACCGGCAGGATGACCAGCCTGGGCGAATTCGGCGCCATGTTGCTTGCCCAGTGGCCGAGAGACTGGTCCTGGCCGATTCTGCTCATGGCTGCGCCACTGGCCCTTCAGTTGGCACTGTTGTGCTACCTTGATACGCTCCTGACGTCTCTGGTCATAGACAAGATGAGCGGTGAAGCGACTCGCCAGGACAAGGAACTCTGCGCCCAGGGGGTCGCCAATGCAGCGGTCGCCATGGTTGGCGGTATCCCCGGTGCCCAGGCCACAATCCGTTCGGTGCTGATGCTCAAGGAAAAGGCCACTCTGAGGCTGGCCGGGGTTATGGTCGGTATTTTTGTCCTGGTTGAGTTGGTGCTTTTTCAGGATCTGATCACCTTGATCCCCAAGGCGGTGTTCGTCGGTGTCTTGCTCAAGGTCGGCTGGGATGTATTCGACAGCAAGCCGGTCCGCCTTTACGCCGAGCAGGTCATAAAAAAGCGCGCCAAACTGTTCGGGGACTTTTCCGCCCGGCACGACGATGAGCAGATTTTTGTTACCAATCGTGAAATGTTGATGATCATCGGCACCACCCTGGTCACGGTTATGATTGACCTCAATACCGCCGTTATCGTGTTCAGCCTGCTATTCTACCTGCATAACCGGTTGCTCAACCGGCGTAATCCGATGCGCGATCTGAAACCGGAGATCGAAACCGAATCTTTCACTACGCAGAACTGAGAGCTCGCCGTTCTTCCCGAACATGTTAGACTCTCAATGGTTTGTCTGACGATGGGGAGGATCAACGCATGCTGCTTCCATTGATTGCGATCCTTATCGGTCTCGGCCTGCTGGTCTGGAGCGCTGACCGTTTTGTCGGCGGCTCTGCCGCAGTGGCCCGCCATTTCGATATGCCGCCATTGCTGATCGGCATGGTTATCGTTGGTTTCGGCACCTCGGCACCAGAGATGTCGGTGTCCGCTCTGTCTGCAATGCAGGGCAACCCGGCGCTTGCGCTGGGCAATGCCTATGGTTCGAATATTGCCAATATCGCCCTGATTCTCGGCCTGGCCGCTTTGATTAGCCCAATTGCCGTGCATTCCGATGTGCTGCGCAAGGAGCTGCCGATCCTGACCCTGGTCACGCTACTGGCCGGCTGTCAACTTTGGGATGGCTGGCTGTCGCGGGCCGACGCCGGGCTCCTGCTGCTGGTTTTCGCCGGGCTCATGGGCTGGACTATCTGGCAGGGGATGCAGCGCAGGGAAGACAACCTGGCCGTGGAAGTCGAGCAGGCGTTTACGTCCGAGCCTATGCCCCTCAGCCGCGCCATTCTCCGGCTGGTCCTCGGGCTGGTCGTACTGGTTGCCAGCTCCCGGGCCCTGGTCTGGGGGGCCGTAGCCATAGCGCGCAGCTTCGGGGTCAGCGACCTGGTGGTTGGCCTGACCATCGTTGCGGTTGGTACGTCGCTGCCGGAGCTGGCTTCCACGCTGATTGCCGTGCGCAAAGGTGAACACGATCTCGCCTTGGGCAACGTGCTTGGTTCGAACCTCTTCAACACGCTCGCGGTGGTTGGTATCGCCGCGGCAATCCATCCCATGGCCGTGCCAGGGGAAGTCCTGTCCCGGGATCTTCCGGTCATGGCAATCCTGACCCTGTCCCTGTTCGTCATCGGTTACGGTTTCCGCGGTCCGGGACGGATCAACCGCCTGGAGGGCGGTCTGCTCCTGGCGTGCTTTCTGGCCTACACCGGCTGGCTGGTTGTCAAATCTGGTAGCGGTTACTGACCTGCTTAATAAATTTTCCTCTTTGAAAAGGTCGATCCGAGGACGCTGAAGGTGTTCTCAACGATGAACATCGAATAAGGGTCGTTGGTGAAGACGATTTCTTCCAGTCGTTTAAGCTGGATGTTGTTGACGACGATCAGCAGGACGGTTTTCTTGACCTTTTTGTAGGCACCGACACCCGGCAGCATGGTTGTGCCGATTTTCATGTCCTGCATGACCTGGTCGGCGATCTCGTTCGGCTTCTCGGAAATCACCAGCGCCATTTTGCGCTGATTGAACAATGACAGGCAGTAATCCAGGGTCATGGAGGTTATGAACACGGCGATCATCGATGCGATAACCAGGTCGTTGTCCAAAGTCAAAAAACTGAAGCTGAACAGGCAGCAGTTGAAAAAGAAAAAGAACTTGCCCAGGCCGATATTGAATTTCTGGTTGAGGATCACACCCGCGACATCCAGCCCGCCATTCGATCCGAGTGAGCGCAGCACCATGCCGGCGCCGGCGCCGATGATCACGCCGAAGGTCACGGCAGCGTAAAGCTGGTTTTCGATGTTGATGCGGAAATCGATCAACATGAAGAACAGTGACAGGGATAGCATCGCCAGGGCGCTGTAGCCGAGGAACCTTTTCGAGAGGTAGATGTAGCCGATGATGAACATCGGGATATTCAGGAGCATGTAGATCATCCCGGTGTTCAACCCGCCAGCCAGGTAGTGGATCAAGGTCGATATGCCGAACAGCCCGCCGGGGACAAACCCCTGGACCTCGCCAAGGGCCTTGTAACCGATGGCCTGAATGAATGTGCCGATCACGATCAGACCGCAGTTCCATGCGACAGAGTAGGGCAGTTTCTGGGCGATTGTGTTCATGGTGAAATCTCCGTTAGCCGAGCGTGAAGAAATGATTCGTATCGCTATACCCGACAAGTCCTGTTGTCAAACTAATTCGGCCTTCAGGCCGTCGCGAAACGATAAAGAGATGATAAGGAGATGAAGGATAGCACATAGAAAAAGCCCGTACAGTGAGTACGGGCTTTTTACTGGATGAAGTTTTTTGAAATTAAGCGATCGTGTGCCGGATGATCTCTCCCTCGTTGAGGTAAATCACGTCTTCGGCGATGTTGGTCGCCAAATCGGCAATCCGCTCAAGGTGGCGGGAGACGGTCAGGTAGTTGAGGAGCTGGTCGACCAATTCCGGTTCCTGGCGAACGTGATCCTTGAACTCCTTGTAATTCTGGCTGTGAATGTCGTCGACTTCATCATCAAGGGTCAGGACCGCCCGCGCCATTTCGAGGTCGGTATTGACCAGGGAGTCGAGGGATTTACCCAACATATCCAGGACTTTGTCAGCCATCTGGTCAATGTTTAGACGGTTTTTGACTTTTTCTACCTCACAGATGGCAATGGCACGTTCCGAGATGTTGACCGCCTGGTCGGCAATCCGCTCCAAATCATTGTTGATCTTCAGGATGACGACAATCATGCGCAGGTCGTTGGCGACCGGCTGATGCAGGGCAAGGATTTTCAGACACTCCTCTTCGAGTTCAACTTCCATGCGGTTGACTTGTGCGTCGTTGCTGACGACCTTCTTGGCAAGTTCGTAATTGCAGTCTTCAAGAGCTTTGATCGCCAGCTGTACACTTTCTTCAACAACTGCAGTCAAGGTGAGCAGCTGCTTCTCGAGCTTGTCCAACTCGTATCCAATTAAATGCATGATCCTCCCCCTAGCCGAAACGGCCGGTTATGTAGTCTTCCGTCTGCTTTTTTTTCGGCTTCATGAACATCTTGTCGGTCAAGCCGAATTCTATCAGGTGTCCTTCGTATAGAAAGGCTGTGTAATCCGAAACACGAGCAGCTTGCTGCATATTGTGGGTGACGATAATGATGGTATAGTCGTCACTTAACCCGCTGATCAATTCCTCGACACGAGCCGTCGACTTCGGGTCGAGGGCGCTGCACGGTTCATCCATCAGAATGACTTCCGGATTGACGGCGATTGCCCGGGCGATGCAAAGTCGCTGCATCTGACCGCCCGAAAGACCCAGGGCAGAGGTGTGCAGGCGATCCTTGACCTCGTCCCAGAGAGCGGCCCCTTTAAGACTTCGCTCGACGGTTTCCTCGAGTACGGCTTTGTTCTTCACTCCAGCGATACGCAGACCGTAAATGACGTTCTCATAGATTGATTTCGGAAACGGGTTTGATTTCTGAAAAACCATACCCACGCGGCGGCGCAACTCGATGACATCCATTGAAGATGAATTGACTTCGGCACCGTTGAGCAGAATGTTGCCCTGTACTTCACTGATGTCAATCAGGTCGTTCATGCGGTTGAAACAGCGCAGCAGAGTTGACTTGCCACAGCCGGATGGTCCGATCAGGGCTGTGACCTTGCGTCGGGGAAAGTTTAGATTAATGCCGTGCAGGGCCTTGCTGCTGCCGTAGTAGAAATCAAGGTTCTCCACTTCAATGATCGGGTCATCGATCTGAAGTGTCGTTGCATTACTCATGCGTCATTATCCTTTTAAAAAGTACCGAAAGTATAGCGTTTCTTCATCTTGTTCCGCAAATAGATAGCAATGCTGCTCATGGTCAGCACGATCAGGACCAGTAGCAGGGTGGTGACAAAAACCATCGGTTTGGCTGCCTCGACGTTGGGCGACTGGAAGCCGATATCAAAGATATGGAACCCGAGGTGCATAAACTTGCGGTCGAGATGCAGGAACGGAAAATTGCCATCGAGTGGCAAGGCCGGCGCCAGCTTGACAACACCCGTAATCATCAAAGGGGCAACCTCGCCGGCGGCACGAGCCATGGCCAGGATCAGGCCGGTCATGATGCCGGGTGAAGCCATCGGCAGCAAGATGCGCATCAGGGTCTGGAATTTGGTTGAGCCCAGGGCCAGTGAGCCTTCACGAATTTCGCGAGGGATTGCGCCCAGCGCTTCCTCGGTAGAAACGATCACCACCGGAACAGTCAGTAATGCCAGGGTCAGGCTGGCCCAGAGGATACCGCCGGTGCCAAAGGTCGGGGTTGGCAGAACCTCCGGGAAGAAGAGTTGGTCTATTGTGCTGCCGATTCCGTAGACGAAGAAGCCGAGGCCGAATATGCCGTAAACGATTGAGGGGATGCCGGCCAGGTTATTGACCGCTATTCGAACGAGACGGACAATCATCCCTTCTTTGGCGTATTCGCGAAGGTAAACCGCGGCGATGACGCCGAGTGGGAAGCTGAACAGGCTCATGATAAAGATCAGCATGATGGTGCCAAAGATCGCCGGGAAAAGCCCACCCTCGGTATTCGATTCCCGTGGCTCGCCGACTATCAGCTCAACAAGCTTGCCGATGTAGAAGCCTATTTTTTTAGTGATGCTCATACTGTTCGGTTGATAAATCTGAACAATGTCCACCAGGGGAATTTCACGCTCCTGGCCATTGACGTCAGTAAATATTGCCTTATACGCGCGCATACTAGCTGACTTGAGATTCTGTTCCTCAACCAGATGCTGGAAATCATCCTGTAGAATGGCCTGGTTTCGCTGCATTTCAAGGACTCTGGGGTCTTTAGCGCTCAGGCCCTGGTGCTCGGCCTTGAGCAGCTTGCGCCGGAGCGTTTCCAGTTCGTAGCTTAACGAGGAAATCTCTTCGTCCATGTCGTGAGCCGCCGCTTTCATCTCTGCAACGCGAGCAAATGCGGCAAGTAGAGCCTCGCCAGGTTCGCCCTGGTCGCCGGCCTGCAAATCCTTGACGTCAAGCTGTTTCAGGAAACCAAAAAAGTTGCCATATTCTTCACGTTCCAGTGCCAGGGCATCGTCCGGGTAGCTGGAAGACTTGATGTCCGCCTCATCGATCCAGCGAAAATCCAGTCCGTACAGCTCGCGGTTGCCGATCTTGTATTGCCGGCGAAAACCCTCGGCCTGAAAATCCTTTTCACGCTGAACCTGTTCGCCCATAGCGAAGCTGCCGTCCTTGAGCTCAAGTTTCTCGAGCGAGCTTGGCCAGAAGACACCGAGGCCGTTGACCATGACCACGATAATCAGGGTGGCTGCGATCAGCAGGGTTATCGCAAGGGCCGCGCCCGTAGCCCAAACGCAGGGTTCACCTATCCGCCAGTATCTCTTCATATCAGAACCGTCCGTATTTCTTGCGCAGACGCTGTCGGATTACTTCAGCGACTGTATTCACCACGAAAGTCATTATGAAAAGGATGACCGCCGAGAGGAATAGTGTGCGATATAAGGTGCCGCCATGCGGTGCCTCCGGAATCTCAACCGCGATGTTGGATGAGAGGGGACGCATACCATTGAAAATGCTCAAATCCATAATCGCTGTGTTGCCGGTTGCCATCAGCACGATCATCGTTTCACCGACGGCACGGCCGAAGCCGATCATGCTGCCGGCAAAGATCCCTGGACTGGCTGAAGGAAGAATAACCCGCCAGACCGTTTGCCAGCGGCTGGCTCCGCAAGCCAGTGAAGCCGCTTTTAATGCCGGGGGGACATTGGAGAGGGAATCCTCGGCGATGGTGAAGATGATCGGGATCACCGCAAAGCCCATCCCGAAAGCGATGACAATACAGTTACGTGGATCATAGCGCGTTCCGGCTTCCACGAAGAGCCACTGCTTCAGGTCACCGTTGAAAAGCAGGTTCTCGGCCAATGGGCCCAGGGTTGTGGCGATCGCGATGGATAAAACAATAACCGGAGCGATGGCAAGAAATTCATAGCCGCGCTCCAGCCCCCTGTATTTTTCGTTCCTACGCAACACCTGCCAGATGATGATGGCGATCATCAACCCGACCGGGATAAAGACGATCGACATGAAAACCGCACCCAGGGATCTCTCGATGATGGGCGCCAGCCAGAGAGCTGCCAGGAAACCGATGATAACCGTTGGAATGGCAGCCATGATTTCAACTGTTGGCTTGATGATCCCACGCAAACGGGGTCGACAGAACTGGCTGGTGTAGATGGCGCCAAAGAGGGCCAGGGGCACGGCAAACAGCATGGCGTAAAAGGTCCCTTTGAGGGTGCCGTAGATCAAGGGGGTCAGGCTGAGCTTCGGCTCAAAGTCATCGTTTGCAGAAGAAGATTGCCAAACGAACTCGGGCTGATCATAACCTTCGTACCAAACCTTTCCGAACAGAGTCCCCCAGCTGACCTCAGGGTGGGGATTGTCGAGTTTCCAGATGATGGCTCTGAATTCTTCGGTCATGCCGATAATGCCATCACTGCGTGTAGAGAAACTGTATTGTGTCAAGGGGACATGGTTGCCGAGCTCCAATAGATGGCGCTGGCTGGTCATGTGGTCGAGATGCAGCAAGCCATTCTGGCTGAGGCTGAGCAACGATTTGTCGCGCAGGGATGGCTGGATTGCCAGAACTTTGGACGCGTGGGGTGCCAGGGTGTGGATTTGCTTTAGTTCCTTGAGGGCACTGTTTTCTTCGATGCGCACCGGAAACCAGGTTGTCATGTTGCCTGCAGCATCACCTACGGCAACGGAATAATCCCCGAACACCAGGTTGAGGGCTGTAATAGTTCGTCCATCACTAAATGCTTTGACCTGATCGCGAAGTTCGGGTTCGCCTGGCTCACTCAGCGACCAGTGTATCAAGTAGCCGTGTTCGGTTCCTGCATAAAGGGCCTTGCCCTGGCTATCGAGGGCCAGAGCGGTGATCATTCCCTGTGCCGGAGCATCGATAACCGCGGAGAAGGTTTCTTCCTCTTCATCTCCGAACAAGGTCTCAGTCACCACGATCTGCTGGACAAGGATCTGGCCGTTCTTCATCAGGTCGATTCTGGTTTTACGCCCTTCTTCTCCGACACGGCCAATCGAAACCTCCGGGGCCGTCTCACTCGTCGGGGGAAAGAGTGCATCACGTTTCAGGGTATGTAGAATAGTACGACGATTGTCTTGCTCTGCATCAAAAAACGGCTTGAAGTCGACTCTTTCCAGAGTCAAGGTGCCGTCGTCCCAGAAGAGACCAAACTGCATGCGGCCGAATTTTTCGACACTGAGGAGCTCTCTGTCCTCGTCCGGGGGCGTTGCCAGGAGTTGGTCCGTTGCGAGCCCCTGTTGGGTTTCAAAGAAATTGAAGACGCCGTCCCGGTCGACGAAAAAACCAGTCTCCAGATATTCATCAATGCCTAGAGCCAGAACTTCCTGTGCAGGTTCTTTGGGTAGCGTGAATTTGGCAAAAATCTCTGCTTTGGGGGCCTTGAAGAGGGGTAGCGTCGTACTTGCGATCAAGACCAGTATGAAGATGACACTGAAAATGACCAGCATACCTCCAAAGGTAATCACCCATTTGGCAATGCGGTCGTTGCGTTTGGCGCGGAGGCGAAACTTTTCATTCATAAGCACATCCAGTTTTTCTGCACCGGTAAACCTGCCGTGTCAGCATTAGTCACAAAACGAGGTCCCGCCGTCACCCTAAGGTTCACGGCAGGACCTCTTGTTGCCTGGTCAGATTGAGCCGCCACTGTGGTCGGCAGAATCCTTAGTCAAGCAGGGCAGCCTGCTTGGCAGCTACTTCAGCCGTCAGCGGGAGGTAGCCGTCCTTGATGACGATTTCCTGGCCTTCCTTGGAGAGGACGAACTTGAGGAATTCCTTGACCAGTTTCGGCATCGGTTTGTTCGGCTCTTTGGCGACATATATGTAGAGCAGGCGACCCAGGGGGTATTTGCCGCTCAGCACATTTTCATAGGTCGGATCGTAAGCTTCGCCACCTTTTTTCGACAGGGCGATCGCCTTGACGCCGGAGGTCTTGTAGCCGATACCGGAGTAACCAAGGCCACCCTTGTCTTCCGTCACGCCGAGCACCACTGAAGCAGAACCAGGCTGTTCCTTGACGGTGTCCTTGTAATCGCCCTTGAAGAGGGCCTTGTCTTTGAAGTAGCCGTAGGTGCCGGAGGCGCTGTTGCGGCCGTAGAGGCTGATCGGTTTGTTAGACCATTCACCCGTCAGGCCAAGCTGGCCCCAGGTGGAGACGTCGGCAGCAGCGCCGCCCTTGCGGGTCTTGGAAAAGGCAGCGTCGACTTCAGCCAGATCGAGCTTTTCAATCGGGTTGTCTTTGTTGACGTAGACGGCCAGGGAGTCGAGAGCCACGCCGATGACGGTCGGCTTGAAGCCAAACTTGGATTCGAAGGCCTGTTCTTCCTTGTCCTTCATCTTACGGGACATGGGCCCGAGCTGCGAGGTCCCTTCGATCAGTGCCGGTGGAGCTGTACTGGAGCCCTTGCCTTCAATCTGGATGTTGACGTTTGGGTACTTCTTGCGGAACGACTCGGCCCAGAAGGTCATCAGGTTGTTCAGGGTGTCGGAGCCGACGCTGTTCAGGTTGCCGGCAACACCCTGCACCTTGACGTAATCGGACAGGTTGGCGTCAACCTTGAGCTGTTCAGCCAGGCTTGTCGTGGCGACCAGGCCAAGAGCCATAATGCTCAGACCGGCCGAAAGAGCCATCTTCTTGATACTGTTTTTCATGGTTTGTTTCTCCTTTGTCAAACGGACAGATTATCTGGTGCCGGGACCTTCCCGGAGGTGCTGTTTACTAAACTGTTGAAAGCATCGCCCATGTCCGTTAGGAACTTGTTAGCAGTTTGTGAGGAGTTAGTAAAAACAGAGCGTTACATTTGGAAAATAATTGTATTGGCCCTGTTTTTCTCTAGCTGGTGTAATTAGGCGAGAATTGTTAGGACGGTGTTAGGACTGCGTTAAGAAGTATGAGACTGGAGGCTTTTCAAGGTTTGAAGTCTTGGCATGTTCCCGGTATCAGCGACGTCAGACGTCAAAATGATTAGCTGGTCGGGAGCTGAATAGTAAAGGTACTGCCATTGCCGGGAGAGCTCTCCACGGCGATCTGACCGTTGTGGGATTGAACGATATGTTTAACGATGGCCAGTCCCAGACCCTGTCCCTCCAAGTTTGCGACTACGTGCCTTGTCAACCCGGTAGAACCGCTCGAAGAGTCTGGGCAGGTGCTCCTTGGAGATGCCGCTTCCCCAATCCTGAACTTTGATCACAACAGCAGAATCTTCACGGTGTGCAGAAAAATGGACACGACCTTTTTCCGGGCTGTACTTGATGGCATTGTCGACCAGGTTGACCAGGGCTTGTTCGAGCAAGGGTGCGTTGATATTGATTTCGATCTCGTCCGGACAGTTCATATCCAGGGAGATCTGTTTGTCATGGGCCTTGATCTGACAAGCCTGCAAGGTATTCGAAAAAACAGGGCGCAGTTGGGTCCTGCGCAGTTCGATGCCTTCCTGTTTTTCACCCTGCTCAATTCGGGAAAGCGCCAGCAGGTCTTCTATGATGGCGTTAAGCCGGTTCGACTGGCGGGCAATGATCTCAAGAAAGCGTTGGGCGGTTTCCTCTTCATTGACAGCACCACCCAGAAGTGTTTCTACAGAGCCCTTAATTGCCGTAATCGGAGTTTTCAGTTCGTGGGAGACATTGGCCACGAAATCCCGGCGAATGTTTTCCAGTCGCTGCAGACGGGTCATGTCGTTTAAAACAACCAGGGCGCCAATATCTTTGCCGCTGGAATCTCGCAAAGGGGTGCCGTGAGCTTGCAGAAAAATCTCGTTGCCACGAATGACGAGGGTGATGTCTTCTTCAATACGCTCTTGGCTCTGCAAGGCCTGGGAAACAAAATTCTGCAGATCCGGTTTTCTGATCACTTCCTGGATGCGACGTCCAATTGCCACCGCAGGGTCAATGTTTAACAGGTCGGCCGCACTCTGGTTGACTCGAAGGATCCTCTCTTCGTTATCTCACCGCCAGCACCCCCTCGATCATGCTGGCAAGGACTGCCTCCTGTTCGTTGCGCTGCCTGACTACGGTACGGATTCGATCATCAAGCTGGGCTGCCATCTGGTTCATGGCCTCGGCGAGACCACCCATCTCTTCACCGCTGTATATCGGCAGGCGTCCCTCCAGTTCACCACATGCAAAACGCTCCGCACCACGTTTCATCTCCTCTAATGGTCGACTGATCCGCCGCGATAGCCAGAGACTTATCATCGCTGCGACCAGGGCGATTATCAGGCCACTGTTGATGACAGGATAAAATGCCGATTCCAGGGTTTTTGTCAGATCCTTGATGGGCAATGCCGCTCGAACACAGCCCGCAATCTGGTCGTTTTCAACGACTGGCAGGGCCACGTACATCATCTTTAATTGCAGTGTGCGGCTGAATCGAGAAGCGACACCCAGTCGCCCGTTAAGGGCATTGATAACCTCAGGGCGATTTGCGTGGTTATCCATGCGCCCGGGGTTTTCTTCTGAGTCACCGACAACTTTGCCGTTTGTAAGGATTATCGTCAGACGGGTTCCTGTCTGTGCACCGAGTTCCTTGCTGAGGGCATCCAGGTAATTCGTAAGGGTGAGATCCATGTACCCTTGTACCTGGGGAACGACCAGCTGTACTCGCGCCTCAAGGTCGCTTTGGGTTTGTTTGGCATAGAATTTTTCCAGGGAACGGGAAAAGACCCATGTGACCGCGAGCAGAGCGATCAGTATGATCAACAGGAAGGGGGGGTATATCTGCCAGACAAGTCGTTTGCGTGCCATAGGGGACCAGGTTGTAAGCTGTGAGTTGTTGGTGTGAGAAAACTATTCCTTAAATCGATAACCGACGCCACGGACCGTCTCTATATAGTTTCCACAGACGCCAAGTTTTTTTCTTAACCCGACGATCTGCACATCAACGGCTCTATCCGTCACAGCATAGCCTTCACCGTGCACGGCATCAACAATTTGTGACCGACTAAATACCCACCCCGGGCGTGATGCGAGCAAGGTGAGAATTTTGAACTCGGAATACGTCAACTCGATGCTTTCTCCGGCGACCTCTACCTTGTTGCGCCCCGGATGGATATAAAGCTCGTGAATTTCGATCGGTTGCCTTTGCTCCTGCATGGTCTCCGGGTTTACTCTGCGCCTGAGAACGGCACGAATCCTGGCAAGAAGGACCTGCGAACTGAAGGGCTTCGGAACGTAATCGTCCGCGCCCAGTTCCAGCCCTTTAACGATGTCATGCTCCTCGCCCTTGGCCGTCAACATGATGACCGGGCAGTCTTTTGTCTCAGGCGCAGTGCGCAGTCTTTTGCAAACATCCAGACCATCCATCCCCGGCAGCATCAAATCGAGGAGGATAAGACTCGGGCGAATATCCTTTGCTTTTTTAAAGCCGTCTTCGCCTGTGGTTGCACATTCCACACGGAAGCCCTCCTTGACCAGGTTGAAATGGATCAAAGCTAGGATGTCTTCCTCATCTTCAATGACCAGTATTTTTTCTTTAATCATGTTTTTCTCTATTCTTGATTGTGATGTTTCTCAAGTAGCTACCGGTCGATTGTTAGGATTATATTAAAATACCTGTTTCTTTTAATATTTGCGATATTTTTGGCAAAAATAACTCGAAAATATAAAAGATTTTCAAAATAAATTAACAAGAACTCTGACCATTCATTAATAGATTGATGGATAACTAGGTGCACTAAATAAAAGACCTTAAAGTGAGGAAAGAAAATGATGAATGGATCGGCAATGTCATTGGAAGGATGGATAGAAATTGCAGGAGAGTGCCCCGATTATGACTGCGACAGGCAGATGTGTTTGGCTTCGACGGGTTCCCTGGCTCCAAGTCATGGTCAGCAGATACGTTACTGTACAACTTGTGACTATGATAATTGTCCGATCTATCTGGGCAAGGCATTGCGTTCGAGCCGTACTCAATGCCTGGCTCGCGATTCGATTGTTGATAGTGGAAAGTGAATAGATTGATATTGTGTTGATGTGTTTGATTTTAAGATATATTAGCGGTATGGGCGACAGGGCAACGATCTGTCGCCATTTTTGTGGACAATCCCCTAAAAAGTACCTGCCTCAAAATAGGCAAGGTTCGTCAAGTCTCTTGTGAGTGCTCAAAATCAAAGAGAACCCTTTATGTCTTATCAGCTAAATAATCCCTGCCTTTTGATCAAGCCGCAACCGAGTCCTCCGCAAAGAGTGCTTCATGCAGGTTGACCGTGTGGTTCTTGATGCGTCGCAGGGCAACAGCCATGTCGCTGAAGGTCAGCGCAGGCAGGGCACCACATGATCCTTCTTTCATCCGCGCAAGGTGCGCTTTACGAACTTCGTCGGCCAGATCATTGAGTCGGTTGGCCTCGTCGTAAATTTTGCGCATACTGCTCACATCTTCATCGTTGAAGGCATGGCAGACCAGGGTGAAGAAGTTGAACACCTCGGAGTGAAAGTTGCGCAGGTCTTTCCAGCCTTCGGCGCTGAAGTCTAGTTCGTGCTTATCAAGCCGTTTCATGTAGGTACAGAAGGAATAGGCGTAGTCGGCAATCGACTCAAGTTCATCGGCTGCCCGGACATAGTTTAAAGCCCTGTCCGACTGGACCGAGCTGGTGCCACCGGATTGCATCAGTGTGACGGTGAAGCTTGTTATTTCATGTTGCATGACATCGGTTTCCGCTTCGATCTCCTTCACCCTGCGGTAGAGGCGGTCGCGCCCCTTGATATCGCGCTGCAGATAGTCAACCGCGTTGGCCAGGGCCTCTTGAACACCGATCTGCATTCGCTTGAGCTCTTCGAAAACCATCGAGATACCCATGGCTACCGGCATGGTACCGGGAGCACCGATATACTTGAAGGCCCCTTTCTCAGCACCTGCCTTCTCCGGGACCATTTTAGTGACGAGTCTGGCCAGGTAGTTGAGGAATGGCAGCATCACGATCGTGGCGGTCACATTAAAGAAGGTGTGCGCCATGGCGATATGGGCAGCGATATAGGGGCGATTGCCGCCGTCATCGACAAAGCTTGAAAGGCCCGGGACAAAGGTCTCGATCATATCGACGTAGGTTGAGAAGATGGATACTATGATGAGAACTCCCAGGACATTGAACACCGTGTGGGCCATCGCCGCTCGCCGGGCAGCAATGCTCCCGCCGATCGCGGCAAACTGGGCAGTGATGGTGGTGCCGATGTTTTCACCCATAACCAGCGCAACGGCCGTGTATAGCGGGATGGCGCCGGTTAAAGCCAGCGCAATGGTAATGCCGAGCATAGCCGAGCTGCTCTGGATAATCATGGTCATCATGCAACCGATTGCAACGCAACCGAGGATACTCAGCAGAGTCTGAGCATCAAGGCTAAGCATGAGGTTCATGAAGCCTTCGTCTTTACGCAGAGGCTTGAAGGCATCACTCATGATCTCCAGACCGAAGAAAATCATACCCAGTGCGACGAGCACCTTGGCGGTTGCCGAGATTCGGTCGTTTTTCGAAAAAAGCATCGGGAAGACGCCAATGGCGATGAGCAGCAGGCCGTACTTGCCGACTTTGACTGCCAGAATCCAGCCCGTGATAGTGGTGCCGATGTTGGCTCCGAGTATGACCCCTATCGCCTGGGATAACTGCATGAGCCCGGCATTGCTCAGACCGACGACCATAACGGTTGTGATCGACGATGACTGGACAAAACATGTGACAACCAGGCCGACGATGACTGCCAGAAAACGGTTTGTAGTGACAGATGAGATTGCTTTGCGGATCAGGCCGCCCGAGAGCGATTGCAGGCTGTCGGAGAGGTACTTCATGCCGAGAATAAAAATCCCGAGACCGCCAACTGCTGTATAACCCATTGCGAAAGGTTCGATCATTTCATAAATCCTTTAAGATTATTTTCTCTCAATTGAGATCAAGAGTCCTGATGATTTGCGGCTGTTTAGTATTTGTTAGATTTGTGTTAGGAGTCTGCCTTTTTCCACCTCATGAGTAAATAAAATAATGAGCAATTCGATGAATATGGCCTCCCTCTTATAAAAGGATTCTCAGTTGCGGGGATTTGCTGCTGTCTGTATTGGAATTGCCCTGAAGATTGTTGCAGAAAAAAGGTGACTGAAGCCTGTTCGCCTGACCATTCAGGAGGGCTGATCTACTGGTGCAGTGTTGGATTATGTAAAAAAAGACCTGCTGAGATGAGGCTCACAGCAGGTTGATTGCAATATATACTTGAGAGTGTTGCGGCGAGTTGCTATTTAAACGATGTAGCTGGCGACGCTGAGACCAATACCCCCGCCCAGAATAGCCCCTACCAGCACATCCGTTGGATAATGCAGGCCAAGAAAAACCCGTGACAAGCCAATCAGAATAGCAATGATCAGGTAAAGGTAGCTGAGTACAGGGCTACCGATGAACAGCGCCCCCCAAACCGCAAAAGCTGTCATCGTGTGTCCGGAAGGGAAAGAAAATTTATCCGGCGGTGTCATCAGGCACGTCAAAGCGTTCCACGTCTCAAAGGGACGCGGTCGTCCGATCAGGTTTTTTACACATATGAAAAGCAGAACTGACGAATGCAACCGCCAGAGCGGCTGAGAAAGCGACCTGACGAAGATGATAGTCATTGAAGGCCAGAAGGAATATTGCGGTGCTGATCCAGAGCGGACCGTCACCCAAACGACTGGCAACTTTGAACAGCCACGTTACCCATGGAAAGTTTCGCAAGGAACAGAAACGTTCCATTAACATGGCTTCATAGGTCGTGATCTGGCTCGCATAAATTTGTGACAGGTTTTTTAGTGATGCGTTACGATTCATAATACCACTCTATGCGGGAGGATGTTTGAATCGAGTCTATAGGCAGAATGTAAGGTATAGGTTCAAGTCCGGTTGCTTTTTTATAAAAAGTGATTGGTATTATCAGGCCGCCGAACGGTTCGCCTGTGCCATTCTTGCCGGTTCTGCTTGAGGTCTGGTCGCCAACTCAAGGTAGCGATTGCGCATGCCGCCCATGATTTTCTGCCATGTGCAGCTCTCGGCATAAGCTCGGGCCTGTCGACCCATCTTAGTCATAAGCCTGTGATGATTGACAATCTCCCTGACCGCGTCCGCCAATGATTCCGGAGATATTTCGTCAACCAGGAGACCAGTGTGCCGGTCCTTGACGATATCTTTCGGCCCCTGAACATTATAGGCAATAACGGGCAACCCTGAGGCCATCGCTTCCAGGACGACATTGCCGAAGGTTTCGCTCAGAGATGGAAAAACGAAAAGGTCGCTGGATGCATACATGGTCGCCAACTCTTCTCCATAACGATAGCCGGCAAAGATCACTCTTGGCAGCTGTTTTGCTTCAAGCCGTGTCCGCAGTGGACCGTCGCCGATCAAAAGCAGGTGACAGTTGTCGAAACTGGCAAGTTCCTGCCATGCATCGAACAACATTTCGAGGTTCTTCTCGTTGGCGAGTCGGCCGGCATAGGAAAGCAGGATGTCATCAGGCCCGACGCCAAGTAAGTTGCGAATTTCATAGTCCCGCTTGCCGGGATTAAAAAGATAATTGTCGACGCCTCGACTCCAGATGCCGACGTTGTTGAACCCTTTTGTTTCGATCATTTGTCTGGTCGAATTGGATGGACATAAGGTGGCCAGTGTATTGTTGTGAAACCAGCGCAGGTAACGCCAGCATAACGATTCCAGAAAATGGACATTGTAGGTCTGCAGGTACTGGGGAGAAGTTGGTATGGTAGGAGCTGACAACCGGTAGCCTCAGGCGTTTTGCAGCACGCAGTGTTGCCCAGCCGAGCGGTCCCTCTGTGGCAATATGGACCAAGTTCAGGACAAAAGTCGCTCAATGCTCTTTCAACCATGCCGACGGTAGACCATTGGCAAGAACCACCTCTTTGTAAAATGGCAGGGCAAGGGACACGCCATTCACGTTTTTCCACGTGGGACGGGAGCGGTACGGAATTTTGATCGTAGCTCGGTAGCAGAAGCTGAACCCGGTCGCCCTGTTCGGAGCAATGGCGAACCAGGTGGTCGAGAGTTCTGGAGACGCCGTTGACCTGGGGAAAGTAGGTTTCGGTGAGCCAGGCTGATGCGAAGATTTCGACTCATCTGTTTGTCCGTGGAACTGATATCAATTTTTCTGACTGGTGCGGAAAGACAGACCCGAAATGAGCTGCCGTGACCGGGCGCACTCTCGACACTGACCTCACCACCCATCGCCTTACTCAATATGCTGACCGCATGCAATCCGATGCCGCTGCCTCTGACGTTGTTCTGGTGTTGTGCGGAACGGAAAAATGGTTCGAAGATGTGTTGCTGATCCTCCAGGGAAATGCCGGGGCCATGGTCTTTAACAATCAACTCCAGATGACCTCTTTGGTGACTGCAGACCAGGGTGATGATCTGATCTCTCGGACCGTATTTGATTGCATTGTCAACCAGAGCCGAAAGAATAATTTTCAAGGCGGTACGATTCAGATTGACGAATTCCTGGACTGATCTCCTTGACGTGGTTCAACGTCATGAACTTCTCTTTCGCGGGGGCCTTGTACACCCTGATAATTTCGTCGATCAGCTGGTCTGCGTCGAAGGCCTCTGGTCTGCAACGATACCCCACCGTCTTCGACCTGGCGAATCAAAAGGACTTCTTCCGCAAGGGTCTGGAGATAGTTGGAACTGCGATATATGGCATCCCTGCAGGCTTGGAACTCTGCTGACATCCGGGTCTTGTGCAGCAGTTCTGTATACCCGTTGAGGATCAACAACTGGTTACGCAGTTCATGAAAGAGCAGGTGATGTAGATCGAGAGCTTGCTGCTCCTTGTTGCGCAACACCTTGATCCGGTCTTCCAAGTCAAGTGTCTGGCGTCGGCGCCGGATCAGGTTGTCAGCCTGCAAAAGAACCTCGCGTATCGAATAAGGCTTGGGTAGAAAGGCATCGGCACCGAGCTCGAGCCCACGATACTTGTCTTGCGGAGAGTTCAGTGCCGTGAGCATGATGACCGGGATGCCGGCGACGCTAGTGTCTGGATGTTGCCGGAGTAGTTTACAGACCTCCCAACCGTCAAGGTCGGGAAGCATAATGTCGAGCAGGACCAGATCCGGATTTTCGCTGCCAATGGCGCGACAGGCGGTAAGACCATCTTCGGCTTGCAAAACTTCGTATCCCGCATTTTGCAGGGAGTGTACGAGAAGCTCGAGGATCTCTGCCTCGTCTTCCACAACCAGCACCCTCCCGGAAATCTCCGGTGTCTTAACCGGCTCTTGAGCCTGCCGGGCTGTCTCATCTGCCGGCTTCGACTCGTTTGCCAGGGTACGTGAGCTAACCATTACCGTATCGCTCGACCAGCTTACTCGCAGTACGCACGGTTTGCCGATAATTGATAACACCAATAGCGATTAACACGAAAAGCCATAAAATCATCATTAAGTAGTTCATCGTTCTCTCCAATCTCTGTTGAGATACTCAGGATAATGGCATTGAAATGTTTCGATTTTATTATGAAATCAAGGATTTTATGTTAATTGTTAAGTTGCAGGGTTCGGATAAAGTTGGTGTCAACAGATATAAAATCTTTTATGGTAGATGCGCGAGAATTGACCGGTCCTGGTCATTGTGACTTCCGGCCCTAGGGTTTTGACTCTGATCATTTAGATACGAGGGGATTGGCAAAATTGCGTGCTATAATTTACGGTGTGGTATCTATGGGCCTTACATTTTGTGGGATCTGGTCATGTTCTTCGAATCGCCGTTGTTCGGAAATTACGAAATAGACATCCTGGTCAAACTGATCCTTGCCGCTGTTGCCGGCGGACTGGTCGGGCTTGAACGGGAAAGGCACGGTCGACCGGCTGGCCTGCGGACCAACATCCTGGTCTCCGTGGGCGCCTGTGCCATGATGATTATCTCCGAAGCTTTTTACCTCAAGTACGGCATGCTGAACGCCGAGTCCGCAGTTCGTTTCGACCCATCGCGGGTTGCCGCCCAGATTGTTACCGGGATCGGCTTCCTCGGCGCCGGTGTGATACTCAAGGAGGGAGTGTCCGTGCGCGGTCTGACGACCGCCGCAAGCCTCTGGGTTGTGGCCAGTCTGGGTATGGCCTTTGGTATGGGGCACTTCACACTCGGAGCCATAACTACCGCACTGGTCCTGGCCAGCCTGGTTTTCCTCAAGAAGCTCGACCCGCTGATGAAAAAGGACCGTTACCTGACACTGACGGTCACCGCTGAGAAGCGCATGGAACTCTATGATGAATTACAGCAGATCTGCGACGAGCATGGCCTGAGGGTTTCTGACCTCAGCTCAAACGTTGATCTTGTCAATGATGAGATTTTTTTCCAGATGATTATCACCCAGCAGCAGAAACGGGTCGGCCGGGAACTGACCCGTGCAATTCTGCAGCTCAATGGGATCAGGAAAGTCCACTACCATTAGACCGTCTCATTCAATCTGTCGCCGGCGACATCTTGGCCTTTACAGCCCCGGGGGGATTGTAATAGACTGCCACTTCAATCCAATGTAATGGAGGTGTTCTCATGTCAGTCAACAAGGCAATTCTGGTCGGTAACCTGGGTAAAGACCCCGAACTCCGGTACACTCCTTCGGGAACCGCGGTCTGTACTTTCTCCCTGGCGACAACCGATCGTTTCAAGAACAAACAGGGGGAGCAGCAGGAACGGACCGAGTGGCACAATATCGTGGTCTGGGCCGGGCTGGCCGAGATCTGCGGCAAATACCTGACCAAGGGGAAGCAGGTCTATATCGAGGGGCGGATTCAGAACCGCTCGTACGACGATCGCGATGGCAACAAGCGTTACATCACCGAGATTGTCGCCAACGAGATGCAGATGCTCAGCCGTGCCGGCGAGCAGGGCGGCGGAGGCGGTGGCGGCCGACCGGCAGCGTCTGCTGAAGAGCCTTCGCAGGGTTCCCAGGAGCCGCCATTCAATCCGGATGACGATATTCCGTTCTAGGTACTACCAGTCTAAATATGTAATTGTTGCGGGCAGGGTCGACAGGCTTTGCCCGTTTTTATTCCTGTGCTTTTCACATTTGCGCAGCAAGGCCGTTTCTGGTAAGTTTGTTGCTGCTGATTTTACTGGATGGGGAATGCCATGCCTCTCGAACAACGACGCAATCTGCTCATTGAATTATTGAGTGATTCCGAGGAGGAAGTACGTACGGCTGCGGCCGCTGCGCTTGAACGCCTCGAGTCTTTCCAGGACCTTGCGCAAATCGTCACAGATCTTGCCTCCGACAAGCGCGGCCAGCGGGTCAAGGCGATTTTTGCCATGGAATATGTCAAGTCAGCAGACGTCTTTCCACATCTTGTCAACCTGCTCAAGGACCCTGACCCCGATATCCGCGGCGCGGCCATCCAGGTGCTCGGAGTGAAAGCCCATCCGAAGTCGCTCAACAGCCTGGTCAAACATCTCAAGGATCCTTCTCCGGCAGTCCGCGTACATACCGCCGAGGCCCTCGGTCATTTCAGTGATGTCAGGCTTGCGCCATACCTGGTCTCACTGCTCGGAGATGACGATGAGCAACTGGTTATCAGTGCGGCCAGATCTCTCGGTTCGATCGGTTCTCCGGAAAGCGTTGGTCCCTTGACACGGCTGGCCAAAGACAGCCGTGCCCCGGTCCGGGTTGCGGCGGTCAAGGCTCTGAGTGAACTGCCCCTGAAGGATTAGTAGTGCGAGGAGCGTGGCAGGAAACGCGAAAAATCAAAAGATAAAGGCCGGAAGATGAATCTTCCGGCCTCAGATTGTTGACAAACCCCGGATCACATGCGGGGTTTGTTTTTTTTTGCCTGACAGGTGTTGCTTTGAAGTTTAGGGCAACAGATGGTTAATCTGTTGCCCTTTTTCATTGGACTTATAAATTTAAAGACAAAAGCAAACCCCGGGGGTCGCGCCCCCCGACTGCGCCTTACTCTTTTGCTGGCCCAAAAGAGTAAGCAGAAAAGGGCCTGCGCTGCGCTGGGCATGTCTGGTGCGTCAAGGCGGCAACCTCAATTCAGGCTATACTAACCGACTAAATGTTTACGCTTCCCCCGCAGGTGACGAGGCTCTTGTGAGCCTCTCCTCCTCGGGAGGATTGCAACCACGGCCATATCTTTAGGCTTCCCTCTTATAAATCACACTGCAAGGAAGGCCCCCTGTAGCGGGCCGGCTTCTTGAGCTCTGTCTTCTATCGATGCCACAGAAATCCGGCAGAGGAGATGCCCTCCGCAAGGAGAAGGCACTTTTGCATACTTTTGTTGCCGGACAAAAGTATGGCGTCGGGCGGGACGCGACCCGCCGGTCTGGTTTTAAACATAAAGCAATAAGGGCAACAGATTAACCATCTGTTGCCCTCTCTATCATGATGTCAGCCTGAAATTTGTCACCAGACTGAGACCGGAAGATTCATCTTCCGGTCTTCTCGTTTTTAAACCCGATATCCAGATACTGCTTCTGCTATCCGAGATCGAAGAAGTTGGTCACATCGATCCCCTTGGTCTGCGGATCGACTTCGGCGATGATCTTGCGCGGCTGATCGGGGCGCAAATGTATGGTGTAAGGATCGTCGAGCATGACACCGGCTGGATCGTAAATGATCTTGATGTCGACCAGACTGGTATCCTGCGGCTCGACCTTGGTGACCAGGCCGATCTCATTGCTGTCGAGGCGGACCAGGCTGCCCACCGGGTAGGGCCCGAGCGATTCGATGAAGTGCATGACAAAATCCGGATGCAGTGAAGAGCCGGAGACATCTCTTAACCGGGCAATCGCTTTCCTCGGTGTGAAGGGCCTCTGGTAGGAGCGCAGCGTGGTCATGGCATCGTAGGCATCAGCAATCGCCGTCATCTCGACCAGGGGTGATACCGTAGCGCTGTCGGCCTCACTCGGGTAGCCGGTACGGTCATAACGTAGATGGTGGCCATGGACGATCTGCATGACCTCGGAGGTCACGCCTTCCATTTCCTTGATGATCTCGGCTCCGAAACCCGGGTGCTCCTTGATCTCATCAAATTCAGCGTCGGTCAGCCTTCCGGGTTTGGTGATGATGTTGACATCAACGCGAAGCTTGCCCAGATCGTGCAGTAAGCCACCGAGACCCAGAGTCCGGAGCTGCTCTTCATTCAGTTTACAGGCACGACCAATAGCGAGGGCCAGAACCGAAACATTGACAGAGTGGGTGAAGGTGTAATTGTCATAATCCTTGAGCATCGAGAGGGCCAGCATGGCGTGAGGTTCCGTCATGGTAAGTTGGGCCATGTTTTTGACGACGTTGATGGCATCTTCCGACGAAGGGATTTCTCCCATGCGGACATCCTGGAAGATCTGGTCGACGACCTTGAGGGCCTTGTGGTAGACCTTGCGCGGTTGCTGATCGTCATCTTCGTCATCATCTGTTGCCGCGACCGCACGGATTTTCTTGACCCCTTGTGAAACCAGGGCATCAGCGAAATCCTGGCCTTTATTGGCGCCGGAGTGCAACAGGTGCAGGAGGGACTGGATCTCGTTGGCGGAGAGGCCGGCCATGAATTCAAAACCGACCAATTCAAGAGATTCCAGCATTTCGACCAGCTCCGTAGCTGCCTGAAACTCCTGCATGAGGAGATGGTCCTCGACAAAGAGAGTTCCTTCTAGCAGCCCCATCTTGATCATCTTCTTGTGCTGAAGCATCGTGAAAAGACCGTCCTGCAGGGTCTCCACCTGTTTCGTCGTGGCCGGATGATCAACGGCGTAGAGGCGTAGCCCCTTGACGGCTGCCGTCAGTACCTGAACAAACTTCTTTATCTCATCAACATTCATATGTTTCCCTTGTCCAGCTGCTTGAGCGCCTGTGCTGCAGCTCTGGCGATCTTGGGGTTGCGGTCATTCGTTGTTTTGTCGAGGACATTGATTGTGCTTTCGTCGGCGATGTCGCCGAGCGCGGCTGTCGCAGCTGCACGCAGCTCATCGTTAAGCTGGCGGTGCATCCAACGTTTTTTCTTCAGGATTCTAACCAGCTCCGGAGTGGCATCGGGGTCACGTATCTCTCCGAGAGCGCGGATCGTGTCTTTTTTGAGATCTATTTCCCGCTGGCTCCAACCTTTCTGTTTTAATAGCGCGAGCAGAACCGGAACGGCCGCCGTTGCACGCAGGGCCCCCAGGGAGAGGATCGCCTGCCGGCGGATCTCCTGGTCCTCTGCTATGGCTGTTTGCAGCAGAATCTTGATCGCACGGTTGCCGCCGATTTTGGTCAGGGCCCGGATCGTTTCGCGGCGGACGCGAATGTCGTCGTGCTGGAGTAATAGGGAGAGCTCGGCCAGGGAGTCCTGACTGCGGATATCCCCCATGATTGTGACCGCGTTGCGCACGACGTACCATCGGTCGTCGTTCAGGTATTCGTGAATGGTCGATAGAATCTCTGTGCCACTACGGGCCAGGATATCACTCAGGACCTTGCGATTGGGGGCCGATTCTTCACTGCACAGGATCTGCATGAGACGGGTGGCCACCTTGTCGCCCAAGTAGGCGAGAATCTGAGCCAGCAGTGTCCTGGTCTTCTGGTCGGTCTCTTTGGCCAGGGTATAGGCCACCAGGTAATTAGTCATTTCATCGCTTGCCAGTTGGCCCAGGGCGAGCCTGGCATGCTGTTTTCGATCTTCGGAAGATTGTTTGCCTGTTGCTGTCCGGCAGAGAAGTAGATAAGCACGCAGGATGAGAGGCCGGCTTTCCTCGAACAGCTGTGTGCGCAGCAATGGGATCAACTTCTGCAGGGAGTGCTGAAATCTGGCATCATTTTGCTCCTGCTCCAGTTTTGCCAGGAGAGATTCCAGATCAAGGGCATCTGCCTGCGCCTGCACTTCGTAGACTTCTGCTGCCTCTTCGAGAACCGCGCCCGGGTCAAAATTCGGATCTTCCGGGAGCTCTTCGATATCTTCCTTGCGTTGCAGGATTTCCTCCAGGTTGTGAACATTGGCCCAAATCGTTGTCAGGCGGGCCCTCTCGAGGATGACCTGGATGCCACCCTGCTTCTGGATGATCTGCGGGTCGAGCAGCAGGTAGTGTACGAAATGGTGAAGGTCGTTGCTGTTAAGGTCGGCCAGAAACGTCAGGTGCTGGATGCGGCGCGCGAAACAGAAGCTGGAGAGTTGTGACAAGACCTGGTTGCCCTTGGCGACCGGATTATCATCAAACAGGAAGGCCTCCTTGCGGACCACCAGCGAGAGGTGATTGCCTTCTGCAAGTATCGGTTGGAACCCACGTAGACATTCCAGTGCTGTTGCCTGCAGAGCAGGGTGTTTTGGTGGGTAGTACCTGATCGCCTTGATCTGTTTGACGACTCCGGTCAGGGCGATTGTAATCAGTTTGTAAAGCTGGTTGGAGTTCTGCATCGTCCGGTTTCTGTCGACTCCTGATTGATACTGCAACGTTATGGGCAAAACCTCAGAGCATTCTAAATGATTTTCAAAATTTTGACCAGCCCAGACAGAGGTCTTCCGACAGGCCTTTTACCAGGTCGGGCACCAAGGTGTAATACCCCCTGGATGTAAACGGGTATTTCTTTGGCAAAGGTCTGTCACATGATATCATTATGCAAGATGCCGGCCCAGGTGAGGGTTGAGAGATTCTGCTCTGGCTGCTCCCTGCCGAATTTTCAGGAGATGCATTGGTCGTGATTCTGGGTCTTACGGGAGGGATTGCCTCCGGGAAAAGTACCGTAGCGGACTGCTTTGTTGAATGTGGGGCGCTCCTGGTCAGTGCGGACCAACTTGCCAGGGAAGTGGTTAATCCGGGGAGTCCATCCCTGGCAAAGCTGGTGGATCTTTTTGGTATGGAGATCCTGACGGCCGGCGGCAGTCTCGACCGTGAGATTATGGCGCAAAAGGTTTTTGCCGACCCCGAGGCCCGGAAAAAGCTTGAGGCAGTCACTCATCCGGCAATTGCCCACTTGGCCGAATGTCGCCTGGCAGTGCTGAGCAAGTCTCCACATGACTTGATTGTCTATGAAGCGCCACTGCTCTTTGAGGCCGGCGGCGAGCGTCGTGTTGATCAGGTCCTGGTCGTTGTGGTTGACCCTGCGGTTCAGTTGCAGCGGCTGATCGAGCGGGACGCGCTGAGCGAAACCGAGGCAATGCAGCGGATAACGGCCCAGTGGCCGCAGGCGGACAAGGTTCAAAAGGCTGATTACGTTATCGACAACTCTGGGCCATTGGAAAATACCCGAGCCCTGGTCGCAGCGCTCTACGATTACCTGACCCGCCGCCGCAGCCCTGGTTTATCGGTCTCCTGAACAAAGTGAGCAGTCTGGGCAAAGATTGACCCGCGGCACGGGTTTCCTTCCAGGGTCATGACATGCGGGACATCAGGCCCGTACATTCCATGAATCTTGACCCTGCTGTTCATCAGGCGCATCAACTCAAAACTACTCTTTGCATCGACTGTTCGATCGTCTTCTGCGTTGAACGCCATCACCGGGCAGTTGATTTCACTCAATCGTGGTTTCAGCGATTTAACCAACAGGTTGATCTGGTGAATGCCGGCAACCGGTTTGCGGTTGTAATAACGGATCTGGTACTCCTCTCCGCTTGGTTTAAGATAGTAAGGCCGAAGCCATCGAATCCATCCGGCACAAGGCGCAAGTTTATGGAGGATGCGCAGATAGGGTGAGAAAAGCACCAGTCCACTGAAACGTTCTGTCGCCGCCAACGTCAGCAACAGCAGGCAACCAGTACTCATCCCCATACCGAAAACAGACGTGAATTCCCCGTTGAGAACCTGGTAACCATCTTCAACGCTACGCAACCACTCTTGCCAACGGCGACCTGCAAGATCTTCCGGGGTGGTACCGTGCCCTGGAAGGCGGACCGCCAGGCTGGCAATCCCTGCTTTAGCGAGAAAGTCGGCGAGAGGGCGCATTTCCCAGGGGGTACCGGTAAATCCATGTACCAGGAGAGCTGCTGTTGTTGCATGCTGCGGACGGAGCATGAACGGCAGATTGCCCGGGTCGGTGACACCCTGGTCTCGCGAGTTGCTACGCAGGGCGTGGCATGCGGGGTGAGTGTCCGAACAATCGAGATGGCTTGTCTGCTGTGACATTTTTAACTTCTTAAGTGTTCTGATTTATTGGGGAAATGCTTAGGGAAAGGATAGCACCCCTGGAAGGCGTGTCAATTCTCATGGTGACGCCTTTTTCGATTGTATGGCGCGCACCTTTTGTACCTAAAATAACAAAACCTTGAAAAGCAGAACCCGGGGGTCGCGCCCCCCGACCGCGCCTTACTCTTTTGCTGGCCCAAAAGAGTAAGCAGAAAAGGGCCTGCGCTGCGCTGGGCATGTCTGGTGCGTCAAGGCGGCGACATCAATTCAGGTTGTTCTTATCGATCAACAGCCAACACTTCCCCCGCAGGACCCGAGGCTCTTGAGAGCCTCTTCTTTTGTGGAGGGTTGCAACTGTAGTCATGTCTTTAAGCTTTTCCCCTGTAAGTCAAACAGGAAGGGAGGCCCCCCTGTAACGGGCCGGCTTATTAAGCTCCGTCGTTACTGGATTCCTCAGAATACTGGCAAAGGAGATGCCCTCCGCAAGGAGCAGGCATTTTTGCATACTTTTGTTGCCGGACAAAAGTATGGCGTCTGGCGGGACGCGACCCGCCGGTTTTGTCTTTGGTCTTTAAGGTTGCAACGTCTAAAACACAACGGGGACACAATGCAACCAAGTATTGTGTCCCCAAACAAAAAAGGCCCCTGCAAAAAAGCAGGGGCCTCAAACTCATATCAAAAATCTTATTTGTGGTAACCAAGCCTCGTCGAAAGCTCTTTGGCAGAGCTTGTAACCAGCGGGATCAGTTCGCTCTTGATGCGCTCGTCACTCAGACGCATGTTCGGTCCGGAGACGCTGATTGAACCGACGATGCGGCGGGTGTAATCACGGATCGGTGCCGCGACGCAACGAACCCCGACGTCGAGTTCCTCATTGTCGATGGCGTAGCCATCTTCGGCGACGGTCTCCAGCTCTTTTTTCAGAATGTCGCGCGACTTGATCGTGGTTGCCGTGAATGACTTCAGTTCCTTGTCCGGCAGTATCTCATTGATCTCCTCGTCGGACATGTGGGCCAGGTAAACTTTGCCGGCAGCGGTGCAGTATGAAGGCAGGCGGGAGCCGACACGTGAAACGACGCGTACGGTCATGTCAGTCTCGACCATATCAAGATAAACCACGTGGCCTTCTTTGAAGATAGCCACGTAACAGGTTTCGTTGCATTCGGCAACCATCTTTTCGAGGATCGGCTTGGCCTGGCGCAGCAGACCCATCTGCTTGATGAATGTCTGACCCAGCTCCAGTGCCTTGAGACCGAGGCGATAGTTCTCGGTGGCCTTGTTCTGTTCAATATAACCTCGCGACTCGAGGGTCGCCAGAAGTCGGAATACGTTGTTCTTGTGTAGCTTGAGGCGCTTGCTGAGTTCGGTGACGCCGAGTTCGTCGACTTCATCATGGAACTGCTCAAGCAGGTCCAGTGCATGTGAAACTGCCTGGATAATATATTCAGATTTTTCTTTCCTGGCCATTTTTTGAGGATCCTTGAGTAATTTGGTGAAAAAACGATTATTTTATTCAAACAATAATTTCTAACGAAACGGAATGAAACTGTCAAGGCAAATGGGCGTTTTCGTGCCCGATTGCTGATTTGGCAGATTTATCCAAACACCTTTATTTCTCTGTCTTTACCAATTCTAAAATAGTGTTTTATAGAAGTCAAATAGATAAGTCGTTTTTCTGTGATGTTGACACGTGGCAAGGCGGCAGGTAGATTCAGGATAATGAAATTCGGGAGGATTGGACATGCTGACACTCAGTAAGAGGATAATTGTTGCCATTGATGGATCGCCCCAGTCCGACAAGGCAGCCGAAGAAGCGGTTCGTCTGGCCTCGATTTCCGGCACCAAGTTCAAAAGTCAGCTTTATGCGATTCTGGTCCTGCCGAGTATGAAGACTCCTTCTTTTACCGACTTCTTCCCGGACAAACCGGCAACGGAAATGCCCGGGTGGCATGAAAAACGTGACCGGCTCTTCTACGTCGTTGAGAAAGCTGCTGCGGAAGCGGAGGTCCAATTAGAGGCGCTTGTACTCTATGGCGACCCCGCGGAAGAGTTAATGATGTTTGCCGAAGAGAAGGGCTGTGACGTGATCGTCATAGGATCTTCTGGAAAAGGCCGCATGAAGCGTACGCTGCTAGGCAGTGTCTCCACAAAAGTGTCCCTGCACGCCCACTGTTCCGTTTACATTGTTCGTTGACCGGTCTGCCGACCGGTCTCCTCAGCCTGCCATATCCCCGGTTTGGGGAGCAGAATGCCTGGTTTCCTGACAGATATAGTTGTAGAGCTCGATCAGGGTTTCCTGGATCAGTTCAGACTCTTCCGGAAATTCATGGGGAGCAAGTTCCAGGACCAGCGCCTGGTCGTAGTCGGTTTCCCTGAGATGATTCAGGAAGCGGGTCAGTGGCAGGGCCCCGTGCCCTGGGAAGAGGTGTTCCTGACCGTTGCCGTAGTCGGAAAAATGGATGTTGCGCATCCTGCCGGAATCGTAGAACTGGTGAAAGTCACCTAGGAAGTCGGTGTGCATGGATCCACAGTGCGCGGTGTCGAAGGTCAGGTAAAGATTGCGCTCCTCCATGAAACGCACCATGTTCTCGATCTTGGTCAACAGGTACGGGTTGATTTTGAATTGCGGCAGACATGGCATGTTCTCAATTGTAATCAGGACGCCATTCTGACCTATCTCGGCCTGGAAATCCTTGACTCGTTTCAGCCATCGCCAGAATTTGAATTCGAAGTGCAACCAGTTCGGGGGGTGAAAATTGATCAGCGGCACCCCGGCGTTCAACGCCAGTTCCGCGCAGCGTTTGAGCTGGTCGATCTTGTTGCCCCAGCCATCTATTTCAAAAAAAGGTGCGTGGAGCGAAAGGACCGGGTGAATACTTTGCAGTTCCTGAAGGCAGGCCAAGGCCTGTGAACCGGAGAAATCATGGTTGATGATCACTTCCAGACCATCAAAGCCTGCATCCCGGGCCATTTCAAAGACTTGGGTCGGGGGTAGGGTATAAAGACTTCCTGCGGAGAGTATCAGTTTCATTATTATAGAATTACTGCCGCACAATAAAACGTTATTTTAAAAATTTCGCACATTACAGCAAGGCCAGTGGCTGGTCAATGCCGGTGCATGCTTTGTTGAAAAATTCAGGGGCTGTGTACTTTCTCAACCAGGAAGCGACGTAAGTGATCCGGTGGAGGAGGAGTCAACCGCGACACGATGATCATCGTCAGGATAACGACCGGTGCCCCAATCAAGGCAGATGATGTCGGTGGCAGTACGGCGCGCAATGTCGGGAAGATATGCCCGAACAGGATCGGGGCGAAAGTGATCGTGATGCCCACCAGCATGCCGGAAATGGCACCATACTTGTTGGCACGATCCCACCAGATGCCAAGCAGGAAAACCGGGAAAAGCGTGTTGCCAGCCAGGGCGAAGGCGACTGCGGTGATTTGAGCGATCAGCCCCGGTGGATTGACTGCGATCACCAGGACAATGACGGCCAGGACCAGGGTCGCACCCTTGGCGACCAGCAGCAGGTGTCGTTCGTTGGCATTCGGATTGACCAGACGATAGTAGATGTCATAGGAAACCGCCCCGGCAGCCGTGACCAGTAGGCCCGTAATGGTACTGATTGCTGCAAGGATGGCTCCCACAGCGAGTACACTGACCAGGATTTCATTAACGCCGACCCATTCTGCGGTTTTGATAACGATGATATCCGCAATGGCCCGGGCCTCCACCGGGTCGAATACTGCCCCGGACCGCTCCATCCAGTTGCGGGCGAAGGCACCGAATGCCGGCGCGCTCCAGTACAGAAGACCTATGAAAAAGAGCCCCCATACCACGCCCCATCGAGCGTCACGGGTGTTCGGCACAGTGTAAAAACGTGACAGGACGTGCGGCAGCCCGGCGGTGCCTACCATCAGGGTAAAACAGAGTGCAATCCATTCGTAGGGTGTGCCGAAAGTCCAGGGAAAGAGGTAAACAGTGGAAACTTGTTGGGGAAGGTCCCGCAGCGCGTTGCCATAACTGAATTGCGGCAGGAGCCAGTTATAGCCCAGTTTTTTTGCTACCATCATCAACGGGATGACAAAGGAGAAGATCAGGATCAGGTAGTGCATCTGTGGGTTGCGCGCCGCCTTCAGCGCCCCGGCAATGACCAGGTAGCCTATCGTTAAGACGATGCCGAAAATCAGCGCCTGGGTGTATTCGATGCCGAACATCCAGGCAAAGACCATCCCGATTCCCTTGTACTGGGCAACACAATATATCAGCGAGATGATGATCGCGATGACTGCGGAAATGACCCGGGCCACCGAAGAGTCGTAGCGGGCCTCAACAAAGTCCGGCGCCGTGTATTTGCCAAAGCGTCGAATCTGGCTACCCATCAGGACCAGGAGCAGAACGTAACCGCCGGTCCAGCCCAGGATGTAGGCGAAGGCGAAATAGCCGTTCAGGAAAAAGACCCCGGCAATCCCAAGGAAAGAGGCTGCGCTCATCCAGTTGGATGCGATGGCCGCCCCGATATTGGCATGACCGATCGAACGGACCTGCAGGCCGTAGCCTCCCTTGTCCTGTCGTCGGGACATGAGACCGACGATCAGGGAAACAATCAGCACGCATCCCAACATGAAAATCGGCGTGTACCTGACCGAGTACTCCATGATCCCCCCTATCGCCGTCTGCGATAACTGGAACTCAGCCAGTCGATCAGAATGTTGAAGAAAAAACAGAGAAAAATAAACCAGAGAATCAAAAACTGCCCGCTGTACCAGAAGTAGGCCGGTATGCCGAACACATAAGGAACTTCGGACAAGGTCCGGACCGGATCGTCATGCGTGAACGCCAGGTGAATCGGCATGCCAAAGGTCATGATTCCCCAGGCGGCAAGCGCGATCCAGATGATCGTCACTTCTTTACGCATGAATCCAGCGCGCGGACGGAAGAAGTTGATGCGCAGATCCTCAGGGTTTGTCGACTCCTGATCATTGAGATGAGGCACGGTGCTATTCTCCTGTTAGGTGTCGCACTGCGGTAGCGACAGGATTATGCGGGTTACTGCTCAGGATACATTAACGCAAAGGCTTTGCCAATGCCGGTGTCATTGCCGTGTTTTTATAACCTCGGCGAGGACAGTGGTAGCGAAACTGCCTTTTGGCAATGAAAATGACAGCAGCAGATCGTCTCCGTCAGCGGAGCAGGCAGTTGCCTGAACCGGTGCCCGTAGAGGACGTCTTCCTCCCTCCATGGCCAAACCGCCGGAGAGACGGAACGCCTGCAGCGTCAGTCCTTCTTTGTCGAGCAGACTCTCCTCAAGCAGCCCGGCCTGTGCTTCAGCCAGTTTCGTCCTGAAACCGTAGAGCGGCGCGGTGGCACTGATCTCAAAAGCGTCGGCACGCGGCTGCTCTGCTGCCTGATTGGTCACGACAAAACATGCCCCGTTGACATGTTTATAGGCGATGTCGCCTGGCCATATTTTATTCAAAGAGGTCATCCGCATGTCAACCAACCGATCGAACAGGCTGGACTGATAGGCTGAAAGATAGAGCCTTAGTAACTTGCGGGGCATGGCCAACACCGCACTTTTTGGGCTTTTCCGGTCTTTGAGCCTTGTCAGCAGCTCGCGTTCATGGCGACAGTGACGGGGTAATTTTTCGATTGCTGTCTTCGTATCCCCGCTTCGATAGGCTTCGGCGGCTTCACGCCAGCCGGGATGCACGATTGCCAGGGGGGCGCCGACAATCTCGCCAATCGCTTTTTCATAGTCCTGGCGAAGGATCGCCCGACCGATGCGGTGTGAATTTCCCAGTGAGCCATAGCGCTGTTCACCAAAGCGGTTCGGGACTCCTGATTCTTCGAGGCAGGCCAGAACATCTGTTGCCCTCTGCAGCGATCCCTGCTCCGGCTGGTGAATGCGAATGCGGAAATGATTGCCGGCCAGATGTCCGAGACGCAGTTTGTTGTGATGCAGGGTCGCCGAAAGAATTTTCACTCCAGGAATTTCCAGGCCTTTGACGTCATCAGGCTTGCGTAACGGCACAGAAACGGTCTGTCGGGTAATCGCCTGGGCATCTTTGAGCCCGGCATAGCCCAGGTCACGCTCCTTGCAATCCAGGGCGATCGCCAGTTCCCTGAGCAGGTCATAGGTGGTCAACCCCCGTTTTTCGATCATCAGGTAGAGATGATCTCCTTCTCCGCAAGGCTCATAAAGAGGGATTTCCTCAACGCGGAAGTCTTCAGGTTCATGACGGAGGGTTCCGCCGGTACCCGGAATCTGGTCAGTCAGGTACTCAGTCATTTTCCGCCATCTGCCAGCAGACCCGGAACCCGCGCTGCATCATCGGTGTAGGCAGGTTGTGGCGAGGCACGGCCATATCCCTCTTGTAGTAAATAAAGTAGATGTCCTGTCCCCTGTCGAGAAAACGCTGCATATACTTTGATATCGGGTAGCCGGGAAGAGTCGTTGCCCACGCCGTCGTCTGCATGTTGCGATAACCGGCCAGGCCGCGAATCTGTCCGGCGACATCTTCTGCGTAGTCATCGAAGTCGGTGCTGAAGTAGAGATCAGCCCCGGGTTTGAGGTAATGCGCAAGGGTTTCGAGGAAGTCGCGGTTGACCAACCGCCGGCGCCGGTGCCTTTTCTTGGGCCACGGGTCAGGGCAGTTGATGTACACAGCAGACAGACTTTCCGGTTGCAGCCCCCTGGCTAGCAGCCAGCGAGCCTCGACCCGTACGACCCGGACATTGTCCAGTCCCGCATCGTCGAGCTTGGTACAGGTCTTCAGGCACCCCTTGTTGTAGATGTCGATGGCAATAAAGTTTGTCTGCGGCTGCCTGGTAGCCTGTTGCAGGACAAAGTGGCCGGTGCCGCAGCCGATTTCGAGAGCCAGGGGATTGCTGTTGCCAAACATGGCAGACCAGTCCGGCGGGTTTTCAAACGCGCTGTCGGCGACAAAGTTGGGGGACAGGATTGGAATTACACGTTGGGTCATATCGGGTCGGTTGGTTAGAGGTTGTGCTCCTATTGCGACGGCTTTATCAAGTAAATCAGGGCCTCTATCTCTGCGTCGGAGAGGTGACTGAAGTCGGGCATACTGCCATCGGCATGCGTTCTTGCCTGGTTGACCAATTGCACTCTGATCTCCGCCCATGACAGGCGGTCGCGGATCTCTTCAAAACTGGCGGCATATCTGCCGCCATCTCCTTCGAAGGCATGGCAGGCTTTGCAGCCCTGGGAGTTGAAAAGCTTCCGCGCCATAGCAGTGTCTTCGGCAAGACTGCCGGAAGGCAGATATGTAACGATGATCAGGGCCAACCAGCCAATCATGGACCAGGTGCGAAACATTGGGTCTCCGGAACAAAGAGAAAATCGTCACTACAGCATAACCAAGATCGGGCTGTTCGCCAAGCAGCTAAATAGGGAAAGAGCTTGAAATCATTCTGTTGCCCAAGTAATCTGGCGCTGGACAAACGTTAAAGCTGTCAGGGCATCAACAACCTTACCTAAGGAGTTATCCTCATGCTGATAGTCATGCATCACTCGGCAACCGACGAGCAGGTCCAGGCGGTCACCGCTGCCGTCGAGGCCATGGGCTTGATCGCGGAGCCGATTCCGGGGAGTTTGAGAACGGCTATCGGAGTCCTCGGCAACCAGGGCTATGTCGATGATACAACAATTCGTGAACTTCCAGGCGTGCGTGAAGTCATCCATGTCAGCAAGCCCTACAAACTGGTCTCCCGCGATTTTCATCCGGAATCTTCGGTGGTTGAGGCTGGTGGCGTCAAGTTCGGTGACGGCCAGCCGCCGGTGCTGATTGCCGGGCCCTGTTCCGTGGAGAGCGAAGGGCAGATGATGGCCGCTGCCCGGTTGGTGAAAGAAAACGGTGCGCACATGCTACGCGGCGGCGCCTTTAAACCGCGGACCGGGCCTCACAGTTTTCAGGGCCTTGGTGTCGAGGGCTTGAAATATCTGCGTCAGGCTGGTGATGCTGAAGGTCTGCCGGTGATTACCGAAGTCATGCGCATCGAACAGCTTGAAACGGTCTGCAGGTACTCGGACGTGCTGCAGATTGGCGCTCGCAACATGCAGAACTTCGACCTGCTCAAGGAGGTAGGCAAGCTCAGGCACCCGGTTCTGCTCAAGCGCGGCATGAGTGCCACCATCGAGGAATTCCTCTCAGCAGCTGAATATATCCTGGCCGAAGGGAACCCGCGGGTTATTCTCTGCGAAAGGGGGATCCGGACTTTCGAAAAAGCGACTCGCAACACCCTTGACCTGAGCGTTGTCCCCCTGATCCGTGAAATGAGCCACCTGCCGATCGTGGTCGATCCAAGCCACGCGACTGGACGACGCAGCCTGGTCGGCCCGATGGCCAAGGCCGCAATCGTGGTTGGGGCTCACGGCATCATGGTCGAGGTCCACCCGGACCCGGATAAAGCCCTTTGTGATGGTGCCCAGAGCCTTACCGGCGAGGGCTTCGGTCAGCTGGTTGCGGAGTTGAATCGATTGCAGGAACTGCTGGCATCTGCCTGACCTCTCAGGCGGGCCCGCCCAGTTCGAAAAGCCCGATCTCAGGGCGACAGAGGAATCTCAGCGGCAGCACACTGGTGCCAACACCGCGGCTGACATAAAGCGGGACCTGGTGTTCGCTGACCTGGTAGTAACCGGCGACGAACCGGCCGGAATAACGGGGCAGGTAGAAGGGTGGCAGGTAAGGCAGGCGGATCTGACCGCCGTGGGTGTGCCCGCTTAAGACCAGGTTGATGTGTTGGTTCAGCTGTTCGTGGGCGAAAGCCGGGACGTGCGACAGGAGCAGGTTGAAACGCCGGGGGTCGATATCCTCTTGCAGCCGGTGCAGATAGTCGGTCGCCGAAGGGTAGTCCATGCCGTAAATTGACAATGCCCGTCCCTTGATCTCGAGGTCCGCACGTTCGTTGATCAGGAGTTTGACCCCTGCACCGGCGAAATGCCTGCGCAGGTTTTCTCCTTCCAGCCTTGACCAGTATTCCCAGTTCCCCTGCACGGCATAGATCCCGTGCGGAGCATGCAGCGCTTTCAGGAAATTCAGGACACCTCTGATATTCCTTTCCTCTTCGAGGTAGTCTCCGGTCAGGACAATCAGGTCCGGCTCCAACCTGGTGACCTGGTTCGCTACCTCCTTGAAATAATCGTCAAAGCTGCTCAAATGCAGGTCGCTGACCTGCACCATGCGGATCTGGCCGCCGGGCAATGGAGACGGTATGGAGCTTTGCTCCACCTGCAGTGCCTGTGGCTCGTACCATGCAGTCTCTGCTAGCAAAGCCCCGGTCAATCCGGCAAACCCGAGAGAAAGGAACCGGCGTCTGCTGATGCCTTTGCGTCGGCGCCCGGACAAGCTCATAAAAACCAGCCAAAAGCTTGCGCGCCGTGGTTGCCAGGATAGCCCGGTTGTATTATCTTATGACAGAACACCATTCTGTGATTATATAGGGATCAATCTCGAAAAGGAAAGGCGATACAAGTTATGGAGCAATTTCAGAAAGTTACCGATAATGTCTCATGGGTCGGCGTCCGGCACCCCGATCTGGAGATTTTTGACGAACTGTTTCCAACCCACAATGGCACAACCTACAATTCTTACGTGGTCCGCGGACAAGACAAAACGGCACTCATCGATACGGTCAAGGCCCCTTTTACCGACGAATTTCTCAATAAAATTGAAGGAGCCATCGGCCTGGACAAGATCGACCTGGTGGTGATCAGCCACACCGAACCAGACCATTCCGGAGCCCTTGGCCGGTTACTCGAGATGCGTCCTGATCTACCGGTTTATTGTAGTCGCCCGTCGCAGAATTTTCTCAGCCAGCTGCTGAACCGTCCATTCAATGCGCACGTGGTCAGCGACGGGGAAGAGATAGACCTCGGCGGTCTGACCCTGCGCTTTATCCTGGCGCCCTACCTGCACTGGCCGGATACCATCTTTACCTATCTGGTCGAGGAAGCGATCCTTTTCCCCTGTGACGCGTTTGGTGCGCATTACTGTGCGCGCAAACTGTTTGATGATGAAATCCCTGACTTTTCCCAGGATTTTCACTTCTACTTCGACTGTATCATGCGCCCGTTCAAGGACAAGGTGCGCGATGCCGTGGCCAAGGTCGACGCGCTCGAATTGAAGATGATCTGTCCTTCCCACGGGCCGATCCGTCGTGTCGATCCGCGGGCCGTCGTTGACTCCTACCGACGCTGGTCGGCTTTGCCGCCGAAGCAGCAGAAGCCCCGCGCCCTGTTGCTGACGCTTTCATCGCACGGCAACACGCACACCATGGCAGCCACCATACGGGAGGAACTCGAAGCCAAGGGGTTCAACGTGGTCGTGATGCGTATGTGCGAGATGCGTGATGGCGACCTGCGGGATGAGCTCGAGCTGGCTGACCTGATCCTGGTTGGTTCTGCGACGATCAACCGTGACGCCCCGCCGCAGGCCTGGCATGCCATGTCACTCTTCTCGCTGGTCACGCCCAAGGCGAAAATCGCCGGAGCCTTTGGTTCTTTCGGCTGGAGTGGTGAGGCCGTGAAGCTGATTGAGGAACGTCTGAAGGGCCTGCGCTTCAAGATGCCGGTTCCCGGCTTGACCTTGCGCTTTGCGCCGACAGAAGAAAACCTCGAGGAGTGCCGTGAATTTGCCCGCCAGTTCGCAGCGCATGTGGCGGGCCCGGAAGCGGCTTGAATGGATTTTAAAGCCTCGATCTCTAAGTTTTAAGCTGTAAGTTTTAGGGTAAATTCTCAGGCAGATAAACAAGGCGCAAAGGATAGTCCTCAACGAAGGTCCCCTTTGCGTCTTTTTTTACCTTTGCGCCTTTGCGTTAAGTTCAGTTTTTTGGATTGTCAGTATCCTTTAGCGAGTAGCATGCGAACCTTTCATGACATCTGAAGCACAACATTTGCAGGCTGCAGAAATCGCGGTCGTTGCGCCACTTGACAAAACCCTCACCTATGCCGTGCCGGAAAGGCTGGCCGGGAATCTCCGGGTCGGCAGTCGCGTGCGGGTTCCTCTTGGACGGCGGCAGGTGGTCGGATATGTCATGAAGCGGGTTGATCCGGACGGCGCAGCCCTGAAAGAGATTCTGGAAATCATCGATCCCCACCCGCTGTTCCACGAACGTCATGCTTCTTTCTACCTGCGTGCTGCGCGCTATTACGATTATCCGCCGGGTGAGGCCGTGCGCACGGCGCTGCCGGCCGGACTCTCTGCACCTGATGTCAGCCCGCCGGTCCTGCGTGACAGGCTTTACCGGCCGACTGCAGGTGATGAAGAGCCTAAAGGCGGGCGCCAACGCGAGATCCTCGGGTTCATCCGGGGAGAAAAAACTGCCAGCCTGAGCATGCTTCGCGGTAAATTCACCGCGCCTCATGCTGCACTGCAACGGCTTGTGGAGCTTGGCTTCCTTGAGGTCGAAGAAATCGAAAGACTCCGCGACCCTTTTGCCGAAATTGCCGTGCAGGAGCATCATGCCGTTGAATTGAATCCGGCCCAGCAGGAGGCTGTCAACAGCGTCGTTCAGGCTCTGCAATCGAAACAGTTTCAACCTTTTCTTCTGCATGGTGTGACCGGCAGCGGAAAAACTGAAGTCTATTTGCGCGCGATCGCGGAGACCCTGGAACATGGTCGCCAGGCACTGGTCCTGGTCCCTGAAATCGCCCTGACGCCACAACTGGTTGCCCGTTTCCGTAGCTGGTTCCAGGAGCTTGATATCGACCTGGCCGTGTTGCACTCAGGGTTGTCGGACGGTGAGCGTTACGATGCCTGGTGCAGGGTTGCCCGGGGTGATGTTGATGTGGTGATCGGCGCTCGCTCGGCAGTCTTTGCGCCCCTCGATGATCTGGGGCTGATCGTCGTTGATGAAGAGCACGACGGCAGCTACAAACAATCGGAGGGCTTCCGCTACAACGCACGTGATCTGGCCCTGATGCGCGGCCAGCGTGACCAGGCCGTCGTTCTTCTGGGGAGCGCGACACCGGCCCTGACGACCTACCAGAGGGCGATTGATGAGCACCTTACGTACCTAAATCTGCCCGAACGTACTGCTGATCGACCCCTGCCCAGTGTGCACCTGATCGATCTTTCTGAACACCGGCAAGAGAGTCTTTTGAGTGAACCCCTGCGAGTGGCCCTGGAGGAAACCCTGGCGGCCGGTGAACAGGCGTTGCTGCTGCTCAATCGCAGGGGGTACGCCCCGTTTCTCCTCTGTCACGACTGTGGCGCCGCCCTGCGCTGCCCGAATTGCGACATCACCCTGACTTACTCTCAGGTGCAGCGCTCCCTGCGCTGCCATTACTGTGACTTCCGCCAGCCCCCTCCGGACAGTTGTGATCGTTGCAATGGGGTTGGGCTTCTCCCCGAAGGAATGGGTACGGAGCGCCTTGAAGAGGAAATCCGGCAGAACTTTCCCGACGCCAGAGTGGCGCGGATGGATCGTGACACCACAATGCGCAAGGGGGCCCACCATTGCCTGGTCGACCAGATGTCGGCTGGAGAGATTGATGTCCTGATCGGTACCCAGATGATTGCCAAGGGCCATGATTTCCCGGCGGTGACACTGGTCGGGGTCCTCAATGCCGACACGGCGCTTAACATGCCCGACTTTCGCAGCGCCGAACGGGTTTTCTCCCTGCTCAGCCAGGTTGCCGGGCGGGCGGGGCGAGGCGATCGTCCCGGGCGGGTCCTGATCCAGACTTACGCTGTGGACAATTCTGCCCTCGATTACGTGACCCGGCATGATTATCGCGGCTTTGCCGAACTGGAGCTGACACAGCGCCAGGCCCTGGCCTACCCGCCTTTCGGTCACCTGGTCAACCTGGTTTTAAGCAGTAACGATGCAGCCAGGGTGAAGGGGGCTGCAGAGCAGTTGGCAATTGAACTTGCCCGGGCAGGTGATGATGTCGAAGTGCTCGGGCCGGCTCCTTGTCTGTTGGCGCGCCTGCGCAACCGGCACCGCATGCAGATCCTGCTTAAGGCAAAGCAGCGCGACCCCCTGCGCCGGAATATTGTTTTATTGGGCAGGTTGAAAAAAGGGCTGCCGCCGGGTGTACAACTGACGGTTGATATTGATCCGGTCGATATGTTCTGATGTAGGATATAGTTTGAGAGAGTGAGAGGATAAATGTTCAGACAACGTTGGCTGATTGTGATGCTTTGCATATTGCTGGTCTCCTGTGCCCGCCCGCCCGAACCACCACCAGTGGTTGAAGAGCCGGTCGTAATCGAGAAACCTGTCGCTGAAGAAGAGGTCCCGATTCTGCGGCCCGTCACCTGGCAGGAGATCCCCGGCTGGCGCGAGGATGACCCGAGCCTGGCGCTTGGCGCTTTTCTGGAGAGCTGCAGCGCTTTGCGCTGGCGCCCGGAGTGGCAGTCACCCTGCCAGCAGGCAGCCGCCATGGAGCAGGTTGGAGAGGATGAGGTGCGACAGTTCTTTGAACAGAATTTTGTGCCGCACCAGGTCCGACAGCCGGATGGCTCTGTCGAAGGTCTGATGACCGGTTATTACGTCCCGAACCTGAGGGGCAGTCGCTATGCGTCATCGGAATACCCGTACCCGCTCTATCGTCGTCCCGATGACCTGCTGACCATCGACCTGAGTGATGTTTATCCAGACCTGGGTGATTACCGGTTACGCGGCCGTCTTGACGGCCAGCGGGTCATCCCTTACTGGGATCGGGGGGGGATAGATAGCTATGACCGGCCCCTGGCCGGCCAGGAGCTCCTCTGGGTTGCCGACCCCGTTGAACTCTTTTTCCTCCATATCCAGGGCTCAGGGCGCATCCTGCTTGATAGTGGCGAGTCGGTCATGGTCAACTATGCAGATCAGAACGGCCACCCGTACAGGTCGATCGGCAAGTACCTGCTTGATCGCGGCGTCATGGAACGTCACGAGATGTCAATGCAGAACATCCGCAGATGGGCGACGAACAATCCGATAGAGGTCAAAGCCCTGCTCAACCAGAATCCGAGTTATGTTTTCTTCCGTGAGCTGGACAGCGAGGTAAAGAGCCCGCCCGGTGCGCTCGGGGTTCCCCTGACACCGGGGCGCAGCCTCGCCGTTGACCGGCGTTATATACCCCTTGGCGTGCCGGTTTTTGTCGAGACCAGCTGGCCTAACAGCGACCAGCCGTTACAGCGCCTGATGATCGCACAGGATACAGGAGGTGCGATTAAGGGCCGGGTTCGTGGCGATTTTTTCTGGGGAATGGGTGATGACGCCGGGGCAAAGGCCGGAAGCATGAAACAAGCCGCAAAGTTCTGGGTACTGCTGCCCAATACGATTGAGGAGCAATAATGATCTACCCGCTGCAATCCTTGAAGGTTCTCTTTTTGTTTCTGACGCTGTGCACGGTTTTTACCCCATTGAGCCTGCATGCTTTTGCCCCGGCCAAGGGGATGTTCCTGGTTGCCGATGAGGGGATGGTCGATCCACGGTTCAAGGCCCGGGTGATCCTGCTCATCCAGCATGATGCCAATGGCTCCGCAGGGCTGATCGTTAACCGAAGCAGCAGGCTGCAGCTGAACGCTGTGCTGCCGAAAGAGTCACAACTTGACCTGCAGGGCAGGACTCTCTCATACGGTGGGCCGGTCGAACCGAATACCCTGCTCGCCCTGGTCAAGGTGCACAGGAACCCCCCTGAACCGGCCGAAGAAATCCTCACCGGCCTCTACTTAACGGGAGTCGGAGTTCTGGATGTGTGGCCTGACTTCGATGGCGAAGTGATCAACTACCGTGCGTTTGTCGGGTATACCGGATGGGCTCCGGGACAACTGAATCACGAAATGCAGCGCGGCAGCTGGCATGTTGTCCCGGCGGATGAGGACAGTGTCTTTGCCGGGCGGGATGAAACGTTATGGGAAAGTCTGAACAGCAGGGTTGGTGCAGGGGAATGATCGCCTGATCATGCTCTTCTGCTCTGCGCCGGTTTAACCCAGTCGCTTGAGGAGCCCCTTGACGACCGCATCGAGCCGGGCCTGGTCTTCTTCAAGGAGATTCAGAAAACGCAATCCGCCCAGTTGCAGGCCGTTGCTCTGCTCCTCCCCGATCCAGATGACCTCGGCAAGGCCACAGATGATCCCTTGCTTGTCTCCGATCGACAAATAGACCAGGGCCAGCTCAGCCATGTTGACCGGGGGCTGCATGGGCAGGCGGATTCCGCCACCGGCAAGGTTGACCAGATATTTGTTGAATTCGGTGAACTCTGCGGCGGAAACTCCGGATTTGATCTTGTCCAGGTGTTCGCGCCAGAGCCGGCGCATTTCCGAGAGATTGCCCTCGCTGCGTTTGAGCCCCACCCAGGCGTTGACGTCAACGCGTGGGTAAATCCGGCGAGAGATAAACTCCAGGTCCCCTTCAAACTCCAGTCGGATGTCTTGGCTGCTGATTTTCTCGACGAACGATGCGGTCAGGCGCAAACCCATCCCCTTGCTGTCGGTCATGACCTCGAACTTCATCTCTGGTTCGAAAGGGTAGGAGTCGGCGGCATCCGAGCCGTAGGGCAGGGCCAGGTCCAGCTGCATCGGCTGGCTGCTCATGGCATAGCCGGAGATCGTATCCACGGCAGGCGGCTCCTCATCGCTGTAGAGCCGCTTGATAAAAACCTTCTGCCCTTTATTGAAGTATTTCCCGAATGACATATAGCTCAGAGTTATAGGTTGTCGGTCTGCTTATCCGCAGACCTGTTCTTCGATTGCCGCAGCAACGGCTTCCACCGTCATCCCGGCGCCCGAAATTGTTATTTCAGCGAAGTTTTTATAAAGCGGCTGGCGCTCCAGGTAAAGTTGTTCGTAGCTTTCACCCGGGCCAATAACCAGGCCGCGGGTGTCCATGTCATGGACTCTGGTCAGCAATTCTTCCAGCGGGATGTCGATGAAGACGAGCTGTCCCAGCGCCCTGAGGCGGTCCATGGCCCGCGCACTATACACCGCAGAACCTCCTGTTGCAACTACGCTGTGAGTGGTTTCCAGGCCACAGAGGTTGTCCGCCTCGAGCTCCTTGAATCTCTCCATTCCTTCGCGAGCGATGATCTCCTGCAGACGACCGCGCTGTTTGGTCTGCAGCAGCAGGTCGGTGTCGATAAAGTTGTACCCGAGGCGTTTTGCCAAGAGTACGCCAACCGTGCTCTTGCCGGCACCGGGCATGCCGATCAGGATAATATTCAGGGCACAATCTGTACGCATGCGTTTCTAAAGCCTCACGTCAGTCAGAAATTTTCAAGACGATCTTGCCGAAGTGCTTGTCCTCTTCCATCATCCGATGGGCTTCGATCACCTCGTCGATGGTAAAGGCTTTTTCGATGATTGGGACGATGGTGCGATCGGCGAATTTCGGCAAGGCGCGCCGGGTGAACTCGGTGACGATCTCGGCTTTTTCCGGCACTGGACGGGAGCGCAGCACCGAGCCGATGATCTGCTGGCGTTTGACCATCATCAGGGCCAGGTTGAGCTCGGCCTTGATGCCGCTGATGACCCCGATCAGCACCAGTTTGCCCTTGTAGGCGAGCGACTTCATATTCGGGCCCAGGTACTTGGCACCGACATGGTCGAGGATCAGGTCAACACCCTTCTTGTTCGTGTACTCCTTGACGATCTCGGTAAAGTCCGGATTCTCAATGTAGTTGATGACCATGTCGGCACCGAGCTCACTGACCCGGTCCAGCTTGGTCGGATGGGCCGTGACGATCAGCTTGCTGTTCGGCGTCAACGCTTTGCTGAGTTGGATCGCCGCCGTGTTGACGCCGCCACCGCCACCGTGGAAGATCGCAGTCTGACCGTCCTGGAAGTTGCCGATCATGAAGACGTTGAGGAACGCGGTAATGTAGGATTCGCAGATGCAGGCAGCCTCTTCGAAGCTGACGCTGTCTGGGATGTGCATCAGGTGGCTGGCGTAAGCCACGGCGTACTCGGCGTAACCGCCGCCGCCGACCAGGCTGATAACCCGGTCGCCAACGTTCCATCCTGATACTCCCTGGCCGATTTCCGCGATGGTCCCTGATACTTCGAGGCCGAGGATCTCTGAGTCTCCGGGAGGGGGCGGGTAGTTGCCCTGGCGCTGGACCAGGTCAGGGCGGTTGATCGAGGTGGCAACCACCTTGACCAGGACTTCGCCCTCTTTCGGGGTCGGCTTGTCGACTTCGCCGATCTTGAGTACCTCCACGCCGCCGAATTCATCCATCAATACTGCTTTCATCTTCAATCTCCTTTATAAATCCTGTCTGTTTATTTCATACCGGCCACCAAGTCACTAAGACACAAAGTATATTAAATCGTCAGGTTTTATCCATAAGTTTACCGCAGTATTTGCCTTTGCTTTGAGCCTTGGGGTCTTCGTGGCAAATCTTATTCCCCCTGGTTGCGTTCAAATCGATAACCTCGCCCCCGCACCGTCAGGAAGTGCCGGGGGGTGGTCGGGTCCTGCTCAAAATATTTGCGCAGCCTGACCACAAAGTTGTCGAGGGTGCGGGTTTCGGTGTCTTCTGCCAGGCCCCACACCGATCTCAGCAACTCGGCACGGGTCAGGGTTTCTCCTTCACGGGCAAAGAAGGTCTCCAGCATGCGGCCTTCGAGTTCGGTGAGTCGGATTGCACCGTTGGCCGTGTCTGCCTGGAGGTTCTTCAGGTCGACACGGTTGCCGTCGAACTGGTAATTCTCATCCCTGCTTAAGTCTGGTTGATACCACGCCGATCGCTTCAGCATGCCGCTGATCCGCAACAGGAACTCTTCGAGGTTGAATGGCTTGCTCAAGTAGTCGTCGGCGCCAACCTGCAGACCTTTAACCCGGTTCTGCTCTTCGCCCAGAGCGGTGAGAATGAGGATCGGCAGCTGCGGCGAGGTCTTGCGCATCTGTTGGCAAAGGTCTATGCCGTGGCTGTCGGGCAGCATCAGGTCGAGAACGACCAGGTCGAACTGCTCGCTGGCGAAGATCTGCATGGCGGCGGCCCCGGTCTCCGCGTGAGTGACATGGTAGCCTTCCCGTTCCAGGTTGAAAACCAGGCCCTGGGCGATATGTTCTTCGTCTTCGACGAGCAGGATACGTGGTGGCTTCATGAGGTCTCCGCAGTGTCCGGCAGTGGTGCTAACGGCAGACAAATTTTGAAGGTAGTGCCCTGGCCCTGGCCCTGGCTTTCCACCTTGACCTGACCGTGATGGCGGCGGACGATGGCGTGCACGATGAACAAGCCGAGCCCTGTGCCACGAATGTTCTCATCCTTGCGGCGGATGCGGTAGAACATGTTGAAGATTTTTTTCTGCTCGTAGGATTCAATGCCGCGGCCTTGGTCGGCGATGGCCAGGCAGCACTTCTTTGCTTCCATGCCAAGGCTCACGGTAATCCTCGGGGATTTGTCAGAGTAGAGGATCGCGTTTTCCAGCAGGTTGCGCAAAACCGTCTCCATCGAGTCCTGGTCGATGGCCGCATGGATGCCCGGGGTGATCTCCATGGTCAGCTTGCCGGCCTTGGGCAAGGCAAACTGCCGGGTACGGAAATATTTTTCGATGAAGGCGCTGAAATCGATCGTCTGCAGGTCCAGCCGCCAGTGCTTTTGCTCCACCCGGCTGGCTGAAAGGAGGTTGTCAATCAGGCCGTTCAATCGGGTCGCATCGCTCAACATCGTTTCGAGGAAAACCGCCAGTTTTTCCGGTGGCGGCTGGTGGCGGCGAATGGTTTCCAGATGCAGCTGCAGCGAGGCCAGCGGAGATTTCAGCTCGTGGGTGACCTGGGAGATGAAATGGCGTTGTTCCCGGACCAGGGCGGACTGCTTCTTCCAGTAGAGGAAGATTACGTAAACACCCACCAGGATTGAAACCAGCAGCAGCAGGCCTTCGGTCAGAATCAGCCAGTCCGGGCCGCCTACCAGCAGTTCAGGGCTGTACTTCTCCGCCAGCTGTCGCAACTCGCGATGATTGCCGAGGAACCAGTTCAGCCAGACAATGACCACCAGGACCCATGCCAGCTGGATGCCGATAAACGCCATGAGCGGGTTAAATATGCGTTTCAACCACTTCATAAGCGACATTTTTACCATTACCGACAGCAGTCGACAAGGAGAAACCAGCTTTAATCTTAAGTCGTAAGCTGCATGAAAGATTAGATTATAGGAGAAGGTCAGGGTCGCACTATGCGGAAGATTTTACAGAAGTATTACATATTGACAGAGGCCTCTCTGTTAAAATCAATCAAGCATTTAAGGCATATTGCCAAAGATTAATCTGAAGTTCCAGGAGTCTCAATGCGCATCGGTAAACATGAAGTTCCCTATCCCCTGATCCAGGGCGGCATGGCTGTCCGTGTATCGGGGCATCGCCTGGCCGGCAACGTGGCCCGCTGCGGCGGCATTGGCCTGGTGGCCACAGCGGGGATCGGCATCAACACTCCGCGTTTCAAGGGTGACAACTATTTTGCCGCGGAGCCTCTGGCACTCAAGGATGAATTGGCCAAGGCCTACGAAATTGCGCCGGATGGCGTGATCGGCACCAACTGCATGGTCGCGGTCACCGATTATGCCGAGCTGGTCAAGGCTTCCTGTGAAGGTGGCGCCAAGCTGATCGTCAGTGGTGCCGGCCTGCCCATGAACCTGCCGGAGCTGACCGCCGACTGGCCGGACGTGGCCCTGGTGCCGATTGTTTCTTCGGTCAAGGCCGCCGAACTGATCACCCGCAAATGGCACAAAAGCTACGGTCGCCTGCCAGACGCCGTGGTGGTCGAAGACCCCGACACTGCGGGTGGCCATCTTGGTGAGAAACTGGAAAATATCGGTGTTGGCAAATATGATCAGTACGCGACGGTGCGCGGCGTCAAGGCTTATCTTCGCGAGACATGGAAACTTGATGTCCCGGTTATTGCTGCGGGCGGCATCTGGGACCTGGCCGATTTCGAAAATGCCATGGCTCAGGGCGCCGACGGCGTGCAGATGGGGACCCGTTTTGTCTGTACCGAAGAGTGTGACGCCGATGATGCCTTCAAGCAGGCATACCTGAACTGCAGCAAGGAAGATATCGGGCTGATCATGAGCCCGGCGGGTCTGCCGGGCCGGGCGCTGGTGGCCAATGTCCCGGCGATACGTGAACGTGACCTGGAGATGACGCCAAGATGTCCGACCGGTTGCCTGCGTAAGTGTACTTACAAGTCTGAACAGGAACGCTTCTGTATCGTCCATGCCCTTGATCGTGCACAAAGGGGCGACATGGAAACCGGACTGGTGTTCTGCGGCAGCAATGCCTGGAAAGCCACGCGCATTGAAACGGTCCAGGGTATTTTCGACGAGCTCTTCCATGACGATGTCCCCCAAGCCATATGCGGATGATGCTCCCGCGTCCTTAAACGTTGAAAGGCAGCCTTTAGGCTGCCTTTTTTATGTCAACTTAATCCAGCACAAAACCACCTGTTCAGGCTTTGGAAATATCCCTATAGCCCTTGTCAGGCCAGCTTGTTCTGTTGTAGTATCACAGGATGTGGTTCGGGATAACCCCGAACCTCATTCTTTTCTTGAGGAGTTGCTACAATGGCGAAAAAGGAAGAGTTCATTCCCAAGTGGATTGCCTGGGAGTCGACCCAGCGCTGCAACCTTAACTGCGTACACTGCCGCTGCTCGTCCGACATGGATGCCGCGGTCGGCGATTTCAATACCGAAGAGGCGTACAAACTGATTGACGACATCTGCGAAGTCAGTACCCCGGTCATGGTCCTGTCAGGTGGTGAACCGCTGTTGCGCAAGGATATCTTTGACATCGCCCGTTACGGTACCAGTAAGGGACTGCGCATGTGCATCGCAACCAACGGGACCCTGATCACCGACGAAATCTGTCAGCAGATGAAGGAAGCCGACATCAAGATGGTCTCGCTTTCTCTCGATGGCTCGACAGCTGAAATTCATGATAACTTCCGTGCCTGCCCCGGAGCCTTCGAAGGCGTCGTGCGTGGCGCCGAGACACTCAAACGCAACGGCATAAAGTTCCTGATCAACTCGTCGTTCACCAAGCGCAACCAGCACGATATTGCCGCGACGTTCAAGGTGGCCAAGGGCCTCGGATCGACAGCCTGGTACATGTTCATGATCGTGCCGACCGGGCGTGGCGAAGAGATCATGAACGAACTGATCTCGCCGGATGATTACGAGGAAATTCTCTCCTGGCACTACGAGCAGGAGAAGGGTGAAGACGATATTCTGATGCGGCCGACCTGCGCGCCGCACTATTATCGCATCGTGCCGCAGATGGCCAAGGCCGAAGGTGTCGATTTCAAACGCCGCAGCCTGACGTTCTCCACCGGTGGCGGCAAAGGCTGCATCGCTGCCCAGACGATCTGCCTGATCGATTGCTTCGGCAACCTCAAGCCCTGTTCCTATTTCCACTCGTCGGTCGGCAACGTCAAGCAGATCCCGTTCAAGGAACTCTGGTTCAACAGCAAGACTTTCAATGACCTGCGTGATTTCAAGAAGTACAAGGGCAAATGCGGTGAATGCGAATTCATCAACGTCTGCGGTGGTTGCCGCGCCCGAGCCGACGCGGTTTACGGCGATTACATGGAAGAAGAGCCGTTCTGCAACTACATCCCCAATCGCACCCGCAAGCGGATGGAGAAGGAAGCCGCTGAAAGATAGTTGCTGGGGGCTTGGGTCTGGGGACTGGTTTGGCCAAACCCCCATCGACAGCCACTTAAAGTCGATCCCAATGAAGAGGAGATGTTCTGCAACGACATCCCCAACCACACCCGCAAGTGGATGGAGAAGAAAGCATCGAAGAAAGCCAGCAAAGAGTGCTGGAGGTCAGGGATGAGGGGCTGGTTTGGCCAGCCTCAAGCCCCCAGTCCCCAGCCCCCGAATTTAATATACAGGAGGCAACAAGATGTCCCAAGACTATACGTTTCTGAAAGCCTGTCGCGGTGAAAAAACCGACTACACCCCGGTCTGGCTGATGCGCCAGGCCGGCCGTTATCTGCCCCAGTACATGGCAGTGCGCAAGAAGGTCACCTTCCTCGAATTGTGCAAGACTCCCGAGCTTGCCGCCGAAGTGACCATTCAGCCGATCGATTACCTGAATGCTGACGCGGCCATTCTGTTCTCAGACATCCTGACACCGGTCGAACCGATGGGGCTTAAGCTTGATTTCGTGCCCGGCCCGGTGTTCGAGAACCCGGTGCGCACCGAGGCTGATATCGATGCCCTGCGCATCCCGGTGATGGAAGAGGATGTTCCCTATGTCCTTGAGACGATCAAGATTCTGCGCCGCGAGTTTGAAGGCCGCGTACCCCTGATCGGTTTCGGCGGCGCGCCCTTTACGCTGGCCTGTTACATGGTTGAAGGGAAGGGGAGCAAGGACTTCGCCCAGATCAAGCGCTTGATGTACGGGGCGCCTGAGCTGTATGCCAAACTGATGGAGAAGATCACGGAAATGGACCGCCTGTACCTGAACGCCCAGATTACAGCCGGTGCCCAGACGATTCAGATCTTTGACACCTGGGGCGGCATCGTTTCGCCCCTCGACTATGAAAAATTCATCCTGCCCTACACGAAAAAGTTGATTGACGGCCTCGACCGCAGCGTGCCGATCATCCACTTCGTCAAGGGTGCCGGCACCATGCTCGATACTGTTGCCAAAGCCGGATCGGATGTCATGGGCCTCGACTGGCATGTCAACCTCGGCAAGGCCAGGGACATCATCGGCCCAGATATTGCCGTACAGGGCAATCTCGACCCGACCGTGCTCTATGCGCCGAAAGAGCACATCGAGCGCGAGGTCAAGCGCATCCTCGACGAGAATGCCGGCCGACCGGGACACATCTTCAACCTTGGCCATGGTATCCTGCCGACGGTTGACCCCGAGCACGCCAAGTTCATGGTTGAATGCGTCCACAAACACAGCGGTAAATAACGAGGCGCGAAGTGCGAGGCGAGAAGAACCAGCCCCTAACCCCCAGCCCCCAGCCGTTGATTTCTCTCGAGAAACCAACGGGCCTGGTTCTATTGAATATGGGCGGACCCGACTCGTTAAAAGCGGTCCGTCCTTTTCTCTATAACCTGTTCTCCGACCGGGAGCTGATCCAGTTGCCGGCCGGGGCCCTTTTGCAGAAACCCTTCGCCTGGCTGATCAGTCGGATCCGGGCACCGAAGGTCAGGGTTAACTATGCCATGATCGGTGGCCGGTCGCCGCTTTTGGAGTGGACGGAAAAACAGGCGCAGGGTGCTGCGCGGGAGCTTGGCGAGCAGGTCAGGCCATACGTGGCGATGCGCTACTGGAAGCCCCGCGCCGATGAATGCCTGCGCCGGATGAAGCAGGACGGCATCGAACAGGCCGTCGTGCTCTCGATGTATCCGCATTACACCAGCGCGACCACCGGCAGCAGCGTCAAGGATTTTGAGGCGGCCGCGGCGCGGATCTATCCGGAACTCAAATACACGATCATTTGCGAATGGTACGACTGGCCGGGATACCTTGATGTTTTAGCCAACCGCATACGAGAAGGGTTGGAGAAGTTTCACGAGTTGGTCCGTGACGAAATTCCGATCCTTTTCTCGGCCCACGCCCTGCCGCAGAAGTTCATAGACGAAGGCGATCCCTACCTTGACCATGTCCAGTGCACGGTGCGGGGAGTTATGGAACGCTTCGAAGAGCGCCCCTGGAGGCTCGGCTTCCAGAGTCGGACCGGTCCGGTGCAGTGGATGGAGCCGGACACCCTGGATGTGCTCGATCAACTCGGTGCCGAGAAGGCCCCGGGCGTATTGATCGTGCCGATTTCATTCGTCTCGGACCATATCGAAACCTTGCAGGAGATCGATTTCGAATTCCGCATGCATGCCGAAGCGATCGGCCTGCCGAGGTTCGAACGTGCCCCATCGCTGAACGACAACGAGGACTTTCTGCAGGCCCTTGCCGCGCTGGTGCGCAGTCATCTGGAAGGCTCCCGATGATCCCCTGCAGGCATTGTGGGGCAGAATTCGACCCCGAGAATCTGCCGGGTGGTACGGAGATTGAGGCCGGCATGATCCTCGCCAGGGAACGCTACGGTGATGCTGGCAAGGTCTGTGCGAATTGCCTGGCCAGCCGCGGCCGGCTGGCGATGATGTACGATCCGACCTGCCATAACTGAATCGGTTCGCGTACGCCGGGTAAGTGCAAAACCGGAACAGTTAATTCTCTTAATTATCTGAAGGGCAAGCCAAAATCGGCCCGCCCTTTTATTTTGGCCTTTGAGCCCGCCCCGGGATAATCCTGTTGCAAGACAGGCTGGTTTGCTCCAGTGCCGCTGCAAAAGCGTGTGTCCCCTGGTCGTTCACCCGGACTCTTAGAAAGCTTTCATCTACCTGTAATCAATGATCTCTTTGTCCTTGCGGTGGTCTTGATGTAAAAAAGTATGGCTGTGTTATGATATTTGCATGAGATACCTCAAGTGCCGAGGCCTCTACAAGCCAGAGAAGATAACTTATGTACCTTCTGCTCGAAAAAATTGGCTCGGGAACCCTCGGTTTCCTCGAGACCTCCGGTCGCATGGGACTGTTCCTGATGCGTACCCTGGCGAGCATCTTCCATACGCCGTTCAAGGTGAACCCGGTGGTGCGCCAGGTTCATTTTATCGGTGCCCGCTCGGCATTTGTCATTCTCTTTACCGGGCTCTTCACCGGCATGGTCCTCGGTCTGCAGGGCTACTACACGCTGCGTAAATTTGGTTCCGAAGGGTTTCTCGGCTCTGCCGTCGCCCTGAGCCTGATCCGCGAACTCGGTCCGGTCTTGACCGCACTCATGGTCATCGGCCGGGCCGGCTCGGCGATCTGCGCCGAGGTCGGTATCATGCGCAATTCCGAGCAGATTGATGCCCTGGAGTGTATGGCGGTCGATCCTTTCCGCTACCTGATCGCACCAAAGTTGTTGGCCGGGATTATCGCCATGCCATTGCTGACGGCGATCTTCGACGTGATCGGCATCCTGGGCGGGTACCTGGTCGGCACTGGTCTGTTCGGTATCAATCCGGGCGCATATTTTCAGGGGATGTATTCCAGCGTGGTCTGGGCTGATATTGAAATGGGGCTGGTCAAGTCGCTGGTGTTCGGTTTGCTGATGGTCTGGATTGCAGCCTGCAAGGGGTTTTATCTGCATATGGAACGATCGGGAGGCTTTGGTGCGGAAGGGGTCAGCCGGACGACAACGGATGCGGTGGTGCTCTCCTCGGTCAGTGTTCTGGTGTGGGATTACCTGATCAGCGCGCTGCTGTTGTGATGCGGGCTAAATGCTGATGGAGCCTTAATGATGAATGATCAGGACAACCAGATGCCCCCTGTAGTCATTGAACTGGTCGGTGTTGAAAAGTCTTTCGGCCGCCAGAAGGTTTTGCGAGGAGTCGATCTGCAGGTTCGCGAAGGCCGGACTCTGGTGATCGTTGGCGCGAGTGGGCAGGGCAAGAGTGTCATCATCAAACATATGCTTGGACTGGTCAGGCCCAACCGGGGTGAGGTCAAGGTCTTCGGACGTGACTTGAACCGCCTGAATCGCAAGCAGAAGGATGAGGTCCGACAGAACTTCGGTGTTCTTTTCCAGAATGCCGCGCTCTTTGATTCGATGAATGTCTACGACAATGTCGCCCTGCCTCTGCGTGAAAGGACCCGGCTAAATGAAGACGAGGTGCGCGAGGGTGTCATGGCGAAGCTCGGCCTGATGGGACTGCAGGAAGCGATCGATAAATTCCCCGCGCAACTCAGCGGCGGCATGCGTAAACGTGTCGGTCTGGCGAGAGCCTTGATGCTGCAGCCGAAAATCGTTTTTTTCGATGAACCGACCACCGGTCTGGACGCTCACAAGAGCAACGAGCTCTACCGGCTCTTTTACCGGACCCAGCAGCAGCTCGGCTATACTGCCGTGATTGTGAGCCATGATGTGCCGAAAATTTTCAAACTGGCGGATCAGGTGGCCCTGCTTGCGGAAGGTCGGATCCAGGGGTGCATGTCCCCGGAAGATTTCCAGCTTTCCGAGCAGCCGACGATCAGGGACTTTGTTGAAGAAACCATGGGGCATCTCTATTCAAGTGACAGAGAGGAGGACGGTTTTTATGCGCAGGTTTAATGTTGAAATGGTTGTCGGTCTCTTCATGATCGCCGGCTTTCTCTGTTTTGCGTGGCTGTCGATACAGCTGGGTGATATTGATATCTTTGGTTCGCAGACCTACGCTGTCTCGGCAAAGTTTGGCTCGGTCTCAGGTTTGAAAGACGGTGCGATTGTCGAGATCGCCGGTGTGCAGGTAGGCAAGGTGACCGATATCAGTTTTGACCCGGACGACTACGAGGCGAAGGTGGTCATGTCGATAAACCAGGGGGTCATCCTGCAGGATGACAGCATCGCATCAGTCCGGACCGCCGGGATCATCGGCGACCGCTACATTGATATCTCGCCAGGAGGTTCCGAGGAGGTACTCGGCGATGGCGGCCGCATCTTCGAGACCGAGTCAGCGATAAATCTCGAAGAACTGGTGAGCAAGTATATCTTTGAAAAAAACTAAAGCCGTTTCCCACGAAACGTGCTCTGCAAGGAGTTCTGGATGCCGATTATAAGTCGAATTGCTCTGCTCCTGGTTATCTTTCTTGCCGTTGGCTTGAATCTCACCTGGGCTGGCCAGTCTGGGGGTGAGACTGTTGTGGCTTCCGCGGCCCAGGCTGAGGTCGACTGGACGGAACTTGACGGGGACGACAAGGAACTTGAGGTCTGGGACCCGCTGGAGCCGTTCAACCGCGGCATGTTCTGGTTCAACGACAAGCTCTATTTCTACCTGTTGAAGCCGGTCGCGAAGGGTTATCGTTTCGTGGCTCCGGAGCCGGTCCGTGAATCTGTCGGCAACTTCTTTCATAACCTCGCAACTCCGGTCAGGTTCCTGAACTGCCTGCTGCAGGGGAAGGGGCATGGCGCTGCCAGTGAACTGGCGTTGTTCATGATCAATACCACGTTCGGGATTGCGGGCCTGTTTGACCTGACCCCGGATGACATGGTCAAACCGGATGCCGAGGATTTCGGGCAGACACTGGGGTATTACGGGACACCCACCGGGTTTTACCTGGTCCTGCCGGTTTTCGGGCCGTCGAATACCCGTGATGCCGTTGGTAAGGTTGCCGATTCATTGACCCACCCGGTGCCCTCGCCCTTTTATCTGAAAATGAAGCCACTTGAAGTGGCCGGTATACAGACATACGATACGGTGAATGAGCTTTCTCTCGACAAGGACACCTATGAGTCGATCAAAAGGGATCAGCTCGACCCGTATCTTTTTGTCCGCAACGCATTCATGCAGAAGCGGGCGGCAAAAGTCGAAAAGTAACTGCCGCTACCGGGAACTGCCGAGGTTTGAAAAAATGACTATACGGTTGAAAAAAGTATTGCTGTTAATCTTCGGGATCCTGGCTTTCGGGGTGCCCCAGGCTATTTGTGCGACATCGCCACTAGAGCAGGTCAAGGTCACCGTGGACCAGGTGATCGAGGTGTTGCGTCAAGGTGAGCTGCAGGGCGAGGCTCGGCGCAAGGTGCTGAGTGAGCTGATAAGGTCGCGTTTCGATTTCGTCATCATGTCCCAGCGCACCCTCGGTCAACATTGGAAAAGTGCCACGGAACAGGAGCAGGGTGAATTCGTCCGTTTGTATTCCGATCTTCTCGAAGCAAGCTACACTGGCAGGATTGAAGCCTACACGGACGAAACGGTCGACTATAATTCAGAAAAAATCGATGGCCCCCGCGCGGTCGTGGCCACAGTTGTCCACAGCAGCAATACGGATATTCCGATTGATTACCGCATGGTCAAACAAGGCGACGATTGGTTTGTCTATGATGTGGTGGTCGAAGATATCAGCCTGATCAAGAATTACCGGAGCAGTTATGGTGAAATCGTGCGCAAGGAGGGCTATGCAGGTCTCTTCGAGCGCATGAGAAAGAAAATCGCCGAACTGCACGAGATGCCCACGGGGGTCGGAGGAAAAACATGACAGGCCTGGAACCTTTTGCAAGTGTCTGCCTCGGTGAAGAGTGTTCATCCCGTCTCTGTAAAGAGATGAAGCGTGAGCTCGGGTTCTTCAGTTTTCTGTCCGAGGGCGACCTTGGTGACGTCAGCCCCTTTTTCAATTGTCGAACTGTTACCGCCAGGACCAATCTCTGGAATGCCGGTGATTCCTGTGACTATATTGCCTTCATTATCTCCGGGCGGATTCAGATCAAGGTTGACACCGAGTTTCCCGGCAAGCAGGTCGTAGTCGGCGTGTTCAGCCGCGGCTCTGTTATCGGCTCCAGTTGTGCAGTTGAAACGGCGCCGCGCTACACGACTGCCACGACTATGGAAGATTCCGGTTTGATCCTGATCACGCACGACAACTTCAACAGGTTGCTGGAAGATTATCCCCCCATCGGGACAAAGCTCCTGAGAGGAATGCTGCTTTCGGAGGCAAGCCGTCTGCATAAAGCCTATATGCGGCTGGCATCGATATTCTAATCACCTAAAACATTGGGTTGGCCACCAAGTCACGAATAGAACAATTATCTCGTCATCCTGCCGATCGTCTTCGTTCACAATGCTGGTCATCTGCTCTACCTCTTCGCTCCACTGCTTGGGGTCTTTGTGCCATGGTGGCATAAGAATCTTTTTATTGGTTATATGACTAGAAAATCAGCTGAAGATGAAAGGGCCGGGTCTGAGTGACCCGGCCCTTTTCGCCTGTTCTGATGCGCTCGAGTGCCTCGCTTGATCAAAGGCCCTGTTCCTGAAGCTTTTCCAGTAGCTCCTTCTGTTCTTCACTCAGGTGGTGCGGTACGTCGACTTCGATAACAGCGTAGAGATCACCGGCCTCTTTGCCCGGTCGTCCAGGCACACCAAAACCCTTCAACCTGATCTTGCTGCCGCTCCGGGTGCCGGGCTTGACCTTGATGCGCTTGACCTGCTCAAGGGTTTCGATCTCAACCGACGTGCCAAGGCATGCTCCGGTAAATGGCACCTTGACGGTTGTAAAAAGATCCCTGCCTTCACGTTGGAACCGGGAGTCTCTGGTCACCGTGAGTTCCAGCATCAGGTCTCCAGCCGGGCCGCCGGAAGGGCCGGCGCCGCCCTTGCCTGGGATGCGCAGCTTCTGTCCTGATTCGACACCGGCCGGGATGCGTACCTGTAGCTGGTCGACCTTGCCGTTGCGATCGAGATCAACCCGCCGCTCTCCGCCGAGCACCGCCTGTCGGAAAGGGATCGTCAGCCGCATCAGGTAGTCCTGCCCCTTGACCGGCCTGTGAAAGTCCTGGCGACTGCCGAACCCCTGATTTGCTCCTGCGCCGCCGAAGATATGACTGAAAATATCATCGCTGCCACGGCCGCTAAAGCCGAATTCACGGAAGATGCTGCCAAGGTCAGCATTACGGAAGATGTCTTCCTGCGAAAAGTTCTGATGAAACGCTGCGTCACCGAACTGGTCATACTGCTTCTTTTTCTCCGGATCGGAGAGCACCGCGTAGGCCTCGGTAATCTCCTTGAAACGCTCTTCTGCAGCCTTGTCATCCGGGTTTTTGTCCGGATGGTATTTCAGGGCCAGCTTGCGATAGGCTTTTTTGATCTGGTCGGCTTTGGCCGATTTCTCCAGGCCGAGCACAGCATAGTAATCTTTGGCCATGAGGTTTCCTTGCGAATGGAGTTACTGACCCGTATCAAGAGACGGGTATCAGGCAGGCTCAATATAGTGATGCAATGAGGGCTGGTCAAGAAGCCTGGAGGGTGATTTTGCATTATGTTGCATAATCTTTAAGTTCCGGTTGCTATTGGAACGCAGCGGCCAGCCAGCACGCTCCGCCGACCAGCAGGGCGGCAGCCTGGGCCGGGATGGCCTGTCGCATTTCTTTTTCTACACCGGAAGGGGAGGTGAAGGTCGATGAGCCGGTGAAGTGCATGGCACACCAGGAAGAAATCGTGGTGACCGCGATCAGCATGGCCATGGAGTTCAGCCAGTCAAGCGATGCCTGCAGGAGGATGATGCCTGCGAGACCCGCAACGAACCCGGCTATTGCACCTTTCATGGCGAAGGCCCGCCCGGGCAGCCATGGCAGGAGTAGCGGAACGAGCACGGCCCCGGTGAAGACCCCGAACAGCCCTGCACAGATTGCGGCACCGCCACGGCTCCAGACTGCAGAGAGTGAGAAGATCTGCGGGCCGATTCCACCCAGAATGAGGAGTGCCAGAATACACCACATGATCTGTTTGCGCATGTTGACCAACTCAACGGGGGTTAGCACCAACCGGTCGATAATGCCAAAAGTGACACGACGCATATACGGAGCGGCATGGCAGCCGTCGCGCAAAAACAGCGGCAAGTCTTTGCTGAGCACCGGGCCGAAGACGATCTTGAAATCGCAGGCCTTGCTGACTTTGTGGGAGGCGACGCCGGGAGCACCAAGTTGAGGTACGATCAGAGTCCGGTGGCTGACGACCTGATCCAGTCCGGTGGTTTGCACCCGGCGAATCATTTCGTCCGTGCCGAAGGTCCCTTTACCGGCAGCGCACCAGACATTGATCCCTTTGGTGTCCAGGACCAGCAGCCAGAGGTCGTGGCCGTGCATGTCGCGGCGCACGATATCGAAAGTCATCTTGTAATTGGCCGTGACCAGGACCTGACTGTCGGCAGTTGGTGAGCCGATGGCATAGAGCCCCGGGGCGATGCTGTAGCGGTTGCGGCCTAGTCCCCAGCGCATCTGCCAACGGCCGAAAATATCGGCTCTTGTCAGCCTGGTTGTGATTTGCGGGATTCTGCCGGCCGGGGAGTCGAGCCAGCCACAGACGAAAGGCCAGAGCTTGTAGCCGGGGCGGTCATCAGCAACGTTCGGGCCACAGCTCACAGCGCTTCTGTCCGGTGGGCAGCACGTACCGGCAGGAGTGGCGGCTGGCGGACAACATGCTGCCGATTCAGGCTTTGCAGGCGGGCAGCAGCCGGTGTCTTTTTTCGGGGGAGGACAGCAGGTGTCGCTCATTGAGATCCTTAAATCTTGCGTCCGCCGCACGCCTTGAGCGCGGCATGGGCATGGCGCAGCATGCGTTCGGTGGTTTCCCAGTTGACGCACTTGTCGGTGATCGAGACGCCGTATTCCAGATCTTCCAGCTTATCAGCCATTTTCTGGTTGCCTTCCTTGAGAAAGCTTTCGATCATCAATGAGCCGATTTTGGCGTTGCCGGCTGCGACCTGCGCCATCACATCCTGCATGACGGCTTCCTGGCGGTTGTGGTCCTTGAGTGAGTTGGCGTGGCTGCAGTCCACCATCAGAGTGGTTTTGATGCCGGCCTCGTCGAGTTTTTCCTGAGCCATGGCAATGTCAGCCGCTTCGTAATTCGGTTTGTCGTTGCCGCCGCGCAGGACGATGTGAACATCCGGGTTGCCGGTAGTGCGGACGATCGATGTCCGACCCTCGCGGTTGATGCCGAGAAAGCTGTGTGGGTGGCAGGCAGCGCCCATGGCGTCGATGGCGATCTGCAGGTTGCCGTCGGTGCCGTTCTTGAAGCCAACCGGGAAGGAGAGGCCGCTCGACATCTCGCGGTGGGTCTGGCTTTCAGTGGTGCGTGCGCCGATTGCCCCCCAGCTGATCGTGTCGGCCATGTACTGCGGCGTGATCGGGTCGAGCATCTCTGTAGCGACCGGCAGACCCATGGCGGTAATGTCGAGCATCAGGCGGCGGGCAATCCCGAGCCCTTTGGAGATCTGGTGCGTAGCGTTTAGATCCGGGTCGTTGATCAGGCCCTTCCAGCCAATCGTGGTGCGGGGCTTTTCAAAATAGACGCGCATCACCAGCATCAACTGATCTTGGAGCTCCTTGTTAAGTTTTGCCAGACGTTCGGCATATTCAATTGCAGCTTTCGGATCGTGAATGGAACAGGGCCCGATCACCACCATCATGCGCGGGTCACGGTTCCAGAGGATGTCTTGGACCTGCGTGCGGGACTTGGCGACGAATTCGGCACCCTCTTCGGAAAGGGGCAGAACCTGTTTGAGATCAGCGGGGGCGATAAGCGGGGTCAAGCCGCTGACGTTGAGATTATTGGTGCGAACCATGGCCTCTCCTATGTGAATAATTAATTGAATTCCTGTAAAGTTTGTCATTATGGCCTCAAGATGCCGAGAAATCAACGTTTTTTCAGGGAAAGGATTTGACTGCCATATCTGTGTTAAGCTATATAGGTTGCAGGATAAATACTCATTATCGTTGCTGTTTCGACAATATGTCCCGAGGTGTGTATGGACGTTCTCTGGTCGGCGCTTTACCAGGTAATCAGCCTGGTTTTTCAGATTTATATCTTTATCGTGATTGCCCGGGCTTTGGTCTCATGGGTCAACCCGGATCCTTACAACCCGATCGTGCGTTTTCTTTACAATGCGACCGAGCCGGTCCTGTCCCGGATGAGGCGTTACCTGCCGTTGCAGTTCGGCGGGTTTGATCTGTCGCCAATCGCTTTGTTGATTGCACTGTCTGTGCTGGAACAGGTCCTGCTGCGTTTGCTAGTTCAATTCAATCGCGGTTTCTGAGGTCGTCATGAAAATCAGTCCGATCGATATCCAACAGCAACAATTCAAATCGCGCCCTTTCGGCTATGAAAAAGCCGGTGTCGACCGGTTCCTTGAACTTTTGGCCGAAGAGCTGGAGCGGTTGATTCGCGAAAACCTGGACCTGATGGAGGAACTGGCACGAGTCAAAATAACCGTGGCGGAGTTGCGCGACCGGGAGGAAAACCTCAAACAGACCCTGGTGACTACCCAGAAAATCACCGACGAGTTAAAGTCGACAGCCCGCCGTGAAGTTGATGTCATGATGGCCGAAGCCGAAGTCAAGGCTGAGCGCCTGATGCACAACGCCGAAGAACGACGCATCGAGTTGATCAACGAGATCCAGGAAATCAAGCGACAGAAAATTGATTTCGAAGTCAGCTTGCGAGGTCTTCTGGAAAAACATATCAGGATGCTCGATCTGAACACAGTGGCGATTGAGCAGCATGATACCGACGCCAAACTGCTCGAAGAGCCGTTGCCGTTTATCAAACACCATGAGCCGGAGGCTGAAGTACGGAAATCGCAGCCTGAAAAAACTGGTCCGGCTGAACAACCGGTCGAAGATGCCGAGTTTACCGAGTCGCAGGAACCGATGAACGGTGATGAACGGTCCAACCCGCCGCCGCCTCAGGAGCTTGCCTTGGATTTCGACACCGGGGATGACAGGAACGAGGAGGACCTTCCCAAGTGATCCTGCCGTGCCTGCGGAACACTGACGCAGGCGTCGAACTCTTCCTTTATATTCAGCCCCGTGCCAGCCGCAGTAAAATCGCTGGTCTTCAGGGTGAGGAGCTCAAGGTCGCCCTGACCGCCCCGCCGGTGGATGGTGCCGCCAACAAGGCCTGTCGGGTTTTTATCGCCAAACTCTGCAACATTCCCCGGAGTCGTGTCCTGCTGGTTGCCGGTGAGACGTCTAGGCACAAGCGCCTGTTGCTGGAAGGCGCCGACCCACGACAAATCGACGTACTGCTCAAAGGTTTGCTGGGGGGTTGACTTCTCACGGGAGAGTTATTAAATTACCGACGAAATTTTTTATTCTCCAGCGACCTGCTGATTCATGGAAAAGGTGATTTGCCATGCCGATGTACGAATATCAATGTAAGGATTGCGGGCTGGTTTTCGAGGCCCGGCAGAAATTTTCAGACGCTCCGTTGACCGAATGCAGGGAATGCGGTGGCCAGGTGGCCAAGCTGATCTCGCAGACCGGGTTTGCCCTTAAAGGTGATGGTTGGTACGACCATGGTTATGGTCAGAAGCCCGCGGCCTGTCCTTCGGCAGATGTCGGCGGTGGTTGTGCCGGGTGTCCGAAAGCGGCCAATGAATAAAGCTTCACTTCCCCTCAATACACCGACTCAAGGCTGCCTGGTTTGAACCACGGGCGGCCTTTTCTCTATCTTAAGTTGTATCCACCTGCATATTTGGTTATATTGAACGTGTAAATTTATACTCCAGACTTGATTAGCAAGCTGTTTAACGCGATGAGAATGCTTTGCTGACCCCGGCCATGGGAGGATAAAGATGCTTATACGCGTACTGCACAACGCTGGCTACTACGATTATGTCAACTCCCAAACCCTGGACCGCCTGATTGAATCTGAGGAGATCATAAGCTTCTATAGACAGGACGGTGCGGTCGTTCTCGGCATCGACAGTGTTCGTTCATCACAACACAGTGTTTATGGCGGCCCCGAGCGCAGACTTGCAGCCTCAGAAACCCTGCTTTTTGCATAACTGACAGCCGCCGGATCTCAAATACAGTCCTTCTGAAATCCCCCCTTTTGATAATTCCAATATATCTCTGTAGCAATCATCGGTGATCGGTGGATAAAATTGCTGTCACGTTGTTGACTTAATCCGCCTAGGCGGATATGCTTGGTCAATGAAGAACGAAGCCGCAATTTTTAAAGCCCTGGCCGATGAAACCAGACTGCGCATCCTGATGCTTTTACTCGATGGTGAGCTGTGTGTGTGCGAAATCATTGCCGCTCTTGAACTGCCCCAGTCAACCATCTCACGGCACCTGGCATATCTGAAAAGAACCGGTTGGGTCCGTGATCGTAAGCAGGGGGTCTGGATGTATTACAAACTTGACGCTGGTGACGATCGATTGCGCAATCCCCTGACCGCAACACTGAGGAACTCTCTCGCTGGTTCTCCCGAGGTCATGCGGGCCTTCCGCAAGCTCGAAGTGTTCCGTCGGGATTCCCTGCAAAAGGGAGCCTGATTTTTTTTACTCGAATAATATCCGTGTAGGCGGATGAGGTGAATTGAGACATGACTGAATCGTTGCGAGTCCTTTTTCTCTGTACCGGCAACTCTTGTCGCAGCCAGATGGCTGGCGGGATTGTCAATCACGACTTTTCAGGAAAGATAACCGCGGTCTCTGCTGGTACCGAACCCCATGGGCTCAACCCTCGTGCTGTACAGGTCATGCATGAGATCGGGATTGATATTTCAAACAACACTTCGGACCACCTGAATCGTTATGCAGGACAGACCTTCGATTACGTGATCTCGCTGTGCGGAGACGCCGATGAAAAGTGTCCGGCATTTTTCGGCGGGGTAAAACGCCTGCACATGCCTTTTGACGATCCGCCACGGGCAATCGGCAGCGATGAACAGGTCCTGGCCACTTACCGGCGGGTCCGTGATGAAATCCGCGAACAGATGCATCATTTCTTCAACGGCGAGCTGAAAGGCAAATAAGATGGAACAGGGCCTGACGAAAAAACTGTCCTTCCTCGACCGCTATCTCACCCTGTGGATTTTCCTGGCCATGTTTATCGGTGTGATCGGTGGCTGGCTGGTGCCCGGTGTCAAGGACGTGGTCAACGCTTTCAGTGTCGGTACAACCAATCTGCCGATTGCCTTCGGCCTGATCCTGATGATGTACCCGCCTTTGGCCAAGGTGAAATACGAAGAGCTCGGCGAAGTGTTTCGCAACCGCAGAATCCTCGGACTGTCGCTTTTACAGAACTGGGTCATCGGCCCGATCCTGATGTTCGTGCTGGCGATCACTTTTTTGTCCGATTACCCGGAGTACATGGTCGGCCTGATCATGATCGGTCTGGCGCGCTGTATCGCGATGGTCATCGTCTGGAATGAACTGGCCAAAGGGAACACCGAGTATTGTGCCGGCCTGGTGGCTTTCAACAGCATTTTCCAGGTGCTCTTCTACAGCGTCTACGCCTGGCTGTTCATAACGGTGCTGCCGCCGCTGCTCGGTCTCGAAGGTGTGGTTGTCGAAGTGACCATCGGTCAGATTGCAGAGAGTGTTTTCATCTATCTCGGCATCCCGTTCATAGCCGGTATTGTCACCCGCTACACACTGATCCCGCTCAAAGGTCGAAAGTGGTACGAAGAGACCTTTATCCCGAAGATCAGTCCCATCACCTTGATTGCCCTGCTGTTCACCATTGTTGTGATGTTCAGCCTGAAGGGCGAACTGATCGTGACCATCCCGATGGACGTGGTGCGAATTGCCATCCCTCTCCTGATTTACTTCGTTATCATGTTCCTGATCAGCTTCATGATGGCAGTCAAGGCCGGCGCCGATTACAGCAAGACGGCGACAGTTGCCTTTACCGCTGCCGGCAATAATTTCGAGCTGGCGATCGCTGTTGCGGTCGCCGTGTTCGGGATTGAATCAGGAGTCGCATTCACGGCCGTAATTGGTCCCCTGGTCGAAGTGCCTGCCTTGATTGCCCTGGTGAATGTTTCCTTCTGGCTGCAGAAAAGATATTTCGTCAAAGTGATTCAGCCAGGAAGCATTTAATGGCCCTGCCAGTTTTGAAGAGAATGGATTGATCATCTCAACGCCAATTTCCGGGACGCCTTTGTCGAACGGGTCGTTTCCGGCCCTTCGGATATCTCACGCGATAAATGAACAGTTCAATACGGTTATTTTTGTCTTAGCTCAGAACTGTAGATATGATACAGTTTGCTAGTTTTTGTTAATTAGTGCCACCTTAAACAACGCCGCCTTAAACTAAAGAGCCATAACACGACACCGTCCAGTAGACTCTCGCGATCTCGGTCTGTGACCTTGCCAAAAGGGTTTTTTTATGGATTTCATGAGTATCAATGACCTTTTGCTTGAGTGCATAAGAGCTGTTGTCCTCATCGCCTTGTTGGCCATACTCTTTCTGCGAGGCAGTTACACTTCTCTTTCACGACACCCTGGATGGAAAAGCATTCTTTTGGGCTTCAGCCTGATTGCAATGGCAACGTTACTGGATATTACCGATGAAATCCCGGGGCTGGAACACCTTGTTTTCATCGGCGATACACCATATGAAGCCTTCCTGGAGAAAATCCCGGGATACCTTTTCGGTTACATGCTTGTCGTGTTCGGGTTTTACAGGATGATCCCCGCATTGCAGAAAGCAGAGCAAAATGAGCAAGCTCTGCTTGAAAGTGAAAAGCGTTTCCGGCAGGTTTTCAAGTCGAGTCCGGACCCGGTCATGCTTGTCAAACTCGGCAACGGAGCCATCATTGATGTCAATTCGGCTTTCGAAACGCTAACTGGCGATGATCGAAATACTGTGATTGAAAAAAAATTATCTGAACTTGACTTCTGGAACAGCCCGGAAGAAAGAGATGATTTTTATGACCAGCTGAATCAGGCGGAGAAAATCGATAACTTCGGGGCTGAATTTCTATTGCAGGACCAGTCGGTTCGAGATGTGCTTCTTTCTGCCCAGACTGTGAAAATTGCCGGAGAGGCGTGCGTCTTGATAGGCATACGTGATATTTCCAAGATCAAGGAAGCTGAAAAGGCTCTGATCACAATAGACACGTTAAGACAGGAGTTTATTTCAACTGCTGCCCATGAACTCCGAACCCCACTGAGTGTCCTTATCGGCTACTCCGAGCTGTTGACCGACCCCGAGTTGGCCGCGGGACTTTCAGACCAAAGGCGCCTGGATGCACTTGGTACGATCAAGGAAAAAGGCCATGTCCTTAACCAGATCGTTGACGACCTCCTCGATATAAACCGCATTGAGGCAGGCTTGAAGTTTGTCATCAAGTCCGAGACGATCAACCCGAGCCTCCTGTTGAAAAAGGTCTTTGAGGAGATAAAGCTCAAAGTAACCAAGTGCGAACTCGTTCTTCAATGTCCAGAGGAAGAGGTAACTCAGCTCGTATGTGACAGCCAACGTATTCTGCAGGCAATAGAAAACCTGATGAGTAACGCAGTTAAATATTCACACGAAGGGGGATTGGTAACGCTTGCTGGGACAGACCACCCCGACTGTTACGAAATTTCCGTCACGGATGACGGTATAGGAATGACTCCGGACCAGATCGAAAGAATTTTTGAGAAGTTCTATCGTGTCGATTCTTCAAATACTGCTGTTGGGGGACTGGGGCTGGGGATGAATATCGTCAAGGAGATTATCAATGCTCATCACGGATCAATCACTATAGACAGCAGTTTAGGCAAAGGGACATGTGTGAAGGTCCGATTGCCGAAACAGGGCATTTAATCACTAGGTCGGGGTCAGTTCTCCGCCGCTTGCTGCTGTGTCATCTCCCCCACTGAGTGGAATCACGGTTCTGTTGCCTTCTCTCTTATCTGTTGACTCCGCCTGACTTATCGGTTATGGTTCCTGCACAAAAAAATATATGACACTCTGTTGCCCATCCACCTTGGATGCACAGAGTTCTTCGCCCCGACCTTCCCCTCCAGGAATCGGGGCATTTTTTATGGGGCAGTCACAACAGCCGAGCCATTATGTCTCATTGCGTTGGTCATCAGATGAGATATGTGCTTTCTGAGCTCTGCAGCTCCGGTGCTTGCCTGCGTCCCTCTGCCTGGGATAGAATCACCCATCAGCGACCATCCAGGGAGTCATTTTGATTGATCAGAGACAAGTTAATGTCTGAAGAACACCCATCCCTGCCGGAACTCGGCTGGAACCATTTTTTCCAGCAGCAGCTCAGCATCGAGGAGTGGGACGAGACCGCACCCGTGCGAGTGTTTGCTCTGAATCGGCACCTGGTTGATGTGGTCGGTGAATCTGGCAGCAGGCAGTTTGCGCTTCCGGTCGCCTGGCTGAATTATCCGGTTGAAAGCCTTCCCACCGTTGGTGACTGGGTATTGGTTGACAGTAAGGGCCAGCCCCTCCGTGTCCTGGAACGCACCAGCCTTTTTAAACGTATGGCTTCCGGACGCGACGCCCGAGTGCAGTTGATGGCGGCCAATGTCGACACCCTGTTTATAGTCACTTCCTGTAACCAGGAGTTCAACCTCTCCCGCCTCGAACGCTATCTTGCACTTGCCCTTGACGCCCGGGTCGAGCCGGTAGTCGTGCTCACCAAGGCGGACCTGATTGACAGTGTCGATGATTTTGCAGCCCAGGCCCGGACTCTGCATGTCGATCTGGCCGTAGTTACAGTCAATGCCAAAGATGCTGACATCGCAAATATTCTCGGTCCCTGGTGCAAGTCTGGCCGGACCGTGGCACTGGTTGGGTCAAGCGGGGTCGGCAAATCGACGCTGGTCAATACTCTGAGTGCCAGGGCTGTGCAGGAGACAGGCGCGGTGCGTGATGGCGATGCCAAAGGCCGCCACACAACCACCGGACGCTCTCTGCACCTGCTGCCCGGTGGCGGGATGCTCCTGGACAGCCCTGGCCTGCGAGAATTGCAGCTGAGTGACTGCGAAGCGGGTGTCGCGACACTCTTTGAAGAGATCGAAGCAGTGGCCCGCGACTGTCGCTTCAGCGACTGCCGTCACCAGGGGGAGAAAGACTGCGCCGTGGCGCAGGCAGCGGAACGTGGTGAGCTTGATCCGCGCCGACTGGAAAACTATCTCAAGTTGCGTGCCGAGCGGGAACGGACCGAGGAGACGCTGGTCGAGAAGCGCCGCAGGGACAAAAACTTCGGCAAGATGTACAAGCGGGTCAAGACACAGAAGCGCAAGGAAAGAGAGTAAAGCGAAAGGTATGGCGCGTGGCGTGAGGCGCTAACCAGGACCGAAACCAAATAAGGTCACGGCAACAGGTTTTTTCTGTAAAACGGACACCTTCACATCTTTACAAGCCCATCCTCGTTGCGTATAGTCTTAGTCTCATTCCAGAGGAGGTTTAGTCCGTGGACAAGCTCATTGATGGCAAGGCGATTGCCGCTGATATTCGTGAAGAAATTGCTGCCGATGTGGCCGCATTGAAAGAGCAGGGGGTGACCCCTGGCCTGGCCGTTGTCCTGGTCGGAGATGACCCGGCGAGTCGGGTATATGTGACGATGAAGGAGAAAGCCTGCGAGAAAGCGGGCATTTTTTCCGACGAGCACAAATTGCCCGCCGAGACGACCGAAGCACAATTGCTGGCACTGATCGATGAATTGAACCAGGATTCCCGTATCGATGGCATCCTGGTGCAGCTGCCGCTCCCCGATCAGATTGACGAGAGCAAGATTCTTGAGGCGATTTCCCCGGCCAAGGATGCGGACGGCTTCCACCCTTACAATGTCGGCCGCCTGGCGACCGGTAACCCGCTGTTCCAGCCGTGTACTCCCTTCGGGATCATGAAGATGCTTGAGTATACCGGCGTTGATCTGACTGGCAAGGAGGTCGTGGTGGTCGGCCGTTCGAATATCGTCGGCAAGCCGGTTGCCCTGATGTGTCTCGCCCAACATGCCACGGTCACGCTCTGCCATTCCCGCACCAAAGACCTGCCGGCCAAGGTTGGTCAGGCGGATGTCCTGATTGCTGCTGTCGGCCGCCCCGAGATGATCAAGGGCGACTGGATCAAGGAGGGCGCGGTGGTCATCGATGTTGGCGTCAACCGGGTCGGCGAGAAGAAGCTGGTTGGTGATGTCGAGTTTGAACCGGCGAAAGCGCGCGCCAGTGCCATCACTCCCGTTCCCGGTGGTGTCGGCCCGATGACGATCACCATGCTGCTCTACAACACGGTCGAAGGCGCCAAGCGCCGCGCGGCCCAACAGTAAAGACTCACGGCCCGTGCGTTTGAACGCTCCGGGTCGTTCTGCCTTCGAATTGCGGGCATGGTTTCCCCAGCGGCCAGCCCCGAGCAACCAGCTACCGATTAATAAATGATAATCAGCGAACTGAAACCTCTCGAAGACCTGCAGAAGACCCTGTCTGAATTCAACAGGCTTTTTCTGGTCGGTTGTGCCGCCTGTGCGACAGCGTGCAAGGCTGGCGGCGAAGAAGAGGTCTTCAAGCTGCAGGAATGGCTTCTGGAGCAGGGCAAGGACGTGACCGGCAGTGTGATCATCGATGAGGCCTGCCACATTATGCGTGCGGCCCGCGACCTGCGACACCACAAGAATGCCCTTCATGAAGCCGATGCACTGGTCGTGCTTGCCTGCGGATCAGGCGTGCAGTCAATCTCTTCCAATGTTGAAAAACAGGTCGTCGGTGGTCTGAACTCTATGTTCCTTGGCAACGTGCGCCGTTTCGGTTATTACGAGGAGATGTGCTCTCTCTGCGGCGACTGCATTCTTAATGAAACCGCTGGGATATGTCCGGTGACAACCTGTGCCAAGGGGTTGTTGAACGGTCCGTGTGGCGGCATGGAGGACGGCCATTGCGAAGTTGACCCGGATATCGAGTGCGCCTGGAGGCTGATCTATGAGCGCCTGCAGAAACAGCAGCGGCAAGGGGTGTTTGCCCGCCGGGTGCCGCCAAAGAATTGGAGCCGTCGCCGCAAGCCCGGCCGCTATCGCCTGAAAGACGGCGGCCGTTAGCCGTACTGGCGCTATCAATTTATGTCGCAATTATCTGAGCAGTTGGCTGATGGCCAGTTCGTTGTAACGGCCGAAATCGCCCCGCCGAAAGGGACCAACCTGATCCCGGCGTTTGATGAGGCCAAAAAATTCGTCGGAGTCACTGCGGTTAACGTCACTGACAACCAGGGTGCCAATATGCGCCTGTCGTCGCTGGCACTGGCGGCGCGCTTGCAGCAGTCCGGTACGGAGACGATCCTGCAGCTGACCTGCCGCGACCGGAACCGCATGGCCCTGCAGTCCGATCTGCTCGGGGCCGCGTCGTTCGGTATCGAGAACCTGCTGCTGCTTTCGGGTGATCACAGCAAGTTCGGCGACCAACCGGACGCAAGGCCGGTCTTCGACCTTGATTCAGTTCAGTTGCTTGCTATGACCAGTGGACTGATGGACGGGGTCGACATGGTCGGCAAACCGCTCAATGGCGTGCCAAAATTCTTTCCTGGAGCTGCGGCCAACCCGACGGCGGAGCCGTTTGAGCTGATGTTTCAGAAGGTGGCGAAAAAAGTTGAAAGCGGGGCCCGGTTTTTCCAGACCCAGGCGGTCTTTGAACGCCGGGTCATGGAGCGGTTCGTGACCGCCATGCAGCCGCTGGGTGTGCCGGTGATCGCCGGGGTGCTACTGGTACGCAGCGGCAAAATGGCTCGTTTCCTCAATGACAACATCCCGGGAGTGCAGGTCCCCGATGATTTGGTCGAACGCCTCGACAAAGCTGCTGATCCGATGGCGGAGGGCATTGCCATCGCCCGCGAGACAGTTGCCTGGGCCAGGGAGCTTTGCCAGGGTGTTCACCTGATGACCCTTGGCCACGAAGACAAGATTCCTGCGATACTGGCGTGAAGTTCTTGAAGGTGCAGCACTGCAGATAATGGATCCATTTGTGTCTTGGTGTCTTTGTGGCTGAATGGACAACTGTGTAGAGTTGAAAAGGAGAGAGTCCATGCAAAAGACCCCCTTGAACCAGATTCATCGTGACCTCGGTGCGCGGATGGTCGATTTCGGTGGCTGGGACATGCCGGTGCAGTATGTCGGCGTGATAGAAGAACACCTTGCCGTCCGCCAGGCTGCCGGCCTCTTTGATGTCTCGCACATGGGCGAAGTAGAAGTCACCGGAACCAACGCCCTGGCCTACATCCAGTTGTTGACCGTGAATGATGCCGCAAAGCTGGTCGACGGTCAGGTCCAGTATTCAGCGTTCTGTTATCCGGAGGGAGGTATCGTTGACGACGTGACCCTCTATCGCTTCAGTGACACCCGCTTCATGTTCTGTGTCAACGCCGCTAATATTGACAAGGACTTTGCCTGGATGCAGCAGGTGCATGCTGATTCGTCGCTGTCGGATGTAACTCTCGTCAACCGCAGCAAGGAATTCGCCCAGATCGCCCTGCAGGGACCCGAGGCGGAAAAGATTCTTGCCTGCCTGACAGATCTGCCCCTGACGCAGCTGGCTTACTATCATTTCAGTGTGGGGGAAGTTGGCGGGTTGCCGGTGATCGTGTCGCGGACCGGCTATACCGGCGAAGATGGCTTTGAGCTCTATCTCCCTGCGGCAGCTGCGGTGGATATCTGGCAAAAATTGATGAACGCCGGGCGCCCGTACGGGCTTCAGCCGATTGGCCTTGGTGCACGCGACACCCTGCGCCTGGAAAAAGGCTACGCCCTGTATGGCCACGAACTCTCTCGCGAGATCTCCCCGCTCGAAGCCGGGCTGGCCTGGATCACCAAGCTTGACAAGAACGACTTTGTCGGCAAAGCTGCTCTGGTAACCCAAAAGACTGAAGGTGTGCCGCGTCGGCGAGTCGGGCTGCTGATGCTCGAACGCGGTATCCCGCGAGAAGGATACCCGGTCTTCCTGGACGACAATCAAGTCGGGGTCGTGACCAGCGGAACCATGTCACCGAGCCTTAAGGTCGGTATTGCGTTGGCGCTGGTAGCGCCGGAAGCTGCCGCTACCGATACGGTACTGGAGGTTGTCGTCCGCAATCATCGAATGAGGGCGAAAGTGGTCCGTCCACCTTTCGTCGCGTAATCGGCACTATACGAACAGCTACTTTCATCATCGGCCCTGGCTGCCCGGGGTTTACAGACAGCAAGGAGAAAGTCATGGAATTTCCGGAAGAGTTAAAGTACACAGAAGAGCACGAATGGGTCATGGTCGAGGAAGACCTGGCGGTGGTCGGCATTACCGATTTTGCCCAGGATGCCCTGGGTGACGTGGTTTTTGTCGAGCTTCCCGAGGTCGGTGCCAGTGTCGAGGCCGGCAAGGCCTTTGGCGTTGTCGAGTCGGTCAAGGCGGTTTCCGATGTCTATGCGCCGCTCACCGGTACGATCGAAGAGATCAACGATGACCTGATCGACGCGCCCGAGATCATCAACACCTCCCCTTACGAGGATGGCTGGATGGTCAAGATCCGCATGGCCGAAGCCAGCGATGCTGACGCGCTGATGGATGCAGAAGCGTACCAGGCCCTGATTGCCGAGGAGAGCTGAATCGATGCGTTATATCCCGCATACTGCAGCGGATGTGAGCGAGATGCTGGAACGGGTCGGGGTCAAGAGCCTCGAGGAACTGTTCATCGAGGTGCCCGGTGCGGTGCGCCTCAAGCGTCCTCTTGATCTGCCGGAACCGGTCAGCGAGACCGAACTGCTGCGTGAACTGAAAAAACTGGCAGCAAAAAATGCAACGCCATCGACTCATATGAGCTTTCTCGGCGGCGGTGCCTATCACCACTTCAGCCCGGCGGCAATCGACCTGCTGGTATCGCGCAGTGAATTTTACACTGCTTATACACCCTATCAGCCGGAAATCAGCCAGGGAACTCTGCAGGCGGTCTTTGAATTCCAGACCATGATCTGCCAGCTGACCGGCATGGATGTCGCCAACGCCTCCATGTACGATGGGGCATCGGCCTGTGCCGAAGCAGTTCTGATGGCGGTACGTCTGACCCGCCGCAAGCGGGTGCTTTTGTCGCGGGCGCTCAACCCGCGTTATCGGTCAACCGTAGCGACCTATTGCCTTTATCTCGGTCTTGAACTGATCGATATTGCTGTCGCAGACGATGGCCGGACTGACCTCAAGGACCTGGCGGCCAAGCTGGACGATACAACGGCGGCTGTGGTTGCCGGTTATCCGAACTATTTCGGTGTGGTCGAAGATCTTGCCACGTTGTCTGAACGGGCCCATGAAGTGGGCGCTCGCATGGTTGCGGCTGTTGCAGAGCCCGTCGCTCTCGGCCTGCTCAAGGCTCCCGGCGAACTCGGTGTCGATATCGTTGCCGGTGACGGTCAGAGTTTTGGCCTGCCGCTCGCTTTCGGCGGCCCGTATGTCGGCTTCTTTACCGTGCGCCAGAAGGATGTACGTGCCATGCCCGGCCGTCTGGTCGGTGAGACGACCGACCTCGACGGTCAGCGTGGTTTCGTATTGACTCTGTCGACGCGCGAGCAGCATATCCGTCGTGAAAAGGCGACCTCGAATATCTGCTCGAACCAGGGCCTGTGCGCTCTGGTGGCGACGATCTTCATGAGCCTGCTCGGCAAACAGGGCCTTCGCGAGATGGCCGAGCAGAACCTGGCCAAGGCGACCTATGCCCGTCAGCAGATCGCCGGCGTCAAAGGCTTCAGCCTGGTGTTTAACGGCCCGTCGTTCAACGAATTTGTCGTACGCTCCGAAGAGCCGGTGGCTGAGGTGCTTGGCCGCTTGGAAACAGCCGGAATCCTGGGTGGTCTTGCCCTCGGTGATGATTACCCGGAGCTGGCCGACTGTTTCCTGGTTTGCGTAACCGAACAGAATCAGCGCAGCGAGATTGACGGGCTGGTTGCCGCACTGCAGGGAGGTGCAGCATGACGATCCTTGGTACCAGCGGACTTGTCCTGAATGAAAAACTTCTCTTCGAGCATTCCACCCCGGGGCGCAAGGGTTACAGCCTGTCGAAGCTTGATGTGCCGGAAGCAACCTTGCCTGCCGAACTCTGCCGGGATGAAATCGCGGGCTTCCCCGAATTATCCGAAGTCGATGTCGTCCGTCATTTCACACGCCTGTCAACCTGGAACTATGGGGTTGATTCCGGGTTCTATCCTTTGGGCAGCTGCACCATGAAGTACAACCCCAAGGTGAATGAGATTGCGGCCCGTCTGCCGGGCCTCGCCGACATCCACCCGGCGACCCCGCCGCATCTGGCCCAGGGAATCCTGGAACTGATGTACAAGCTGCAGTCCTCCCTGGCCGAAGTCTCCGGTTTTGCCCGGGTTACCTTGCAGCCGGCGGCAGGTGCTCATGGTGAACTCGCAGGGATGCTGGTGATCCGCGCCTGGCACGAAGCGCGCAACAGCACGCGCTCGAAGGTGTTGATTCCCGACACGGCCCATGGCACCAACCCGGCAACTGCGGCCCTGGCCGGCTACGATGTCGTGCCGATTGCTTCGGAGGGGATTCTCACCCTCGAAGAAGTCGAGGCGCACATGGATGATGACGTTGCGGCGCTGATGGTGACCAATCCGAATACCCTTGGCCTGTTCGAAACGAATATCGAGGCAATCTGCAAGCTGGTCCACGACAGGGGGGGGCTGGTCTACTGCGACGGCGCCAACCTGAATGCCCTGATGGGTATCGCCCGTCCGGGTGACATGGGGATCGACGTCATGCACTTCAACCTGCACAAGACCTTTTCCACACCCCATGGCGGCGGCGGACCAGGGGCGGGACCGGTGGGTGTTACCGAAGAACTGATCCCCTACCTGCCGGGGCCGGGAGTGGAACGTGTTGGCGACGAATATCGCTTCGAGACCGACCAGGCCAACTCGATCGGGCGCCTGATGGCTTTCCATGGCAACGTCGGTATCATGGTGCGAGCCTACTCTTATATCCGCAGCATGGGCGGTGCGGGCTTGAAGCATGCCAGCGAGATGGCAGTGCTCAATGCCAACTACATTCGGGCCCGGCTTGAGGGTGTCTACGACCTGCCGTACAAAAACCGCTCGCTGCACGAGGTCATCTTCTCGGACAAGGATCTTGAAGGCGGCTGCCATACCCTGGATGTGGCGAAACGGCTGATTGACTACGGCTACCATCCGCCGACCATTTATTTCCCGCTGGTGGTCAAGGGCGCGATCATGATCGAACCGACCGAGACAGAGAGTCGGGACGTCCTCGACGAATTCTGTGATGCCATGATTGCCATTGCCGGTGAAGCCCGTGACAATCCGGACCTGCTGCTCAAGGCCCCGATGCGGTCCCGGGTCAGAAGGCTCGACGAGACCACGGCCGCGCGTAAACCCAGGTTGAAGTGGGAGGGAAACGAGTAGCGTGAAGTGCAAAAAAGGGAAAGAGATAAGGCAGAGGGCCGGTCATTAATGACCGGCCCTCTGCTTGTTGACAAACCCCGCACGTGATGCTGTTTTTGTCTGGCAGGTGGAGTTTCTATGAAGCTTAGGGTAACGGATGGTTAATCTGTTGCCCTATTGCTTTATTCTCTGGAATTCAAAGACAAAAGCAGAACCCGGGGGTCGCGCCCCCCGACTGCGCCTTACTCTTTTGCTGGCCCAAAAGAGTAAGCAGAAAAGGGCCTGCGCTGCGCTGGGCATGTCTGGTTCGAAAAGGCGGCAACCTCAATCCGGATGGCTCTAAGCGATCAAAAGGCTACGCTTCCCCCGCAGGAGCCGAGGCTCTTGAGAGCCTCTCCTTTCTGTGGAGGCTTGCGTCGGTAGGGGTTGTTTTGGCTTATCCCATGTAAATCACACGGCAAGGTCAGGCCCTTTGACACAGGGCCGGATCCCCATCACAGCAGGTTCTTGAAGTCACAGGCATCCGGCCAGAGGAGATGCCCTCCGCAAGGAGAAGGCACTTTTGCATACTTTTGTTGCCGGACAAAAGTATGGCGTCCGGCGGGACGCGACCCGCCGGTTTTGCTTTTAAGTCTTTCAAGAAAAGGAAAGAGGGCAACAGTTTAACCCATTGTTGCCCTCTCTATCATGAAGTCTTGCTGAACTTTGTCAGCAGCCTGAGGCCCGGTCATGGTTGACCGGCTCTCAGGCTGTTTATCATCGAAGCCTTACTTCGGATAGCTGGCGTAAACCGTGACACTGCCATCCCTGCCCAACGCCAGGACCTGGTAAGGCTCTGCGTCCCTGCCGGGCATTTCCATGCCGGGGGAGCCGATCGGCATACCAGGCACACTCAGGCCGATGATGTCAGGTTTTTCTCTGAGCATCCGCAGGATCTCATCTTTCGGGACATGGCCTTCAACAACGTAGCCATCAACGATGGCTGTATGGCAGGATTGGGCCTGCAACGGGATTTTGTAGTGGGCTTTTATCTCGGCGAGCCTCGGGCTCTCTTCCGTCTGTACGATAAAGCCGACGTCTTCCAGGTGCTTGCTCCAACCGCCGCAGCAGCCTCAGCCAGGGGCCTTGTAGACATGAACCGGAGGCAACTGCCGGTCGCCTGCCAATACTTGGGAGACCAGCGGCGTCACCAGTCCGACCGTCAGTGTTGTCAATATCAATAATCGGAGCATCATTTAACCTTTCAAGCGAGAAGATTCCTCTGTCGGACCTTCTGGCTAGGATTCTGACAATAATCGTCTTATATTTCCAACTATATGTTATCGGCCAGTGCCGGAGCAAGTCTCCATCTCAAGTTGTAAGGGGGGGATGGTCCCTAATAGAGGGAACGGCGCTGGTAGTTACTGCTGCCACCGAGACTGTAATTGAATAAGCCCATGATGTGCAGGTACTCATTTGGGTAGGCCCTTGGCAGTGGCCCATAGGTGGCACCCTGCCGTACGGCGCGCATCGCTTCGTCGTCGAGGACGCGATAGCCGGAGCTTTCCATCAGTATAACATCGGTGACGTTGCCGTCACGATCGACCGTGACGCGAATCAGGCAGGATCCCTGCTGGTTGCGAGTTCTGGCAGATTCTGGGTAGTTCCATACCCCGTAAATGTTGTTACGGAAGCGGCGCATGAAGGAGATCAGCAGGTCCTGCTGAGTGTCCATCCAGACAGTATCGCCCTTTTCGATGTCCTTGCGATATTTCCGTCGCCAGTCACTTTCTATTTGTGCCATGGCCTGAGGTGAAATCTGGGTCAGGGTTTGCAGGTCTGGGACACTGGGGGAGGGCTCGGTTCTCTGCCGCCTGAGAGCCTCAGCGGTCTCCGGCAGTGTCTGGTCAGATTTATCGGCCGGGGCTTTCTCCAGCCTCGGTTCAGGTTGTGGCGGCGTTGGCTGCGGGATTTTCTGCACCTGTTCGGGAGCGCGGACGACCTTCTCACGATCCTCGGTGTCCTGTCCCTCCGGGGCGGTCTCCTTCTCTACGACCTGATCCTTTTCAGCGAGGCGTTCGGCCGGTTTCTGACGAGGTTTTTCCAGCTCTTTCCGGATCGGCAGATCGAGTTCCCGGTCACGTGGTTGGGGAGGGCGAACCTCAACATAAACCGGCGGTGGTGCAATCTCTGCCGGAAACAACCTGTCTTTCGGCACCAGCAGCAAAAGCAGGTGTAAAAGCAGGGATAACAGGATAAACCCTGTGATTATGATATCTTGTCGTTGCTCAGTGGTCATGGCATTAATGATTTATAAACGAGTAATTATATTACAAGCGGAGGGGAACTACCAGTATCGAATAGGCCTGCAGCCTGCAATTTACGAGGGGAAATAAGTTGACGGTTAACAGGTCATCCGGTATATTCTTGGTCTTTAATAAAACCCTGTTTGAAGGAGGAAATGTCGATGCATCTCGTTGACCAGATCAAGGCAAAAGCCCGCACCAGTCTCCAGACTGTAGTGCTTCCTGAAAGTTATGATGACCGCATGATCCAGGCCGCCGAACTGATTACCGGTGACAACCTGGCAAAAGTTGTCCTGCTCGGTGACGCTGCCACTCTTGAAGCCAGGGCCGGTGAACTGGGGGTCTCCCTCGCCGGTGTCGAGCTTATTGATCCAAAGAGTGCCGCCAGCCTTGACAATTATGTCGCTGAGTTGGTCAAGCTGCGTCAGAAGAAGGGCTTGACCCCCGAACAGGCCCGCGAAACCCTGACCGGTGAAGACAACCTTTTCTTCGGTGCCATGATGGTCCACAAAGGTGATGCCGGGGGCATGGTTGCCGGTGCCTACAACACCACCGGCGACGTGTTGCGTGCTGCTTTCCAGGTGATTGGTACTGCCCCTGGCATGAAGACGGTGTCTTCGGTGTTTTTGATGGTGACCAAGAACCCCGACTTTGGTGAAAACGGCGTGCTCTGTTTCGCCGATTGTGCTGTCAACCCGAACCCGAATGCCCAGGCCCTGGCCGAGATCGCTGTCTCCACTGCGAGCAGCTGCAAGAGCTTCCTCGGCGTTGACGCCCGCGTCGCAATGCTCTCTTTTTCCACCAAAGGCAGCGCCAGTCACGAAGATTGCGACAAGGTCCTCGAAGCCCTTGAGATTGCCAAAAAAATTGACCCGAACCTGCAAATCGATGGCGAGCTGCAGGCGGATGCCGCACTGCTTCCCAAGGTTGGTGAGAAGAAAGCCCCGGGCTCTGCCGTTGCCGGCAAGGCAAACACCCTGATCTTCCCCGATCTCGATGCTGGCAATATCGGCTACAAGTTGGTCGAGCGCGTCGCCGGCGCCGAAGCGGTCGGGCCGATCGTCCAGGGCCTCGCCAAGCCGGTCAACGATCTCTCGCGTGGCTGTTCCGTTGACGACATTGTGTCCGTATCGGCAATTACAGCAGTCCAGGCACAAGGCTGATTCCCAGGCGTTCTGTTTGTATTGCCACATCTTTTATTGTAAATTGGGGCTGGTGTTGCGCATCAGCCCTGATTTCTTGTTTTTAATATAACTAAAATTATCCGAATTGCGTTTCCGGGGGGAAATGTATGCTCCTCTACGAAGCTGAAGGCTTTCTTGAAGTGGAAGTCGACAGTATCAACCGTCTCTGTCGATCCAGAGATCCCGTCACTTTTGGTGATGCCGATGGAAGTGGCTTCGACGTTCACGCCGTCCTTTGCGATTTTCAGGATAATTCCCAATCACGTTGTTACGTTGCGTTTCATGACAAGACACTGAAAAAAGCCCTTATTTTTTCTGTCAAAAGCCCCGGAGAAGTTTCTGCGTGGCAACATGCACATGATGTACTTGCCAGCCTCGAGTACCAGCTTGATGAGTACAACCTCAGGCTCAGCCCGGCTATGCTTGAAGTTGTCCTGAGGGATGTTCCAGGGCTCGCGTCGCCTGCCGAGGCACGCAAGCAGAGGAATGAAAGAGCCCGGTTGCTGACCGAGCTGCAGGATGCGGTCGAGACAAACCCGACTAGTGCCGCCGGCAGGAAAGCCGCCCTCAAACTCGGCGCTGAAAAACGCCTGGACGAGCGGATTGCAGAGCTACGACAGCTCATGATTGAGACCCTGTCTCCCGCACAAGAGCGTGACGCGGATGGCGAGGCGATGATGGCGCAGGTCAGGGACCTGACGGCCAAGCTGGAGGTTGCGGAAGGCTTGGTCGACCAGGAGCGCAAGCAGCGGGAGGTAAGCGAGTCGATTACCGCCGCTGCCGAGAAACGTATTCAGGAACTCGAAGAAATTCTCGTCGATGTTGAGACCCGGTCAGCCGGTGAAATTAAACAGAAACGCAGAATTGTAGTGTTGCAGAGGCGAATTAAAGAACTTGAGGACCAGTTGACGCTGGTGTCCGATGAGGTTGCAAAAGAACGTGACAAACAGGAGCAGTTTATCACGGATGTCAAGTCAGCCCAGAAGCAGATTGCGGCGCTCGATGACAGTTTGCAAAAAGCCGGGAAAATGCTGGCGGACAGTTTTGATCAGCTGGCGCAAGAAAGGGCCTTGAGGAGTCAGGTGGAAACCTCTTTCAAGGATGCAGAACGCCGCATCAGTGAGCTCGAAGAAGAGCTCCGGGGATTTAGCCAGCAGAGCACCCGGACAGGCGAAGCGAACAAGGCTGCCGATGCATTGCAAGCACAACTGGAAAAGCTGGAAAGTGAAATGCGGGATCTCCGTGAAGATCGACTGCGCGAATGCACTATGCGCAGACGCCTGGAAAAAAGCGCGGTCGAAGACGTCAGGCGCATTCAGGACCTTGAAGCGGCCCTTGAAAAGGCCAGGGATGAGGCTTCTGCTGCCACGGATGAAATGACGCATGACGGTGAACAGAAAGCCTCCATGAAAGACGAACTGGAGAACCTGGAACGCCGGTTGCGTGAAGAGCAGGCAGGGAAAGAAGACCTGGAACGTGATCTCGAACAGGCCCACAAGGTAATTGACTCACTCGAGCAGATGGTCAAGGAAACAGAAAATGCCCCTGAACGTCACGCCACAGAAAAACCGGAGGAAGACCGGAAGCTGCTCGAGCTTACAGAAGAAGTTGCGCTGATCAAGGAACAGCTCGCGCAGGAACGCGCCCGGCAAGAGGAACTTGCGGAAGAAGTCGCAACAGCTGAAAAGAAGTTGGCTGACAGGCCAGGCTCGACAGGAAAGAAGGCGTTGAACAAGAATGTTGCCACTTTTGCCGAGTCTGAAGCTGTTGAAGTGAGAGAAAGCAGTAAGCCAGCCAAATCGAAAAAGCCGCTGCCTCACGAATTGCGACCAGCACCGAACAAGGCGGCTTTCTTCCACCCTGACTGGGACCTCGAGGGGTTACCCTGCAAATCTAAAAAGCATATAGTCAGGGTATGGGAGACGGTTTTTAACGTGCAGATTTCCCTGGAAGGTTACCCATCACAATATTGTATGGCTTTCCTGGTTGTACTGAGGAAGGATAATCTGAAGAAGCTGTTCATGCTCTCTCCGTCTCAAGCAAAATAAACATACGCTTGTCTATGTTCCTGCTGCCCCCCCGGCAAACGAAGCCCTGTTGCAAAACGCCATCGATGAAGGGTTGAGGTTTCTCAAGAACAGTGGGTTTGAAATGGAAGAAATGCCGGAAGAGTACATCTCCAGCAGCTTGGGAAGCTATTTCCTGGAAAAATGAGCATAGCGTTCAGTCAGGTCGGAACGAGGAAAGGCCAAGGGAACCCCCTGGCCTTTCCTCGTTTGCTGGTCTAAGTGCATCTGCTATTTGCGCTGGAAATCGTTTGAAGAGAAGCTGTATTTGAAGTTCATGTGGTCCGTGTAGGTCCCTTCCAGGATGGCGACCACGCTTCGGTGAAGACAAGTTCCTCGTCGGTCGGAATGACAAAGACCTTTACCGGAGAATCCGGCGTGGTGATCACGTTTTCTTCCTTACGGGTCATGGTGTTGCGGTTTTTCTCCTTATCCAGGATGATCCCCATAAACTCGAGTCCTTCCAGCGCACTCTCGCGAATCAGCCAACCCATTTCACCAACACCGGCAGTGAACACCACGGCATCGATGCCTCCGGTTGCTGCGGCATAAGAGCCGATATATTTCTTCAATCGATAGGCCTCGACATCCAGTGCCAGTTGGCATCGCGGACAGCTGCCGTCTTCAGCACCTTCAATGACGTCCCGGCGGTCAGTAAACTGACCGGTGATCCCCAGGATGC
>CAWGUB010000007.1:0-46054 GCA_963825575.1 uncultured delta proteobacterium
GACCCAAGCAGACGGTTCAAGATATCCTGGTTGTATTCCTGATGGTCGACAAGGGAGATCGCTTCGATCCTGGAAAAGCCAAAACAATGCAGTGATTGAAAAAACTCCTCCGGCCGGGCGATCCCGGCGAAAGCAAGGCAGCTCTTGCCCTGATAGTCGGCTTCCGGAACAACTTCTCCATCCAGGGTCGACAGGGTCTTGTAAAGCTGATGGCTGCTTCGCATAACCGGAACATCGAAATGCAGGATGACTTCTGGTTTTCAACTCTGAACGGGTCATGACGATCAGGTTCTGCCGCTGCAAAGCCGACAGAGGCTCCCGCAGTATCCCGGCCGGGAGCATGCGCCCATTGCCGAACGGACGTCTCGCATCCAGCAGGACGATATCTGCGTCCCGCTGTACCGCCAGATGCTGAAAACCATCGTCCAGAAGGATCAGTTGTGCACCATCCAGTTCGGCCGCCTGGACACCAAGCCTTCTTTTCCTGGCGACATAAACCGGCACCCCGGGATTGCGTCTGGCGAGGAGGTACGGTTCATCTCCGCTCTCTGCCGCCGTCATTCTCGCGGTTCCGTCAGCATCAACGACCCTGGCGACCTCCTGGCTGTAGTTCCCCCCGTAGCCGCGACTGACAACGGCACACTGACCCCAAGCCCGGAGATGTGGCGGATCAAAAAATCAACCATCGGGGTTTTGCCGGTCCCGCTGGTGACAATATTACCGACCGAGATGACCGGCACGGAGGCACGATAAGATGACTTCAGACCAACGCGGTAAAGGTTGCTCCGCATACGCATAACCAGACCGTACAAAAAGCTCAGGGGGCAAAGCCCCCAGTATAAAAGTGAAGACCATATGGATTGAGGTCCCTCTACTGTCATGCGTACGTAGTCTGATCGCCAGTTATTCATTATGAGAGCATTCGCCGGTCGATTACTTCGAGAGTTCTTTGTGTCGCTCCCCGATTCTGTTCAAGGAGGTGGTGGCCATTTTCGCCGATACGTACTGCCTCATCCGGATTTTCAATCAATATGCGCATCTGTCGGTAGAGATCATCAGCATTTTTGACCTGCAACCCGGCGTGTGCAGCACGCACCAGTCGGGCAATCTCCTTGAAATTCTGCATATGGCTGCCGTACATCACCGGTTTTTTCAGTAGAGCAGCTTCAAGAATATTATGTCCACCGATATCGACCAGACTGCCGCCGACGAAAACCAGGTCTGACAGGGCGTAGAGTTTCAATACCTCACCGAGGGTGTCAACGATCATGACCTCGCCCGACTGGAGATCCCTGCTCATCTCTGCAAGAGTGCTCCGCAGAGCTGTAGCGATATTCTGTTTGGCCAGCTCATCCCGGACCTGGCGACATCGTTCAGGATGTCTTGGAATCAGGATCAGGAACAGTTCCGGACAAATCTTGCAGTAATCTTTGATAGACGTCAACCAGTTGTTTCTCCTCACCATCATGGGTACTACCGGCGACCCAGATGCGGGCATTCCGGGGCAGTCGAAGGTGCCTTTTCAGGGTTTCCAAATCATCGGTATCGATTTGTGGAGACTGCATGTCGAATTTCAGGTTGCCGGTCACACGAACACGGCCGGGAGGAGCCCCAAGGTGACGGATTCGTCTCGAATCCTGCTCTGACTGCATACAGTAATCGGAAATAGTGTTCAGAACCGGTGGCAACAGTTTACCTGCCATCCGATAACGCGGGAAAGATCGATCTGAGATTCGCCCGTTAACCAGGATGAGAGGAATTTCCCGGGCCTTGGCCTCGGTGACAAAATTCGGCCAGATTTCCGTTTCCACGAGGATAATAACATCAGGACGGATGATATTCAGACTCTTGCGCACGACCCAGCTCAAGTCAAATGGGAAAAAGATAAAGTGGTCAATCTCATGAATCCCGGCAGCAATCTTTCTGCCGGTTTCAGTCACATTAGAGAGCAGTATCTGCGCGTCGGGGTAGCTCTTGCGCAAAGCTTTAAGCAACGGGATTGCAGCACGGGTTTCACCAACAGACACGGCATGGACCCAAATGACTTTGCGTCCTTGCAAGAGGTGACGGAAATCTTGAGCATAAATACCGAGACGTTCACGGATACCGCGTCGAACCTTGCCATAACGCAAACCGCGCAGCAGGTAATACGGGACCAGAATAATCGCCGAGGCATAAAGTATCAGGTCATACAGCAGATAAACCATATTGTTTCAAATAGTCTCCCGCTTGACGCGTGTTATCATCCATCGCCTGCTGGACACGTGCCAGGAAATGTTCTGCCGTTTCACCTTCTTGAGCAGAAAGGGCTTTACCAAAATAGTACACAGCCCGCCCCCTGGGATAGGGCAGAAGAAAACGGTCCCAGGACTTAAAGCGATGACCATGACTGCAGACAAAGGCCAAGGGAACAATAGGTCTACCGGAAACCCTGGCTAACTGAACAACTCCCGCTTTCACTTTGTGACGGGGTCCCCGTGGCCCGTCAGGGGTAATCCCCAGATCGATAGGCTCCCTGGCAAAACCGACCAACTCTCGAAAAGCCTCGCGACCACCACGGCTCGAAGAGCCCCTCACGGCATCAAGAGAAAAGAAAGCAATGGTGCGAGCGATCAGTTCACCATCCTTCGAGGGACTGATAAGCACCTTCGCTCCAGGGCGGGTATATCCAGGGGGAATAAGTAACAGCTGGTCATGCCAGGTGGAAAAAATGACGTTGCCACCTCCCTGCCAGATTGTTTTCAGTTCCTCGTCACCAACTTTCTCCGGACGAAGGACACGGTGGATAAAACGTATGGCATGAGCCGCCAACCAGGGCAAAACGGCCAGCTGCAATTTCTCAGAAAAAGATTGCATCAGGCATCCCTGAACTGCATTTCATAAAGATTTCGATAAACACCATCTTTTAAAAGCAATTCCTGGTGGCTGCCGACTTCAACGACTTCGCCCTGATCGAGAACAACAATTCTGTCTGCGTGCATGATTGTCGATAGCCTGTGCGCAATCACCAGCGTAGTGCGGTTTTCCATCAGGTTAGCCAGAGCTTTCTGCACCATTGCTTCACTTTCCGTGTCCAAAGCGCTGGTTGCCTCATCCAGAATCAGTATCGGAGCATCTCTAAGCAGTGCACGCGCGACACAAATCCTTTGCCGTTGGCCACCCGAGAGCCGCACACCTCGGTCACCAATAATGGTGTCGTAGCCCTGAGGCATCTTCTCTATAAATTCTTCAGCGTATGCTTGCCGTGCCGCCTCGGTAACGGCCCGGTCATCAGCATCGAGAGACCCGTAACGGATGTTGTCGCGGATCGACACATTAAACAGGAAGGTTTCCTGATCCACGAACGCAAGGTTTTTTTTCAGACTCTCCATCGAAACGTCACGAATATCGTAGCCATCTATCCTTATATAGCCCTGCTGCGGATCGTAGAAGCGGGCGATCAAACCTGCAGCAGTTGACTTTCCACCGCCGCTGGGCCCAACCAGGGCAATGACTTCGCCGGGATTGGCATGTAGACTGAAATCCTTCAACACAGGCTCATCTTCGTAGCTGAAGGTGACATTTTCAAAAGCCACTTCGCCCCGTACACGCGGCATGTCAACAGAGCCTTGCTTGTCGAGAACCGTTAAAGGCTTATCCAAGAGAGTGAAAACCCCTTCAGCGGCGCCAATCGACTGCTGGATAGTATTACTCACCTTGGTCAGTCGTTTTACCGGCGTAAACAGCATCATGATCGCGGCAACAACCGAAAAGAGCTGCCCCTGGGTCATGTCACCGGAAAGAACTCGATTGACACCGTACCAGACCACACCCGCAGCACCTAGAGCGGCGAGAATTTCAATGGCTGGGGCGGTCAAGGAATTGTACTTAATTGCTTTACGCAAAAAACGGTAATAGTCTTTGTTTTCAATTTTGAACTTATGGACCTGATTTTCTTCCCGACCAAAAGCTTTGATGACTTTTATCCCGTCGAATGACTCCTGTAAGGTACCGGTCAGGAAACCCACTCTTTCAAGACTGCGCTTGATGTTGGTCTTAATCTTTCTGCCGAGGACAGTCGCAGGGATCACGCAGAATGGCAGTACCGTGAAAGCAACCGCAGACAGTCTCCAGTCCTTGTAAAAAGCCAGGCAAACCAACCCAACCAGCGTGAAGCTTTCACGTACGCCATCCACCAGGGCATCTGCCGCGGACTTTTGCATAACCCCAATATCATTGAGGACTTTTGAGGTGAGTCCCCCTGACGATTGATTGACATGAAAGCCCATCGACAAATGCATGAATTTTTTAAACAGCCCGTTGCGAAGGTCCTGAACAACTAGTTGGCCAGCCGTCTTGATGTAATACTCTTGGAAATAGCGACCAGCACCTTTGAGAATAGCTAACCCGATAATAACAACCGGGATAAGATAAACCAGCTCACGGTTGCCAGCATTAATAATCTTGTCTACCAACGGTTCGATAAGGTTGACATATCCAACATCGGTACCGGCTACAACCAGGGAAAAAATTATGGATAAGACAATGCGCCATAAATAAGGCCGAGAATAGCCGAGCAATCTGATGTAAATCTCTTTATTCGTCATTTTTCTCTTTGCTTTGTGTTGTTTCTCGTCTGTTTAGCATTTCAAAGAGCATTGCCGCAACCCGGTTTGAACAACCGGCCTCGCCGAGCTTGTCATGTACTTTTCGCAAGCCAGCCCTGATCTCCATAGCGTAATCAGTGTCGTTCAGAACGTGCAGCGCTTCATCAGACAGGGCTTTGGGGGTCGCCATATCCTGAAGAAACTCTGGAACAACGCGTGCACCAGCGACGATATTTGGCAGGCCAAAATGTTCGACCCGGATCAGTCGCTTACCGATAGCATATGTAAGCGGTGAGGCCTTGTAGAATATTGCCATCGGTGTACAGGCGAGTGCGATCTGCAGTGTCACGGTCCCGGATACACTCAGGATGGTATCGCAGCACCTGGCGGTATCATATATGTTAACAGTGCTGCTCTTTATAAACGAAACCGGAAAATCTGCCGGAAACTTTGACTGGATCTCGGTTTGAGACAAGGAGTCGGCAACCGGTGCCAGGAAATGCACATCCGGATAACCGGCACGGATGAGGATTGCAGCCTCCACCAGGGTCTCCAGCATGAAGCGTAATTCATTGCGACGGCTACCCGGGAATAAACCAACAATCTTACTGGTCTCCGGTATCTGCAGGTCGCGGCGGAGGTCAACAGGCTCCGCAACTGCAGCAAATTCATCCAGCAGCGGGTGACCAACGTACTTGACCGTGATGTTCAGCCCCTCGTAGTACGCCGGTTCGAACGGGAAGATGGCTGCCAGTGCATCGACGACCCGGGCAATCTGCTTGACTCTGCCCTTGCGCCAGGCCCAGACCTGCGGACTGACATAATAAAGGACCGGCACTCCTGATTTATGTGCCTGGTTGGCTAGTCGCAGGTTGAAATCCGGGAAATCGATCAGCACCAGGGCATCGGGCTTATAATCACTCTGCAATTCACGCTTCAACCGCTGAAATGAGCGCCAGATCACCGGGAAATGTCCAAGCACCTCGACAATTCCCATGACCGCAAGCTGTTCGCCGGGTATCATGATACCGCAACCTGCGGCCTCCATCCTGGGACCGCCGACACCATAAAAAATGGTTTCTGGTGACTGGGCTTTAACGGCGCTGATCAGTTTAGCGCCGTGCAGGTCGCCGGAAGCTTCACCGGTTACAATCAGGATGCGTCTGGCAGTGGAAGTCACGTTACTGTCCAGGCCTCTGGTTAGGAAACAAGTTCAATTTTTTATTGCGGTGAGTCTGGATATCGTCAGGTCAGCGGGCGATGCCGCGCTGGCTCTCCTTGATGAAATTGACAAAATGATCAAGTTCCGGAGCTTGATTCAATCTCCTGGACAATCGTGTCAAGAGCTTCCTCCAAACGCATTCCGGAACGGAATACCATGCGGTACGCCTTTTTGATACCGCGGGTTGTGTCTTCGGAGAAACCGCGCCGTTTCATTCCAATTAGATTCAAACCCACCGTTTTTGCCCGATCGCCCTGGGCAACAGTGTACGGTGGGACGTCCTGGGCAACCATTGATCCCCCGCTGATCATGGTATGACAACCAATGCGGCAAAACTGGTGTACAGCGGAGAGCCCGCCCAGGATCGCTGAAGATTCGATTTCAACATGCCCGGCCAGCGTCGCACCATTTGCCAGTATGGCATGGTCGTGGATAATACAGTCGTGTGCGACATGCGAATAAGCCATGAAGAGATTGTCATTGCCCACAGAGGTGACGCCGCCACCTTCAGCGGTCCCGCGATTCAGCGTAGTAAATTCCCTGATGCGGTTCCGATCACCGATCTTCAGGTAGGTCTGCTCTCCAGAATATTTCAGATCTTGTGGCGCAGCACCGATCGATGAAAACTGGTAGATCTGGTTATCACTGCCGATCTCGGTCCAGCCTTCAATGACAACATGAGCTCCGACCGTTGTTCCGGAGGCGATTGTCACACTCTCACCAATCACGCTGAAAGGTCCAATCGAAACATTTCCAGCAATTTTGGCCCCGGGTTGTATAATTGCCGTCGGGTGGATCATTGGTTCCCCTACCTGTCCGCGAAAGTTGCTTTCAATTCTGCCTCCGCAACCAGTTTGCCATCAACCGTGGCCTTGCCCAGAAAATGATAGATACCTCGCCGCACCTTCTGCAATTCAAGAGCAAGTCGCAGGACGTCACCAGGCAGGACCGGCTTGCGAAATTTTGCCTTGTCGATACCGACAAAGTAAGGCACCTGATTTTCGCCAACTTCATTAGCGATGATAGCGTACACGCCACCGACCTGGGCCATGGCCTCAAGGATCAGAACACCGGGCATAATCGGATGGTCCGGAAAATGTCCCTGGAAGAACGGCTCGTTTATCGTCACGTTCTTCACGCCAACTATCTGCTCATCCTTGACAAACTCGGTAATTCTGTCCACCAGTAAAAAGGGATAGCGGTGAGGCAGCAACTTCATAATATCCAAAGTGTTCAGTTCCATAATTAATCTTCGTCCTCCGATAGCTTGCGCTGTAACTCTTCAACTTGGTTTTTCAATTTACTCAGCTCGCGACGCATCTCAGGCAGATGCTGCACAGTCATTGCAGACCTGAGCCACTCCCGATGCGGCATGGCAGGAACGCCGGCAAGGCTCTGGTTGGCTTCAACGTTATTGGAAATTCCGCCTCGCGCAGCCAGGGTCACATTTTCGCCGATCATGATATGGCCTGCAACGGCGGCTTGTCCACCGAAGGTACAATGATTGCCAATGACTGTACTGCCGGCAATACCGACCTGTGAGACCAGGATGGTATCTTCACCGACCACAACATTGTGGGCAACCTGTACGAGATTATCTATTTTCACTCCGCGGCAGACCCTCGTTTCTCCAAGCGTGCCACGATCAATGCACGAACAGGCGCCGATTTCGACGTCATCTTCAATCACGACATGACCCGCCTGAGGAATCTTGTAATACGCTTCTCCGTCCGGAGCAAAACCAAATCCATCAGCACCCACCACGGCTCCCGGTTGAATAATCACCCGGTTGCCGATAACACACTTCTCGCGAATCGTGACATTTGCATGCAGCAGGCAATCTTCGCCGATGATGGAGTCGACCCCAACGACAACATTCGGTTGCAGACAAGTCCCCCTGCCGATCTTTGCCCCTGCACAGACGACACAACCGGGCGATATGGTCACATCCTCGCCGATCATCGCATCGCGATGCACATGGGCTCCCGCCATGACTCCCTCACCAACATGAGGAACACTCTCGAAATAGGTCAGGATCTTTGCAAACGCCAGATAAGGGTTGTCTACCAGCAACAGCGTGGTCTCTACGGTACCATCCAGGGAGGGATGGGCAATGATTGCTGCAGCCTTGCAACCAGCCAGTTTCCCCAGGTACTTGGGGTTTGCCAGGAACGCAATGTGTTCCGCGTCGGCAAGATCTAGAGGTGCAACCCCGGAGACAGAAATAGAGGGGTCGCCAGAGACGGACCCCCCTACTAATTCTGCCAATTTTGCCAGAGAGATTTTCCCCCTGCGCTCAGCATGCATGCTTACTTTCCCTATTTTTCAGAGGCCTTGATAACCTTATCGGTAATATCAATGCTTTCGTCAGCATAAACAATAGAGCTCTCGGTTTTCTCTAAGATCATCGTGTACCCCTCACTCTTGCCGAGAGTCTGGGCCACTTCAAGGAGTTGTTCCAGGATTTTGCGCGTCAGGTCCGTGTCCATCTGCTGCAGGGTTTCCTGGATGTCCTTGGTGAAGCGCTGATATTCTTTGACCTTCTGCTGATAATCGCGCTCTTTGGCACTGCGGGCTTCCTCGGAGAGCAGCATCGCCTGTTTTTCCAGATCCTCCTTGAGCTTCTTCAACTCCTCCTGGCTCTGCCTGACTTGAACATCGTAGACCTGCACCTGGGCCTTGATTTTTTCCTTCGCTTCCTTGCCGGCCGAAGAGAGGTTCAAGGCCTTCTGCAGATCAATATAAGCTATTTTCTGCTCTTTTGCCATTGCGGGGGCAACAGTCAAGCCAAGGCAAACCAAAAGAACAACGACAATCTGTTTCATGCATTTTCTCCTTGAGTAATCTTTGCTGAATTGTTTTAGAAAAAGCGTCCTATCATGAAATCGAACTTGGAGTCTGATTCATAATCTCTTGCATCGAGGTTGATGCCATATTCAAATCGCATTGGCCCGAGCGGGCTCAGCCAGCGAATTCCTGCACCGGTGCTGTATCGCCAGGAACCGAAGACCTGGTCATCTTCATCCCAGTAATCGTCTTTGCTCCAGGCGTTGCCAACGTCAAAGAAGGTGACTCCCTTGATTTTCAACTCCTCATAGAGCGGGAAGATAAACTCGAAATTGAAGAAGGCCTCGGTTTCGCCGCCGATAAAATCACCAAATTCGTCACGCGGGCCGACTTCGCGATTCTCAAAGCCGCGAATCGTACTGATGCCTCCCAGGTAGAAGCGTTCGTCGATAGGGATATCCTCATTTTTCTGCCAGTCATGGACATATCCGATCTGGCCGCGCGCAGACAGGACCGTGCCCCAGACGAAAGGGCCAGAAATGACGGACATCCAGAACGTACTTGCTGTAATGCTCCGTCCCGCCTATCCCGGCAAATTCCCATGATGCACTCAGGTCGGTTCCAGCCGATGGATCAAGGCGATTGTCCGTCGTGTTGTACGAATAGGTGGTTGTTACCGAACTGACTGTCGAGGTGCCCTCCTCGTCCTTGATGGTATCGGAGGCAAAAAAGTCGACATCGTAGACATCCGCAAATTCCAGGCGGTATACAGCAAGAAGCCGTGAATATTCGCCGACCGGATGACCGGCTTTGAGGGCAAAACCAGTTGCGTCACGAGTGTATTCATCCCATTCCCGCTCGGTCTGGTAAATTTCGAATCCAAGGGTCCAGCGCGTGTCCATGAAATAGGGATCGGTGACGCCCAGTTGATAGGACGTACTATTACTCCCTAAAGAACCTGCCAGATTCAATCTCAGGCCGCGGCCGAGGAAGTTTTCCTGGGTTATCGATCCCTGGCCGACAAAACCATCGACCGAAGAGTAGCCTGCGCCGACGCTGAAAGTTCCGGTTGCCCGTTCCTGGACATTGACATTGACATTCATCTTGTCTTCAGCAGATCCCGGGCTGGTACTGACATCAACGGCTTCGAAAAACCCGAGGTTGTTGATGCGGGCCTTGCTGCGCTTCAGGTCGGTAGCACTGAACAGTTCCCCCTCAACCAGCTTCATCTCACGCCGTATAACCTTATCACGTGTCTTGGTATTTCCGGTGATCTCTATTCGGTCCACGGATACCTGGGGCCCCTGCTCGATATCAAACATCACGTCAATCAGCTTTTTCTCGTCATCCGTCCTGGTCAACGGCGCCACGTTCGCATAGGCGTAGCCCTGGTCTGCATAGACATCCGTGATGGCGCCAACCCCGGCACGCAATTTGTTACGGGAGAAAACATCACCCGGCTTCATGTCCACGAGCGTAAGGAGACCTTCTTTCTCTCTGATAAGGTCGCCCTCGGCATCCACGTTGGAAAGCCGGTATTGGGGCCCTTCGTCAATGTGAATCAGGAGCAGCATGTGTTTGTCATTATCAACCAGGCTGATAACAGGTTCACGTACCTTCACCCTGACATAGCCTTGATTGAAGTAGAGATCAGAAATCCTCTCAAGGTCCTGCTGCAGGAGCATCTCGTTATAATTGCCCCGGCCGGTCATCCACGAAAGAAACCATTTCTTTTTGGTTTCCATGACATCTTTCAGGTCACCGTTATCAAAAACTGTATTCCCTTCGAAACGAATATCCTTGACACGGACGATTTCACCTTCCTTGATCCGGAAGGTCACCAAAGTCTCATTCTTCTCATTGACATGGCTGTCCGCCGTGACCTGCGCCGCATAGTACCCCTCTGTCGAGTACATAGCCTTGACCATATCGACACTTTTTGCAACTTCAAACGGATCGTAGATGTCCGGAACACGAACCGTGATCACTTCCCGCAGCTTTTCTTCTTTTATCTTATCATTGCCTTCGAAACGGACATTCCTCACCAATGGACGTTCTACGACTTTGAGGGTAAGAATGGATGCGTCCGCATCTCCTGAAATTTCCGCCGAGATATCGGCAAAACGCTCCATCTTAAAGACATCCTCTATCGCTCCATCGATATCAGTCGGAGTCACTGCCTTTCCGGGCTTGATAGTCATGGCATTCAGGATATCGGCCGTCTGTACGCGCTGGTTACCCTTGATGATGATATCAACAAGAAGAAATTCTTGGGCCGCCCAAGCCGGCAAAGCGAGAGACAAGCAGATCAGCAGCGAAAGAACCCTCTTGAACATATCAATACCACTCCAGCGTCACTTAACATTTAAAAATCGGGTCATTATATGGGAACATTCCCGGCAGGTAAACCATAAACTGGGGGACTATGGTCGCAAAAAATCCTGGAAATGCTCACAGTCAGGTCAAAGGATCAACCAAGCAGGAGGCGTCCTCTTTAACTATCACCCTGCATCCTGCCATCAACCATTCTGACGATTCGATCCATATGAGTTGCGACTTTTTCGCTGTGTGTGACAACAACTATGGTCAAGTCACGTTCTTCGTGTAAACGATCTAGCAATGCAAGGATCTCATCGGAGGTCACACTGTCAAGATTGCCGGTTGGCTCGTCGGCCAGCAAAAGCCGGGGAGACATGACCAGAGAACGGGCAATTGCGACACGTTGCTGCTCGCCGCCCGAAAGCTGCCCCGGTTTATGGTCCAATCTATGCTCAAGGCCGACCGCGGCAAGGATATCCCTGGCTTTGTTCTGCGCTTGCTGAACCGAATCACGCGCTATCAGGGCCGGCATCATGACATTTTCCTGCGCGGTAAATTCAGGCAACAACTGATGGAATTGAAAGACGAAGCCAATTGAGCGGTTACGGAAGGCGTCCAACTCGGATGTAGAAAAGGTGAAGATGTCTTTGCCGGTAAAAATCACAGAGCCACGGGTCGGTTTATCCAGACCACCCAGCAAATGCATGAAGGTCGTCTTGCCTGCGCCCGAAGCACCCACGATAGCAATTCGAGCGCCGGCAGAGATGTCGAGGCTGACTTCTTTAAGAACGTCGACCTTGCCGCGATCGGTTGTAAACGTTTTTGACAGAGAACGAACAGCGATCATTTTGTGTCTATTCATACCTGAGGGCTTCGGCAGGATCCATTTTTGCAGCCCGCCAGGCCGGATAAATTGTTGCCAGCAGAGAAATTGCCATCGAAACAGTTACGACCGCGATCACGTCCGAAGAGTTGACGACAGAAGGAAAGTGGTCCATACCGTAAACACTCTGGTCAAAAATCTTGGTGTTGAGAAGTTTTTCCAACCCCTTGATGAGTGGGTCGGCATTCCTGGCCAGCAGCAGGCCGAGAATTGTGCCAAGGATGGTTCCCAGGGTTCCTATAATCAGGCCTTCCAGGACGAAAATTTTCATAATACTGCGAGATGTTGCTCCCATTGATCGCAAGATTGCGATATCCCGGTGCTTTTCCATAACGACCATGATCAGTGTCGTGGCGATGTTGAACGCGGCAACCAGGACGATAATGCCGAGTACGATGAAAAGTCCGAGCTTCTCCAGCCTGAGTGCGGCCAGGAAGGAGCCGAACATGTCTTCCCAGGAGCGTACAATATGCGGGAAACCGTAATCCGTTCTAAGCTCGGCGGCCACCGGTGCCGCCTGATCAAAACTGTCAACCTCTATCTCAACACCGCTGACCCCTGCCCCGAGATCAAAGAACTGCTGGGCCTGCTCAAGATCAATATATGCGAAGTAGGCATCGACAAAGCCCCCCCGGTGCTTGAATATTCCAACGATTCTGAACGGTTTCATCTTCGGGATCATGCCGAAAGGTGTGATCGTGAACATCGGCGGAATCACGTTAATCGAATCGCCGACTGCAACGCTGAGTGTTGTGGCCGTATCCAGACCAATCAGGATGCCGGGCTGTCCGGTCTCAGCATCATAAAGGGCCTTCTCTACGTCTACCCCGTTTTCGGTCAGGAAATTCTGCCGGAAAATCTTGTTGTCCGGTGCGATCCCCTTGACATTGACGGCAGCCACGTTGCGCTGGGAGAGCAACATCGCCTCCTTGCTGACAAACGGTGAGGCATTCAGTACATGGGGTGAAACGGCTTTCGCTCTGGCAACAACCGCATCCGGCTCAGTCAGGTCGTCCCCGAGTTTCTGAATCAGGACATGGGGGATATTGCCCAGGATCTGTTGCCTGACCCCGTCATGAAATCCGGTCATGACCGCGAGGACAACGATCAGCGCAGCGACTCCGAGGGTGATTCCGGATATCGAGATAAACGAAATCACCGAGATGAAGGTTTGTTTGCGCTTGGCACGCAGGTAGCGCAGGCTGACAAAAAGTTCGTAGTTCATTTAAAAACCCGGAACGCGGGACGAGGCACGTGGTACGCGAAAGTCAAGAACTGGGGCAAGCTATACGCAAAACCAGCTTCAAGAAACAAAATCCTTCCAAGTTTTCCTGAAGGGAAAGGGGTTACCCGCGTTCCGCGTTCCGCGTTCCGCGTCCCGGCCTTTTCGTCCCTCGTCCCGATCATTTCGCCTCCGTTCGTAACTGCGGGAAGAGAATAACGTCGCGAATCGACTGCGAGTCGGTCAGCAGCATAACCAGACGATCAATTCCGATCCCCTCACCTGCGGTGGGTGGAAGACCATACTCCAGAGCACGGATGTAGTCTTCGTCCATGACGTGAGCCTCTTCATCGCCAGCCTCCTTTTCGGCAAGCTGTTTGACGAACCGCTCGCGCTGATCATCGGGGTCGTTCAACTCGGAAAACGCGTTGGCCAGTTCACGGCCAACCACAAACAGCTCAAAACGATCGACGACCTCCGGATTGTCATCATTCTTGCGGGACAGTGGCGACACTTCCGTCGGATACTGGGTAATAAAGGTCGGTTGCCATAATTCCGGCTCGGCGACAGCATCGAACACCTCTGTCAGCAATTTGCCATAACTGACGTTATTGTCGAGCTCCAGACCAAGTTGTTTGGCATAGGCCATGAGTTTATCGCGATCATCGACATTTGCTTCACCAATGTCACCATACTTGAGGACCGCCTCACGCACCGTCAATCTCTGCCAGGGACGACTCAGGTCGACATCGCGTTCGCCGTACTTGAACTGCAGGCTGCCGACCACCTGTTCCGCAACATTGCAGATCAGATCCTCGGTCAGAGCCATCAAATCCTCATAGGTCGCGTAGGCCTGGTAGAACTCCATCATGGTGAATTCAGGATTATGTTGAATGGAAATCCCCTCGTTGCGGAAATTCCGGTTGATCTCGAAAACCCTCTCAAAGCCACCGATCACCAACCGTTTGAGATAGAGCTCCGGTGCAATCCGCAGGAAAAGATCCATCTTCAGGGTGTTGTGGTGAGTAACGAAAGGCTTGGCCGTTGCACCTCCGGCGATCGGTTGCATCATCGGGGTTTCAACTTCCAGGTAGTCCCGCGACACCATGTAATCTCGAATCAGGGAAATAATCTGGCTTCTCTTACGGAACACATCACGCACATCCTGGTTGACCATCAGGTCCAGGTAGCGCTGACGGTAGCGTGTCTCTACATCGGTCAGCCCATGCCATTTCTCCGGCAGAGGCAATAATGACTTGGTTAAAAGCTGGATCGATTCGGCCCGCAGCGAGAGTTCATCTGTCTTGGTCCGGAACGGTCTCCCGGTCAAACCGACCACGTCGCCAAGATCGAATTTGCGAAACAGTTCAAAGCTCTCATCACCCACCTGGTTTTTTGCGACATAAACCTGTAATCGACCAGTCCGGTCCTGAACCTGGATGAACGCGGCCTTGCCGAAATCCCGTTTCGCCATAATGCGCCCGGCGATCCGGTAACTATCCGCTACGGTCTCCAAGGCTGCAGCGTCATGACCGGCGTGTGCGACATGAACGTCCCCGGTCGCCGCACTTGGAGCAAAGCCGTTGGCAAATGGATTCAACCCGTGGGCGCGGTATTCGTCCAGTTTTGCCCGTCTCTGGGCGACCTCATTGTTGCTTCCTTCAGACATGTTTCTACTTTTTCCTTATTTTTGTCTTGATCTTATGGTTTATATGATCGGTGGCCAGTGATCAGTGAATGGTGCTCTCAATCATCACCGATTATCTTTCATTGCATCAGATAAGCTTCAATGAAACCATCCAGGTCGCCATCGAGGACCGCGTCGGCATTACCGACTTCATAGCCGGTACGATGGTCCTTGACCATGCGGTAAGGATGCAGAACATAGGAACGGATCTGGCTACCCCAGGCAATATCTTTCTTTTCTCCTGCCAGCACCTCGGCCTCGTTGCCCTTCTTTTCCATCTCCTGCTCATAGAGTCTTGCCTTGAGCTGCTTCATGGCGGTGGAGCGGTTCTTGTGCTGAGACCGTTCATTCTGGCAGCTGACAACAATTCCAGAAGGGATATGGGTGATGCGGATTGCCGAATCGGTCTTGTTGACATGCTGACCGCCGGCACCACTGGCCCGATAGGTATCGACCTTCAGGTCTTTCTCCTGAATGTCGATGTCGACATCGTCGGTCAGTTCGGGGAAGACAAAAACCGAACAGAATGAGGTATGACGACGGGCATTAGAATCGAATGGGGAGATACGTACCAGCCGGTGAATCCCTTTCTCGGCCTTCAGGTAGCCGTATGCGTATGCCCCGGCGACCGTAAAGGTCACGCCCTTGGTTCCGGCCTCGTCCCCCGGCTGATAATCGGTGATCTCGGCCTTAAACCCTTTATTCTCACACCACCGTAAATACATGCGCAAAAGGATTTCTGCCCAATCCTGGGCCTCGGTGCCACCGGCACCGGCATTGATACTGACGATGGCATTGCTGGCATCGTGCTCGCCGGAAAGCATGCGGGCAAACTCCATCCGGCCGATCTTCTTCTCCAGGTCAGGCAGCATCCCGCTAACTTCCGCCAGGGCATCCTCGTCCCCATCCTCCTCGCCAAGTTCTATCAGAACCTGGACATCATCCAGGCCGCGGGCAATAGCGTCACAATCCTCGACCAGTTTCTGTAGAAGGGTTCGTTCCTTCAGAACCTCCTGGGCCTTCTCGTTGTCATTCCAGAATTCCGGCCTGGCAACTTCGGCCTCCAACTCTGCAACCCGCTCCCGCTTGCTGTCAATGTCAAAGATACCTCCTCAGCTCAGCGAGCTTGTCCTGGAGGCTTTTTAACAATTCTATCTCTTCACGAAACATCTTTATCTCCATTCATCATCAGTCGAACGGCGAATTATAACCGTTGCAAGCAAATCGAACAAGGAAACTCTGTTGAAGGCGGGGGCTTGGGCTGGAGGCTGGTGGCTGGGGACTGGGGGCTGAAATTTTATGTTTCAGCCCCCAGTCCCCAGCCTCAGCCAAGCCCCCGCCTCTAAAAACGTCGGCGTGTCTGTAAAAGCCAGAGTACGCTGATCAGCAGGAACAGGCCAGGAATCAGGTCGCCCATCCGGGAATAGAGCCCGGGGCGTGCCCCCAACCCGACCTCACCATTCAGAAAGGCCGCTTCAAACAGGCCGGATTGCTGTACGATCTTCCCGGATGGTGCGATCAGAGCCGAGATCCCTGTATTGGCTGCCCGAGCGAGCCATACACGGTTTTCCACAGCGCGAAAACGCGCCATTGCCAGGTGCTGCCAGGGCGCTGACGATTCCCCGAACCAGGCATCGTTGGTGATATTGATCAGCAGGTCACTGCCCTGGCGAACATACTCACGGGCTAGTTCCGGAAAGATTACTTCGTAACAGACCAGAACCCCCAGTTTATGATCCTTGATCGGTAAAGGATTGATCTCACCGGGCGAATAATCCCCGATGCCAACCACCAGCTTGTTGACGAATGGCAGGAAACCGCTCAACGGTACATATTCGCCGAAAGGCACCAGATGGGTCTTGTCGCTGCGGCCAAGAATCATATCCGATGGCGACAGTAGAAATGCGCTGTTCAGGTAACGTAAGCCGGCAGCATCCCTTTGATATGCCGGACTGCCGAATAAAAGAAAAGCACCTGTTTCAACGGGTAGGGTACTAACCGACTCGGCCAGCTTGCCACCATCCTGAAAATAAAACGGCACCGCTGCCTCCGGCCATACGATCAGAGTTTTTGCGCCGACTCGATCGGCCCGTAAAGACAGGTCACGATAGGTCTTAATCGTATTCATCTGGTTATCAGGCTGCCATTTGAGGTCCTGCGGGATATTCCCCTGGACCAGTGCGGTCTGCAGCGATTCGGTTCTACCGTCCAGATCCTGCTGCAAACGCCAGTAGCCATAGCCGAGATTCGACACAAGCAGAACGACAGCCACAATCAGGGCTTTGACCGGGATATCCCTGGGGCACTTGCGCCACAGCGCCTGAACGCTCTCAGCAAGAGCAGCATTACAAAAAACGATCAGACAACTCAGGCCATACACACCGAACAGGTCGGCAGATTGGATCATTGTCAACCAGTCGTGCTGAGAATAGCCGAGCGTCGCCCAAGGAAACCCGGTGAGCAGGAACTCGCGCAGAAATTCCATGGCAACCCAGAACACCGGCAATGTCATGGCGCAGGGATAATTCCTGGATTCCTTGAGTCGACACGCAGCCCAGGTCGCAGTTCCCCAGTAAAGGGCCAAGTAAGCGGCCAGGAGCAGGTAAAGAATAAACGAGACGCCCAGCGGCAGGTGGCCGTAGGTAGTCATGACAATATTCACCCAGTACAGGGTCGCGGCAAAAAAAACCAGTCCGGCAACAAAACCACTTTTAAAGGGCCGCCGCCGCATTACCAAGATGAGGGGGATCATGCCAAACCATGCGAGCACGGTAAAATCCGGTAGCGGGAAAGAACACGCCAGGAGGAGCCCGGACAAAGCACTGACACAGGTTAATCTGTCGGGCAGGAAACGTCTCATTTAATCGTCGGCGTCCTTATCCGCCTGGACATCACGCCAGACACGAACCACGCCGATTTTACGTTCATCGGACTCTTCGACCATCAGGATCAGGCCGTTGTCACGGACCCTCTCTCCGGCCTTCGGCACATGACCCAACAAGTGAAAGATGTAACCTCCGACCGTATCAAACTTCTCCCGCGGTATTTCTATTTCGTAGTATTCCTCGAGCTCCTCAACGCTGATCCTGGCATCCACCAGCAGGGTACCATCCTTCTGTTCCTGTGCCCGGGGGTCTTCGCGATCGTACTCATCCTGGATATCACCAATAATCTCCTCGATCAGGTCCTCGATCGTAATCAGTCCCGACGTGCCGCCATATTCGTCCACGGCAATCGCCATATGCACCCGCCGGGTGCGAAAATCCATCAGCAGATCTTCGATGCGCTTGGTCTCAGGAATAAAGTACGGCACACGCATGACGTCGATCAGCGACAGGGTTTCGTCTCTGGCCCCCCAGTTGCGCAACAGGTCCTTCGCGTAGACGACGCCGACGATCCTGTCCATCGACCCTTCGTAAAGCGGCACACGTGAATGCCCGGAATGAATGATCAGGGCCAGGAAATCGCTGAGGTTCGAATCGGCTGGACAGCAGATCATATCGGTCCGCGGCACCATCACCTCACGGACGATAGTGTCACCGAATTCGAAGATCGACTGCAGCATATCCCCCTCGGATTCATTAAGGATGCCCTCTTCTTCCGAGCTGTTGATGGCCTGCTGGAGTTCTTTCTCCGTCAACGCCCTCGATCGGCCCCTAAGTTTCACCACCAGGGATTCAAACCACGAGCTGCGACTTGATGTGTTGTCATCTTCCAAGGAAACGACTCCCTTCAAAATTACAGAGTTCGGAGGCTGGAGATTGGGGGCTGGCTATCAAACCAATCTTGAGCCTCAGCATTTAAGTTTTTCTAGACCAGACGCCTCTGATGGGACCAGAATCTGCCTGGAGTCCATCCACTCCAGCCTCTCGGCTCCAGCCCCCATAACCCGCCTTCAAAACGCCAGGTGCATGAACAGCGTTGTGCAAATACCGATCAGGCTGCCGATCACTATTTCCACGGAATTGTGAACTCCGAGCAAAACCCGGCTCTGGGCCACCATTGCAGCAAGGAGCCAGGCCAGGATAATAACGAGAAAACCGACGTCGGCAAATGCCACCGAGGTTGCTATGGAGAAGGCAACCCCTGCATGTCCACTCGGCATGCCGCCATGCAGAGGTGCTCCTCGTCCGACACGGGCTTTCACAAGGACCACGAGCATCACGACCATAACAATCGAAATAATCGCCAGGTTGCCGGTTGTTCTCATGTAATCGTGACCGAGATTTACCTCGGCCGCAAAAATAAACCGCGACACGGCCAGGTAACCGAGAACCAGCGCAGCGACACTAGCGAGCAGAACAGCGCCGGCAGCGACATCTTTGGCACGTTGTGCAAGGGGATGGAACTCCGGGGAGACGAGGTCGACGACAACCTCTATGGCGGTGTTAACAAGTTCGGCAAAGAGAACCAGGGTAATTGCCAGGCACAGCAGGGCAAATTCATGCAGGGTCAGGCGTAAAACCAAAGCGAGGACCATGACCAGAATGGCCGCGACCAGGTGTATCAGCATGTGCCGTTGGGTTTTAACCGCCCAGAGGATTCCCTCGATCGCACAATTCATGCTCTCGATAAATCCACTGGGCCTGGTCGGCCCACCTTTCATATGGTCAGGAACTCCTCACGTATCAACGCAAACACTTCACGTTCCCTCCCTTCCATACGTTTTGCCTCAGCCTGCGTACCACGCTCGTGATCGTAACCAAGCAGATGCAGAACCCCGTGCAGAAGAAGAAAGTATAACTCACTCTCGAAAGAGACCTGCGCTTCGGCAGCGTCCCTTGCCGCCGTTTCAGCCGAGATCACTATATCGCCGAGAAGATCGGGTTGGACTCCCTCACCCTCACCTTCCTGCATGGCAAAGGAGATCACGTTGGTAGGACGATCCTTGTCCAGGTAATCACGATTGATGACCTGGATCGCCTCATCATCGACAATCAGGATTGACAGCTGCGCGTCAGGACATCCCGAGACGCTTAAGATCCTCCGTGCTACCTTTCGCAGGAGCAGCTTTCTTATTTTCTGCCTGTTCTGACGGTTTTCGATCGCGATCTTCATTACCCCCCCGGGCTCCTTTCTCTGAAATCCGCTCCTTGCTAACCGGTTCCGGATAATCAACCCGGTAGTGGAAAATGCCACCCAGCACCAGGTTAAAGCTCTTGGCAACATTATGAATATCCTTAAGCGTCAATTCGCATTCATCGAGTTGACCGTCAATAAAGATGTTGTTGATAATCTTCTGCACCATCCCCTGGACCCGCGCCGGGGTAGGATCGGTCAAGGTCCTGCTGGCAGCCTCAACGGCATCGGCGAGCATGATCAGTGCGGCCTCCCGGGTCTGCGGCTTGGGCCCGGGATAGCGATAATCCCGTTCGTCGATCTGTTCAACACCCGGGTCCGCTTTGTTCTTTGCCCGGTCATAAAAGAATTTCATCAGGCTGGTGCCATGATGTTCACGAATAATATCGTTAAGCGCCTTGCCGAGTCGTGCCTCATGCGCCATTTCCGCACCGTCCTTAACATGCGCCATCAGGACCAGAGCACTCATAGATGGTGCAAGTTTATCATGACGGTTCTCCTGCGCTCCGATGTTTTCAATGAAATAGAGAGGCTTCCTGATTTTGCCGATATCATGATAATACGCTGCCACCCGTACCATTAGAGGGTTGACACCGATATTTTCGGCAGCCGCCTCAGCCAGGTTGCCGACGATAATCGAGTGGTGGTAAGTCCCTGGGGCCTGCACCATGAGGTCACGCAACACCGGGTTGTTCATGTTGGCAAGTTCCAGCAGCTTGATGTTTGTCGTATAACGGAAAATCGATTCGACCAGGGGAACGATCCCCGTGACCATGATAGCCGCGGCGAGGCCCCCGGAAAAACCGAAGACCAGCTTGTATAGCAGCTGCAGGTCAAACGGTTTACTGGTCATCAGGTGCAAGGCGATCAATAAGGTGAAATTGAACATGCCGAGCCGGAACCCGGCCCGGAACAGTGATGACCGCTCATTCACATGACGCACCCAATGAGCCCCGGCAAGGCTGGTCAGGAAAGCGAAGAGCATAATCGCAAAGCTGTTGCCAAACAGAGCACCGGTGATGATCGCCGTCAGGATTGCAAAGACCAGCGAAACTTCAGAATTAAGAACGATGCGAACCAGCATAGTGCCGACCGCAAACGGGAAAAAGTAAAAGTACGCGCTCTGTTCAACGTACGGGAAAGCGCTGCCCAGTGCTAATGAAATGAAGATGGAAATCTTCAGTATGAGGATGTGCACCACGAACACCGATGACAGGAATACCAGATCGCGGTTTTCCGGCTGGTATTTGCGGATATTGCGTCGGGCAAAGGTGTGGGAGAAGTAAATCAAGAGAAAACAGCTCAGCAGAAGGCCCATGGCGTTACGCCAGAGCGCGACTGAATTGTTTCCGTCCTGCAAAGCTCCTAACCGTTTGACCTGGTCAATCGAGACGCGATCGCCCTCACGAACGATCATCTCGCCTTTTTTGACCTGGATGAGCACCGGCTTGACAGCTTCACCTGCAGCTTTTCTGCGGGCTTCAGTCTCATTCTGGTTGAAAGAGATATTCGGCCGCAGCATCGGCAAAATCAGCTCCCTCAAGGCCTTCTGCTGGTTGGCCGGGAAACGAGAATCGGCAAGCGCTTTTTTCAGCAGGTCCTGAAGTTGGCCCAAGCCAATAACAGTTTCATTGCCGCCGTCGGTGGTTTCCGCCTGGGAATCCAGTTGGCGAAAGACCACGCCTTTCGGGCGATCCGCTTCGAAGAGCTTGAGATTACCGGCAATTTTCTGCTGATAAAGGTGCTTTACGGCCTGCGCAATGCGAATATTGCTGTCATCCTTAGCTGACAACTCTTGCAAAGCGGTAAAACCATTGTGATCCATTTTAACACCGAAACTGGATTCCAGATCGGCGACCTGTTGATCTACCGGCAGTTCCCGTTTAGAGGCAACATTTAATGCGTTAAAAATCTGGGCAACCTGTCCGGAAATTACCTCTCCTGTCGTCGTATCAAAGTCATAAAGGTTGGCAACGCTTCTCTCTGCTTCATCACGCTTCTGCTGGGTCAGAATCTCATCAGGGATCAGGAGATCACGCGGTGCTTTGATATCGTGCGGGGCAATATCTCCGGCGACAAACTCCGTAGGCGTCAGAGCGCCCTTCGGCACAATGATAAAGGTCAGCAGTGTGACCAGCACCAGCAACAGGAAAACCCGCTGGAACCTTTCGTCACTCTGGCTCGATTCCTTTTGGTTCTGGCGAAAACCCTGCTTCTGTGTAGTGCCATCCTCGGTTTTACGATCACTTTTTGGCATATACATCCTGTTGTCCGACGTGTTTCCTAGACGGACTTATGAGCATCGTAGGCCCTGACAATCCCCTGAACAATAGGATGTCTGACCACGTCCATATCGGAGAAAGTAACAAAACTGACGCCTTTAACCTGTCCCAGGACCTCCATGGCCTGGATGAGGCCAGAAGTGCGACCACTCGGCAGGTCAATCTGGGTGATATCCCCGGTTATCACGGCAGAACTGCCGAAGCCGAGGCGGGTCAGGAACATCTTCATCTGCTCGGTTGTGGTGTTCTGCGCTTCATCGAGAATGACGAATGCATCATTCAGTGTCCGACCACGCATGAACGCCAGCGGGGCGACTTCGATGACACCATGGTCAATCAAGGCCTGGCCGCGATCAAAATCCATCAAGTCGTACAGGGCATCATAGAGCGGACGCAGGTAGGGATTGACTTTCTCGGTAAGATCACCCGGCAGGAAGCCAAGCTTCTCACCCGCTTCGACAGCTGGACGCACCAGGACGATCCGACTGACTTCCTTCTTCTTCAGCTGTGCCACCGCCATCGCCATGGCAAGATAGGTCTTGCCGGTGCCGGCCGGGCCGATTCCGAACACAACATCGTCTCTGCGCATAGCATCGAGGTATTTTTTCTGGGAGATTGATTTCGGCGCAATGGAACGATTTCTCGATGAGACAGTTACATTGTCGAGGAAAATTTCAACCAGGCTGGCCGATGCGTCCTGACTGAGGATGCGGTCAGCGTACTCAATATCGGGCGGCCGCAGGGCGAAACCTTTTGCGAGCAGACAGGTCAGTTCTTCCAGGAGACGGATCGCACGGGTCAGAGTTTCATCTGTGCCCTCGAGCAGCGCTGTCGTGCCCTTGGAGCTAACCCGCACACCCGTGAGTCGCTCAATCTGTCTCAAGTGTCGGTTCTGTTGCCCAAACAGGGCATGCGCCAGTTTCGGGTCAGTCGGCTCGAAACTCTGCCGTTGTGAATTATCGTCCAAATACAAAACCTTAAATATCGTTGTTTCTCACCTGTCTTATGCTGCCAAGTTTCCTAAAATACCACCTTGCATGCCGCAAATCAAATCCCTCACGTAATAAGCACGACTAAATCAGCAAAAAGGGGTTTATATTTTATTTCGATGTGCTATAAAAGGGCCGCGCAACCGCTTATCAACATCCAAACACCTTTGCACAAGGGGGCTGAAATTATGAGTGAAATCGTCGACATCTATGCCCGTGAGATTCTCGATTCACGTGGTAACCCTACCGTTGAAGTAGAAGTTTACCTGGAAAGCGGCGTTATGGGCCGGGCGGCTGTGCCGAGCGGTGCGTCGACCGGCGAACGAGAGGCACTTGAGTTGCGTGACGGCGACAAGAGCCGTTACCTCGGCAAGGGCGTACTCAAGGCAGTCACCCACGTCAATGAAGTCATAACAGATACCCTGGTTGGCTGGGAAGGCTCAGACCAGACCGGAATCGACCGAAAACTCCTTGAAATGGACGGCACCGACTTCAAAAGCAACCTCGGCGCCAACGCCCTGCTCGGTGTTTCCCTGGCAGTTGCCAAGGCCGCGGCCGAGGAAGCAGGTCTCCCCCTTTACCAGTACCTCGGCGGCACCAACGCCAAGGAATTGCCGCTGCCAATGATGAATATCATCAACGGCGGTGAGCATGCAGACAACAACGTCGACATCCAGGAATTCATGATTATGCCTGCAGGTGCTGATTCCTTCAAAGAGGCACTGCGTATTGGTGCAGAAATTTTTCATGCCCTGAAAAAAGTTCTCAAGGACAAGGGCTACAATACGGCGGTTGGCGATGAAGGCGGCTTTGCTCCGGACCTGAAAAGCAACGAGGAAGCCCTGGAGGTGATCATGGACGCGATCAGGGCGGCCGGCTACAAACCCGGCGAAGATGTTCTCCTCGCCCTCGATGTCGCCGCCAGCGAACTTTACAAGGACGGCAAATATATCCTTGAAAACGAAACCCAGAAAGAAAAGACCGCGGCCGACATGGTCGAGTTCTATACCGATCTGGTCGATCGCTATCCGATTATCTCTATTGAAGACGGCATGGCCGAAAACGACTGGGACGGGTGGAAGCTCCTTACCGAAAAACTGGGCGACCGGGTTCAGCTGGTCGGTGACGACCTCTTCGTTACCAACACAAAAATCCTCCAGGAAGGGATTGATAAGGGGATCGCCAATTCGATTCTAATCAAGGTCAACCAGATCGGCACCCTGACTGAAACGCTGGATGCCATCGAAATGGCCAAGCGTGCAGGTTATACGACCGTCATTTCACATCGCAGCGGCGAAACTGAAGATACCACGATCGCCGATCTGGCTGTCGCCACCAACGCCGGGCAGATCAAGACCGGTTCGCTCTGCCGCACTGATCGTGTCTGCAAATACAACCAGTTGCTGCGCATCGAAGACGAACTCGATGATGTTGCGCAGTTCCGAGGGGCAAAGGTTTTCTACAGTATCGGCTGACAATCCCCCCAGTTAACTTGAAACGGGAGAGTCGCGAGGCTCTCCCGTTTCAGATTATTGACAAACTCCGCATGTGATGTGCAGGTGGAGTTTGTCTGAAGCTTAGGGCAACAGATGGTTAATCTGTTGCCCCTACTGGTTTAATTCTTAGAAACAAAACCGGCGGGTCGCGTCCCGCCCGACGCCATACTTTTGTCCGGCAACAAAAGTATGCAAAAGTGCCTTCTCCTTGCGGAGGGCATCTCCTCTGCCGGATTTCTATGCTATCAACAGACGACAGAGCTCAAGAAGCCGGCCCGTTACAGGGGGCCTTCCATTCAGTGTGACTTACAAGGGAAAAGCCTGAAAAGCATGACCAAAGAAACAATCCTCCAGAGAAGGAGAGGCTCACAAGAGCCTCGTCACCTGCGGGGGAAGCGTAGACATTTAGTCGGTTAGTATGGCCTGAATTGAGGTTGCCGCCTTGACGCACCAGACATGCCCAGCGCAGCGCAGGCCCTTTTCTGCTTACTCTTTTGGGCCAGCAAAAGAGTAAGGCGCAGTCGGGGGGCGCAACCCCCGGGGTTTGCTTTTGTCTTTAAATTGCGGAGGATCGCAAAAAAGGGCAACAGATTAACCATCTGTTACCCTCTATATCTTGAAATCTGACTGAACTTTGCCAGCAGACTGAAACGGGAGAGCCTGGTGGCTCTCCCGTTACTTTTTCAACCTGCCCCCACCCGACAACACCGGGTGACAGCGTCTGGCTTTGCTTTGTCAATATCGTAATTCCCGAAATATTTAGAACACGGGTTTCCCGCCAATCGACTTTTGCTCTACAATCTCAACGGGTGCGTGAATCTCTTCGAGCTTCAATTTAAGGGCTAATAGGTCCGCACGCCTCTTTGCCCGTTGCAGAATGATCGGGGTGCCGCTCTCCAGCTTGACTTTCCAGCTGACAAAATTATTTTCCGGCCACAGTTCGGCAAGTTTTTTTGACGTCATGTAAATCAGTTTCGGGTCATCGATACTTTTAAGCAGAAGAGCAAAATTAGGTTGCTGCTGATTTGTAGTTTCCATCGGCTCTCAGTTCATCCCGTTTTGATAAGTTAATAAACGAACAGCGTAAAAATCCCTTTTTAAAATTTACTTAGAAACCTGAGTTCAATACAATTTTGCAGGGACAACGACACGTTCCCCTGATTCACGCAGTACATCCATTTGCAGGACGGTGCCGAGATTGTGATTTTTTAATATATGCAGCAATTGATCCCTGGAGTCAAGACTCTTGCCATTGATGCCAAGCAAAACTTCGTTCTTGTGTATGCCGGCATTGGCAAGGGTACCATTGTCGAACGTTCTAACAACCCCAACGCCTACCCCCGGGCTTCGATGTCCCACAGTCTGAATAAAGGTCTGTTCCCAATTGTCAGCAACGATCGCTCCAAGCCTGGGGCTTTCGACATCCTTCACTTCAGCGACAAGCCGATTCAACGCCCTCGCAGGAACCATAAAGGCAACTCCCATGGGACTGCCCTTCCAGCTCAACAGGCCACTCTGCAAGCCAACGATTTCGCCCTCTTCATCCACCCAGGGTGCACCTGAAAATCCTTCCGGAGTCATCGCGGCGACAGGGTAGACTTCAGTGTATTGTTTATTGACCTCATTCCATTCATATTGTGTCTGCGGTTTGGCCAGGCGCCCCGTCACCATCAGGTTATGACGATAAACCGGAGCACCGAACAGGTAGATGGGCTCCCCGATCGCCGGGGCTTTTTTAGACAGTTCAAGGTGCGGGAACAGCCCCGCCAGTCGCTCAACACGCAACAACGCCAGATCATTGCCGAGGTCGGTGGCAACGACAACAGCGTTCAGCCTGCCGAAATCAGTGGTGAGGACTTCAATTTGTTTTGCAGACTTTAAGACGTGCGCTGCGGTCAGTGCCAAACCATATGAAGTTACAAAACAACCGCTGCCGGATAATCTGCCGTCAACCAGGACTTCGATCGCAGAACTTTTGAGCTTGCCATAAAGCGCCGCGGTACCTGATCTTACATCCGAGGGTTTGATAAGCAGGAGGCATGAGATCAGGCCCAGGCACAACAAGGGTTGCGCAAGGCTTCTCTTAATCGCAAACAAGCGCAGCTTGTTGTTGACGGCTTTACGGGTGACGGTCAACAACAGTTCTTCCTGTTGTGGCAGAGGAGACCCCTACCCGGTATCCCGTCATCGTGGTCGCATCCAGAATACAGAGATAATCAGACGATTGCGTCCCATCGAGATAACTGGCGGCAGCGGTACCGTTGGCGTTAAAGCCGAGGCTGAAGTTGGCGGTTGCTGCACAGTCGGCATCCCGTTTCAGCAAGAGGATCGGGTTCATTGCAGTCCAATTTTTGAAGACAGTACTGAAATCGGAGCTGTTCTGGGCACGATTGCCCCGTGTCACCCGGTAGCGCTGACCGGCTAGATCGAACTCAACCCGATGCTGGAGGTTGTGTGAATGCGAGAGCATTCGGGCCTCACGCAAAGCCGCTGCGACAGTCTCTGCATTATCCTTGTAAACGATCCGCGACCTCCATTCGAGGAATCCCGGCAAACCGATCGCCATGAGGATACTGATCAGAGAAACGACGACAATTAACTCGATCAGCGAGAACCCTTGTTCTGTAATACGCACTGGAATTACTCCGATGATTGCAGGGTGAAAGAGAACTCCTGGGCTGAGTACAGCCCCGCAGGGTCTTCAGCAATGATGACGAACTGTGTATACCCCCGGCTCTGCGGCCAGGAGGTCCCATGTCACAAGACCGGTCTCTGCGTCGACCTGCAAACCCGGAGGGCCGTTCTCAACGCGATAGACGATCTGGTCACTATCGGGATCCACCGCCTGAGCGGAATAAGAGTATTGTTCAACCCGAAAGGATTGAGGTGGCTGCGACACAAAGTGCGGAGGAGAGTTTGGTACCGTCAAGCTCTTGCCGCTGTATGGATGGCCATCACCGTAGAAATCGCTTGGCACAACCGTAAGGTCTATCTGCTGGCCGGTTCTCACCATCGTTGCAGGCAGTCGGTTGTCATCGATCGCAACTTCCTCGCCGTTTACAAACCATTGGTAATCAAACACAACCTCGTCACCGTCCGGGTCAATCGCCTCGGCTTCGACGACAATCTCTTTGCCGTTCACGATGACCGGATCCTGGAAATTAACCTGTACCACTTCTGGAAGACCATTCAGGACCGTCGTAGATATGGTCTCTCTTTCGCCGCCACAGATGACAGAAACCGTGACGTCATCATCACGTTTGAAATGCCCCGCGGCGAGACGCGGTCCGGTTGCCCCTTCCACAGGAGCGCCATTCACCGACCAGGTAAAAGTGACACGACCGCTGCAGCCAGAGACATTAACGTTGGCCGAGCTCCCTGACACCACTTCGGACGACAGGAAATCAAGGCTGACAGTGCCCGCACTCTCCGTCCCACTGCCGCCCTGCCCCGCGCTGTCGCCAGCGACTGAAACCGTTTGGCTGCGAGGCTTGTCCTGACTACGTGCCACCTCCGGTTGCGGGTCATCAGACCCGCAACCGGAGAGAACAATGCAGAGAAAGGCCGCCAATATAGTTGCTTTCATATCAGCTTTTATCACTCCTGCATCCAATAAATCGGGATAACTGTTCCGCCCGGTAGCGTATCACTCGGACAGAGACCACCACCGCAACCGATCAGAGCACCGGTTGTCCCGTCCTCGCGAACGTAGATGACGACGCCGGAAGGAATACCGGAGGCCATGACCAGGCTGCGGTCGGAGCGACGCAGGATAACCCCTTCCAACTGGGTCGATTCGGCCCGGTCGTTGTTGTTGGATGCGAATTCATCATCATTGGTCACATCGAAGTTGAAGACCGCTTCACCGGTTTTGTAGTCCACGGCGTAGGTCCTGCCGACCCCGAGATTCCCCGCCAGGCAGGGGTCGTCGGTGATGATGTTCGGCGTATAAGTCGTAAAGTAAGCGACCTTGTTGAAGACCACTGCCGGAGACAACGCCTTCTCACCGCTGTTTTGATCCAGCTTGATGAACCAGCCATACTTATCCGTGCTGTACAGGCGCTGCAAAATACAGGTTACCGAATTGTCGTCAACAGGGCAGGACCCGGTATAAGCCGGCGGATCGGAGAGCTGGAGATAATCAATTGTAACGTTGACCATGTCTGCTTCGGTTTTGGCCGTCGTCTGTTCCCGGTCATACAGAGCATACAACCGGTCGATGGTCCCCTCATTCAGGGGGTGTGCCCGATCGCCCGTGCCGAAATAGAGGCCGGTATAATCGGCTTCCAGGATAACGGAAGGCGGGTACAGGATGCGACGGCCGTTGGTGACCGGGTCCTCAACGCTGTTGTCCAGATCGCTCGGATTGGCGCTGAAGATTTTCTTTGCCGACCAGTCGCTGGTTGCAACGGTGCTCTTGACGTCGAATCGCCACAGGCTGCCGCCGGTGTCGCCGGCATAGAGCCTGTCAATAAGCCCGTCGAAATCGGAATCAAGGGGGACGATGTCCGTCGGGAAGGAATAGGTCGGGTTATTGTCCGGGTCTGTACTTGCACGAGCCGAATCGTAGACATACTCCCACAGCTTGACCGGGCTGGCATGGAAACTGGGGGCCCCGCTTGCATCGAAGGTTGCAAGCTCGAGGACATAGACTCCGCGGCCGCGAGGGTTGAACTGCGGCGACGTCCCGGGGCTGGCCAGCTCTGTGGCATCGTCGGCGCGCAGGGTCGATTCGGTGAGTTCATCCGAACCGTCGGGGAAAAGCTGCGTATTGCCAAAGCGCATATCTTCGTTGTTGTCATAACCGGCGCCGACAAAGGCGACCAGCCTGACGATGCTGTTGATCCTCATTTTAGCGAACGTCATGCGTGACCAGGTCTCACCGAGCTCACTGAAACCGGTCGTCGTCGAGTTGATTTCCCACAGGTACTTCGGCGCGGTCGGGTTGGTCACATCAATCGCAAAATAGGAGCCACGGCTCAAGCTGCCGTTCAAGGTATCGATCCCGCCGCCACGACGCATACCGAAGATGAGGATGATTTTGTCGTCCACCCCGTTATCCGTGACACCGAAAAGATCGTGATCCGTCGCCAACGTCTCCGCAAGCGGACCGATGTTGCCGTCACGATCCTTATCATAGATGTAAACGCTCGGGCTGGCATCGATAAAGTAGTTGTGGATATTGTTCCCCAGAAAGCGCAGGTCCGGCAGCGCAGCCGGGGGGATAAACGACCACAGTTCGGCACCATCGGCATCGCGGAACGCATGCAGCTGGCCGTCGTTGCTGCCGACGTAAATGGTCGTCAGGTTCTTGGTAATATCCGTTTCGTCGGCCATATTGTAGCTGTTGTAGGCCTGAATCGTCGGTTTCGAGTGCAGGATGTCTCCCATGAGCCACTCGCGTCGCTCAGTTGTGTCACCATCCCCGTCCGCATCGTAAACGTCGAAACCGGTAATGTAGTCAACAATCTGGTCGCTCTCGGTACTGGTCAGAACTTCCATCATCGCCGGAGTCAGGGCCGGGTTCACGGCCACCTTGGCGAAACGGTTGCTCGCGTGGGTCAGGTCGCTCTGGGTTCCGGTGTAAGTATAGATCAGGCGTGGCGACACCCCGAAATCCCGATCCGTAAGGAGCATACCGACGCCCCCGTCGTCAACGTTGCTGCCATCGGGATTGGTTGACCAGAACGACGTGGAGGTTGATAAAAAACGACCGTTGACGTCCGTTGCTACAACGCCGTTTTTATCGACCACGTCGCCGGCAACGCTCAAGCCAAACTTTTTCAGGTTGCCGTACCAGTCATTATTGGTGATCGGTTTGAAGAAGCCGAGATAGACCCGCTTACCGCTGAAGGTCTTGTTCTCGGGGTTAGTCGGCACGACAGGAGCGACAAAGGAGGAGTTGACCTCGAGAATCTGGCCGAGGATCGAGGTGAGCGCGCCGGTCAGCGACTGATAGTTCTCGGCGAGATAGGCCTCGCCGCCACCGTTTTCTGCGGTATCCTCGAGCAGCTGGACCGCACTGGCGTTGCCGCCGCCGAAGCCGAAGCCGATCGTGAAGGTCAGGGCGTACTGGGTGCCGGCGTAGCCGTCGTCACCGGTTGACAGGTCGGTATCATGAAGGTACTTGGCGACATCGTCCAGATAGTCTGAGCCGTCATCAGAGAAGCTGCCAGGCTCATTATTGTCATCGTCGCAGTCGCCGCTGTCACAGATACTTGTCAAAACCGAGGCACGGTCCTTGGTCGACATGCCGTCGGTAATCAGGATCACGTAGGTCTGCTGGCAGCTGGCCGTGATCGGTGAATCGTAGCTGACGCCACCTTGGAAGGCGCTGTTTTCGCCTTTGAGATAACGCATGGATTCGAACAGGGTCTCAGCGAGCGGTGTCCAGCTGTCCGCAGGGAGATTCCTTACGAGTTCAATCAGGGCCTCCTGGTTGGTTGTGGTCCCGGTATGGATTTCGTTCATATCCTTGATTTCGGCCTTGTATAGTGCTCCGTCGACGTTCCCGCTGGCGATCTTGCCGCCATTGTCACCGTTGAACTGCATTATGCCGAAATTCACGCCCGAGGTGGAGTTGATGATGTCTTCGACCACGTCACGCGCGATCGTGTTCTTGGTCTTCATCACCGTTTCGCAGATCATCCCGGGCACCGCACTGGTGGCGCTGGAGGATGCGGCATCCGGCGGGCTCGTTGGTGCGTTGTAGTCCGCCGACGGAGTACCGGTCGACATGTCGTTCGGCAACACGGCGCCCGGATCAGTCTGGGCAATGCTGCCATAAACTCCCGGCCCTTCAGTGGAGACTGTGCCGCCGGCTGTGCTCACGTACCAGGCAATCCAGTTGCCGGTAGCGAAATAACGGTTGCGATCTGAATTACGGCAATCATTGTTACGGATTCTGACTTCGCCTATGTACTGCCCTTGGCTTTCCAGAGCTTCGATCGCATCATCACAGTCGTCATCGCTTCTATGACCGCTGTTGAAGCCGTCATCGAGCAACTCCTCCCATCTCTGGCAGGTGCCGGTGCGCCAGTCCCAGTCATCGCGGTCACACTGGTAGATCGCATCCATACGGCAGCGGTCTTCATATCTGCCAAGCCACCATTGGTACCTACCGCAGGCCCGAATCCGGTTGCCGTTGGTGTAGTCGAAATCCGGGTCGTACCCGCCCGAGCCGTCGTTTTCGCAGGCATCTCCCCTGGCGTCGCCAAAGGTGTCCTCCTGACCCGGATTGGGCGTCAGGGGACAGTTGTCGACATTGTCCGCGTGGCCGTCGCCATCCGAATCCGGCCAGATGGTGTTGTCATCACAGGCATCGCCGATGCCGTCGAGATCCGTGTCCAGCTGGTCGCTGTTGGCAACAACGAGGCAGTTGTCGACGTCATCATTGACCCCGTCATCGTCGGTATCCGGATCAGGATAGCAGACCTCGGTAGCGATATCGCCGGACATACTCCCGGAGGTATCGAAAATGATCAGCACGTTCGGCTTGACCAGCGCGGTCTCGCCACCGTAGATGGCGGTGTCGCCGATATAGTCATCCGGCCCGGCAATAGCGAACCCAGGCAGCAGCAGTGCAGCAAGCATCAGGGAGAGGGATAAGCGTATCATCATTTCCTACCTTTCATTCTCGAAGGAACCGTGGATAGTCTGAGTCATCCGGCAATTAACGTTTGAGTGCTTTGGTCCGCAGGAAATTGAGATAATTCCCCGACGCCCACGTGGGAGCTTCAATATCTCCGGCGCATGCCCCCCTGTCGGTAAGATTGCCGGTCCACTCGCCGCGCAGCTCAATGGCCTCGCGCGCTGACCGGCAGTTCAGTTCCGTCCAGAGTTTGAATTGACTGCTGGCAAACCAGGTCTCGCGGTAGATGTTGTACTGGTAGAGCCTTTCGGAAGCATAAATCCCGTCGTAGGTTGATGACGACCGGTAGTGTAGGGTTGATTGATCCGTATCGTCCTGGCTATACGCCACATTTGCGAAACAACAAGCGAGCAAGAGGAAAGCGACAATAAACCGGTACATGGCAAACTCCTTCACAGCAAAAGGCCTACTTGGGAATGATTTTAGCGGCCATCGAGCGAACCACCGCACGGGAAGGATGCAAACTTCCCATCGGCGAGACGCCAACAGCCGTGACAATATAATTTTTCGCCTCAAACAGATTCGCATCGGTACCGATCCCCTTGGGGGGGGTCCCCGTACCGACATAAAAGATCGTGTTGCGGTCATCGGTCGATCCGGAGGTGTCCTCCAGGCCGCTGTTGCCGGCGGCGATCTGGTCACGGTGCAGGACGCCGGCGCCATTCGTCGTCCTCGTAAAGATCGACAGCCCCGGTCCCGATAACCGTTCTTATAGAATATTCCACTGCTCGCTCGGCGGCGTAAAAAGCTTCGTACTGATTCCGGTAGTTGCCGGACAACTGGATATCGGAAGTTGTAACGGACAGCAGGATGGCGCCAAGCAGGCTCATGATGGCCATCAGCGAAACGGCTATGATCAGGGCCATGCCGCGCTCATTATTCCTGCGGGCGCAAAACCCTGCCACAACCCCGAGGAGCTCACTGCATTTTTTTGTCATCAACTCGATATCCATAATACGACCTCTTGTCTAGTTTTTGATTCTGTAGAGACTGCTCACACTTCTCAAACGAGTCGCCTGGTCCATCTGGTTGGCGGCGACAACCGTCATGGTAATCCTGACCGCAACGATGTCTTCCAGCTCAGCCGCGGCGGGCGGCGAGACTTGCGTTTCATCATTGAGCAGGTAATCGAACCGCAGGCTATCGATGTTATTGGCAACGATATCCGTTTTTATCCCGCCGTCGACAACCCTTTGCAAATTCCCCGCATTAAGCGACCAGGAAACCGTTGAAGGGTTTGGCCCTCCGGTGTTCACCCGCGCAATAATATCGCCGCCGACAAAATCGAGCGGATTCGCATTGCTGAAACCGTTAAGCGTCACTTGCGGTTGTGTCCCGCCAGACCTGCCGTCATCAATCGCCGCAACGGTAAATTCGTTGGGATGGGGTTGGCTTCCGTCGTTCGGACGGAAAATCCTCACCGCGTCGCCAACATTGAGAAAATCGAGCTGTTCGGCACTGGTAACGTCGATAACAACATCATCAGCAACGACCTTGCCTCCCGAGATGATTTGCTCACCGTCTAAAGTGATATAGATGTAATCGCTCGAAGCGGTCACCAGATTCAGGGTATCGGTATCCGAACCCGGTGCGACTGCGGTGATGTTGGTAAGCGTCAGGAACCCGGCCATATGCACGTCCTTGCTCAAAAGGTCGGTGGCCACGCGCAGGCTCTGCTGGGTATCGACAATCTCAGATTGATTGTAGGTCGTGCGCTGCATGTTCAGGTACACGGCAAACATGCCAAGGATGATCACACCCATTATGGCCATGGTGATCATCAGCTCAACCAGCGTGAAGCCATGCTCACAATGAAGAGATCGCCGGATATCTCTGGTTGTCAAAATCATTGGAACCTCTTGAAAGACGTCATCGTGATAGTACGGGTACGCGGGCCATTTACCGTTACCGAAATTCGCGCAAGATTCGGGACTGGTGAATTGGTGGTTATATTCCAAGTGGCAGTGTATTCCCCTGCACCATCAAGGGCCAAATCTGTCGAGGTCCCTTCTGCAAAAAGCCAATCCCCACCGGCAGTGGTCCTGAAGGAAGGGTCCAGTTCACCCCGCGACATGATTTCTTCCATAACCCCATTGGCGATCGAAGTTGCGACAGTGCGGGTATTAGACCCTGAGCTCTGCATGATGGATGAAATCTGCAGGTTGGCAATCGCCAATAATCCAATGGTAAAGATTGTGATGGCAACCAGAACCTCGATGAGTGAAAAACCAGCTTGTCCTGACTTTTGATTCTGCATGTACGGATCTCCAGACGAAAGAACTCAGGTGTACCGATTAATTAAGCAAAATACGCACCAAAAACATTGGGCGGCACAAAATGACTTTAAAACTCATTTATTTCAGTATATTAGCCTGACCAGGCAAGTCGATTCAGTCACCTGTCCGACGAACCCAGCTACAGGCTCTATGCAAAAGTTGCATTACGGAGTGACTCAAATACGGGAGTTGCACAGGCGAATGAACCCACCCCGCAATTCAGAGTTGATTCCAGGATTGTGGCTAAAGGCCATAGTCCTTGATCTTGTAAATCAGCGAACGCAAGCTGATCTCGAGAATTTTGGCAGACTTGGTGCGATTTCCCCCGGTTGCCGACAAGGCCTTCTGAATATATGCCTTTTCGAGTTCGACTACAGCGCTTTTCAAAGAGAGTTTCGACAGATCGACAGGGGGCTCGTGATGAGCGACCATGATCAGGTCGTCTGCACTGATCGTTTCGTCATGACAAAAGACCAGGGTTTTTTCCAGCACATTAAGCAATTCACGAACGTTCCCCGGCCAGGCCTGTTCTGTCAACCTTTGCAAAGCTTCCTGGCTCATCTCCGGGACCGGGCGCTTTAAACGCGCGGCGATCCGTGGCAGGTAGCCGTCCACCAGTGCCGCGATATCTTCCGGGCGCTGCCGCAAGGCCGGCAGTTCGACGGCAATAACCGCAAGACGGTAATAAAGGTCTTCGCGGAAACTGCCATCGGCAACGGCCTGACGCAGATCCTTGGCGGTCGCGGCAATGACCCGGACATCCACTGGCGTCGTTTGGCTCTCGCCGACACGACGGACCTCATGTTCCTGCAGGACACGCAACAGCTTGGGCTGCAGTTCCAGCGGGAAGTCGCCAATTTCATCGAGCAGCAATGTCCCGCCATCGGCAGCACCGAACAGGCCGCGGCGGGCGCGGTCGGCACCGGTGAAGGCGCCTTTGGCGTGTCCGAACAGTTCGCTTTCGAGCAGGCCGGCCGGAATGGCACTGCAATTGACAGCCAGAAACGGCTTTTCGCTGCGCGGACTTTCCGCATGCAGGGCGCGGGCAACCAGCTCTTTTCCGGTTCCGGTCGGGCCGGTAATCAGCACCGGGGCCGGTGCCTCGGCCGCTTTACGGATCAGGCTCAGGACGTCCTGCATGACCTGGCTACGGTGTATGATAGCGGCAATGCCCTGGGGACGGGCAGTGCGCCGGAGATCTTTCTTGAGTTTGAGGTTCTCCTGGCGTAACCGCAGGCGCTCTTCCGCCTTGCGCACAGCCAGCAGGATTTCATCGGGACGAAAAGGCTTCGAGATGTAATCATAGGCACCGTGTTTCATACACTCGACCGCAGTGTCAATGCTGCCGTAGGCGCTCATCATGATGACCGTACCACCGTATTGTTGTGACTGCTTTTCCTTGAGAAAGGTCAGGCCATCCATCTCCGGCATACGGATGTCGCACAGGATGAGGTCGAAATGTCCTGACTTGAGAAGCTCCAGACCCTGGCCGCCGTTGGTTGCCTCGGTGACCAAGTAGCCATCACGCTCCAGCACCATACGCAGCATGTGCCGCATCGGTGCTTCGTCGTCTACGATGAGGACATGATGTTGATTTGCTGTCATGACAACCGCTCCGTAAAACATGGTAGTGACACTCTAAAACATGTTCCCTGGCCTGGATTCGAGCTGACGGTGATCATGCCACCGCTCTCGTCAACAATCCGCTGGCAGACCGCTAGACCCAGCCCATAACCACTACCCGGGGACTTGGTGGTGAAAAAAGGTTCAAATATGCGCTTCAGATTGTCTTGCTCAATTCCCGGCCCTTCATCACGGACCGAGACGCTGATGGTGTCACCATCCTGTTGCGATGAAATTTCCAGGACACCCCGGCCATGCATCGCATCACGGGCGTTCAGCAGCAGATTGATCCAGACCTGCATCAAACGTCCGCGGTCCATGACGACCAGGCGTTCATCCGCCATGCAGAGGTCTTTGACTTCCACGCCATCGAGCTGGCCCTGGTGACACAGCATATCGACAGTTTCACGGAGCAGGGTTACCGGGCAGAAAGATTCTGACTGCCGGTCAACCGGAGCTGAATATTCAAGCAACTCCCTGACCAGACGATCGATCCTCGCCGTCTCTGCCAGCGAACGTTCCATCAGGTCACGAGCCTCGCCGGAGAAGTCGTCCTTGAGGATATTCAGATAACCGACTACGGCTCCCAAGGGGTTACCGATTTCGTGGGCCATGCCGGCGGCCAGATGCCCCACCGTCGCCAGTTTTTCCGAGCGCACCAGGTCATCCCTTGCCTGTTCCAGGGCACTGTTGGTCCTCTCCAGGCAAGCGATCTGCTCTTCCGTTTCCGCGCGGCTGGCAGCCAGGGCCTCGACCATCTGGTTGAAACTGTCTGCCAATTCATGAATTTCACCCGGGCCCGATGGCACAGCGACCGAAGCCAGCGTGCCGCCGGTGACCGAAGTAGTCGCTTGGTGCAGCTGCCGAACCGGCTTGACGACATTCCGGTTCAGCAGGTAGACACCGAAAACCGCAAGGACCACGCCGTAAATCACGACGTACACGAGGACGAGCTGCAGGGCCGCCTTAACCCGACCCTGCAACCCTGACAGGCTGAAACGGATTTGCAGCAATCCGTAAGGATTATTACCGACCCGGAGAGGTGCCGATAGATCAAGATAGCTCTGCGACTGATCGCTGTTGAAGAACCGGAATGATTCGTAAGACAACTCCTCGTACAGCTCTCCCCGTTCCAGCAAGGCAGGCAATATCGTCGAAAATTCCCCAACCGGCTGGTATGTCGTACTGGCAAGCACCTGCAATTGGTTGTCAAGCAGGCGCCAGGCGAGGATATCGGTCTGCTTGCTCAAAATTGTCTGCAGGCGATTATGACTGGATGCCGCAAACCCCATGGGCTTCTCCCACCGTTCCGATTGCACAGGGGATTCGACAACGGCAACGACCAGATTGATGATATTGGCGGCGTGAGCGCGTTGCTGGTCCAGAAGGTTGCGCTCTGTAAGTTTGACGAGGAGAAAACCGGCAAAGAGAAGCGCTGCTGCCAGGAGCAGGGAAATACTCAGGATGATTTCTGTACGCAGGCCAGTTCGCATTGGCAGCCGATCGTTAAAAGACTTTGCAGCGGGAGTAAATGTCTGAGAACCAGATGAAAACTCAACCACCAAGGCACAAAGACACGAAGGAATTTATATTCTTTTCGTTGCCTTGCAAAGTGTTCTTCTTCAATCGGGCGTTTTTCCCAGGCTTTGCTGACTTAGTGTCTTTGTGCCTTGGTGGCAGACTCGGCTTCTGGTTCCAGGTTATAGAGTCGAAACAATCTCATAATTCTCAACAAGTATACGTATTCACAATGGTTCAGGCAAACTGAAAGAACATCTGGCAAAAAGATAAACGGCTTGCTAAGATTAGCGGTACAAATCGAACCGGGGGGAGTCATAATCATGTCGCGCACACCAGCTATAGATCCGGATTGTTGCATCGGCTGCGAAGTCTGCACCCAGGTCTGTCCCGAAGTATTCCGGATGGACGAAGACGACCATGACGAAGGCCATGATCATGGCAAAGCGATCGTCCACAATCCGACCGGAGCACCGGAAGATAAAATAGAGACAGCGATGGACAATTGTCCTGCGGCCTGTATCTATTGGGCATGAGACCGATAGAAGGGACGAGGGACGCGGAAAACCTTGACGGACCTCTTAGCCTTGTCACAACAGGCATACCTACACAAGCTAACGCAACTTACAGAATATCAGCCGGAATTAACAACACTCCAGGAATTCGATCTTGACCTTACCGCGTCCCGCGTCCCGCGTTCCTCGTTCCGGATTTTCCAAAAACCTCCCCCTCCTCAACATCTTCGCCGGACTGAAAATGGCCCTCCTGCCGATGGCCATTATTACACTGTTCTGGAAGGACCAGATCGGTCTGAGTCTCGCCGAGATCCTGCTGCTCCAGGCGATATTCTCCCTGGCAACGCTGGTCATGGAATTCCCTTCCGGTTACATAAGCGACCGGATTGGCTATCGCTTTGCCCTCAACCTGGCCTGCCTGCTCGGCATTACCGGCTGGGCGACTTACACCTTCGCCGGTACTTTTACCGGGGTGCTGGTCGCCGAACTGCAGCTCGGAGCGTCCTACGCCTTTATCAGCGGCGCAGACACTGCCCTGCTTTACGAGACGCTGCGCCACGGTGGCCGGGAGGAACATTACGCTAAATACGATGGACGGATGACCGCCTGGGCACAGGCCGGTGAAGCGGCGGGAGCTGTCGGCGCCGGGGTGCTGTATGGCTGGATGCCGCTACTCCCCTTTATTTTGCAGATCGGCATCTGGATCGCTGCGCTGGGAATCTGTCGCAACCTGAAGGACATCCCCACGCCACCCAGGGAGACTGTCTCACATCTTCGTGAAGCGTCAGACATTGCCCGCAAAGCATTTTCACAGCCTGGCATACGCTACAGCATCCTGCTCGCCGCACTGCTTGGTCTCTCCTCCTTCTATCCGGTCTGGCTGATCCAGCCATATATGCAGACTCTCAATGTCCCACTGAGCTGGTTCGGACCGATCTGGGCCATAGCCAACCTTTGTGTGTCGTTCGGTTCAGTTGTCAGCCATCGCGTCCAGTTTCATCTCGGTGCCCGCGGCACACCATTGCTGCTTCTGGCGCTGGTGGTCGCCGGGTATGCAGGGCTGGCTTTCAGCCAGGTCATATGGAGTTTCGCTTTTTACTTTCTTCTGACCGTCATGCGCGGCATCCAGGGGCCGTTTCTGCGCCTGGCACTGCAGAAACAGAGTGACCGTCACGAACGGGCCAGTATCCTGTCACTGAAATCCCTGGTTTTCCGCCTCGGTTTTGTAGTCACCGGCCCACTGGTCGGCATTCTCGCCGATCACTCCGGGTTGAGTCTCTGCTTCCTGGTCCTGATGATCGTCCAGTTGATCCTGATCGCACTGGCAATACGGCCGTTCCTCAAGCATTCGGCGATTTTTCTTGAATCCTGAGGACAGGCTACCTGGTATTTGATTTTCTTTGCGCTCTTTGCGCCTTTGCGTTAAATCAAATTCAGACTCCTTGCAAAATCGGTATCTTCACGGTGTATACTTTAGAGAATCAACAACCAGAGATAAACTGACTATGTCCTCCGCAAAATGTTTCATTTACCTGCTGGCATTTACCCTGACAGTCCTGTCGGGTTGTGCGTCCAAAGAGCACCCGGCTGCGATCTTGAAGGTCGGCATGCACATTGACGCGGTCCTTGAATTTGTCATCGAATACCCGTTGAGATGGGAAAAGGACCGCCGCCTCGAATACGGCCGCCATGAAGGAGAAATTCGCTGGAGGCACCCTGATCAGGGCGGGACCCTGCTACAGGTCAGTTCACATTACCGGGAGAATGCAACTGATGAGCAGGAGCTGAGACTGGTGTTAAGAGATTATCCGGATCTAACCGAAAACCTGCGAGAGCAAGTCGAGCTACCCGCCGGCAAGGCGTGGTACATCAGTGGCCAGACAGCACAGCAACAGATTGAACTCTACCTCTTTCTAAAGCCGAACCGTGCCTACGCAATCACCCTCAAAACGACACCCGAGAATTTCGCCGACTATGACATGCTCATGGAAAAAATCATCCGGTCTTTCCAGATTCTGACCCAATAACAACCGTTGACTCTTGTTGAAAAAAGATAATGCAACCTCTCGAATTAATAGATAAGTATTACGCAACTCACGACAAAGCAAGGAGCATTTTGCTTGCCCACAGCCACCTGGTTGCAAGGCTTGCCCTCAGGGTCGCCGAACGGGTTGGACACAGGCAACCGATTGACAAGGATTTCATTGAACAGGCAGCGCTCCTGCATGACATCGGTATGCTCTTTACCGACACCCCGCAACTGGATTGCCATGGTGACCGGCCTTATATCGCCCATGGGGTGATCGGCGCAGAAATCCTCCACAAGGAGGGACTGCCGCGTCATGCATCTGTCTGTGAACGGCATATCGGTGTCGGCCTGAGTGTTGAAGATATCAAAGTCCAGAAGCTGCCGCTGCCATTGCGAGATATGCGGCCACAGACTCTCGAAGAAAGAATCGTCGCTTATGCCGACCTCTTTTATTCCAAAACCAGAAAAGGAATGCGAACGGCAGAGATGGTCCGCACAGCATTGGCCCGGCACGGGCAACATAAAGTCAGTATCTTTGACGAATGGCACAGGCGCTTCAAACCATAGCCCTTGCCACAGCAGGACAATGCAGAGGAAAGTCCTTGGAACAATGGCTGTTGAACATATTTAATCAGGTCCCCGGCGGAACGCTGTTTATCACAGCTGTTTTCATCGTCGCGCTCCTTGAAGCACTCGTCGGCATCGGCCTGATCATGCCTGGCAGTGTCCTGACCGTGTTCAGCGGCTGGCTGGCCTTCCACGACAAGGCCCCGATTATTACGATCATGGCTGCTGCAGGGCTGGGGGCAGTGATCGGCGACCTTCTCAGTTACTGGCTGGGGGCGCGTTTCGGCATCCACCTGTGGAATTGGCCGTTACTCAAAAAACACGAAGGGTTGTTACGACTGGCGGAACTCTTCTTCCTCGAGCATGGTGGCAAGAGCGTTTTTCTGGGCCGTTTCCTCGGGCCGATTCGCGGCCTGGTACCATTTGTCGCCGGGGGAAGCCGGATGCAGCCAGGCATATTTTCCTGTTACGCTCTTATCAGCGGCATCCTCTGGGGGATCAGCTACCCGGGAATCGGCTACCTGGGTGGCACCAGCTGGCAGCAGGCCGAAACCCTGGCAGGGCGGCTTGGCCTGTTGATTACTCTGGCAGTTATCGTCTTCCTTCTGGTTGCCTGGCTGCGGCATAAATTCCTCCCGCGACAGGATGTTCGGCAGGCAAAATGGAATCACAATCCCAAGCCATGATTCTTGTCCAAACCGCTCTTTTCCGATAGGATACCGTTCTCAATACTGAAATTTATGATTTTAACGATGCTCGTGCTAACCACTAAGACACGAAGGCACCAAGAAAATCAGCTGTCAAATTATCTCTTCGTGCCTTGGTGCCTTGGCGGCTAATTTCTTTTGTTTTGTCTGTGAACGATTATGAAGAATTATCTGAGCGATAAAAGCTGGCTCGAATTCGAAAAGAATCACGTCTGGCACCCATACGCGCCACTTGAAGGGGCGTTGCCCCCCTACCCGGTCAAAAGCGCCAAAGGGGTCCACCTGAACCTGGAGGATGGGCGCACCCTGATCGACGGCATGTCATCCTGGTGGGCGGCCATCCATGGTTACAATCACCCGGTTCTCAATCAGGCCGCCAGGGCACAACTGGGCAGCATGTCACATGTAATGTTCGGCGGGCTGACCCACCGGCCCGCGGCTGAGCTGGCGGCACGCCTGGTCAGGTTGGCTCCCGCGCCGCTTGAGAAGGTGTTTTTCTGCGATTCCGGCTCAGTGAGTGTCGAGGTTGCCATGAAGATGGCGATCCAGTACTGGACCGCCAAAGGACAGCCTGACAAGCAGAAAATGCTGACCATCCGGCGCGGTTATCACGGAGACACGGCCGGCGCCATGGCCGTCTGCGATCCCGAAACGGGCATGCATCATCTCTTCACGCAGATCCTCGCAAAGCAATTCTTTGCGGAGGCACCGACCATCACGCGCGACGAGGACTGGCATGACAGTGACATCGCCAGTTTCCGCAGCCTGATCGAGACTCACCACAGTGTGATCGCCGCGGTCATCCTCGAACCGATCGTCCAGGGCGCGGGAGGCATGCGTTTCTATGCCCCTGAATATCTCCGCCAGGTGCGAACCCTCTGTGATCGGTTCAACGTCCTGCTGATCGCCGATGAAATCGCCACTGGCTTTGGCCGTACCGGCAAAATGTTTGCCTGCGAGCACGCCGGTGTATCTCCCGACATCATGTGTCTGGGTAAGGCGATTACCGGCGGGTATATGAGTCTGGCTGCAGTTTTGACGACCGCCTTGATCAGTCAAACGATCTCGACGAACTCGCCCGGAGCCTTTATGCATGGCCCGACATTTATGGCTAACCCGCTGGCCTGCGCCATCGCCATCGCCAGCATCGACCTGTTGCTCGACAGCCCGTGGCAGGAACGCATTGCTGCAATGGAAAAAACCTTTGCCAAGCGTTTGCAGCCCTGCCAGGAATGGGATGGGATTGCTGACGTTCGCTGCATTGGCGGTATAGGTGTACTTGAGCTTGCAAAGCGGGTCAATATGGCCTCAATCACCCGGCGTTTTGTCGAAAAAGGCGTCTGGGTCCGCCCCTTCGGCAAGCTGGTTTACCTGATGCCACCTTACATCATCAGCGACCGCGAACTCGATACGCTTTTGACCGGAATGACCGAAGCGGTTGCAGAGGAACTGGCTTGATGCATAGCAGGGCTTTCACCCATACGGGAGAGGTTCCGACTCTCATGCAGAGAAATTTTACCGTTTTACGCTCCTGAATCCTGGATTCTACATTCTGTATCCTGGATTATGAATTCCTATAATTCACAAGGACTTACTTATGCCCGACACATTACAGTTTCTCGAAATGTCCAACGCACCTGCAGACCAGGCCGACATTCTGATCCTGCCAATCCCCCTTGAAAGAACGGTCTCTTTCAAACCCGGAACCGCCGATGCACCTCGTGCCATCCTTGACACCTCCGTACAGCTCGAATTTTACGAAGAGGATGCCGGCTGGTCCCCTTTCAAACATATGCTTCTCAGCGTCTTGCCTGAGTTTGCTGACGACAGGTCCCTCACCGATGCCGAGCTGCATAAAGCCATGACCGGGCAAGTTGCGGCGCTACCGTCAGACAACCTGTTCATCGGCCTCGGCGGTGAACATTCGCTAACCCCGTCACTGGTTCAGGCCCGCATGCCCGAACCGGGCACGGTGCTCTTCCTCGATGCCCACGCCGACATGCGCACCAGCTACGATGGCAGCAGGTTTAATCACGCCTGTCCGGTCAATCGCCTGCTCGACCAGGGACACAAGATCATCATGGGCGGAATCCGGTCGCTCTTTGAGACTGAAGTGGAACGCATCGAAAAGGAGTCCCGCATCAGTCTCTTTCTCGACTGGGATCTACGCGGCAAGGGACAATGGGAAGCCTTCCTGCAAAGAATCAACTCGCTCGAAGGGCCGGTCTACCTTTCGGTTGACATGGACGTCTTTAACCCGGCCGTCGTACCCGGTGTCGGAACACCGCAGCCGGGGGGCTTTTTCTGGTACCATATGATCGAGCTACTTGAGTCGCTCTTCTCCAGGAGGACCATCGATCTACGTGGTGTGGACATCGTCGAACTGGTCCCGGAACCCAGTCGTGTTTCGGAGATGACTGCGGCAAAACTGCTCCTGAAGATCATCTCTTTCTGGGGCTATGCCAACGGCTTCAACCAGAAGCCGCAGAAAGGCAGTCAGACGCTGATTGAGTATGAATGATATAGCACGCGCGAAGCGTATATTGCCGATGGGGCGACTAACCATTTCAGGCTCCCCACCAATCATGACATTCGGGATCATGTCGTGATCTAGCCGAACTTCGTCCCCAGCTGCCGGCAAGGACACAACTCCTTATTACCGGTAAATCGTTTCCTCAATCAAGGCTTCACTCCTGTAACGACCGGGCAGACAACTACTCGGCATTTATTGCGTAATCGTCACAGTCAAAGCGCAAAAAAGCCATTCCGAAGCATGGCCTTTACCTGCATCATTGATCCCCCCGCCTACATCCCCATCGGCAGGAAAACTGCTTTCATAATCACGCTGTGCACCCCCCTGTCCCACTTGCCGGCGATAGTGAAGGCCATCATGTCCTGGATGGCAATCATTTTGCCGAACAAACGCTCGAAGCTCAGGTCTTCCTTTTCACCTGGCTGGCTGTTTGACAGCAGCAGAAGCTTTCCGTCCACATCTCTTTCGTTGCTCAGGCGCAAGGCAAGGACTTCGATATTGCGGGCACAATTGAATAGTTTCTGTTCATCGAGCGAGTCGAACATGAATTGTTCCATCTGCCAGTTATAGGCGCTTCGCACCATGCCGACCAACCCGACCGTCAGCGCAAAAACCCGGTCTCCCTGGTAATCGGGATTAAAGGCCAGGTTTAATGCGTCCGTTCCCTGCCGGCTGTTCAATTCATTGAATACCAGCCGACCTTGAGAGTCGAAGATTTGGTCATGACGCTGTCCGACCGACATGCCGGAGACCTTGTCGAGCTCGCGCGGATTACGCTTGTAGAGCTTGATCAGAAGATCCTCCATAAGCCGGTTCATTTCCTGCAGGTTGGTATCCGCCATCATGTCGACATCCGATTTTGCGAGCGAGTTCAAAGCAGTCGTATCGATCGGATTACGGCATCCGGTGACGGTCAAAAGAACGGCAAGGACAATGCTGACCAGGGTCAACCTGACGAGGGATTTTTGTCGGCGGCTGCAAACGAATTCAGCGGAGCAGATGGACACGGAAATGGACCCTGAGGAATTCATGGAACTCATTGACTTCTTCAAAAGCGATTTTCAAACGGCCCTTTTCCATGTGATTGAGCTTGGCAAGGGTTATGTAATTGCTTGGCTGATCGCCGGCCTTGATGCTTTCGACCTGGCAGCGCAGACGCAGGAAAACCAGGTAATTGTAGCTGGCATCGAGATCATCGGCCAACTTTTGGCTCAGAACCTGTTTTTCAACCAGGGCCTGCACTCTCTCACGGGTTCCACCGCCTATGACCCCGGCTTCCATGGCAAGGGCCTTGACCCCCTCGGTGATTGCAAAGATACCGGCCTTTTTAACATCGATCTGGCCGCGATGCTCTTCGTCATGCTCGGTCTTGATGCCACCGAGAAGACCGAGCGGCGGTTTGAAGCGATTGATGTTGGCCGCAGATCGGGTCAGGAACATCTTTTCTTCTTTAAAATGTCCAACCAGCATCTCACGGAGACCTTTTTCCAGGCTTGGATCACCATAAATCGTGCGCAGGTCGAAAAACATGCTGCCATTCAGAATGTGTTCCGGTAGCGGATTGGTCAACCATATACCAAGCACCTTTGCCCATTCACTGTAGCTGCGCCGCCAGAACTGGTTTTTCGCCATGATGCCCCCAGGGCAAGGCGGCACGCCAATCTCAATTAATGAGTCGATGAGCTTTTCCGAGAAAGCTTCGATCTCGGCAATTTCTTCCGGGGAGAGATCGTCAGCATAGATAATGGCATTATCCTGGTCGGTGGTCAGGGTCTGTTCACGACGCCCTTCACTGCCGAGAACGACAAAGGCAAACTTATCGGTCATGTCGCAGAACTGACGGGCACGCAGGAGCTCAATCAGGCGCAGCAGCAACTGGTCATTCAACAGTGCGATCATGCGGACCAGTTCCCGGGGCGGGACTCCGGTACTGACAAGATGCAGGACCAGAGCCTGAATCTGCAGATGGTAGTTCTTCAACTCATCGAGGGTGACAGCATTATCGATGTCACGAATCAGTTCCTGCGGCGAGTGTGTTTGCAAACGCATGATGTCTGTGACGGTGATAATCCCTGAAAGACGA
>CAWGUB010000008.1:0-30462 GCA_963825575.1 uncultured delta proteobacterium
TTAAGCACTGTCGTCTATTAATGACTCAGACATCCGGCAGAGGAGATGCCCTCCGCAAGGAGAAGGCATTTTTGCATACTTTTGTTGCCGGACAAAAGTATGGCGTCGGGCGGGACGCGACCCGCCGGTTTTACTCTTAAAAAATAAAGAATGATGGCAACAGGTTAACCATCTGTTGCCATCTCTATCATGAATTCTGGCTGGACTTTGTCAGCAGATGGAGGCAGCCTCTTTACGAGGCGGCCTTTTTAATGTTCTGAAAGACCTCCGGGGGGAGGGAAGCCTGTCTGCTGATTTAAATGCCGTTTATTTTATAAAAAAAGCCCCACAGCCAGGAGGGGACTGTGGGGTAAGGGTTTGGTTAGGAGGTAAAACATGAAGAAGTCTTACTCTGTTGCGGTAATCTTACCAATTTAGTCAGGTATGTCAAGGGGAAAGTTAAAAATTATTTTTTCAGTAATTTTTCTGTCCCGGCTGCCGCAAGAAAACCGCCAGCGCCCCCTCCCCTCCATATCGACGTGGCGCCACGCCCCACTCTACAACCTGTTCTTTTTTCTCGCTAAGCAATCTCTCCATTGCACTGCGCAGGACAGGCCTCTCTTCAGAGTGCAACCCCTTGCCGGTAATCACCAGGACGGTACAAAAGCCCCGGGATATTGCGTTCTGCAAAAAGAACGGGACCTTGGCTGTCGCCTCGGCAACAGTCAGTCCATGCAGATCGAGTTCGTCTTCCGGCAGGAGCTGTCCACGTTCCAACTGTTTCATGCGTCGCGGCACGGCACGTTTTTCCGGAACATCTTCGGACCATTCGTCCTTGAATACTTTTTCCATGGAACCGATGGCATTCAGAAAAGTACTTAGATCACCCTCATCCCGTTCAGTTCCGACAGCAGGCTTTGTGCCGCGTTTGGCCCTTTCAGAGGAGGCGACATCGCCTTGCTCATCCCTCTTGAGCGGCTTGACACCCAGAAAGGTCATTTCTTCGGTAAAAGAGGTCTGCGCTTCATCGCTCCCGGATTTTGAGGCGTCAGGATGTTTCTGGCTAGATTTGCTACAGGAGGATGCATTGTTCTTTGTTTCAAAAGCAGGCAACCCCTTCACGTTTTTGAAGGGGTTGTTGGAGAAGTCTTTCGGTATGGTTATATTTTGTCTGTTTTTCTTTTTCGCCATGATTACCTTCTGACGATTTTGCGCCGTCCCTGCATTGCCTTGGTGTGCTTGCGGATCAGTGCACCCTGTTTCTCCAACTGGAACTGGTACCAGACATCGCCGTAATCCTGCATCTTCATCTTCTTGCCTTCCTTGAGGGCCTCCAGGTTGGCTGACATCACTTCGTTGCTGCCGATCTTTTTCAGGCCTTTCTCCATGATGGTGATGGCTTTGTTGCGGTCACCGATCTTCTCCAGGCAAAAAGCGTAGAGGCTCCAGAGCAAAGGCTCCTTGCGGGTCACGGCAACGGCTTTGTCAAACGTGGCAATCATCTTTTTGGTTTGATTGCGCTTCATGTAGATAATTGCCAGCATCGCCATGGCCACCCAATGCCGCACGAAGCCGATTTTGAGATAATCATACGCCTTGCTAAAGTCGCGACGCAGGTAGTAAACCATGCCGATCTGGGCGTTCATCTGCTTCTTGATGTAGAACTGCCAGTGCTCGTATTTCTTCTTCACGGCTTCCAGTTTGTGGATCGCCGCATCCGGGCGGTTTGAAGCAATGTCTTTCTGCACGGCTTCCATGGCATCGTTGATCCTTGCCATGATTTTTTTCAGGATAATGACATAGATGACCGAAAAAACCATGACACCGGCGATAGAGGGAACAACCGGGTGCAGGCTAGTCGTAAAGTGGAGGGCGACACCGAACAGGGCGCCGATGGCAAGAGCTATAAATGTGGACAACATGTGACCAGGTCCTTTCAGATGCAAATGATTTGAAGCGGCGTATTCTATCAGCCTGATTCAGTGTTGTCAAAGCAAACAAACGGCCCGCAAGGTCTGGTCTATAGGTCTATCGGGGGCATGACATGCGGTCGACGCCGAGGCCGACAAGCTTGGCAGGGGGCTGGCCATGAGGAGGTCTTTAAACGGGTATGTTCAGCTTCAACCGTGGCTCTTGCTGCTGACGTGCAACGTCAGCTTTTCACCCGGTTGCAGCACATGGTTCTCGGCCAGGTTGTTCCAGCTGCGAATCTGAGCGGTCGCAACCGAGAATTCCCGGCCGATTGCCCAGAGAGTGTCGCCGGGGCGAACCTTGTACACCAATTCCTGCAACGGTCCGGCATCCTTGACGACGGCGACTTTTTGGGAGGGCGCCGCTTTTGCAGAGACGATCAGGCGTTGGCCGGGACGGATAACATTGCTCCAGCCGAGACGGTTCCATACCCGCAACTGTTTTTCCGTAACATTGAATTTACGGGAGATTTTCCAGAGCGAGTCGCCGGAACGCACAGTGTAGTAGGTTTTGCGGGAACGCTTGTAATCATCCTTGAGTTCGGCAAGTGCAGTCGAACCGTTGGCATCAGGGTTGAGGGGGATGATCAGGTTGGTGCCGATCTGGATGGTCCGTGTATTCCGAATGCGGTTGAGGTTCTTGATATCCTGAACCCGCACACCGTAGCGCTTGGACAGAGCCAAAAGCGTGTCACCCGATCTGACCTTGTGACGCACGTAGTTGGCACGTTGCCGTTCCGGCAATTCGGTATAATTGGCCAGAAAGGCTTCCTGGCTGCCGATCGGCAGCCTGATCTGGTAATCCTTTGCCCTGGGAGGCGTGCTCCAGCGCTTCAGCTCCGGATTGAGCTTCTTGATCACCTGGTATTCGGCACCGGTCAGCCGCGCAATGACTTCAAGGTCCGTACTGCTCGGCAGGGCTGCTGTGTCATACGACAGCGGCTCATGATATTCAAGTTCGGTAAAACCATACTTTTCCGGCTGCTTCGCAATCATGAGCGCGGCAAGCAGTTTCGGCAGGTAGTTCTTGGTCTCGGTTTTCAGGTACTTGCCACGGCACAACTCCCAGAAATCCCTGGTCTTGTAACGCTTGATCGCATTGCGAAGCTTGCCGGGGCCGGCATTGTACGAGGCCACGGCCAGGTACCAGTCGCCATCAAAATCGTCATAGAGATCTGAGAGGAAACGGGCTGCCGCACGGGTGGCCTTTTCCGGATCACGCCGTTCGTCATACCACCAGTCGTTCTTCAGTCCATAACGACGGCCGGTGCTCTCTATGAACTGCCAGGGGCCAACGGCATGCGCCCAGCTGTAAGCCTTGTCGTTAAAACCGGACTCGACCATGGCCAGGTAAGCAAGGTCCCTGGGCAGACCGGCCTCGGCAAAGACTTCCTGCATCATCGGCAAGTAACGACCGGAACGTTCCAGCCAGAGGGTAAAGGTTTTTTTCGCCCGCCCGCTAAAATAATCGATGAAATATCGAACTTTTTCGTTTTCCACCACGGGGAAATCGAAGACCGGTTCCTCGTGAGCGAGGATTTCCCCGGGATCCTCCGGCGGCACCTGGTCATCACCCTGCAGCACCCGGTTGTCGGCCAGGGTTTCATCATCAAGTTGATCAGCACTGTCAACGACTACGTTCTCAACGGCATCGCCGGGAAGGGGATTGACAAGAAAATCCTCTGGACCGCCAAGAAAGGGATTAACAAGAAAATCCCCGGTATCGCTCTCTTCGTCAGGCCATAACTGAACATCTGCCGCTGCTATATCGCCCTGTTCAAAAAGGAAGGAGGTAACCGGCTCGGAGTGTATCGAGGGTTGGGGACTGCTGGCAAAACAACCCGCCAGGAAGAATCCGGACAGGAGACAAATCATGAGTTGGTAAAGCCGCATCAAAAAACCTCCAAGAGCGGGCTCAGGCTACACGAAATCAGCCGCAAATGTCAAATTCGCCGCATTTGCTCACCCCAGCACCTTTCTTCCATTTCGCACAACAGGTCAGAAAATGATTCACGGTTGCGGGCACTGACGGCAATCGCATCAAAACGTCGACAGTAGGGCCCAACTTCTTCACCGGCAACCAGATCGATCTTGTTGAAAACCAGCAGCCGGGGGATTTCATGTAACTCCAGATCGCGCAGGATACGGTCTACAGAGCGAATCTGTTCTTCGAAACGCGGGTTGGAGATATCGACCACGTGCAGCAGCAAGTGAGCATCGGCCAGCTCCTCCAGAGTTGCCTTGAAAGCCCCGAGCAGGCTTTTCGGCAGAGCCCTGATAAAACCGACCGTATCGGTGATGATCACCTCGCGCTCCTGCGGGAAACGCAGACGGCGGGTCGAGGTGTCCAGGGTTGCAAAAAGCAGGTTTTCCGTAAAGACCTCACTCTGGGTCAGGGCATTGAGCAGGGTTGACTTGCCCGCATTGGTATAACCGACAATCGACACGATCGGCACACCGGTCTTGATCCTCTTCTGCCGCCTCTGCAACCTCCCCTTGCCAAGGGACTTGAGCTGCTTTTCCAGGCGGGTGATGCGGTCGCGGATCCGCCGCCGGTCCGTTTCCAGCTTGGTTTCACCGGGGCCACGACCGCCGATACCGCCCATCAGCCGCGACATCGCAGTGCCTCTTCCGGTCAGTCGCGGCAGGATGTACTTGAGCTGGGCCAGTTCGACCTGCACCTTGCCATCCAGGGTGTGGGCACGACGGGCGAAGATATCGAGAATCAACTGGCTGCGGTCGATGACTTTCAGTTCAGTCATGGCGGCAATGGTCCGCGCCTGCACTGGAGTCAGGTCCTGATCGAAAACCAGCAGGGTCGCGCCTTTGTGCAAAGCACTGATGACGACCTCCTGAAGCTTGCCCTCCCCCATCAGAGAGCGCGGGTGCAGCTTGCGCGACCGCTGCATGATGCGATCGAGGACAACCACGTCGGCGGTACGTGCCAGCTCTGCCAGTTCGTCCATGGCATCCTCGGCTTCTCTGACCGGCGCCTGGGTCACGGACAGGAGGATTGCCTTTTCCCGCGGGTCTCCTAGGTCGACGGTCGCCGAGCGCGACTGTTCAAGCTCCGCATCCAGGGCGCGGATAAAGCTTGCGAAATCGATCTCCCAGGTGTGAATCGATGGGATTGTCTGCAGCAAGTGAATCCGTCCATCCGGGGCGGGAGGGATCAGATGCGCCATAGATACCTGGCCGGGCAGACCATCCTCACCGACCGCGAGGCTGATCATCATATCCAGACGCAACAACGCGAGGTCGTTGAGGTCGTCCTGGGACAGGGGCTCACCCTTGAGGTGGGTGTGGATACAGCGCAGAGCTCGCAGACCGCTGCGACCGAGGCCATAACCGGACAGGTCGGGGATAACTATTTCGTGGTCATCACCGAGGATGACGTTTTTTACTTCGCCACTGCGGTCGATGATCAGGCCGATCTGGCGGCGCAGTTCTCCGGACAATTCTGTCAGGTAGCGCGCCAGTTCCGGAGAAATAACCTCGCTGGCCACCAGACGCCTCCGGTAGATTCTCTCAAGGGCCCTGACCTGGCTCGGCTTGAGGCCTGTGGTATTGCCGTGAATCATTTCGACCTCTATGACAATAGTGAGGGAGAGATGGAAAGCGCACTGCCTGCCTCTCTCCTGCTGCCTCTATCCTACACAAAAAAAGGCCCCTTTCGGAGCCTTTTTGCAGGTGCTGTTCAACGAGAGCTATCCGGCCGAGATATTGAAGCCACCGTCTACGTAATGGACCTCGCCGGTCACACCGGAGGCAAGGTCTGACAGCAGGTAAAGGCTGGCCTTGCCTACTTCCTCCTGGCTGACGGTGCGACCCAGTGGGCTGCGCTCTTCCATGACATGCAGCTTATCCTTGAAATTGCCAATTCCGGAGGCCGCCAGAGTCTTGATCGGGCCGGCAGAGACAGCGTTGACACGGATATTCCGTTTGCCAAGTTCAGCGGCCAGATAACGCACCGAAGACTCCAGGGCTGCCTTGGCAACGCCCATAACGTTATAGCCGGGGACCGCCATCACGGCCCCAAGGTAGGACATCGAAACTATACTGCCGCCGTCCGGCATCAGGGGGATTGCATAGCGGGTCATGGCCACCAGGGAATAGGCACTGATATCCATTGCCAGGGCAAAGCCCTCACGGCTGGTCTGACTGAATGGGTTCTTCAGATCCTCGCGGTTGGCGAAAGCGACCGCGTGGACGACAAAATCAATCGTCCCCCACTGTCTTTCGAGCTCTTTGAAAACCGCAGCGATATCATCGTCGGCAGCGACATCGCACGGCACGATGATCTTGGACTGAAGGCTTTCTGCAAGGGGACGGACCCGCTTCTCCAGCGCTTCATTGAGATAGGTGAACGCTAGTTCAGCACCGGCGCTGTGGAGTTGCTGGGCAACCCCCCAGGCGATACTCTTCTCGTTGGCAACGCCAAAAATAACGCCCCGCTTGCCATCCATCAAACCCATGTAAACGTCCTCCTGAAGATTGAGTATCCGGGAGTTGTCTTACCAGATAGATCAGCTTAAGGCAAGGATTTGCCGAAATATTTTGCTAATTGCCTGCCTGTGCAACATTTTCACCGATTATGGTCAGGATAGCCTCGGCTTTCCTGTATCCCGGGATGACTCGCCCGTCAGGCATGACCAGGGTCGGAGTTGAATTGATACCGAGCTCTTTAACGAGTGCAAGAGTCTGGTCGACGACCGGGCTTTCGCAGTTGGGAGCGGGAACCGGTTTGCCGGCAAAACTCAGCTCAAGGTACTCCATCGAATTGTTACAGATTATACTCTTGGAGATATCGTAGGCGTTGGGATGCATCTTCAACGGGAAGAGTTTGATCAGGAAAGCCACCTCGGGGTCGCGCCGAATCACCTCCCTGAGCTCTTCATGAAGTTTTTTACAATAGGGACATTCCGGGTCGGTGAAAACAATAACCTTGGTCTTCGCCGACGGCTTGCCGAGCAGCAGGGCATCGGCCAGCGGAATTTTGCTGACATCAATGCTGTTCATGCGCACACTGCGCTGTCGGGTCAGGTTCTCCTTGTCATTCAGGCGGATCACGTTACCGGAGACCAGGTATTTCTTCGAGAAATCGATGTAGACCGGCAGCTTATTCCGGTCCTTTTCCACCTCGGCCACCCACATGCCCGGGATCTCGGCAAATTCGACGCTGTTAACTTTGTCAACCATGCCGCCGAGCAGTTGCTCGGTTTCCGCCATGGTGATGCTGTGGCAGTCAGCACAGGTCCCTGCACCACAACCTTCGGGGGACATGGCGAATGCACCGGGCACAACCAGCATTATGGTGATGGAGACAATAAAGATACGCATATACTTGTCCTTCTCCGGCATTTTGGCCGGCGGGGATTTGATGTGTCGCGTGCTATTCTAACGAATAACATGCTTATACAACAAGTTGATGCTGAAAAAACCTGAAAAAATTGACTTCCGATGCAATCTTTCGTAATAACTCGCCTCATGGACTTATTTAAAGGCACAGCAAAATGGATGCCATAACCCTGCTCGGGCTGGCGCTGGCGCTGGCAATGGACGCTTTTGCCGTAGCTCTCGGCACGGGGACTGTTCTGGCGCGCCTGACCGGACGGCACATCTTCCGCCTGGCTTTTCATTTTGGCCTTTTCCAGGCCTTGATGCCGGTGGTCGGCTGGCTGGCCGGCCAGGCTGTTGTCCAGTTTGTCTCGTCCTGGGGCCACTGGATCGCATTTGTCCTGCTGGCATTGATCGGCGGGCGCATGATTCGCGAGGCTTTAAGCGCCGAAGAGAAGCCCGATGATCGCGACCCGACCCGGGGCTTAAGCCTGGTCATGCTCTCGATCGCAACCAGCATCGATGCCCTGGCTGTCGGTTTCTCCCTCAGCGTGATCGGGGTCTCGATCTGGTTCCCGGCATTTATCATCGGCCTGGTGGCCGGAGTACTGACCGTGGTCGGTATGCTGGTGGGCCGTCGTCTCGGAGATCTCTGGGGTCCACGAGTGGAGATTTTGGGCGGAATCGTCCTGATTGCGATCGGCGTCAGAATCCTGTGCGAGCACCTGCTGGTTTGAAGTAGATTCGATCGACCGACTCCCCCTCATCCTTGTCATAACCGTTATTTACGATAATATCGATAGTACCTTGAAGTCTCTAATCCTGCTGTCAGGATACGTTTATTCAATACCACTACAAACAGAAATCGGGGGATTGATGAAACTGCATCTCGAGCCCTTGTCGGCCGAACGTCTCGAACAAGCAAAATGGGCTTATACCACGCGCCGGATCAATCGTGACCGTCCGTTCCAGTTACTCAGCGGGCCGATTGTTCCTGAGGCCGGCGACCTGGTCCTGGCCAGCGTCGAGGAATTAGGGCAACACAAACGCCTGGAACTGGTCAGCAGCCGCCGTGCAACACTGTTCGAAGGCGACGAAATTGTGGTCGCCTATGGCAACCGCTATGCTCCAGACCAGTTTGAAGGAATTGTCCCCGACCACCTCGGGGCCTGCCGGCTGGTCGCCGCCGGGGGAGTGGCCGCCCGTCTGTTGAATCGACACGACAAGGTCAAGACTGCTACCCGTATCAAGCCTCTGGGGCTGCTTGCCGATGCAGATGGCCACCGCATCAATCTCAGCTCATCACGTCTGCCCAAAGCGGATCAACTCGTGACCGCCCCCCTGGTCCTGGTTGTGGCCGGTACTTCGATGAACTCGGGCAAGACAACAACCTGCGCCAACCTGGTCAAAGGCTTTGTCCGGCAGAAGATCAAAGTCGCCGCCGCCAAGTTCACCGGCACCGGGGCCGGGGCCGATTATCGTTCGCTGGTCGATGCAGGGGCCAACCCGGTTTTTGATTTCATCGATGCTGGCTATGTTTCCACCTACCGGGTCCATCGCGATGTGCTGCACGATATCGTCATGACCCTTGGTGCGGAAATGGCGGCATCAGGACCGGACCTAATCATTGTCGAAGTTGCTGACGGTCTGTTGCAGCGCGAGACAGCCCGTCTCTTTGCTACGCCGTCATTCACCGACTGGATCGACGGTATCATCTTTGCTGCCAACGATGCCCTGGGGGCCCAGGCCGGCATCTCGTGGCTGACCGCACGCCAGCTTCCGGTATTCGCGATCACTGGCGTTTTGACCTCATCCGCCCTGGCACGACGGGAAGCAGAGGATATCTGCGGCTTGCCGGTCTATCATACCGGCGCCCTGGCCCGCCCAAGCGTTTCGAGCTACGTTTACAACTGCCTTGAATTCAGGCGTCGAAGCCGGATGGCTTCTACCGGCAAGGGATCCTGATGAGCGAACTCCCCGTGATCTTTTTCCAGGCAAGGCGCTGGTTGTTCCTGCGGTTGGTCGGTAACGGCACGCTCCAGGCAGCAAGTATCATTGTATCGATGCTGCTGGTCAGGCACGCTTTCGATGTGCTCCTGAATCCGGAGTTCGATGACCCCGAAGTTCACATGTTCGAGTTAACCCAGGTATGGGAAATTGCCCTCTTCGCCCTCTGTCTGCTGGGCAGCACCGGATTTGCCGCCTGGTTGCGCTATATCGAGAGAATCGATGCGGAGCGTTTGGGACAGGCATATATTCACGAGGTCCGGATTGCCGTCTTCGATCGTATGAGCAGGTTCGCTCCCCGGGCTCTGAGCGGTCGTACGACCGGTTCTTCGATGCTGCGTTTTGTCGGCGACCTTTCGGCAATTCGCCGCTGGATCAGTCTCGGCCTGGCCAGGATCGTCGTCTCCATGATTGTTACGGTCATTTCGGTCGGTGTTCTGGCGTTCTTCGATCTTTACCTGGCCATCTGTGCCATTTTCATCCTGTCGCTCGGTCTGGGCCTGAACCTCAGGATGGGCCCAAATATCCATCGGGTCATAACCGAGGCACGCCGCCGTCGCGGACATTTGGCGGGGAATATCAACGAGAAGATTCGTTCATACATCGTCATTCAGGCGTTCAATCAGCGCTCGCGCGAACGGAAACGCTTCGGGAAACACAGTGCCCGGCTGAGTGAATCCATGGTCGATCGCGCAGCGGCTTCCGCGGCCATGAGGATTATCAACGAAGGCGCCACGGCCCTGTCCATGGCGGCAATCCTGTCAATCGGCTCCCTGGAAGTCTTTCGTGAACTGACCACCGCCGGGAACGTGGTCGCTGCAATGGCAGTTGTGGGTTTTCTCTCTAACGCCTTTCGCGATCTGGGCCGTGTTCACGAATACCTGCAGGCTTACCGCGTCTCGAAAAAGAAAATCATCGAATTTATGGCCACGAAACCATTGCGTGGCCGGTCCTCGAAGCTTCCAAGTTTGCAGGTCAGCAAGGCTGAGATAGAACTCCAGGGAATCAGCCTGCGCGGAGTTCTCAGACAGATAACCGGAACCATCCCGGGCGGCTCCCGGCTGGCCATCATCGGCGACAACGGCGCCGGAAAGTCGACCTTGCTGCAGGTGATTGCCAGGCTGGTCGACCCGGACCGCGGCAAGGTCCTCATCGATGGCCAGGACATCCGGCGCTGCAACCTGACCTCGGTCCGTGAAGCGATCGGCATTGTCAGTCCGGACCTGCCTTTATTCAAAGGATCGATCAGCTACAACCTGCAATACCGCAAGCCCGACGCCTCTGACGAAGAACTTTCAAGAGTGCGTCAGCTATGCAAAATCGATGATCTGCTGGAACAGTTGCCAGGCGGCGAAGATTTCCGCATCAAGGAAGGTGGCATCAACCTGTCACTGGGACAACGTCACAAATTGGCCCTGGCGCGAGCCATCCTCGGACAGCCGGCAATTCTGATCGTTGATGAGATAGATGCAAACCTCGACCAGCAGGCGATCAAGGTCCTCGAAGACGTTCTGACCAACTTCACCGGGACAGTCCTCATGGTCAGCCGGTTTGAGGATCGCCTGGCCATGGCAGATTATTACTGGCACCTGAAAGACGGCAAGCTTGACGTTGTTACCAGAACTCCTCCGGCGACGGCCAGGATGTCATCGGAGTCAAACAACCCGTAAAGGCTAATCCTTATGACTACCAAACTAAATCGCGGGACAATCCACCACCGCACCATCGACGGCATGTCGCAACTAGAATATTTTGTCTATATCCCCGAGGCACATCGGGATGACGGCAAAATCCTCTACACGATCCATGGCATATCCAGAAATGCGGAAGAGCATATCCAGGGCTTTGTCGCCCAGGCGGAACGACACGAGGCCGTTCTTGTTGCGCCGCTTTTCCGCAAAGAGAATTTTCCCCGCTATCAGCAGCTCGGCACCAACGTTCAGCAGGAACGTGCCGATATGGCCTTCGACCATATTCTGCAGGATGCGCACCAATGGCTGGGGGTTTCACCGACACCGATGAGGATGTTCGGCTTTTCCGGAGGAGGCCAGTTCCTGCATCGATACGCGATGTTCTATCCGAAGCGTGTTGCCAAAATGGTGCTTGCGGCCCCAGGCTGGTACACCTTCCCGGACCCTGATCGAAAATACCCTTACGGGTTAAAATCAACCCGTGATTGGCCGCATCTGCAGTTCTCCCTGGAAAAATTTCTACAGATACCGACTCTGGTTCTGGCTGGGGAGGAGGATGATCTTCGTGACAAGGATCTGAACAGAGATCGTGAAATAGACTCTTTCCAGGGGTTGAACCGTATCGAGCGTGCTGAACGCTGGATCAACGCGAACCGCAACCTGGCACGCTCGTATGATATTCCCGCCGATTTCCGCATGGAGACGATTCCCAATGCGAGTCATGCCTACGAGAGCTACTTGGGGCATCCACCCTTTGCCGAGCAGGTATTCGACTTTCTTTTTGAAGACATGACATAAAAAGAGCCCGACCGGAATACCGGTCGGGCCCTTGCTAAATCGTAGCAGATCAGAACTGCTTGCCCGGTGCAAATTTCCGGTATGACACGCTGTGCTGATGGTGTCCGTTCTTCTTGACGATGTACTTCTTGTACTCATCACCCTCTTTGACGATAATTCTGCATTTTTCCTGGAGATTTTCCATCTGCAGGCAGATTTTGTCTTGCTTGCTGACACGCCAGGTTCCATTGCGATGGACTCCGTCTCTGATCTGTTCAACCGTACCGTCCAGGGCATAGTAGGAGAGGCTGACACGCCCTTGACTTGCAGTGATTGATTCAACCGTCTTCCCCGCAAACAGCTCAATGATCTGTTTATCCCGGAGCGTCCCCAGGGGCAGAAGTGGTTCCTTGGACATTTTCTGCAGTTGATTGCCTTGCTGAAAATCGGAATAAGTCTGCTCGTATTTGTGATTGCCGTCCCTTTTCGCGGCATACTGGTGATACTGATCGCCATCCTTGATAATCATCCGGCAATCGCGATGCTCGCTGACCAGATCGACACAAAGTCGGCCATCCTTGCGTGTGGACCAGTTGCCAATTTTCTGCCATTTACCGCGAACCTCGGTCACTTTGCCGTCTTCGGCAAAGAAATAGAGTTCCGCTTTCTCTTTCCCGGCAATTTTTGCAGCAACTGTTCGGCCTGCGAATTGCTGCTTGATTTGCTGGGCATCCAAGGCCCCGTCCGGCAAGACGATCGGCGGTTTTTCGGCCATTGCAAACAGCTCTGCAGAAAGGAACAGAGTAAGAACAGAAATGATTAGAGCAACTCTCGAAGATCTCATGATTAACCTCTTAAACGGTTTTTGGTGATAGGTTTTGATGATTATTGTGAATTCTAACATGATTCTGGGGTAAATCACGCCAGGAAGGAGATGTTTCTTCAGCAGCTGTAGAGTATTCAACAAGCCATGGCCCTAAGAAATTGTCGCTCTGATCTCCTCAACACAACGGTACGGGATTTTCAGATTACCGCGCCCGGTGCCGATGACGATCCCGCCCTGGAGGGGCTGGTGAAAATCTGAGCCACCTGTCACGATCAATCCCATCCTGCGCGCCAAAGTAATGTAACGATCAATATCGTCGTTGCCCGTGCCGGAGTTATAGGCCTCGAGGCCATCCAGGCCTATTGCAATAAGCTGGTGGAGAAGTTCGATCAGCTTCTTGTCATCAATGCCTATAAAAATCGGATGGGCGAGAACGGTGCAGCCCCCGGCATCTTGGATCAGGCGGATCGCATCATCAATCGGGAAAAACCGTTTCGGTTCGTTACAGGGGACCAGGTAGCGCTCAAAGGCGGCGTCCATGCTCTGTACATGGCCGGCGGCAAGCAGGGCGTGACCGATATGCGGACGACCGATCGTGCCCCCGGCCCGTCTCCTGATCTCTGCAGAATCAAGGGGCTGGCGCCCCTCCTTTTGCAGCTGCTGGTTGATCTTTTCGACAATCCGCTGGCTTCGTCCGGCGCGAAAGTCACGGAACTCGGCGAGAGCTTCTTTTAACGTCTGGTCTTCATGATCGAATCCATAGCCCAGCAGGTGCAGATCCTGGTAATCCTGCCAGACGACCGAAAGCTCGACGGCAGAGATAACCTCGACGCCTGACTTCCTGCCCGCAGCAATAGCTTCCGGAATGCCATCGACATTATCGTGGTCAGCCAGGGCAATTGCCCGCAAACCGATCCTGGCCGCCTCGGCAACCAGTTCAGTTGGCGTCATGACTCCGTCGGAGAAGGTGCTGTGAAGATGAAGGTCAACGAGATCGGGCATTCGGGTACCACTCATGATGCAGCAGATTAATTTTGACATGATAGCATAAAAACGAGGGACGAGGGACGAGGGACGAGGGACGAGGGACGAGGGACGAGGGACGAGGGACGAGGGACGAGGGACGAGGGACGAGAAAGGCTATCCTATCAAAGTGTGGTGTCAAGCAATGTTCCACCAGCATGATTTTGATTTCCGCGTTCCCCGTACCGCGTTCGGTTCTTTAATAATTGACATCCCCACCGGGTCATGCTTCCATTTACATTTTTACTCAATGCAACACGGGACACGATGAGCGCACTTCTCGAAGTCAAAAACCTGCGGACCTATTTCTTTACTGGTGAGGGCCTGGTCAAGGCGATTGACGGGATCGACTTTACCATCGATCACGGCGAGACACTTGCCCTGGTCGGCGAGTCAGGGTGCGGAAAGTCAATGACCGCGCTCTCCCTCCTGCGCCTGGTCCCCGAACCGGGGCGCATCGTTGAGGGAGAGATCAGGTTTGACAACCTGGATATTTTGCACATACCCGAAACCGAGGTCCGTCGAGTCCGGGGCAATCGCATCGGCATGATCTTCCAGGAACCTATGACCTCGCTCAATCCGGTCTTCCGCATCGGCGACCAGATCATGGAAAGCCTGCAATTACATCGCGGCTACAGCAAGGACAAATCGACGAAGATTGCTGCCGAGCTACTGCATAGTGTCGGCATCCCTGCGGCAGAGCAAAGACTGAAAGATTACCCGCACCAACTCTCCGGCGGCATGCGCCAGCGAGTCATGATTGCTATGGCGCTGGCCTGCAATCCGCAACTGCTGATTGCTGATGAACCAACCACCGCTCTCGACGTCACGATCCAGGCGCAGATCATGGACCTGCTCGGCAAGATCAAGGCAGAGCGCAACATGGCGACGCTGTTGATCACCCACGATCTCGGTGTGGTTGCCGAAAATGCTGATCGGGTGGCCATCATGTACGCCGGGCTGATTCTCGAAACTGCCCCGGTCAAGGAGCTCTACGCCAACCCGATCCATCCATATACCCGTGGACTCCTCGCCTGCATTCCGCGGGTCGGTGAGCGCCGCAAACGCCTGGTCCCTATCGAGGGGAATGTGCCCAAGCCAGGTTCCGGTAACGAGGGATGTTCTTTTCTCGAACGTTGCGACGAATCTTTCGCCTCGTGCCGGGGAGAAGTCCCATCACTCAAAGAGGTGCATCCCGGACACTGGGTGCGTTGCTGGCAGGTGCACTGATGCCGATACTTCTGAGCGTTAAAAACCTGCATAAGACTTTTAAAGTCAGTGCCAACCGACCGGGCGCGCCGAAGCTGCGGCTGAAAGCCGTAGATGGCATATCTTTCGAAATTGAGGCCGGCGAAACTCTCGGCCTGGTCGGCGAGTCTGGTTGCGGTAAATCAACCGCCGGCAAACTGCTGTTGCGCCTGATTGAGCCTGACGATGGCATCATACGCTTTGCAGACAAATCTGTGACCGGCATGCCGAAACGTCAGTTGACTGCACTCCGCCGTGACATGCAGATGATTTTCCAGGACCCTTTCTCTTCTCTCAACCCGCGGATGCGGGTCGGCGAGATAATCGGCGAGCCGCTGATTGTGCATGACATGGTCAAAGGGCGGGACACTCGCGCCCAGGTCCTTGCCCTGATGGAGAAGGTCGGACTTTCTGCAGAACATTACGATCGTTATCCTCACGAATTTTCCGGCGGCCAGCGCCAGCGGATCGGGATTGCCCGCACCCTGGCAGTGCAACCGCGGCTGATCGTCGCCGACGAGCCGGTTTCGGCGCTGGACCTCTCGATCCAGGCCCAGATCGTCAACCTTCTCAAGGACCTGCAAGAGGAATTCGGCTTGACCTACCTTTTCATCTCACACGATCTGGGCGTCATCGAGCATGTCTGCGACCGGGTCGCGGTCATGTACCTCGGGAGAATCGTCGAAATAGCCTCTGCGGAAGACCTGTATGGCCGACCCCGTCACCCCTATACCGAGGCCCTTCTGAACGCCGTGCCGTTTCCGGACCCGAACAGGCATCGTCAGAAGCAGGTCTTAAGTGGCGAGATTCCCTCCCCGATCGATCCGCCGACAGGTTGTCACTTCCACCCGCGCTGCCCTTATGCAAAAGATATCTGCCGACAGGAATACCCTGCATTCTCCGAACAGGTTCCCGGACACAAGGCAGCCTGCCATTTCAGTACAGAGGTTGGTCGTTTTCGCACAACCGTCAACCAGACTTCAAACGCTATTGATGCCATGAATAATCCAAAAAAATAATGGAGAGATTACATGCCGAGTTTTGATGTTGTGTTCAAGGTCGACCTGCAGGAAGTGGATAATGCCATTAATCAGGCCCGCAAAGAGATCAACCAGCGCTTCGATTTCAAGGGCACGCACAATGAAATAGAACTGGAGAACGATGGTATCGTCATCCTCGCCGCCGATGATTACAAGCTGACAGCAGTCGTCGACATCCTGCGCGGAAAGCTGGCACGGCGCAGCGTTTCCCCCAGCTGTCTTGATTTCGGCAAGAAAGAGCCAGCCTCGCACGGTGCAGTCCGTCAGCGCATCAATATCCTCCAGGGGATCGACAAGGAAAAAGGCAAGCAGATTTCCAAAACGATCAAGGAGAGTAAACTCAAGGTCCAGGCCCAGATCATGGAGGACCAGTTACGGGTCAGCGGCAAGAAAATCGACGATCTGCAGGAGGTTATCCAGCTCCTCAAGGGGAAGGATTTCGGCATCGACCTGCAGTTCATCAACATGCGGAGTTGAAGACAGAATACTCTCGGGAAGATGAGCCACTATCATGGGCATGATCGCGCGCGAGGTCAGGACAGATCATTCCGTCATGGGAATTATGCCGTGAAGATCGTGCATGGTCTCATTGCAATTTTTCTGCTGTTGCTGCTGACAGCTTGCCCGAACCGGAGTCCAGAGTCAGCAGCAGCACCAGGACAATGTACAGCAACCTGGTATCGAACCGTGGAGGCGACCGTCTCCTCCGGCGATGGCATGGGGCATGGACCGGACATTGGCTCCGAGGAATGGCAGTCCGTTATTGAGTTTAAACTCGGGGTGCGCGGCAACCCTGACGTCCCGGAACGAAACAGCCAGGAATGGTGCCGCTTTATTGATGATTTGTTATAGAAGTGCCCGGAAAAGCACCCGGAGATACCACTTCCGAGCTTCAGGGTGCGCCGAGATAAACTCCTTCACTTCGAACAAAAGGCTTTGACCGCAGCAATCACTGCCGGGATATCCGCCGCAGCAAAATCGTGATGTGTCACCAGCCGTAACTGGCCGTACCCCCCGGCCAGGATGCCCCTCGCCTTGAGATAAGCGAGAAGCCGTACCTGCCTTTCCGGGTTCATGGTAATGAAGACCATATTGGTCTGAACGGCATCCATGTCAACATCAAGACCTTCGATTGCCGATAAACCCGCAGCCAGTTCCCAGGCATTCCGGTGATCTTCAGCGAGACGCTTGACGTTGTTTTCCAGGGCATAGATACCTGCAGCAGCGAGGACCCCGGCCTGTCGCATCCCCCCCCCCGGCCATCTTGCGCCAGCGATGAGCGCGTGCGATCAATTCAGTTGAACCAACCAGTACAGAGCCAACTGGCGCACCAAGCCCTTTGGACAAACAGATCGATACCGAATCGTAATATTGCGCAATTCGCGACAGAGGAACCTGCTGACTGACTGCCGCATTGAACACCCGCGCGCCATCGAGATGCAGCTTCAGACCATGCTCTTTGGCAAACGTGGAGGCTTCAGCCTGATAATCGAGGGGCAACACCCGGCCGCCTCGGGTGTTTTCAAGACAAAGCAGGCGGGTGATGGCAAAATGGTCATCGATTGGCTTGATCGCTGCGGCGACCTTTGCCAGATCGAGAGATCCGTTCGCCTCGAAATCGATCGGTTGCGGTTGCACTCCGCCGAAAACCGCCGCACCACCTGCTTCGTAGCGGTAACAATGAGCCTGCTGCCCGGCAATATACTCTTCACCGCGCTCACAGTGTGACAGAATCGCCAGAAGATTTCCCTGGGTGCCACTCGGTACAAACAGGGCCGCTTGCTTGCCTGCCATAGCAGCAACCAGCTCCTGCAGACGGTTGACTGTCGGATCCTCGCCATACACATCATCGCCGAGTTCGGCAGTAAACATGGCCTGGCGCATGGTCTCTGCAGGTCTGGTGACGGTATCACTGCGCAGATCGATGATTTTCATATTGATCACTTCTCCCGGATGGTCGGACTAACTGGTCATAACATAACACCAGAAAAGCTCCAACGCTATAAAGCTGTAGGGCTTTACAGCCTTACAGCCCATTCTTCCCGTATTGACACAACCGTGTCAGAAATGGCACAATTTCGTGTCGCAACCACTCAAGACGACCCTGGGGAGCTATGGGCCCGATCATTACCGTCAAGGAAAACTGTCGTAAATGCTACGCCTGCGTCCGCAACTGTCCGGTCAAGGCGATCCGGGTCCACCGCAATTATGCCGAGGTCATCAGCGACCGCTGCATCGGCTGCGGCAACTGCGTCAAGAGCTGCTCACAGAAAGCCAAGGTGATCGCCGACCATGTCGGTGAGTGCCGGCGCCTTCTGGCTGACGAAAATCCGCCGATTGCAATTCTCGGCTGTTCGCACCCGGCCTTTTTCAACGACATCCGTTCGGGTCAGCTGGTAACCGGCCTGCGACGTCTCGGTTTTGCAGAAGTCCACGAAGGTGCTGCCGGTGTTGACCTGTTGCGCAAAAGCTACCTGAAAAGCGTTGAACGAAACAAGCCCTACCCTCTGATTACGACCCACTGTCCAACTATCGTCGACCTGATCGAACGACATTATCCGCAACTGCTGAAAAACCTGATCGGGCTGGTTTCGCCGATGGTGGCGATTGGCCGGTTCATCAAAAGCCGCACCAGGAAGGACACACAAATCGTCTATATCAGCTCCTGCATCGCCGGCAAGTTCGAGATTAACGCGGAGCAGACCGAAGGGGCGATTGACTGTGTAATTTCCTACCAGGAGCTCAGCCAGATGTTCAAGGACCGCAGCCTTGACCTCAAGCGCCTCGGCGAAACTGCTTTCGACGGCATGGAACCCAAGCGTGGCAGGCTCTTCGCAATTTCCGGGGGGCCATTCAAATCCTTCGACATCGCCAGCGAAATTACCAACCAGGACTACGTCGAGACAGAAGGAGAAGAAAACGCCCTGGAAGTCATCAAGGATCTCGCTGCCGGCCGAATTTCACCAAAAGTGGCGGACATTCGCTTCTGCAACGGTGGCTGCATCGGCGGCCCGGGCAAAAACAACCGTCTGACCACATTTTCGAAACGCAACCTGATCATTGACCAGCACCTTAACCAGAACCTTTATTATCGCACCAAGTCCACGTACATCGCAGACATACCCTTGCCTGACTTTTCCAGGACATTCTCGAATAAACATGACCGGCCCAAAACTCCCAGCAGCGAACGATTGCGCCAGATCCTGCAGGCGACCGACAAGTATGAAACCAAGGACGAACTGAATTGCGGCGCCTGCGGATATACGACCTGTCGTGAACATGCTGTTGCTGTCTACCGGGAATTGGCCGAGGGGGACATGTGCCTCCCTTATTCTTTGAAGCGCCTGGAAGAAGACCACATCAAGCTTACCCAGAAATATGAGCTTGCCCAGCATGCCTTGAAACAGGAATTCGGTGGAACCGCTATAATCGGTCAGGACCCCCGCACCCGGGAGGTCATCAAATTGATTCACCAGGTCGGTCCGACACCGACCACGGTCCTGATCCGCGGCGAGAGCGGAACCGGCAAGGAGCTCACGGCCCGGGCCATCCATGCGCAAAGTCAGAGGGCCGACAAACCCCTGGTCTCGATAAACTGCACGACCCTGACCGACAGCATTCTGGAAAGTGAACTTTTCGGCCACAAGAAAGGGTCTTTTACCGGCGCGGTTAACGACAAACGCGGTCTCTTCGAAGCGGCTGACGGCGGCACGATTTTCCTCGATGAAGTTGGAGACATCACGCCTAAACTTCAGGCGGAACTCCTGCGCGTCCTCGACAGCGGTGAAATCCGCCCGGTTGGCGGCAATGCGTCGACCAAGGTTGACGTTCGCCTGATTGCAGCCACCAACCGCAACCTCGAACAGGGCGTCGCCGAGGGGTGGTTTCGAGAGGATTTGTTTTACCGTCTGAACGTCTTTACCATTACCATGCCGCCACTGAGGAATCGACTCGAGTCGCTCGTTGAACTCCTCCAGGCATTCATTGCCAAAGCGAGTACCAGGGTCAACAAGAACCTGTTTGGGATTGAAGACCGGGCGATTCAGGCAATGCGCCAATATCACTGGCCTGGCAACATCCGCGAGCTACAGAATATCATCGAACGTGCCGCCGTCCTGACCCGCGATGAGATCATCAGACTGGAAAACCTGCCGGTTATTTTTGGCGAACTAATTCTGCAGGTCTCGGACGACAAGAGCAACGGCACCCTGCGGTCACAGCGCCAGAAGCATGTGAACCAGGTTGAAAGAAACCTCATGACCCGCTACCTGCGCGAAGCAGAAGGCAATATCTCGGCAGCAGCACGACTGGCTGGAATTCCCCGTCGCACCTTCTATCGCATGCTAAATCGCAATGGCCTCAATAAATCCAACTTCAAGGCCTGAGACAAAGATGAGACCTTTCTAAGACAATAATTGTCATATATTGCCAATGAAGTGCGCCATCAATGGCACAGCTATATCGCCCACCATTACGGTCTTTTCCCCATACACCTCAAAATAGTGCGCCACCGATGACACACTTTGGACATATCGACCATATCAACACGGATCGCCTAAAACCGCGCTAAATCAGCGGTTCACAGGGAAAAATAGCCAAGGCCAGCACTTTGGCATGATGTTTGCTGATAAAGTTGAGTAACTGTCTAGGGACAATAGTTTCCATCCTAAGGATTCCTGCTCCCTTTTTTACGCCGCCACGGAACCTCTCTCCTCCGGGCGGCGTTTTTTTATCTGCCATTTTAGCCATGAACACGAATAGATTGATTTTTAGTTCGCCAAAAGGACTGCCGTCCGCTATCATATTAGAGGCAGTCAACCATCTCTTTTTCTGAACAACTTCATGCCAAGTACACAGAGTCCCAAAATAGGCATAACGACCCTTGAAGACATCAGTGCGCTGATTCTCCAGTCACATGATCTCGCCGAGACCCTGCGCAATATCGTAACACTCGTTGCGCGACGCATGCGTACGAACGTCTGCTCGATCTATTTACTGGACGCAGACAACGTGACCTTGCGCCTGCAGGCATCCAAAGGCCTTTCTCGCAAAGCAGTTGGCAAAGTTACGCTACGAATCGGTGAAGGACTCACCGGCATGGCGGCCCAGAAACGACACGCCATTGCTATAGAAGAGCCGCAAGAACATCCAAGCTACCGATATTTTAAAGAAACCGGTGAAGAACGCTTCCACTCGTTCCTGGGAATCCCACTTTTTGACCGTAACAATCCTCTCGGAGTGATCGTCCTTCAGACCAAGGAACCGCGCCAATTCAGCAAGGAAGAGGTCAGCGCCCTGTCGACGATTGCCTTCCAGGTCTCCTCGATTGTTGTCAATGCACGCCTGCTCGACTCGATTCGGCAACATCAGGAAGAGAGCCTGCGCGCCAGTGAAGCCCTGGCGAAGGCCCAGCAGTCGATGGCAGACACCGGTTCCTTAACAGAAGACACACCAGGAAACGTTCTCTCGGGCAGGATAGCGTACCCCGGGGTCATCATAGGCCCGGCGGCCATCCTCGAAGAAAGGCTCGGCTTTGCCGACATCCTGCACGAAGAGGGGATAGATATCCAAGCTGAGTTGCAGAATCTCGAAGGCGCTCTAGAGAAGACCTGTATTCAAACTATTTTCCTCGAGAAACGCGTCGCGGAGCGCCTGAGCGAAAGCGATGCGGCAATCTTCCACACCCATCTGATGATCTTGGAGGATCGCAGTTTCATCATAAAGCTGCAGGATGAAATCAAAGACGGGCACAGTGCTGCATACGCCCTGGAAAAAACCGTCGCCAATTATATCGAAGTCTTTTCGAATATGGACGACCCCTATCTTCGCGAACGTGCCGCCGACATGGAAGACATCGGCCGACGTATTTTGGCCAACCTGGTCGGCGACGGTTCAGAGCATACCCTGCACCTGAAACAACCCAGTGTGCTGGTCGCCAGGAAGATTCTCCCCTCTGACATGGCTTCGCTCGATAACGATCAGATCCTCGGCATCATTACTGAAGACAGTGAAACGAACTCACATGCCGTGATCATGGCCAAAGCGATGGGCATTCCTGCAATCGTCGGTGTCCGTGGATTACTGAGAAAGATCGCGCCGGAAGACGAGCTGATCGTAGATGCCAACTCGGGGCGGATTTACATCAAACCGATGGAGGCGATCAGGGAAGAATATCGGAGGCTCATTGCGGACCAAACGCGTGAACTGTGCCGTCTTGAGTCGTACCGTGACCAGCCTGCTGAGACCTCTGACGGCCAAAGGATCATTTTACGCGCCAACATCGGCCTGATCAGTGACATCGTTATCGCAAAACGTTTTGGCGCCGAAGGCGTAGGCCTTTATCGAACCGAATTCCCATACATGGCTCGGGGCGATTTTCCGAACCGGAACGATCAGTACGAACTGTACAGCAAAGTCGTCAAGGAATTCGACGGCCAACCCGTGACTATTCGGACCCTCGATATTGGTGGCGACAAAAGACTCCCCTACTTTAGCCCCCCGCAGGAAGATAACCCGTTTATGGGCTGGCGTTCCGTACGTGTCTCTCTGGACAATCGGGACATTTTCCGCACTCAAATAGAGTCAATTCTCATGGCCGGTTGCCACGGCCCAGTTAAACTACTCTTCCCCATGATCTCGAGCCTGGATGAAACACGAGCCTGTCTTGAAGTCATCGAGGAAGCCCGAGCCAATCTCAAAAAGGACGGGTTGGACTGCCCGGACAAAATTCCTGTCGGCGTCATGATTGAAGTGCCTGCCGCGGTAAGGCTGGTCCCGCAGCTTGCCAAAGAGGTTGACTTCTTCGCTCTGGGCACCAATGACCTGATCCAATACCTACTCGCCGCTGACCGCAATAACCCTCTGGTCAGAAAATACTACGACCCTCTGCACCCTGCCGTCCTCCAGGTCCTCCATGAAGTCACCAGCACCGCGTTGTCGATGGGCAAGGGCGTAAGCCTCTGTGGTGAAATGGCGACCGACCCCCTGACCCTGTTGCTTTTGCTCGGCATGGGCCTGCGAGAGTTCTCCATGCCGGCACCCTTCATCCCGCGTATCAAGGCTTTTCTGAAAGGCGTCTCACTGGAAATGGCCTGCCAACGCTACACGGAAATTCGCGACATGGACAGCAGCAAGCAGATTCGTCAGCATCTGGCCGAGGTGCTGAAAGATGTTAAGCTGGGGGACTAGGGAGAGCGTTTTCAGATATACCAAGCATGTTGCTTGATCCTCCGATAACGTCGAATACTATAAATCCTAAGAACATGTAAGAAAGAGTTGCGACAATATATATAAGAATATGTTTCGGTGAGCTTCCAATAATCACTGTTAATCATTATTCATCGGACAACTTAACGCGAAGGCCCAAGTACTATCCAATCAGCTTTAGTGGTTGATTCTGTGCTACCGCAACGTTGGCTGGAGCTGAGGCATCCAAAATATTTCTGACCTCTTCCTTTGATAACACGCCATTTTTAAGTAAATTGCCGATGAGAGATGAAAAAAGCACATCATCTTCGACACATCCGAGAATCTCTGAGAACAGGCCAAGAACTTGATTTTTAAGCTGGAGAAACTCTTTTGTCGCTAACTCTTTGTTGGCATTGTTTATCAAATTGTCGAGCCGCACTAGGATACGAGAACTTTCGGCACTATTGGCCTCCTCTGAATCAAAATCAGCAGCATAATACGCTTCTAGTTCCGATTTGATATCAAATATATCTGCATGAAAAGAGTTCATAAATTTATAAGCGCGGTAGAACATTTTCGTAATTTTTTATGACTCTTTGTTAATTTATTATTTAATAACGCACAATCAACAAGCAGCATTCTAACATACGACTACTCACAATTATCTTAGAAGTATTACTGCATTGATCCCATGCATTCAGACTGGTTGCAATGCGAAAATCTTACTGATCCTGACATTCAATATAACGACTCCGGCGACCAGATCATTTTTTTGTAAGGCTAGTCAGCTTGTTGCTTTGGGGAGAAAGCAACTTTATCAATTTCCCATTTACTGATATTGATAGCTTCTTGTTCAGTGGCCCTGCTCGTGTCAGTAAGCGTGAGTGTGGAGTCGCCATCGATGTCACCTCGAAGGGTCTTGCTGTCTAGTTTAAATCCATCGGAATTCAACCCTTTGATAGTTACAACGACCTCCCCTGGTGGGCCTTGGGTTTCTAAATCGACCTTGATGCTATATGTAATGTATCCGGATCCTCTCTCGAGCTCGATGATTTTAAGGCTATCTTTAACAACGGTTGGTTTGATTGCTTGTTCTGCTGCGATGAGAGTCTCGTCTCGCCATTGATCAAGTTTGAATCTCAAAATGTCAAGCTCACGGCGTTTGGCTAACAACTCTTCTCTGCTTTTAATAGATAGTTCTGCCTCTTCTTTCTGATATTGAAGACGATCGAGAAAAAGAAAGTAGAGGTCATAAATAATCTGTTCGGCATCTGGAGTGCCTTTAGCCCTGCTGAGAGCTGCTTCTAGTCCTTCGATCTGGACGTCTAGTTTTGCAATACGGTATCTGACATCCTCAAGGTCGCCGGCCAGGCAAGGTACTGAGATAGCAATTAAGATTATCAAAACCAGGAGTTTTCTCACGGTTTCTCCTTACCTTTCTATACACTCATGATCTAAAAAAAACGCTGCGAACATATGTCAACAAGCAGTTCTTTTTGTTTTCTAAGAATGCCATATTTTTATCAAAAGTTGATATTGTAAAATCCCAACACTTTTTTAGTCGAAGAAACTTGAACTTGTTTTTCTGTTAGAGCATTCAGTTAACAGAATAAGAGCCGCCGCTGAAAAGGGGCGTTTTTTATGGAGGAATGGCGGAAGAAAGTCTTATTTATGTCTCCTGCATTGTATGGAGGGTTGTTCATCGACCGAAATGCGAAATTCTTACTGCCCCCGACAAATAAAAAATGGCTACTCGGAATAGGTCCAGGTGGCCATTTTCGTTTTTATTAAAGTGCCTCTCAAATATCTCCATCAATAACGCGCCAGTTATTGTCTCGTTTGAGGCATGATCTCAGCAACACCACATTCCCTCCTGAGCATGGCTTTTCGATTGAGCCAAACAATAAAAACCGCAGCGGCCACAAAAAAAAGCGTGTCGTAAGGTTGTGCATCCGGCCACATTGGATTGATGAGCTGGAAATGCAGCAGTGCTGGGAGCAGGATACTGCCACGCGAGGCATTGAATAATTGTGTTGCAATCACGCTGACGGCAACCGAGCCAACAAAAAAGGGAGTGAACGACCATGCGCTTTGCGGTGTCCCGCTCAACATGAATGCTGGAAGGTGCCACAAGCCCCAGATAACTCCAAGAATCAGTCCAGCCCAGAGTGGAGCGAACTTACGCTGTAGTAGAGGCAGGGCCAGGCCACGCCAGCCAAACTCTTCGACCGGGCCTTTGATGGCCATAAATAGCAACGCAACAACAAGTGTCTGAAACGAGGGGAATGGGAATGGTTCGACGAAAAGGTTTCCCTTTAACACCGCTCCACCGAAGAAAAGCAGTGGGATGCCAATAATCAAAAAAGCATACCAAACCGGAGAGCAGCGCCATATTAATACCCTTGACAGGTAACGCCGCAAACCTCCGGTGCCACCGTAGTAGATGACAACGATGAAAGCAGCGATTGCCGGTGAGTACACAGCTAAAAAGAAGAGCGGATGTTGTCCGGTCAATTCGCCAACTAGCGAGGTCATCTGGTTCGGGAGAAAAATGAACAACGCTATGATTCCCCAAGCCAAGCCAAAAGTAATAAGCAGAAATGGCACAAGAGAGTTGCTAGGAACCTGAGTGCTGTTGCCGCTAGATGAATCTGTAACCACGATAGCTTCCTTTATTTTCAATCGCCTCTGGTTTTGTAGACATCTTTACCCAACAAAAAAAGCCGTACGTGTAAACCCGTTGATTGTCTGAAGCCTACACAAATAAGACATTGAAGATGATACCCAAGCATAGATCGAAGTCAAAGAAGAGAGTTTCTTATTTATGTTCCTACATTATTCAGGAGTAGTCAGATTGACAAAAATGCGAAATTCTTGCTGCCCCTGCAATATAGGAATGGCCCCTCCAGTAAGGACGGGCCATTTTTGGATCTTATTGATGGTGACTTTTAAGAAGAAAAGGGTGTCTCGCATTACCTAAGGTCATATAGGACTTGTTGCTGGCATAACATCCGAGACAATGGACTAAAAGTGTCTTATTCACCAAGGTCCTGAGACAATTTCCGGTTTTCCACTGTTATGGGTTTTTTGAAGTTGAGAGCGTCCCAGAAGCGTGCAACTGACACACCCTCCGGCCGTTAGTTGCTGGCTATTGAAGGCATCAAAACACTCAATACTGCTGCGAAAATGCATGATAGGACAACCACGACATATGTGCTGTATTTGTGCTGGTTGTGGATCCTGTCCAGTATGAATGCTTTGAGGTAGTATAAGAAAACTGTTGCCGCAGCCAAATAGGGTATCCCAACAAATATTGCCAAATCATTCAGCTTTGGACCAATCCCCACACCAATGAATCCGAACCAAACAACTACACTTGGGACCAGGATAAATAGTGACCAAACCGATGCACCATAATATCTTTTTGCATAGAACCACGGTGGCCAGATAAGAGCGGCGACCAAGAAGGTTAGTCCTCCCACCCAAACCAAAATATAAACTGCCATAACTGTTAGGTATCCTGAGTCCATGAAAGCACTAACCTACAGTCTTAAATACCTCGTCCCTGACACACTCGTTTTTGTGTTCCTGGGGCGTGCGGCTGACACACTTATAAACATCAATAATCAAGCCTAATCGACTCTGCCCTCAACAACATATTTAATCTCATTAAATGATAGCGAGTAATCTCTGCTCTTAATCTCTGGGCATTCAAATCCACATATTTGGCAACCCGTGAACCTTGGCAAACTGAAATAAAGTTTCCACTTGAATATCCATCCGCACTTAGGACAAGGACACTTTGGAACCCACATGAAAACTCTAAGGACAAAATAAAAATACAAAAGGACAAGTGGAAGTTCTGATTTATGAATAAGGAACTCGTTAACAGGCATTATGACCAATAAGCAATATGGGAGAAAGCCACACACCGAAGCCATAAAAAGTTTCATTCTGCGCCACACTTCTTCACTGTAAAGTTCGGCATTATTTTTAAAGGGATCACACATATACAAGTTATGCCAGCGCTATAAGATTGGCTGTTCTGATCCGTCCTAAATACCCCGCTCCTGAAACACCATCAAAACTGCTTCAACGGCGTGGTATGCGGGACACCTAGTAATTACGGCCTATTGTTTGCGAGCAAATCTGGATTTACAGACATCACGTGGTACATACCGTTTAAATTAGCAATCATGTCCCGTAAAAATTCACGTACTGCTTCCTCAGAATAGTTGGCATCTCGAATATCTTGAATCTCACGTTTAAGTGCAAGGTCGAGTGACTCTTGTGGGGACTTATACAGACAGATCCCACCGAAAACATTCCAGTGCCGACTTTTATCTGCACCATCTTCCTTGTTGCCTGGGAGGAGAAAGTTGTCGAGAGCGAGAGAGCTTGGTAGCGCTTCTCGTGGGATTGTCTTTACCCAGGCGTAAGGAATGCGGATGGACTCGTCGAGTAAGCCAGCAGCCCTCTTTTTATCTCCATTCTTTATACGGAGGGCCTCACGAAATAGTAGAACCATCGGTAGATTGTGGTTCTCCACTTTAAGGTCGTGGTGTCTCTTGCTTGTTTGAGCGACTACACGCAGATATCGCGGGTCATGCTGTGCATATGCTACGAGTTGACGGAAGTCATCTACACTTGAAGTACTCTTGTAGTATTGCCACTCTGCACGTTGAAGATAATTCGATAAATCAGTAAGGTTTCTTGCAGGGCCGAGAGTTTCAAAGTCGTAGGTAAGATTAAGGTCGTCTTTAAGGTGACGGGAGATTTTGTTGAGTACGGAGTGCCAATCCCTAGCGCCTTCTTTGAACTCTGAATAAAGTTGTGAGTCGAGCAACTCGCGCAAATGGTCTCTAAAGGTAAGGAGCTTGACTGGAAAGTCCGGTTGACCCTGTACCGTAAGAGTTTCAGCATCTTCGACAAGTTCAGTGAGGGCAAGAAGCAACTCGTACTTTTCTCCTGACTGATAAAGCGACTTCACCCTCGACAACTTCTTCCCCGCATATTCTTTTTCTATGGGTAGGAGCTTTGATTGACGCTTACGCCAAGCCTGATCAAAACGGACAGCTTCGGTGTAGATAGCTGCGTCTAGTGCCTCAGTATATGAACTGTTGCTTGTAGGTGGTGAAAGGGCCCCCAACCAGTCGAGGACTGAATCTCCAGAAAGAGGATATGACAGACCCCAGAGTGGGCGTGAGCGATACTCCTCTGTTGAGATATATCGGTAAAGTTCTCGCGGTCTAGGGAACGGCTGGTCAATAGCACGGGCTTTTTCTTCTGCCAAATACGGGTCACTATCTGAAAAAACGAGGGTGCGAACTATAGTAAGATCCTCTTCATCGACCATCCCGTTTTGATTCATATCTATTCTACATACAATGTCTACAGGTGCAGCGAATGGGTTCCGCAGAACAGTATCTAGTATCTCAAGGTCGGTTGACGTCCACCGGTTATCATTATCGAGGTCACCCATCATTACCAGCTCTGAACTGATATCGACACGATGAGTCGGAATAGCGAACTTCCAGTACGCAAAACCAAGAGCAGAGAAAACGCAGATAAGCAGTATTATACGAGACCAGACTTTCACTTCCTCTCCTTATCTGTGTTACGAAAAAGATAAATTACAAGCCGTCCTATAGATCTTAGTTTCTGGGAAATGGCTGCCTATATAAAAATTTAAGTCGAACTCAGCTTAAGTTTTGATGCCCACTGTGCAGGTGTGTAGATAAAGTTACTATTCTTCCAACCCGTGCTAATCCCTATGTCATATCCATAAGTAATTGTGACTTTAAGTAAATTCTTGTCCTTCGAGGAAGGGCAAAAAGAAAAAGTCGATAAAACAATATCCTCAGCTACATCTTCACTCATCATTTGCTCGTCCGAGACAACAATAGTGACGGCGGTAAAGTTTGATTCTCCTGCATTGCTATATGATGTCCCTGCAACCACTGACGCAGCATTGATATCTGGTTTTCCTATCAGCTCTTGTTGAAGAGTGAGCATTTCCGGGAAGGTTCCTGTCTTGGCAATTATTGGAACTCCCAATAGAGCGCCACCTACAATTAAAACAATCAAGGTGGCAGCAATAACAAAGTGCCCCTTCCAAACACCGGGTTGATATGGACGACCACCTTCAATGTTTTGAACAACTAGAGTTTTTGCAGCCAAGTCATGAAGTGATTGGCGTGTTTTGCGGTTAAAAATATAGAGGTAGAACAACAGCCCTCCCATTCCAAACACAACCAAGGCTAACAAAATCATAAGGAGCTGATTCTCCAGGGGCAAAGTCAGGTTATTGCAATAGAAAGGCAGGGCTAAAACAATGTACCGCCAAGCAGATTTTGGCAGTGAAATTAAATTGTCATCGACCGCACTGATGACTTTAATTTTCAATAGTCGCTTACCGATAGTCTGACCATTCCCTATAGAGCTGTTCAATAGTCCGAAATAAAGTATCGCTATGACGAAACCAATTAAACGACCTGATTGACCAAGTTTTGCAAACTCGTCAAAAAAGAAAAATCCGAGGGTTGCACCTACTATCCCAAGAAGTATTGAATCGATCAAAAAAGCGAATATTCTTCTCCAAAAGCCAGCAAGCTTAGCTTCTGTCAAAGAAGATCTTGTACTCTTCTGTGCCGTATCGTCTGTACTTATTATTGTGGGGTTCGGAGAAACTTTTTGTGTTGTAGCTGTCGTAGTTTCCACTGACAAGGTCGATTCATTATGAGCGAGACGTATTTCGCAAACAGCGCCAGCATCTTCAAAAGCCTGGTGGTATTTTTTTGCCACATGTAACTCAATGTTGGATTTTATCGTCATGGGACGACCGGTAAATATCTGTCGGACTCGTTCCGGTGACATTTTGAATGTTAAAGAAAGACTTTTTTGAACATCGTCAACCGAAAGGCCTTCTTTTATCACCCCACCAAAAACCACATTGTAAAGATCTGTGCTCATCAACCTCTCCCTTATGAATCAGGTCGTGACAATCCGGTTACTAACAAAATAGGGGCAAAAATACAAAAGCCACCCTGTATATGCGGATGGCTTATCATTACTTATCATCTGTCCCCCTGGTAACCCGGCCATCCATAAATCTGGACCCGTGGCTTTGCGTCATCAAGTTGCCCTGATTTTGCCTTTGCAGAAGTATTAATTCTCAGAAACCCAGCTTTCTAAGACAACCTTAACTTATAGCAATTAGTAGACCAAGTCAAAGAATCGAGTGTCTCAAAAGTTGTGTCAGTAGCTTTTCACGTCAAAAAAGGGCCTATTGTGGACGATTCTTAGAAACCCTGCGGCTGACACAATCACCTTCATGTTATGGGACCGTTTTTTATCGGATAATTTTACGCGAACCG
>CAWGUB010000009.1:0-235714 GCA_963825575.1 uncultured delta proteobacterium
CTTCGACAAACTGTGGGATTTGAAGCTTGATTGGTTTGAAGAGCCCAATCAGCGGCGTGGTGGTTGGAGCGGTGTGTCGCGTTGTGATCTGGATTTACCCGAAGGGGGCAAGATAGGGGTTTTCATCAAACGCCAGGAGAACCATATAACCCGGACTCTGTTTCATCCTTTCGGGATGTCGACCTTTATACGGGAAATACAAAATATTCTGCGTTTTAAAAAGGCGGATATTCCAGCGCTTGAGCCAGTTTACTTCGCTGTTCGCAAGGTTGAAGGAGATCTGCGCGCAATTCTTTGTACCGAAGCTCTGGACGGTTATGACCCGCTGGAGAGCCTGGTCGAGCGTTGGTTAAAAGAAGGGTGGCCGGACAGGAAAAATCGTCAACGTCTGATGCAGAGATTGGCCTCCGTTATGGCTGAAATGCACGACCATAAAATTCAGCACAATTGTTTTTACCCGAAGCATATCTTTATACGCCTCAGCGAGACTGAACTCAGTATCCGTATCATTGACCTGGAAAAAGCCAAAGTAAAAATGTTTCGCCGTCATGCAAGCTTCCGGGACCTTTATGCTCTCAATCGACATGCCAACGGTTGGAGCCGGACAGATCGCCTGCGTTTTTTTCTGCTCTATCTCGGACGTAAACGACTGGACCGAGAAGCCAAGCTCCTTTGGCGAAAGATAGTAAAGCGCACCATCAGCAAAGCTAAAGAATAGGCGGTTGTTACAGCGACCCTTTATTGCTTGATGATGAGTACGGAACCGCTTTTGTCGGGCATGGGAACGGGCATTTCCTGTTTGTCGGCGAAGAAATCGTCCACTGCCTTGCGAGCTCCGATCCAGGCATTGTAATCGTGAACCAGGATGATGCCCTTGGTACTCATTCGCGAATAAAAATATTTGAGTCCCTCCAGGGTCGGTTCATAGAGGTCGGCATCGAGGTGGACAAAGGCAAACTTCTGCTCGGGAAAGTCATCGGGAAGACTGTCAGGAAAATAGCCCTGGTGAAAGGTGATATTGTCATTTTGTGGCGAGATGTACTTTTTAACCTGGGGGATTGAAGTGTCTGAAAATTTGCTCCCCTTGGTGTCGAAGTCTGTATGGCCTTTCTCCGCGCTGACGCTCCGATCGGTGAACCCTTCAAAGGTGTCGAACAAATGCAATGGCCGCTCCGGCGCGTAATGATGAATCAGTCTCGCCGTATTCCCCTTGTAAACCCCAAGCTCTGCAAAAGCCCCTGCAATCTTTTTTTCGATTAAAGTCCGCAACATGAGTGTGATCATGTCTCTGCGCGTATTGTCCCAAGGCTCCAGATTTTTGATCTGTCGCTTTGATTCATCTCCTTTTAGGTAGAAGCCACCTGTTTCACTACGGAGAGAGGCGTTATTCCAGCGAGACTTGGGGTTGATGTCCATCTGCCCCTGCAGGAAGAATGAGCTGTTCTGAAAAAATGGTGTGAACTTTTTTAAAATGGATTTAGCAAGTTTCATTGCTTGCCAGCCTCCCTGGAATTTAATTTGGAAGAACCCGACGATAGCTTGAAGAGCAGAGCGAATCAAGCTGAAAGACGGCAGGTTCGGTCAGGCGATCAACAAAAAACTTGCTTGAAAGGTCGGCGGGACGAAGGCCTATGATTGTTGCTCTGTTTACCAGAATCCTTTACTGAAGGTTGAATGCCGGAGAAGAAGGTTGACGATCAAATCACCCCTTAAACAACATCTCCGCCGCATCATAGATCGTTTCCGACAGGGTCGGATGCGGGTGGATCGATTTGCGCAGGTCCTCGCTGACGACGGCCATCTCCATCGCCAGGACCCCTTCGGCGATCAGTTCGCCAGCGCCGGGACCGGCGACGGCGACACCGAGGACACGGTCCGTCTCGGGGTCGACGATCAGTTTGGTCATACCGTCGTCACGGCCGAGCGTCAGGGTACGACCGTTGCCACGCCATGGTAGCTTGGCGGTTTTGACCTTGATCTTGCGCTCGCGAGCCTCGGTCTCGGTCAGTCCGCACCAGGCAATTTCGGGATCGGTAAAGACCACCGCCGGAATCGCTCGTGGATCGAACACCGCTTTCCTGCCGGCAGCTGCTTCGGCGGCAACATTGGCTTCACCGTAGGCCTTGTGTGCCAGCATCGGCTCACCGGCAATATCGCCGATGGCAAAGATGTGAGCTTCAGCGGTGCGCATCTGGCCGTCAACTTCGACAAAACCTTTTTTGTCGAGCTTGATCGAGGTCTTGTCGAGTCCCAGGTTTTCCGTATTGGGCTTGCGGCCAATGGCGATCAGGACTTTATCAAAACGCTTTTTCGTCGTTTCTTTTTTGTTGTCGGCCATGCTGACCATGACCCCGTTCTTCTGCTCCTTGATCTCCTCGACCCGCGTGTTCAGCATGATCGATTCGAACTTTTTGTCGAGGCGTCTTTTCAGCACCGAGACCAGGTCACGATCACAGCCGGGCAAAAGGCCGTCGGTCATTTCAACAACTGAGACTTTACTTCCCAGCGCGGCGTAGACCGAACCGAGTTCCAGGCCGATATAGCCGCCGCCGACAACCAACAGCGATGCGGGCACCTCAGCAATTTCCAGTGCACCGGTGGAGTCGATGATGCGCTCACTCTCCGCAGCCACTCCGGGCAGCATGATCGGCCGCGAACCGGTGGCCAGGATGGCCTGTTCAAAAACCATCTCGCCAACGGTCCCGTCGGTCGTCTTGACCGTCAGGGAGCGGGCATCCTTGAACTTCGCCATGCCGCGCACGTAGTTGATCTTCATTTTCCCCACTTTGCTGCCGAGGCCCCCGGTCAACTTGCCAACGACCTCGTCCTTCCAGGTACGCACCCGGTCCAGGTCAATCTCCGGCCTGGCGAACGTCACACCAATCTCTTTTGATTCCTCGGCTTCGCTGACCAGCTTGGCCACATGCAGCAACGCCTTGGACGGGATACAACCCCGGTGCAGGCAGACACCGCCGGGATTGGCCTCCGGATCGATCAGCGTCACATCCTGGCCCAGTTCGACAGCCCTGAACGCGGCTGCGTAGCCGCCCGGACCGGCACCGATGATAACCAGCTGGGCCTTTTCTGGGATCTCGCTGCTCTGGCTCATGACTATCCTTTCATTACAAGTTGCAGGGGGTTGTCGAGAGCTTCGCAGATCCAGCGCAGGAAGCGGGCGCCATCAGCGCCGTCGATGACGCGGTGATCGTAGGTCAGGGAAAGAGGCATGATCAGGCGGGGCACGAACTGCTCGCCGTCCCACTCTGGCTGCAGCGTCGCCGTTGAAACGCCCAGTATGGCAACCTGGGGCGCGTAGACGATCGGGGTAAAGGAGGTCCCGCCTACACCGCCGAGGTTGCTGATTGTAAAGGTTCCACCCTCCATAACATCCGGGCCGATCTTGCGCTCACGGGTCTTTTCGGCAATCTCGTTCAATTCGAGGGCCAGCGTCTCGATCCCCTTCCGGTCGGCATCACGGAGCACCGGGACCAGCAGGCCGGCCGGGGTATCGACGGCAACCCCGATGTGAATGTACTGTTTAAGGACCAGTTCCTTGCTGGCCAGGTCCAGACTGCTGTTGAATCGCGGGAAGGCTTTTAAGGCCGCCGCACAGACCTTGACCAGAATAGCCGTCATCGTCAGGCGGTTCTCGCTGATCGCCCGGCGGTTGTATTCCTGGCGGAAGGCTTCGATTTCAGTGACCTGGGCCTGATCGTACTGGGTGACCATCGGAATCGTCGACCAGGCATAGCCCATGGCATCGGCCGTCAGCTCGCGCACCCGGGACAGCGGCTCCCGCGAGTGATCTCTCCCCACTTGCTGAAATCGGGCAGGGGCCTCTGGGCATGCAGACCGGGGAACTCGCCATGCACGGCAGGCACAGAGCCACCGCCGGTAATTCGCTGCATGGTCACCCGGACAAAGCCGCGAACGTCCTTTTCACTGATTCTGCCGCCCGGGCCAGTGCCCTGGACCTGGTAGATATCAACGCCGAGGTCGCGCGCCAGGCGGCGCACCGAGGGAGCGGCCGGAGCGACACGGTCACCACGCCGGACCGTGGCAAGGTCAATCTTTTCTGCAGCGGCAGACGGTTCATCCTGAGCAACCTCTTTGAGTGGCTCGGCTTTCTTCTCCGCCGCTATAGGTGGTGATGGTTTTTCTTCTTCCTCCGGTTGCTCCTGATCCGCCTGCTTCTCGGGGACCGGGGCCTCGTCGGCCGGCGCTACAGTTGATTCGAGCAGCATGATCACTGCGCCGATCGCTACGCTGTCGCCCACTGCCACCTTGATCTCGGCGACCTTGCCTTCCTGCGGCGAAGGTATGGCAATCACCGCCTTGTCGGTTTCAAACTCCAGCAGGGTCTGATCGACTTCAACGGCGTCACCAACGGCAACGGAGATGTCGACGACGGTTCCCTCGGTCACGCCTTCAGACACTTCGGGGACTTTGATCTCGTGTTTCATGTGATTCCCTAGTCGTTGTGGGGATTCAGCTTCCCGGAGTTTATGTTGAGTTCCTTGATTGCACGGGTCACTGTGTCGGGCTCAACCTCGCCGGACGCGGCCAGCTGCTTTAAGGCGGCAATTGCGATGTAGCGGTAATCGACCTCGAAGAAATCGCGCAGTTCATCCCGACCGTCGCTGCGACCGAAGCCGTCGGTCCCCAGGCAATGCAGCGGCCCGGGAAACCATTGTGCCACCGAGGCCGGCAGAACCTTCATGTAGTCCGAAGCAGCGACAAACACTCCATGCTCTTTAGCCAGCAGCTGCTGCAAGTAAGGGACCTTGGCTTTCTTGCCCGAATTTAGCAGGTTCCAGCGTTCGCATTCAATGGCATCTGTGTAGAGTTCCTTGTAACTGGTCACGCTCCAGACATCGGTCGCTATCTTGTAATTTTTCTCCAACAGTTCCTGGGCCTTGAGCGCCTCGTTGAGGATCGCGCCGCTGCCCAGCAGGTGAGCCTTGGCCTTGCTTTTTTTCAAGCTCGCCGGACGGAACCGGTACATTCCCCTGACAATGCCTTCGCGGACATCTTTGCCTTTCGGCATCGGCGGCATCAGGTAGGTCTCGTTCATCACCGTGATGTAGTAGATCAGGTCTTCCTGGTGACAGTACATGCGCGTCAGGCCGTCGTGGACGATCACCGCCATCTCGTAGGCAAACGCCGGGTCATAGGCTTTGATCCTGGTCGATGTCAGGGCCAGCACATGACTGTGGCCGTCCTGGTGCTGCAGCCCTTCGCCGGCAAGGGTGGTCCGACCGGACGTGGCGCCGATCAGGAAACCCCGGGCGCGACTGTCGCAGGCCTGCCAGATCAGGTCCCCGACCCGCTGGAAGCCAAACATCGAATAGAAAGTATAGAAGGGGATGGTCTGAACGCCGTTGTTGGAATGAGCGGTGCCGGCGGCGATGAAGCTGGCCATCGAGCCGGCCTCACTCAGGCCCTCCTCAAGGATCGCGCCGGTCTTCTTCTCGTTGTAGTGCAGCAGACTGCCCTTGTCGACCGGCTCGTAAAGTTGACCGACGTGGCTGTAGATCCCGGCCTGGCGGAACAGCGCTTCCATACCGAAGGTGCGGGCCTCATCCGGGACGATCGGTACGATCAGCTTGCCCAGTTCCGGGTCACGCAGCAGCTTGGCTAGCATGTGTACGTAAGCCATGGTCGTCGCCAGTTCACGATCACCCGACCCATCCAGGTACTCGCGAATCAGGCCATCGGTCTGGCAGGCGATCGGTTCCTTGCCTGGAAAGCGCTTGGGCAGCGACCCGCCAAGCACCGCACGTCGCTCTTTAAGATACTGCATTTCCGGGCTGTCTTCTGCCGGACGATAGAAGGGGGCCTCAGCGATCTCGTCATCACTGACCGGGATATTGAAGCGAGTACGGAATTCCTTCAGTTCGTCCTCGTTGAGCTTTTTTTGCGAGTGGGTGATGTTCTTCCCTTCCCCGGCTTCACCGAGACCATAGCCCTTGATCGTATGGGCCAGAATAACGGTTGGCATCTCAGTCTGGGAAATCGCATTGCTGTAAGCGGCATAAACCTTGTCCGGGTCGTGGCCGCCGCGGGTCAGGCGGCCGAGCTGCTCATCGCTGTGATTTTCAACCAGCTTCAGCAATGGCGGATATTTGCCGAAAAAATGCTCGCGGACATAGTCACCTTTCTTCAGTGTGAAGTGCTGCATCTCGCCGTCGAGCACCTCATCCATGCGCTTGACCAGCAAGCCGGTGTCGTCCTTCTCCAGCAACTGGTCCCAGTCGTCACCCCAGATGACTTTGACAACGTTCCAGCCGGCGCCACGGAAAGCCGCTTCCAGTTCCTGGATGATCTTGCCGTTACCACGTACCGGTCCATCGAGGCGCTGCAGGTTGCAGTTGACGACAAAAATCAGGTTGTTAAGTTTCTCCCGAGAAGCGAGGGTGATCGCGCCGAGAGACTCCGGCTCATCCATCTCGCCGTCACCGAGCATCGCCCAGACCTTGCGTCCGCTCGACTTGCGCAACCCGCGATCAACCAAATAGTGGTTGAAGCGCGCCTGGTAGATCGCAGAGAGGGCCGTCAAGCCCATGGAGACCGTGGGAAATTCCCAGAACTCCGGCATCAGGAAGGGGTGTGGATAAGAAGAGAGGCCGCCTTCGGGTGCCAGCTCGTTACGGAACCGCTCCAGATCCTCATTTGTCAGTCGCCCTTCGAAAAAAGCACGAGCGTAAACCCCTGGAGCAGCGTGGCCCTGGAAATAAACCATATCACCGAGGAAATCGTCGGTCCGACCACGCCAGAAGTGGTTGAAGCCGACTTCCCAGAGAGTTGCGACCGAGGCGTAAGTCGAAATATGACCGCCAATCCCGGATTTCTCCCGGTTGGCACGCACGACCATGGCCATGGCGTTCCAGCGGATTATCGACTTGATGCGTCGTTCAATTTCGCGGTTACCGGGATAAACCGGCTGTTTGTCTCTGGGGATCGTATTGATATAGGGCGTGTTGGCGGTAAAAGGGATACTCACACCCTGTTCCTGGGCCCTGACCTGTAACAGGCGAAGCAGCTCGCGGACCCGCTCCTCGCCCTGGGTCTGCAGAACGTAATCGAGCGATTCACGCCACTCGGAATTTTCGATATCCAGAAGATCGTTGGCTGATTTTTGTAGATCCGTTGCCATTACTGCAACTCCTCTTATCTAGAAAGGGTAAACAGGAATTATTTACGTGTGTGGTTTTGTGAAAAAAGCCACTATTAGAATTTACCTGATATTTGACGGTTGACCAGAATTGGGAGTGAAAAATATGGCCATATGTCTGATAAATGTTTCGATTTCCTAGTTGTGCGTCTTGTTTTTCAACTTAATGCAGATAATCAAAACCTTAAAGCAAAACCGGCGGGTCGCGTCCCGCCAAACGCCTTACTTTTGTCCACGCGGCGACAAAAGTAAGCAAAAACGCCTTTCTCCTTGCGGAGGGCAACTCCTTTGCCAGATTTCTGAGACATCCAATAACGTCGAAGTTTAATAAGCCGGCCCGTTACAGGGGGGGGCCTCCCTTTCAGTGTGACCTACGAGGGAAAAGCTTTAAACATAACTACTGATGCAATCTTCCACAAAAGGAGAGGCTCTCAAGAGCCTCGGATCCTGCGGGGGAAATGTAGACATGTGGTCAATTAGAATAGTCAGAATTGATGTTGCCGTCCTGACGAGCCAGACATGCCCAGCGCAGCGCAGGCCCTTTTCTGCTTTCTCTTTTGGGCCAGCAAAAGAGTAAGGCGCAGTCGGGGGGCGCAACCCCCGGGTTCTGGTTTTGATCTTTAAGTTTGTGCGGTAAATTACGTAACAAACAAAAACGGGACACTTCTTTCGAAGTGTCCCGCTAATCTGCTTGAGAGCCTATGGCAACTAACTAGTCACCGCCCCCTTCGAAGCCGAAGAGACCAACCTGGCATATTTCGCCAGCACCCCGCGCGGGTAGCGCAGCACCGGAGCCTGCCAGCGTGATCGACGTGCCGCGATTTGCTGCTCATCAACCTTCAGGGTCAACACGCCACCGGCAAGATCAATCTCAACCTCATCACCTTCTTCGACCAGGGCAATCATACCGCCAACCTGTGCTTCCGGAGCGACGTGGCCAATCATGATACCGTGAGTCCCGCCGGAAAAACGCCCGTCAGTTACCAGCGCAACATCCTTGCCGAGACCGGCACCCATCAAGGCCGCGGAGGGAGAGAGCATTTCCCGCATACCGGGACCGCCCTTCGGCCCCTCGTAACGGATGACGAGCACGTCACCGGCCTGGATCACGCCGCCGAGGATCGCTTCAAGTGCCTCCTCTTCCCGGTTGAACACCCGCGCCGGGCCGCAGAAGCGTGTCATCTCCTTGCCGCTCAACTTGATCACGCAGCCTTCTTCAGAGAGGTTGCCGTGCAGAATTCGGATATGCTTGCCAGCCGGGGCGAAGGGTTTGTCAGGATGGTTGAAAACATCCTGGCCCTCAGGCCATGCAGGAGCATCAGCCAGGTTCTCCGCAATGGTTTTACCGGTCACTGTAATGCAATCACCATGCAGGTAGCCACTATCCAGCAGGGTCTTCATCACCATCGGCAGGCCGCCGATTTCGTGCAGGTCGTTCATCACGTATTGACCGAACGGTTTAAAATTGCCAAGCAGCGGCACCCCCGAAGTGATCTCGCCAATCTCATCCAGGGTCAGATCGATATCGGCTTCGTGGGCCAGGGCGAGCATGTGCAGCACCGCATTGGTCGATCCCCCCAGGGCCCAGGCCACAGTCAGGGCATTCTCAAAGGCCTTGCGGGTCATTATATCGCGACTGCTGAGGCCGGACTTCAGCAGGGCCATAACCGCCCGCGCCGAACGCACACAGTCCTCCTGCTTATCCCTGGAAATCACATTTTGGTAATCAACGGCAAGGTTAGAAGACGCCCCCGGCAGACTCATGCCGAGCGCCTCGATCGCCGAAGCCATGGTATTGGCAGTATACATTCCGGCACAGGATCCGGCACCGGGACAGGCACGGCACTCGATGGCGTGCAGCTCCTCGGCGTCTAGCTTGCCGGCACAGTGGGCGCCGATCGCTTCGAAGGCGCTGACGATATTGAGTGCCTTGCCCTGATAATCGCCGGGCAGGATGCTGCCGCCGTAAAGGGTCAACCCAACCAGGTTGTTGCGAGCGATCGGCATCAACGCCCCGGGGATCGTCTTGTCACATCCGGACAGGGTGATCACCGCATCGACCCGGTAGCCTTCGGTCATCAGCTCGATGCAGTCGGCGATCACGTCGCGGCTGACCAGGGAGTATTTCATCGCCTCGGTCCCCATGGAGATACCGTCAGAGACAACAGGTGTGCCGAATACAATCGCCTTGCCACCGGCCCGTTCAATCTCCAACTGGACCAGCTCACCAAGATCCCGTACATGATCGTTGCACGGAGTGCCGTTGGTATAGGGAATCGCCAGGGCGATGATCGGCTTGTCAAAATCCTCATCGGTAAAACGCACGGCGCGCAGCATGGTCCGCGCGGCAGTACGCTCAACCCAATCTTTCGATCCCTTGTGACCGGTAATTTCCTCGCTACGTCGCTTCATGGTAACACCTTAAATTCAAAATACAGCCACAGAGACACGAAGGCACCAAGGGGAAAAACCCTCTTGCATTTTCTGTCTGGTTGTATTTATCAAACATTAGTTCTCACTTTGTGTCTTAGTGCCTTCGTGGCCAACACTTTACGATTATTTATCCATCGCCGTCACGCCCGTGCGAGCAATCTCGATAAAATGGTCCGCGCCGACATCATCGAGAAAGCAGTCAATGCGCTCCGTGGGGCCGGCGATCTGGACGATATGGATGTCGTGGGGCTGACTGTCGAGAATTTCCAGCTGGTATTTCTTCTTCAGCTTGGCATATTCCCTCTCCTCCAGCTCGAATTTGACGATCGCCACCTCTCGCCAATAACTCTCGTCTCGATCGAGCTCCTTGGCGCGAATCACCTCGGTGAATTTTTCCAACTGGCGAATGATCTGGGTCACCTTGGCCTCGTCGTCTTCACGCAAAGTAATCGTCATGCGGCTGACGCCCGGTGCCTTGGCCTTGCAGACCGTCAGGGTGTCGACGTTGTACATCTTGCGCCGAATCATCGAGGATATCTTGTTAAGCGTCCCCGGTTTGTTTTGCACAAACGCCATGATGCCCCGTCTTTTCATATTTTTCACTGTCATTTTAGTCACTTCCCGTAAGAAATTATCATTTAAGCTTCGGGCCGCGAGACGATCATGTCACCGAAGCCACCCCCGGCCGGAATCATCGGCAGGATCACCTCGGAGGGGTCGCAGATGAATTCAAGGATGTATGCGCCATCATGTTCGGCGACGGTCTTTATCGCGGCATCGACCTGGTCAAGTTCGGTGACCTTCTGGTACGGGATGCCATAGGCTCTGGCGATCAGGCCGAAATCTGGACTCTGCATCGGCGTACCGGCGTACCGGCCATCGAAGAATAGGGTCTGCCACTGGCGCACCATGCCGAGGTAACCGTTATTCAGGATCATGATCTTGACGTCGGTGCCCTGCTCCATGATCGTACCCAGTTCCTGGATATTCATCTGGAAGCCGCCGTCACCGCTGATCGACCAGACCCGCTCATCGGGCCGTGCCAGCTTGGCACCGATCGCCATCGGCAGTGAACAACCCATGGTCCCGGCGCCGCCCGAGGCGAACCAGCTGTTGTTGGTCTGGTAGTTGTAGAAGCGGGCCGCCATCATCTGGTGCTGGCCGACATCGGGGACGATAATGTCCCTGCCTTCGGTAATGTCGGACAGGCGACGCACGATTGTCTTCATCAGCAGCTTGCCGCCATCGCCGACACCCTTGATGATTTCCTCCTCGACTCCGGCGGTCTCCTTCCGGTTGTCGTCGATCTCCTTCAGCCAGCGCCGGCGCGGTTTGTGGATCAACTCGGGGTCACTCAACATGACATGCAGCGTGCGGTAGACATCGGCGTTGATGGCAACCGTAGTTGCGACGTTCTTGTCGAGCTCGGAAGGATCAATTTCGACGTGGATAACGTCGGCATTTGCCGCGTACTCGCTAAGTTTGCCGGTCACCCGGTCATCGAAGCGCATGCCGAAGCTTAAGATCAGGTCGGCGTTCATAACCGCCCGGTTCGCCTCAACGGTGCCGTGCATCCCCATCATGCCAAGGCTCAGCGGGTGGTCGAGCGGTATCGCAGACAGGCCGTGCAGAGTGAACGCGATCGGGATATTGCTCTTTTCGGCAAATTCCTGCAACAGCGCCCCGGCGTTGCTGGCGATCACCCCGTGGCCGCAGAACATCACCGGACGCTCGCTGCGATTAAGCATCTCGACAGCCTTGTGCACAACATCACGCTGTGGCGTCGGGTGGTAATAGAACCCGGGCAGCTCCGGCCGGAACTTCTTCGGGTCAAAAGCATAGTTCTTCCCGGTTTCGGCAAACTGGATGTCTTTGGGGATATCAATCACGACCGGGCCGGACCGCCCGGTGGTCGCGACGTAGAAAGCTTCGTGGATGGTTTTTTCGATTTCCTCGGGGGTAAGCGGCATGTAAGTCTGCTTGCAGATCGGTATCATGACACCAACCACGTCGCTCTCCTGGAAAGCGTCGGTCGCAATCACTCCGGTCGCCACCTGTCCGGTGATCGCCACGATCGGGATCGAATCCATGTGGGCATCGGCGATGCCGGTGACCAGGTTCATGGCGCCGGGCCCCGAAGTCGCCATGCAGACGCCGATTTGCGGGTTGTCCGTGGAGAGTGAAGCGCGGGATAACCCCTGGGCCATAAAGGTCGCCCCCTGCTCATGCCTGGGCATGACAAACTTGAATCCTGGCTGTTTCTCCATCTCGTCAAATATCGGCATAATAGCGCCGCCGGTATAGCCGAAGATGTATCGCACGCCCCGGTCGCGGAGCGCTCTTAATACCAGCTCTGTACCTTTCATATCTGCTTCATCCCTCTCTTGGGACAGTCCCCAGACGGAGCCGGCCCTTGTTGATAGCTTTATCATTGAAACTTGCCAGAGACAGTCCCCGCTCGGGAACAGCCCCGGTCAGAACAGCCAGGGCTCCTCGCCCCTGCGGCGCTCTTCAAATACCCTGATCTCGTCAGCATGCTGCAGGGTCAGGCTGATTTCATCGAGGCCCTGCAGCAGGCACTGCTTTTGGAACTCATCGATCGCGAAGGTGAAAGTCTCACCGCCCGGTGTCGTAACCTGCTGCTTTTCCAGGTCGACATCCAGCTGGTAACCGGGCGTTGCCGCCACCTCGCCGAACAATCGCTCGACCACGTCGACATCGAGCACCACCGGCAGGATACCGTTTTTACTGCAGTTATTGGCAAAAATATCGGCAAAACTCGGCGCAACGACGGCCCGAAAGCCAAAATCGAGCAGGGCCCATGGCGCATGTTCGCGGGATGAGCCGCAACCGAAGTTTTCCCGGGCCAGAAGGATCTGCGCTCCCTGGTAGCGGGGCTGGTTGAGCACAAAACCGGTATTCAGGGGCCTCCCGCTGCAATCCTTGCCCGGTTCCCCGTAATCGAGGTAGCGCCACTCGTCGAACAGGTTCGGCCCGAAGCCGCTGCGCTTGATCGACTTGAGAAACTGCTTGGGGATAATTGCATCGGTATCGACGTTGGAGCGATCGAGGGGTGCAACCAGGCCGTTCAGTTTGGTAAAGGCTTCCATTTCTCAACTCTCCAGGTTACGGACATCGACGAAGTGACCGGTAATCGCAGCAGCCGCAGCCATGGCCGGACTGACCAGGTGCGTTCTGCCGCCCGGCCCCTGCCGGCCTTCGAAGTTCCGGTTGGACGTCGATGCGCAACGTTCTTTGGGGGACAGGCGGTCATCGTTCATGCCGAGGCACATCGAGCAACCCGGCTGCCGCCATTCGAACCCGGCCTGGCGGAAGATCTCATCGAGGCCCTCTTCTTCGGCCTGTTTTCTGACCAGGCCTGAACCGGGGACGACCAGGGCGCGCTTGATATTGTCAGCGATCTTACGGCCCTGCAAAACTGCTGCAGCGGCGCGCAGGTCACCGATGCGAGCATTGGTGCAGGAACCGATAAAAATCGTATCCGGATAAATTTCCGTCATCGGGGTACCCGCCTCGAGCCCCATATAGTTCAGCGCATCCTGCATCCCCTTGCGCTTGACCAGGTCCGGCTCGCTGGCCGGATCAGGCACACGGCCGTCTATCGGCACCACCATCTCCGGCGAAGTCCCCCAGGTAACCTGGGGCTGGATACTAACTGCGTCGAGATGCACTTCGCGGTCGTAACAGGCCTCCGGGTCACTGTGCAGGGTCTGCCAGACGGCCGCGGCATGCTCCCAGGACTCACCTTTCGGTGCGAAGGGGCGGCCCTTTACGTAATCGATGGTCTTCTCGTCAACCGCAATCAGGCCAGCGCGGGCACCGGCCTCGATCGACATGTTGCAGACCGTCATCCGCCCTTCCATCGACAGGTCGCGGATCGCCTCGCCGCCATATTCGATCACATAACCGGTACCGCCAGCCGTACCGATCTCGCCGATAATCGCCAGCATGATGTCCTTGGCTGTGACACCGGGACCGACCTGGCCATCGACACTGACCAGCATGTTCCGGGCTTTTTTCTGGTTGAGGCACTGGGTGGCCAGGGCGTGTTCGACCTCCGAGGTGCCGATACCAAACGCCAGGGAGCCAAGCGCGCCATGGGTCGAGGTGTGGGAGTCGCCGCAGACAATCGTCATACCGGGCAGGGTAATACCCTGTTCGGGGCCAATAATATGCACGATCCCCTGACGGATATCGTGCATCGGGAATTCGGTGATACCGAACTCAGCGCAGTTCGCATCGAGGGTGTCTACCTGCAGCTTCGAGAGCGGATCAGTGATCCCTTCGCTGCGATCGGTTGTCGGCACGTTGTGGTCGGGCACCGCCATATTGGCGCCGGTCCGCCAGGGTTGGCGCCCGGCAAGCCTTAAGCCCTCGAAGGCCTGGGGCGATGTGACCTCGTGAACCAGCTGCCGATCGATATAGAGCAGACAGGTGCCGTCCTCGGCACAACGAACCACGTGCCGGTCCCAGAGTTTGTCATACAAGGTTTTTGCGCTCATGTAAGCTTCCTGACATCGGTCGTTTTACGTTATCCGCAACAGGTTTTTCAATTACCGCGGAACCTACGGGTGAATTGTAATTATGAGCCATGCTCTGCCGATGTCAAATCCTGAGTAAACAGCAGAAATCATTCTGTTCTTTTAACACAGAACAACTCACACTTAAATAGTAATATTTGTGCTGTGAACAGGGCAGACAAACAAAGGGAGACCCCTTCCGGAATCCCCCCATGTCACGTGCTCCGGGTCACCGGGCAACTATTTCGGCTCCGTCGGATACCCCTTGGCCTGCCACTCGTGCCAGCCACCCTTCAAGGCATAGACGTCCGTGTATCCGGCCTGCATTAATGTCCGCGCCACACTGGCGCTGGTGTATTCGTTCGGTCAGGCGCAATACAGGACGATGGTCTTCCCCTTGGGGAAATTCTCCGCCCATTGGCCGACTTCACCCGGGTTGACACGTTCAGAACCGGTTATCCTGGTGTTCGCAGCGTTCCAGTCCCGACCGGACCTGACATCCAGGATCACGGTCTCTGCTGTGCCGAGCCGCGAGTTCAGTTCGTCCACTGACATTTTCGGCACCGAGTCGGCAAAAGCAGTGAGACTCGTCAGGAGGACGCATAGCAATACCAACGACGCTTGAAAAGGATAATATCTTTTGTGCATGGCTGCTTTCCTTCGCCGTGAAAAGGATACGGCAATTCAAGAAAAAATTGACTTTATCGTTCCTCTATCCCTGTTCCTGAAGGAGCAGGCGCCGCTCCATCAGCTGCTGGATATGCCGCTTCTCCTCGCGGCATATGGCCTCAATAATCGTCCCGGCCTTACCACGGAACAGAGGTTTGACCTCGTTGAAATACAGCAGGGTGTTTTTTTCAAACTGCAGAGCCCTGGCGATCAGTTCCTTTTGTGTCAGCACCTCGTCAAAATCCAGCGTAACGGCAATTTCCTTGATCAGCAGCTGGATGAACCTGCCGTATTCACCGAGCAGCTCCTCACCTTCCGCGGACTTGCCGGTATAGAATTCATAGAGGTCAGCGTAAATGGCGCAGTGTTTTTCTTCTTCCGCGGCCAGGGCTCCGAACAGCTCTTTAATACCGGCATCCGTTGCCGTCTGCTGGGCTTTTTCATAAAAACCCTGGCCATGCTTTTCCAGCCAGACGGCCAGGTCAAGGACTGATTCGACGGATGTAATACTCTGGGCAGCTAACACAGGACCTCCGGTTTATTTGTGTCTAACATATCTATGCCAAAAAGCCACTAAGACACTAAGAAGAGCTTGTTTTTTTACATACTGGAATAGGCCTTCAGGGGGGTGGCCTTTTCTTTGTGTCTTGGAGTCTTCGTGGCAATCTCCAGTTGATCAGAACAGTAAATTTTACAAGTGTTTCTGACGCAACAGCTTCTTGTCAATCTTGCCGACGCTGGTTTTGGCGATTTCGTCAACCACGAGTACTTTCAGCATCAGGGCATGACGGGTCAGGCGGCCGGAATCGACGAATCCCTTGACGAAGGCAACCAGCTCCTTCTCCACTGGCGCCGATTCGCCCGCGACCACCAGCGCCAGGGGCCGCTCCCCCCACTTGTCATCAGGCATGCCGATCACGGCTACTTCGCTCACCGAGTGATGCTGAACGAGGATGTCCTCGACTTCAAGTGAGGAGACCCACTCGCCGGCGATCTTGATGACATCCTTGGCCCGATCGGTAATCTTGAAATAGCCGGTGTCGTCGAGATTGGCGACATCCCCGGTGTGCAGGAAACCGCCGCGCCAGAGGTTCTCAGAATTATGATGGTCCTTTAAGTAGCCCTGTGTCAACCACGGCGCCCGTAAAACGATTTCCCCGGTACTCTCGCCATCGGCAGGAATCTCCTGCATATCCTCGTCGACCAGCTTCATGCCGACCAACGGCAGCGGCCGACCGGTCTTGCAGCGGACTTCGACCTGGTCCTCCACCGGCAGGTCAAGCAGGTCCTCGGGCACATGCGCTAGAGCCACCACCGGGCAGGTCTCCGACATACCGTAGCCGGTAAAGATATCGATACCGAGCTTAAGCGCTGCCAGGCAGAGCGCCTGCGGCATGGCGGCCCCGCCGACAATCACTTTCCAGTTGCTCAGATCAATCTTGCCGATATCCGGGTTGCTCAGCAGCATGTGCAGGATGGTCGGTACACAGTGCGAAAAGGTCACATGTTCTTTCTCGATCAGTCTGAGCAGCATTTCAGGCGCATAGCGGCCGGGGTAGACCTGCTTGATGCCGAGCGTGGTCGCAACGTATGGCATGCCCCAGGCGTGGACATGGAACATCGGCGTGATCGGCATATAGACATCCTGCTGATGCACCCGGCCCTGGGTCGCAGGAGTGCCAACCGCGGCCAGGGCGCCAAGGGTGTGCAGCACCAGCTGACGGTGGCTGAAATAGACCCCTTTCGGCATTCCGGTCGTACCAGTGGTGTAAAAAGTCGTGGCCCGGGTGTGTTCATCAAGGTCGGGGAAATCAAATTCCCGACGGGCCGAGGCAAGCATGGTCTCGTACTCACCGGTCAACCGCATCTGCGTCACGGGAGGCTCTCCGCCATCGGTCAGCAGCACATAGTGATCGACCGTGTCGATGCGTCCCTTGATCGCCTCAAGGATTGGCAGGAAATCCTGGTGGACCAAAATCACGTCATCCTCGGCGTGATCAATCGTGTAGAGGACCTGGTCCGGCGAAAGACGCACGTTGATCGTATGCAGCACGGCGCCGATCATCGGCACGGCGAAGAAACACTCGAGGTAGCGGTGGCTGTCCCAGTCCATAACCGCCACGGTATCACCCGGTTTGACCCCGAGCCCGGTGAGCAGATTGGCCAGGCGACAGATTCGTTCGCGGAGGGTGCGGTAATCGTAACGCAACAGGTCTCGATAAACGATCTCGTGGCCGGGGTTGTCGACGACCGGGTAAGCGAGAAGATTCTTGATCAGCAGGGGATACGTATAGGCCGAAGCAGTTCGTTCAATCAGCAGTTCGTTCACGGGCATGCCTCCATGGTCGAAATCAACAGGTCAGCAATCTGATTCAAGTTTTACATGCTGCAGGCTTTATCCGCAAACAGCGAGGCCTTAATATTGTATTATTTACAACAGATGGCAAGACGAATATTCCGGGGGAAACACAGGAGAGCCGTTGACTTATGGCCATCTTCGAAGCCGCCTACCTGGCCCTGCATCGCAGCGGGGTGCTGCAGAAACGGGCCATTGATGCGCGACAAAGGCTGACCAATTGCGATCTCTGCGCCAACCGCTGCCGGACAAACCGGCTGGCAGGTCCTGGTCGGGCCCGCTGCAGGACCGGCGAGTACGCCGTGGTTTGCAGCGTCGGGCCGCACCACGGCGAGGAGCGGCCGCTCTCCGGTCGTCGGGGCTCCGGCACCATCTTCTTCGGCTGGTGTAACCTCGGTTGCGTATTCTGCCAGAACTGGCAGATCAGCCATCAGGGTGAAGGGCGGGAAATGGACTGCCACGTCCTGGCAGATCGGATGCTCTCATTGCAGGCAGCCGGCTGCCACAATATCAACTTCGTCTCGCCGAGTCATGTCATCCCGCAGATCCTGGCGGCACTGACCATTGCCGCGGAGCAGGAGCTGAAGCTCCCCCTGGTCTACAACAGCGGCGGCTACGACAGTCCCGAAGGTCTCGCCTTCATGGATGGCGTGATCGACATCTACATGCCCGACATGAAGTTCGCAGACTCACAGCTTGCCGCACCCTATCTCGGTGTCAGCGACTACGCCGAAATCAACCGCAGTGCCGTACAGGAAATGCACAGGCAGGTCGGCGACCTGACCCTTGATGAGGCGAACGTCGCGCGGCGCGGCCTGCTGATCCGCCACCTGGTCCTGCCGGAAGGCCTTGCCGGAACGGAACAGACGCTCACTTTCATCGCCGAAGATGTCTCGCGAGACACCTACCTCAACCTGATGGACCAGTACCGGCCCTGTTTTCAGGCGAGCCGATTCCCCGGGCTTGACCGGCGTCCGAACCGCAGCGAGCTTCACGAGGCTCGCGCGATAGCCAAACGAGTGGGGCTGCACAGGCTCGACTGAAGAGTATCCAGCAGCAGTGCATCGACAGTTTTTATGCTGGAGTTGCAGCGCCGCTTAAGTTATTTTCACCCGGTCAAACAATCATGGAGCTAACACTTGGCAAACTTCATCATGATCGGCACCTTCGTGCTCATCGGCATCCTGTTCCGGCGTCTCAAGGCTTTCCCCGCCGAGACAGCACAGGTGCTGAACATGTTCGCGCTTTACGTCTCGCTGCCGGCAGTCATCCTGCTCAAGGTCCCGGCGCTCACCCTGACCAGCCAGAACGCCATCGCCGCCATAGTGCCATGGTGTATGCTGCTGCTTTCCGCCGTCATCATCCAGCTGCTGGCGAAACCGTGCGGGTGGTCCCGGCAGTCGACGGGAGCCCTGATGCTGATCGTGCCGATCGGCAACACCTCGTTCATGGGGGTGCCGATGGTCAACGCCTTCTTCGGCGAGGCCGGCATCCCGCACCTGATCCTCTACGACCAGATCGGCACCATGCTGATCTTCGCCACCTACGGATCTATCATCCTGTCGATTTATACCGGTGAAAGCACCCGGATCAAAACCATTGCCCTGCGCGCCCTGCTCTTCCCGCCGACGACTGCCCTGCTGACAGGGCTGCTACTGCGCGGCTGGCCTTATCCGCAGGCCCTGACCACGGCGCTGGAAAACCTGGCTGGGGCCCTGACGCCGCTGGTCATGACGGCGATCGGCTACCAGATGACCCTGCGCCTGCGGCGGACCACCTTGAGTCCGCTCGGCACCGGACTCGCCATCAAACTGATTATCGCTCCACTGGTTGCCCTGCTCGGCTGCCGCCTGCTCGGTTTCAACGGCCTCGCCGCCGAGATCGCCATTTTCGAGGCCGGCATGCCACCGATGGTCACCGCCAGTGCCTTGGCCGCAGCGGCCGGGCTCGGTGTCGAGCTGTCGATTGCCTTGGCCGGACTCGGCATCATCCTCGCCTTCGCCAGCCTGCCCCTGTTGTACGCCCTGATCCAGTATTTTTAGGTAGCTCTTCAACAATATAAGAGGAAAGACCACCATGCTTTGGTTTGAACCCTTAACAAAGAGAATATTCCTAGATATCAGGAGTTTTGAGAATGGCTGTACTCGACTGATGCCTTCCTTACAGTTAAAATATGGGAGAGGTAAGACATGATTGTGCAGATTATCCTTGTAGCTTTGAAAATTACGGCTTGAGAGTCTACGAAAATAATGGTGGTTTAATGGAGAGAATTATGCCGTCACGACGTTTAATATATTGCCTATCCCTTTTATTTGTCTTGCTTTCCTCCAGTGCCTGCGGCGAGTCAGCTGGTAATATGATTTACGGAAATGCAGGTTCAAAACTATTCGTAGAAAGTTTTGGGAGTTTCAATGAACCCTGGGCCATGACCTTTTTGCCTGATGGGAACCTGCTGATCACCGAAAAACCCGGAACTCTGCTTCTGGTCAAGTTGGATGACCGCTCCAGGGTCCCTGTTTCAGGTGTGCCTGAGGTCGCCTACGGCGGGCAGGGCGGTCTGGGCGATATTATCCTTCATCCCCAATACAGTGAGAACCACTGGGTATATTTGTCGTACGCCGAGGAGAATGCGACAGGGGAAAAGGGGGCCGTTGTTGCCCGGGCTAAATTCAACCACGAGTCTGCCAACCCAAAACTGGAGAATCTTCAAATCCTCTGGCATCAGACTCCAAAAGTCTCAGGTAGTGGGCATTACTCGCACCGATTGGTATTCGGCCCTGACGGTAAACTCTTCATCACCTCCGGGGAACGGCAAAAGCAGGAGCCGGCCCAAAGCTGGACGCAGAACCTGGGCAAGATTATCAGGATAAACGCGGATGGATCTGTTCCCCCTGACAACCCATTTCAGGACAAGGGGGAACTGGCAAAAACTTTCTGGTCCCTGGGGCATCGCAATCTGCTTGGCATTGCCTTCGACCGACAGGGCTATTTGTGGTCTCACGAAATGGGTCCAAGGCACGGAGATGAATTCAACCTTATCGTTGGCGGAGAAAATTACGGTTGGCCCATTGTCTCCTGGGGAGATCATTACTCTGGCATCCCCATTCCCGATCATGATACGCGCCCGGAATTTCATACCCCTGAGGTCTACTGGGTCCCGACTGTTGCACCGTCGGGTTTGGTAATATACGACGGCTCCATGTTTCCGGAATGGCAGAATAATGCCTTTATCGGCGGGCTCAGGTCAGAAGCACTAGTACGGATAAGGATTTCAGGTAAACAGGCCGCGGAGGTCGAGCGTTTCGACATGGGAAATCGGATTAGAGAGGTTGAGCAAGGGCCGAAAGGGGCAATATGGGTCCTTGAGGATAAAAAGGGCGGTCGACTGCTTCGGCTTACTTCTTCCCAATAATCACGACTTCTGAGACGAAAAACGGCTTCTTATTGATAGAGGTATTCAGTAAGCTCTTTAATCCACAAAACTATGACCAACTGGATCTATCCCTTGGTGGGCTTTCACATTTGGTGTTTTAAAAAATTCCCGATGGAAAACATGGAGGGCATCTATGTTGAGAATAATACTGCCAGGGTTAGTCTTCCTGCTCACTATGCTTTCTCAAGCCTTCGCTCAAACCTCTGAGAAGGTTGTCGACATTCCAACGCGCACTGGTATTACGCAACGGATGCTTGTCCTTTCGCCGCCCGATCCAAAAGCTGTGGTGGTCTTGCTCCCTGGTGGTCATGGTGGCCTTCAAATACAATCAGACGGCTCTATGAGATGGGGACAAGGCAACTTCGTCGTGAGAACTCGCCAACTGTTCGCTAATGAAGGATTGGCGGTTGCCGTCATCGATGCCCCATCAGATCGACAATCCTCTCCTTTCCTTAATCGCTTTCGTCAAAAACCCGAGCATGCCGCGGATATCAAGGCCGTCATAGCATGGCTAAGAGAGACCGTAAAAGTCCCTGTCTGGCTGGTTGGAACCAGTCGCGGTACGCAGTCCGTAGGATACGTTGCGACTGTGCTAACTGGCCCAGAAGGCCCAGATGGAATCGTTCTGAGTTCAACGATCCTTTCTGCTGACAAAGGTCGTCCAGTGACAGTCATGCCATTGGAAAAGGTTAAAATCCCAGTGCTCGTTGTTCACCATGAACACGATGGGTGCAGGTTCTGCTCATTTTCGGACGTCCCCACATTAATGAACAAACTTGTCAATGCTCCACGTAGTCAGTTGTTGCCATTCACTGGGGGCGTGAGTAAAGGAGACCCTTGCGAAGCGTTTGCATTTCATGGTTTCAACGGGATCGAGCAGAACGTGATCCAACAAACCACTGATTGGATATTAAAGTAATGACAACAAAGGACAAATTTGCCATAAGCCTAGCTTACTCAGGGTTTTGCTTTATGTTGGGATAGACGAGAGTCAGGCAACCTGAATATAAATAAGGTTCCAATACTATTATTACGGAGTCTCAGCAATCACGGGTCATAAGAGGAAAAACTGTGGGCGAAAAACTCTACGACCAGATCTACCAACTATTAAGGCGAGTACCAGTCGGGCACGTAACCACCTACGGCGCAATAGCTAATCAGATCGGATGTACAGCTCGTACAGTTGGATTTGCTATGGCCGCACTGCCAAAGGGGAACGATGTTCCCTGGCATCGAATTGTAAACTATCAGGGAAGAATCAGTCCACGATCGAACGGCCACGGCAGCTTGGTACAGGAAAAAATATTAACCACCGAAGGCATTGTCTTTAACGCCGATGGCCGGATCGATTTAAAACTATACGCATGGAATTTCATGAGGTAACTGTCATCTTGGTCCGTTATTCTGATAAGTCACTATTCATAAAACACGAAAGCCCTCAATCTTGTGATCGGGGGTTTTTTTACATTGCAGGCCCCCTGTGTCAGCATAGTTGTCGCCTCAAATAAATAAGGAGAGGAGACAACCCGCCATGCCAACGAGATATTCCCCTGCCAGAGATTTTGTTGATTCCCCCGACCTATCACTGCTGACATAAGCAGCATCCGTGACGGTCTCTCGAAATGCATTCTCCTGCAAGTACGGTACAATTTCCTTGGGTTGACCTGGTTGACTGATGCCAAGTATCTTTTAATCAGAATCAAGGCTTCACTGTGGTGTCGCTTGTGAGAAAAAATCCGCTGCCCCGCAGAACGATTTCTTCAAGCATGCCATGGGATGCCCTATCGTTGACAGGCTGATATCGCATGTTTATCAAAGAAACTCTCTTCATGTATTCGAAAAAGATATTGTTGGTCGATGACGACAGCCGTCAACTGGCTGTCGCCGAGGACTGTTTCAGGCGTGAACAGGTCGAAATCATCACGGCCGAAGATGGGTTGCAAGCCGTGACCGCGACCCGTATGGAGAAGCCCGACCTGGTCTTGATGGATCTTTACATGCCGGATGGTGACGGCGATCTCGCCTGCAGGGAGATCAAGCATGACCCCAGCTTGAAGTTCACTCCCATCGTCATGATGACGGAAGGTGCAGCACCGGAAGACGTGGAGCATTGTTTCGCGGCCGGTTGCGACGACGTCATCCACAAGCCGCTGACCAGGACCGCCTTGCTGGATGTCAGCAAAAGACTTGTCAAGTTCCCGGGGTGGTCGGGGAAGAGGGCACCGATCAAGGCTCCAGTCAAGCCGACCAGCGAGACGCTTCGCTCCTCGGCGATGACCCTGGCAGACATTTCCGTCGGCGGGGTCTTCATGGAGACCGACGACCTGCTGCCGGTGGGAGCCGAACTGAACTTTCAGTTCCAGTTGAACCCGGAACGCCAGCTTTCCTGCAGGGGGAGGGTTGCCTGGGTCAAGGGGGGAGATGAGCAGCGCAAGGCCTCTGCCTCGACAGGCATGGGGGTTGAATTTATCGATATCAAGAAGCTGGACATTCTTTCCATCCAGGCGTGGGTGGCCACGAGCCTGTAAGATGCCGCAGGGAAGCCCCCTCCGTGTCCCGCCCACGCCGAGCCGGTCCGGCTTCCCAATCCTCTAGCCGCTTTGCTTAACACAGATGTAAAGGTTGATGTCTATTTCGGCCCCGAAGCACCTGAGGGTAAGGAGAGCGATTGGGTGCAAACTCTCCCTGGGTGGGGATGGTTCATGATTTTGTGCTTGTATAGGCCTCTCGAGCTATGGTTCGACAAAACTTGGCGCCCCGGTGAAAATGAATTGATTAACTAACGACGATAAACAATTAGATAATTCGTAATCCAAGCAAATAAGTGCCAGTCAAATCCCATAAATGTGGGCCGGTTTAAAAAAGAACCGGCCCGTTTCTTTTCTTTTTTATCAGGGATACTAAGAATTTCGCATTTCAGCCAATCTGAGCATGTCAAACAATGTAGTAGTATAAATAAGACGCACTTCAACCTTCCTCAAAATAAAGGCCACCTGGGATCATCATCGGGTGGCCTTTTGTTCATGCTGACAATGCCTGCCTGTTCTCATAGTAGAGTCGATAAACAGATGATGTACTGATGCCATATAACTCTGCAATCTCTCTTTTGCTTAACCCTGGAGCTTCATAGTCGCGAATCAATGCCTGAATCTCGTCAGCTGACAACTTTGGCTTTGCACCAAAAACAACTCCTCGCTCCTTGGCTTTTTGGCGACCTTCCAGAGAACGTTCGGTAATCAACCCCCTTTCAAATTCACCAATCGAAGCCAGGATATTGAATTGCAGTTTGCCGTAGATGGTCGTGGTATCAATCCCCTGGTCCAGCACAACAAGATCGACTTTTTTCTCCTCAAGCAGTTGAATGATGTTGGACAGGTCCACGACTGATCGAGCCAGACGATCCAGTTTAGTGACGACGAAAACATCTTCCTCTCTTACAAAGTCGAGTGCATTTTTCAACTCAGGCCGATTCTTTGTTGAACTGGCCGAAGCCTTCTCTCGATAGATTCGGTCACAGTCTGCCAGGTGATCCGGCTGAACATCCAAGCTTCTGACCGACGGTGCTGACCCTTGCATAGCCAACTCTCATGCCCATGATGACCTCCCATAGATAGCTGTTTATTCTTGATCCATAGAAGTTGGTGAAGTAGTATAAATTTATAACCATCCCTTAAAATAGTACCAGCAATAATGAGACTCCTTGGCATAATGTAACGTCACATGGAGGACTCATCGCATGCGTAAATCGAAGTTCAGTGAAGCACAGACCATCAGGATACTGAAGGAAGCCGAGACCGGTAAATCGATCCGGGAGATCTGTCGTGAACATGGGATTTCCAGTCGCAACGTTTCTATCGCTGGCAATCGCTTTACGGTGGGATGGAGGTGTCGGAGTTGGCTCGTTTGAAAGAGCTTGAGCAAGAGAATCGACGTCTCAAACAAATGTTTGCAGACACCAGCCTTGAGAATAAGATTCTGAAGGAGATTATCGAAAAAAAGCTCTGACGCCGTCGGAAAAGCGGGAACTGGTCGATTATGCCAAAGAATCGTTGGGGGTCAGCACAAGAATTGCCTGCCGGGCTTTACACTTAAGTCGTACAGTCTATCGTTACCGGCCGGACCTGACGAGAGACGACCCGGTGATTGAGGTGTTGTTGAAGTTGGCTGATCAGTACCCCCGATATGGATTTGGCAAGGTGTTCCCGATCATCCGTCGGCGCGGCTACAACTGGAACCATAAGCGTGTTCATCGCATCTATTGCGAACTGAACTTGAATATACGCCGCAAAGGGAAGAAACGCTTACCGAGTCGCAATCCTGATCCACTGAGCGTCCCTGAGAGTATCAATCAATGCTGGAGCGCAGACTTCATGAGCGATGCTCTCTGGTGTGGGAGACGCTTCCGGACGTTTAACCTGGTCGACGATTACAACCGGGAAGTTTTGACCATTGAAGTGGCCCGGAGTCTGACCGCTGATCGAGTGGTGGTCGCTCTGGACCGTGTTGCCACTTGGCGTGGTTATCCTCAAAAGCTGAGACTCGACAACGGCCCTGAGTTAACAAGTATCCGGTTGGCTGACTGGGCAGAGCAGCATGGCGTCAGGTTGGAGTTCATCAAGCCAGGTCGTCCAATGCAGAATGGATTCATTGAGCGATTCAACCGAACCTATCGAACCGAAGTCTTGGACATGTTCGTGTTCAAACAATTGAAAGAGGTGCAGGAGATCACGGAGAGTTGGGTCACAGAATATAACGAGGAGCGACCTCACGAGTCACTTGGCAACCTAACCCCGAAAGAGTATCTAGCCGTCAACCAATAGCTGGATTTGTCTCATAATGGTTGGTATCAGGATATTCGGGACACCAGCCGCAAATCAGCCGGTTTTGACCCGCTGGGGTTGCTGGCACAACTTTCGAGACACCTTCGCTTTTGACGTTCCCGATCAATTACCGTATATTGGCGATGTCTTATATTGCTTGATTTCTGAAAATTACCAGGGGGCAGATGAAGAGAGATCACAGACGATTCACCGGACCAGGGTATATTATTTCTTTGTGCTTAGCTCCTAAGTTGTGGAAGAGCAATGAGCTGCAAAGTATTGAAGTTGAGTACCAAAGGAAATGGTACGACAGGAGATGGGCACCGCTATAAGAGGATTTATATGTTTAGTGACATTACCGAGGGCAAGCATACGGAGGAGGAACTCCGGAAGAGCGAGGCCCACTTGCAAAGCGTATTTCGGGCCGCTCCAATCGGTGTCGGTGTGGTCGTTGACCGTATGTTCAAGCAGGTCAACAAACGAATGTGTGAGATGACTGGGTACTCCAATGAGGAACTGGTCGGACAGAATGCCAGGATGCTCTATATGTGTGACGATGACTATGAGCATGTCGGGCGCGAGAAGTATAGGCAGATTTGCGATCTTGGCACGGGAACGGTAGAAACACGCTGGAAGTGCAAAGACGGTCACATTATCGACGTGCTGCTCAGCTCTACGCCCATAGACATGGATGGTCCATCGGAGGAGGTTGTCTTTACAGCACTCGACATCACCGAGCGCAAGCAGGTTGAGGAGGAGCTGGTTAAACACCGTGAGCAGTTGGAACTTCTCGTTGATGTTCGGACGCGTAAGCTCAAGGAGGCACAGTCGGAGTTGATACAAGGCGAGCGTTTGGCCACCCTTGGGAGATTGACAGCTACTGTCAGTCATGAAATCCGCAACCCTCTCGGGACGATCCAAACGGCAATTTTTTCCATCGGCGATAGTCTCGAACGCAACGAGCTCCATCGTGTAGAACGCTCCCTTGAGCTGGCCGAGCGTAGCATCATCAGGTGTGTCAATATCATCGAGGAATTAACTAACTATACGCGTGTCAAGAAACTAAACACCACAAAGACCTCCTTGAATGATTGGATGAAGACAGTCTTAGACGAACAGGTCAACCTCGAAGATGTCTGCTGTGAATTTGAACTCGCAAGCGACATTTATGCGCAAATTGACCAAGAAAAACTTCGGCAAGTGATGATCAATCTCATTACCAACGCTGTACACGCGCTACTCGCTAAAAAATCGAACGGTAAACTCTTACAAATTTCAACGCATCTGTTTGATGATGAATATGAGATCCGAGTTCGTGACAATGGGACCGGCATGTCGGACGAAAGCAGGGAAAAGGTCTTCGAGCCCCTGTATTCCACAAAAGGTTTCGGTGTCGGGCTCGGGATGGTAATCGCAAAAGGTATTGTGGAACAGCATCATGGTGAAATCAGCGTTGAGAGCATGGATGGAAAGGGAACAACGGTTACCCTCCGCCTCCCGATTAGGCTGCCGGAAGGCGAAGCTCAATAAGACAGCCTGCCTTGCCCGTACCTAATATCTTTTAAACAGGTAGGATGTTTCTCATTTATCACGATTTGCAGTAAAGCCTTGAAACTACTTACAGTATTCTTATATATATTCTCGCAACTCATTCTTGTCGGACATATTAATTCTTTAAAGTAATTCCGTTGCTGCATCGACCAGGTAAAGGATCGAGCGGTAGGGAATATCGGCATGCAGTGACAAGCCGATCTCACAGGTTTTGCTGGTAGAATACCCTGCGCTACAACCTTTGGCCTGTTGTTTAAGCCCCTCCAGCGCTGAGGCGTTCAATTCGGGATAGTTGAACCCGCGATCGCCGGCAAAGCCACAGCAATAAATATCTTCCGGGACAACGACCTCCGTTGCGCAAGTTTGGGCCAAGGCCGTAAGTTTGTCATCAAGCCCCATTTTACGGGCACTGCAGGTCACATGCAGAGCCACTTTGGTGTCAAGCGGGGTGAATTTCAGTTTGTCCAGCAAAAACTCAAGAACAAATTCAATCGGTTCAAAGAGTTTCAACTTGGAATCCAGATTCTCTTTCATGCGCAGCAAGCAGGGACTGGTATCGCAGAGAACAGGAATCATTCCATCGTCAGATGCTTTAATCAGCGCGCGGTTCAACTCATCATTCTTATAGTTGGCTTGTTTGAAAAACCCTTTACTCTCAAACGCCTGCCCGCAGCAGAGACTCCCCAGATTTTCGGGGTAGATGACCTGATAGCCGGCTTTTTTCAAGAGTGAAATCGTTTTTTGTGGCAAGTCTTCAGACTCTGATTCAGCTCGCGCTGGACCGCTCATACAGCGACTGGGGCAGGCTGGAAAATAAACCACCTGTAAAGGGTTGTCAGGATCAAAGGTTTCTGATTTTATTTTTGCCACTCCGGAGGGCATTTCCCTGTTCCAAAGTGGCAGTTTATTGGCGGTCAGGGTGCGTGCTGTTGACGAAGCTTTTTCCATAACCCCCGTGCCGGTCAGTTGATGAACCTTATCGACCGTTTTTAGGGTTGTGTTAATTGTGCCCGCAACGCCCTTGAAATTTCTTGCGACCCAATCAGCAACCAGGTTGGCCAGATCGCCATTGGCTTCTTCACGGAGGGCTTTGACCAGCTTCCCGGTGTCAATACCCACCGGGCATTTTGTGGCACACAAACCATCGGAAGCGCAGGTTTCCTGGCCTGGATATTGATAGGCCTTCAATAGTTTTTTGAGCTCGGCGGGTGCTGCGTTTGCTGCCATTTGACGGCTGATTTCACGACGACCAACGATACGCTGGCGGGGAGTAAAGGAGAGGTTGCGCGATGGGCAGACTGGCTCACAGAATCCGCATTCAATACATTTGTCAACCAGCTCATGGGTCGCTGGGAGTGGCTTAAGGTTTTTGATGTGTGCTTCAGCATCGTCGTTGATAATGACGCCCGGATTTAACAGACCTTCCGGATCAAACAGGTTCTTGATCGCCTTCATCAGTGTGTAGGCCGCTGTGCCCCATTCTTTTTCTACAAATGGTGCCATGTTTCGTCCGGTGCCATGTTCAGCCTTGAGCGAACCGTCATATTTCTCTACGACCATATTGACGACTTCATCCATAAAATCACGGTAGCGAACAACCTGCTCTTCATGCGAAAAATCCTGTGTAAAGACAAAATGTAGGTTACCTTCAAGGGCATGCCCAAAGATGATCGCTTCCTCATAGTGATATTTTTTAAACAGATTCTGCAGGTCGAGCGCGGCAGCGGCCAGGTGCTGATGGGGGAAGGCAACGTCTTCGATAATGACTGTGGTTCCGGTCTCGCGCACAGCGCCCACTGCGGGAAAGAGACCTTTGCGGATATTCCAGTAAATTGTGTATTCAGTAGGGTTATCAGTGAATTCAATCGGTCTGACAGTTTTGATTTTTTCCAGAGCTGCGCCAATTTGTTCAATCTGTCCCTTCAGTTTTTTTGCGCTGGTGGCTCGGGTTTCGACCAACAGCGCGGTGACGTTTTTTTTCAGACCGGCTAGATAATCGGGCATGCCCGCTTCATTTTCGACCGATGACAGGGCAGCACGGTCCATCAACTCGGCTGCGGCGACTGGTAACCCATCCCGAAGAATAGGGACAGCGCTGCAGGCCGTGGGAACGTCGGGAAATAGAATCAGCGCGCTGGCCTTATGTTGATGCTCAACGACAGTTTTATAAACCACTTCAGAAATGAATCCGAGAGTCCCCTCTGATCCGACCATCAATTGCTGCATGATATCAAAAGGGTCGCTGAAGTCGATCAGGGCATTCAAGCTGTAGCCAGTGGTGTTTTTTATTTTGAACTTGTAGCGAATGCGTTCGTTTAATTCATTGTCAGCCAGAATGTTATGACGCAGATCAGTGAGGCCCTTGAGGAGATGTGGGTGACTTCTTTTGAAATCTGCCCGGCTTTTGTCATCGCTGGTGTCGACAATAGTGCCATCGGCGAGAATCAGCCGCAAACTGTCCAGGGTCTGATAACTGTTTTCGGCCACTCCGCAACACATACCACTGGCATTGTTGGCGAGAATTCCGCCTATCTTTGCACTGTCGATTGAAGCTGGATCCGGGCCGATCTTTTTACCGAATTCGGCGAGAAAGCGATTGGCCTGGCTGCCGATAATCCCTGGCTGCAACTGGATTTTTTTCGCGTTGTCAAAAATTTTATAGTTCTGCCAGCCTTTTCCCAGGCGTACAAGAATACTGTCAGTGATCGCCTGGCCAGAGAGACTGGTTCCGGCGGCCCGGAAGGTGACCGGTAGCCGATGTTGACTTGCCTCGTGAAGAATCAGCTGAACCTCTTCTTCCGCTTCAACATTGATGACAATCTTTGGAATCAGGCGGTAGAAGCTGGCATCGGTTCCGAATGATACGGTTAAAAGTGGATCTGTGATTAGTCTCTGCTTGGAGATCGTTTTCACGATTGTTTTATAAAAATCCTGATATTTGGTTGGAAGCATCATATCTCCTTTAGGACTGGAGCAGGATCGTTTGGTTCCGGAGATTTTAACAGAAATATGAACGAAGTGGTAATGCTAGCAGGTGAAATTAGCTGCCCTGTGATAACTGCAGTTTATTTCAATCAGTTTACTGGGGATGGTTGTTGAATAACTAGGGAGTTTCCTTCCGGCGGCGATCCTCATAGCCTTTGATTCGATCAACTTTTTTTCAGAGTCAAGCCGATATCATCAAGGTCATTCAGAAGTTAATTTTTGCGGAAAGGGTCGATTTTAAAAGTAATGGGAATTTGCTTTTGACGACTGCTAGGACGGATTAATGGCAGTATCAGAGTTCTTATATTGCAGTGCCTTTGAGAATTTCGAATATCAGCAAATTTTAGTGTTCCTTTACAATGTAGGAATATAAATGAGAAGCTTTGTTGATCATGGAAACCGTGACAGGACGGCTGGATGTCATTGAGCAGGTAGATAGACCGTTCAGACGTGTACATCGCCGAAAGTTAACTCTCCCTCAACTGTCCGATGTCGGATCATTACGTATAACAGCCAACCATAAAAGATCAGCACACCCGCCAAGACAAACGAGCCTGGGATATACCCGATAGCAGTGTTGTGCAGAAACTCCTTACCCGAGTGAACGAACTCCACATCTCCAGTTCTGGGTTGCAACACCGCGGTGGTGGTTTTCAATACCCATGCCCCCAGCAGAACTAGGAATATCCAGCAGTAGTTCCGTGACAGACGGCGCGCCATGGCTTGGCATCGACTGATGGTGAACCTGGGGTGTCGTAATGTTTCCGCAAGTTCAATCGCCCAATCGAGAGATGTAGCTTGTCTCTCAGGGTCGAAAAACGGGCTATAGTAATTACGTTCCAACAGGCGCACGCGTGTCCGAAAAAGGTGAAAGAATCGATATCGTCGTGACTCGATCTGGAGGAGTAGGAAGACCAACACCATTGAGAAGATGAGTACGCTGTGGTGTGCACTGGCCGTGGCCAGGGTAATGGAAAGCATGGCGGTCACAGCGCCGATGGCCCAGTTAGTCGTGCGATCAAGCCGGTCACGCCAGCTCATCATGCGCGACATTTCTCCCCGATAGTAGTGGGCCAGAGTGGTAATGTCGTCCTTTGTCAGCACCGGAAATCGCAGAGATGAGCCTTCCTCTAAATTGTCAACGAGACCGGTCGTCGATTGCCCGCTTCTGGGTTTACGTTTTTCAGTCATTGTTATTCACCGAAGGCACCTTATTATTCTTATAGCGACCATTATTCGAATAAATGTATCCGACCGAGAACTGACTTCTATTAAGTTGTAACTCTTCACATGCCATCGGAATAGGCCCTCTCTGAAAGTTGTTTTGGGAGTCAGCGCCTGCGGGGCGTTGACGCTTCGCTTTCCACAACTTTCGCATATATCAGAGGATGATGGAAGATCAAGTTCTTTGTGTTTTTTTAGGTTGTGTGAATGACAAGACACGAGTAAGAAGTAATGTTGCTGTTTGCCCATAGAATCAACTCTCATAGTGACTGGTTGAATGATGATTCAGGACTTATCGTTTTAAAGAAACTATCGCCGTATTGATCTTGTTATCATTATATTACTGCTAATGTTTAAAAGCAAAAGGTTGCTTTCTCGACACTATAAAATCCACCTGACTGACGCGTCAAATTGGTTTGGTCTGAATATAATCATGAAATATTCAATTTGGTTTTCAATCTTTTTGTGTCACATTGTGGCGAGTTCGTTTGAGCCGGCTTTGAATTTTGAAGCCATGGAGTCGTAGATGACCAGTCTTCCAATTCCTCCAAATCCTCATGCGATGGCAGTGCTCGTCCTTGCCGTTTTCGCCATGCTGCTCTTTACCCGGAAAAACCTTCCGCTGGAGACCGCCAGTTTTATCATTCTGATTTCCCTGGCCGTCGGCTTTGAACTGTTTCCGTTTCAGGTTGATGGCCAAATCCTGCATCCCGACTTTTTTTTCCACGGCTTCGGACACGAAGCACTCGTTGCGGTTTGTTCCCTGATGATTGCAGGACAGGGCGTCGTCCGCACCGGCGCCCTGGAGCCGGTAGGACGAGGACTCGCCCGCTTATGGAAAATCAGCCCCGGCGTTTCTTTGCTGCTCACCCTGCTGATCGCTGCGTTCATCAGCGCCTTTATCAATAACGTTCCCGTCGTTGTCCTGCTTCTGCCGATTCTCATCAGCGTCTCTATCCGGACCAAAACCAACGCCTCCAAGGTGTTGATGCCAATGGGATTTGCAACCCTTCTAGGCGGCACCTGTACCACCATCGGTACCTCGACAAACCTCCTGGTGGTGACCGTTGCCGCTGACATGGGGCTCAGACGGATAGAAATGTTCGACTTTCTCGTCCCGGCAGTCCTCGCTGGAGGGGTTGGAATCGCCTACCTCTGGCTGATAGTGCCGAGGATCATTCCGGAACGGAAACTGACGCTGGCCGACACATCGCCGCGGGTTTTTATCGCACACCTGGCGATCCCGGAAGAGAGTGCACTCGTCGGGAAAACCCTTGCAGAGGCAATACGGAAGGCTGGCGGGGGGATGAAGGTCAGAGGCATCAGGCGCGGCACTGAAAGCCTCATTATGCCTCTTCCAAGCGTGGTCATTAAGGCCGGTGATCAACTGATAATCCGTGACACTCCGGAACGCCTGAAAGAGATCGAAGTCGTACTGGAAGGAGCTCTTTACCAGGACGAAAACCTGGGTAAGCCGGTGAATGAAGACCACCCTCTCAAGGCAGAGGATCAGCAGATTGCAGAAATTGCAGTCATACAAGGCTCACCTCTGCGTGGAAAAACCTTCAGCGAGATCGGTTTTTCAGACCGTTACGGGATAATCATCCTGGCCATCCACAGGGCGGGGAAGCGCCTTCAGAAAGGGCTTGACTCGATCAGCGACGTCCGCTTACAGGCCGGTGACATCCTACTGGTTCAAGGGCCGCGCGAACAGATTGCCAGCCTGAAAAAAGAAAAAGATCTCCTGGTGCTGGATGCCACAGTAGACCTTCCTTTTACAAAGAAGGCTCCCCTGGCCCTTCTGATCATGCTGGCGATTATTGTCACGGCGGCCTTCGGCTGGATGCCGATTGCCATCAGTGCATCATGCGGTGCTCTGGCCATGATTGTCTTCGGCTGCATGAGCTGGAACGATGCGACCAAAGCCTTGAGCACGCAGGTGATCATGATAGTTGTCGCTAGTTTGGCACTCGGTTCGGCGCTGCTGAAAACCGGAGGTGCTGATTACCTCGCCGAGTTATTTTTAAGCCTCTCGGGGGGTGCGCCCCCCTCTGTCATGCTCAGTGGCTTGATGTTGCTGATGGCCGTCCTGACAAATGCAGTTTCTAATAATGCCACGGCAGTTATGGGCACCCCCATCGCCATCTCCATTGCTTCACAGATGGGGCAGCCGGCCGAACCCTTTGTGTTGGCAGTGCTTTTTGGGGCCAACATGAGCTTTGCCACGCCAATGGCCTACAAGACGAATCTTCTCGTTATGAACGCTGGTGAATATACCTTTAACGACTTTCTGCGTGTCGGAATTCCTTTGGTCATAATTCTCTGGGGAACCTTGTCCTGGCTTCTGCCAACCCTGTATGGGTTTTGATTTTCTGAGCCACGCCAGAAGGCAGACGTAACAAAGCTGGCCAGTTCGACCATCGCAGACTCGGTTTATAAGTCACTATTTTTCCTTTCATTAAGTCACGACTTCTGAGGCAAAAAACGGCTTTATTACATTGCAGAATCAATAAGAATTTCCCGATTTGGCCAAGTTCAGTCTCTCTGAACAATGTAGTAGTACAAACAAGAACCTCTCCACTTTGACCTCAACTTACGACCAAGTATAATTGGCATGTAACCATCCTTTAAAATATATCGGCATCGTCTTATTCAAGTTCGCAATCTAAACCTTTACAGACACTGGAGGAATCGGCATGGAGTTCATATTCGATCATATTGTCATTAACGTTGTCGATATTGATAAAATGGTCAAGTTTTATACTGAAGTTCTGCAATTGCCTGGCGAGAGGCTTGAGGAGTTTACTGCGGGGCAGGTTCCATTCCCCTCTGTAAGGCTTTCTGCCGACAGCATCATCGACCTTTTCCCGAAAAAAATGTGGGAGAAAACCAACCCAAATGAAGTATGTCGTCCTAACCTCAATCATTTCTGTTTTGCAACCGACGAGGCTGGCTCAAAAGCTCTTGAAACAAGGCTTAAAGAGCAAGGTGTTGTTATTGAGGAAGGACCAGTCAAACGGTGGGGTGCACATGGGTCTGGTACGTCAATTTATTTTAACGATCCGGAAGGAAATACGATCGAGGTAAGATATTACTCTGAGGCGGAAAGGGACCTTCCTTGCTTCCTCGACTCTTAATAATACAATGCACTCAGTTCTAGAAGTTCAGAATTGAATGTTCACGTTCTAAGGAAATTTCTACTTAGTCACGACATATGAGATGAAAAAACGCTTCTTATTGTTAGAGATATTCAGAACTATGTGTGTGGAGAGATTTGGAGGATGTTTTGATTGATGCTCTGAGTCATTTATTGTCAGAACTAGAACAGTTCGGTGATGAAAATGATCAAACAATCACTGACCGTCCTAGGCGTATGCTAAACATTACATGTGATACGGGAGAGCTTCTGTCTGTTCTTGTGAGATCAACATTCACACGACGTGTGCTGGAGATTGGGACGTCAAATGGTTATTCAACTCTCTGGCTTGCTGATGCGGTCACTTCAACAGGTGGTAAAGTAACTACTGTGGAACTGTCAGAATATAAATTTGGCTTAGCTGCCCACAATTTTTAACGCTCAGGTCTTTCCTCAGCAATAACTCAGATTAATAGTGACGCAGGTATCTTTCTGGCTAATTTGCCTGACGAAAGCTATGACTTGATCTTCCTTGATTCTGAACGATCTGAATATCCTGGTTGGTGGCATGATCTCAGAAGGGTCCTCTGTAAGGGGGGGCTACTAGTCGTGGACAATGCTATTTCTCATAAAGAACAAATGAAGCCGCTTATTGCACTGGTCGAAGCAGATAAAGAATTTACTACCTGTTTGGTCCCAGTTGGCAATGGTGAATATCTTGCTACACGTTCCAGGTCTTGAACTGTCCCAGAGATCACCATTTATAAAACACGAAAGCCCTCAATCTTCGGATCGGGGGTTTTCTTACATTACAGGGTATGTAAAAATTATTCCATTGAGCCTGTTTTTTAATAAAGGAGATTTTTAAATGGAAGATGTAATCGGCGTCATAGTTGTCCTAGTTGCACTATTTGTGCTGGCTTTTTTTATTTTGCGAGGGAGGTGATCTTTTGGGAATTGAAGGTTTTATTCTTGCAGTATTTGTTCTTTTAATCATTTGTGTTTCGGTTTTTGGGTATTTATATCGAGACCTCCGCTGCCCAGAGTGTGGCGAAAAAATGACCCGAAACAAGAACAAAACATGGGCATGTGAATCCTGCCAAGCAAGGCATCCAAGTTATCCATAAAGATCAGACACTTTTTTACAATTCACGACATATGAGACGAAAACGGGCGTGTTATTGATAGAGACATTTAAGACGGCAAAATGATGGCCCCCTGGAACAATTCTGGGTGGCCTTGGTCTTCCATTCGATCTCTTTCTGTCGTGCTATTTGGTCTTGCTAATTGACAGGCATTGATTGCACGTTAAAATCTATTTAGATTTCTTCATACTTCACAGGATTCCTACCAAACGGTCCTGTGACGTTTTGCCCCGTAGTCACCCCCCTCCGACTGTGGGGCTTTTTTTCTTAAATGTCAGGGGCAGTAAGAATTTCGCATTTCGGCCAATCTCAACCCATCCAAACAATGCAGGAATATAAATAAGACTTTCTGCGGTCATTACTCCAAATAAAAAACCGCCCCATTTCTGGGGCGGTTAGGGATCTTAAAAATGTGTTGTTTATTCTTTCCTTCTACGGCGGACTGTAAAGGCTAAACCTACGAGGCCACCACCAAGGAGCAGAAAAGTGGAGGGTTCTGGTACAACATGACCGGGGCCGGGACCGCCAGCAGTGATTTCGCCAAAGACAGCGACACCGTAAAGATTCGACGATGAACCTGTGGTAGAAATTGTTTGCAACAAATTCCCCGCGAGGATATCGAACTTGTAAAGGGTATCATTGCTGTAACTGCCACTCCAGAAAGAGGTGGCATCAGGATCGAGGTTGAGAGCGAACCAGCCGTCCACTCCCGCTACATCATAAGTTTGAATTAAGGTTCCTGACGAGTCAAAACGTTTGACATCACCCCGATCAGCAACCAGCAGCCCATTATCGGCCAAGACGCGCATAGCAAATGCATTCTGCAGGCCGGTTGCAAAGTCAGCCCCCGGGGTTCCTGGGATTCCATTGCTGACGGTCTTAACCGCAGTCCCTTCTTGGCCATAATAAAAAGTAGACTGGTCGGCTGTGAGATCAAACCAGTCGACTCGATTACCAATGACATTTCCAACATAATTTCCGCTCATATCGTACTTTTGTATCCCGCTACCCAGATTGCCGACATAAATGTTGCCCGAGTTATCAAAAACAATCGATTCGGGCGTGGAAAGACCCGTAGTAAGATAATTAGAGTTCAGTAGAGTCCCGTTAGTATCAAACTTGGCCACTCTGCTGGCAGAAAAACCGGTTGCATAGAGATTGCCGGACGCATCAAATGCCATACCGGTGGTATAACCACTGCTGCCGATGTTCAGGGTTTCGAGGAAAGTACCGGTTGAATCATAGCGGTTAATATTTCCACTGTTTACGGCAGCAAAAATATCACCGGTTTGAAAAGCAGCCTGTGCATTATTGACCGAGGCAAAAATACAGCTGACACAGACAAAGAACATCAGAAATAGACTCAATAACCATTTAGTTCTCATTAGTTTAATCTCCTTGACTTGAATCACACTGGCCTTATACAGCTGCAGGAAACTGCATTTCAGATACGGTACACTCTCAATAGAGAATTGGCTCTTTAAGAGTATTGCATAAAGCCTGCCAGTTACATAATGTCTTAATATTATTAAGGTTATCATTCGTCATTAGCATTACTTATAATAACTGTAAATTTTTTCGACAAAAAATGAACCAGTTCGCTACAAACCTGATTTCAATAAACTTGGCCAGAATTTAGATTTATTGCAAATACCCGTAGAGCAGAACATTCGATTGGTTGCAACTGATTATCAAGTCTTACGACTTCTGAGGTAAAACTGTTTACAAATAACGACTGCCAAGACGGATTAAAGGCCGGGCTAGATTCCTAGATTGCAGGGTCAGTAGTAATTTCGCATTCCGGTCAATCTCACCTTCTTCAAACAATGCAGGAATTTAAATAAGACTTTCTGTTGTCTTTACTCCAAATAAAAACCGCCCCATTACTGAGGCGGTTGTGATTGTATAAATAAGAAGTTTATTCTTTCCTCCTCCGACGTGCATAAAAAGCTAAGCCTGCCAAGCCGCCACCGAGAAGAAGGAAAGTGGAGGGTTCGGGGACTGGGGCACCATTCAAACGAAAAGCAGGTAAAGCACCTTCATACTGAGCTGATACACTCTGCCCTTCATTGATATAAAATATGGAATACCCAATCTCCCCGTCTAAAATGATATCATTCAAATCCCAACCCAAATAATTACCAGTATCCGTTGATGCGGCTAACCAATAATTACTATTTGAGGAAAGAAATGGGTTTAAAAGTGAATTTTGATAATAAATTGACGGGTCGTAGAGCACTCCAGAGATATTGAATGACTCAATGGTAGAACCTGGACTCCCATTGAGATCATTTAATAGGGTTATAGTAAGCTCGTCTAGTCCGAAATCAGGATTATATGCATCATTATTGGAAAATGCTGCTATTTCAAGAGATTCTAAGTATGAATCAATTATTGGAGTAAATGACGCAAAGACAGTCACATTTGAGGCCAAATTTGGATCGTAACTTCCAACTGCATAACCCAGATTGGTATTGTATGAATCTCCTGAGCCAAAAGTAGAATATATGGTGTCGGCAGCTGCGGTGGTAGAGATACAAATGGACAAGAAAAAAGACACAAGCAAAAAGGCAATGAAGTTTTTCATCGTCAATCCTCCTAATCTATCTATTTATGAAATAAATAAGAACAAAATTAAATTCAGCAAATTATATGCCACCTCCACAAGTTATTGTTTTTATATATAGAATAATGTCTTTTCTATGAAAAATACCAAGCTGTAAAGATTTCCGACAAGAATGCTGTGGAATATTGAAGCTAAATTGGCCTGCGAAGAAACGCCCCAGAATAGCCCCGGAAATCAAACCCAGCCCCGGAGCTCTCATAACCTTCATTCCTGAATCATCCAAATTGTGACTTTGAAGATCGTCTGGACCGAAGAGGGCTGGAAGACAAAAAGAAAGAGGAAAGCTGTTCCTTGTATAAACTGGTCGAGATGACTGGATTCTTAAATGTCACGACATATGGGACGAAAACGGGTGTGTTATTGATAGAGACATTTAAGACGACAAAAAGGTGGCCGCCTGGATCAATTCCGGGTGGCCATTTATTATTTGTCAGGATATATGATAACCAAAAACCAATAGTATTTGCCTGATCAAATCAATCCGTTGACCAAGCCTCTCTGCGATCGATTGAGAGTTATTGATTCGCGGGCATGTTAGTTTTATTGCTTACTTCAAAGGCAGCTCGTAGATAGTCTCAGTGCTCATTTCGTCTTTGAGTTCTCCTGAGTATCCAAATGAGAATCCTGTCGTTCCGGTGGGGACCTTGTAAGATTTGGAGAAGTTTTGATTGTCTTCTGTGCTGTCGGTCCACGCATCGACGAAATTGGCAGTTTCAATGACTCGTGAATTTTTGTCGAGGAAGAAGATATATGAATACATTTTTGAAACGTTTGAGTACAACATTTGATTACTTTGACTGAGTGCGGCCTGCCCCGAAATTTCAAAGTCGTCCCCTTTTTTAATATACTTATAGTCAATTGTGACCTCGGAAGTCTTCCATTCACCCATAGTTGGACCACCCTCCAGTAAAGCCACGACAGGCGCAGACTTAACTGTATTGCCGTGATACAGCATTGGTGTCTTGACACATCCCGACGCAAACAACAGCAGACAGGTAAGGAACAAACATGCAAGTTTTTCTTTGATAGCCATTTTTATTCTCCTTTCTAGAAATCAATTATAAGTCAATTTCTTGTTCCCACAAGTCACGATTTGCAGTAAAGCCTTGAAACTACTTACAGTATTCTTATATATATTCTCGCAACTCTTTCTTACATGACCTTAGGATTTATAGTATTTGTTGCTATGGATGGACAAGGTCAATTCCTCGGTACACTCTTGGTACACTAACCCACCAAAAAGCACCATAAAACACAAAAGGCTACGACTGTGATCATGTCGTAACCTTTTGATATTATTGCTGTATTGTTTTGTTATGCGTTGTGGGTATTTGTGTAATTAGGATTAACCATCTGTTGCCCTCTCTATCATGAAGCCTGGCTGAACTTGGTCAGCAGCCTGTGCGGGCAAAGAAATCTCAGCCCGCTTTCTTCCGGCTTTCAATTCGTGAAGTTCATGATCGTCCAACCATCGCCTCGACCTGGATGCGCACATCATCGATATTGATTTGCACAACCTTGTCGGCTTCCTTTTCCGCCCGCACCAGCCCTTCCTCTACCCACTCCATCAACTGAGCGAGTTTAATGCCGAACTTGTCTGCTGCCGCTTCCGGGGTATACCAGGTTTTCACCAGAGACATATGACCTCCCTTACACAAACAGTCGGGATATAATAGCGATTCCGGCTTTAATTATATCGTCAAAAACAGAAATTGCTTGCCCCGACAGGGATACAGTCAAAGAAAAGACTAATTATTGGCGATGGGCTTCGATGTCAGAATACCAGGCAATTGCTGACTCTCCAGTATTGTCAGTATCGGTCATGATCGCGATCGCACCGACATTTGGCGGTTCTTCGCCGAAAGCCCGGCGATAATCGTCGACAATATTGCGCTGCACAGAGATCCATTGACCGGCCTTTTCGTCTCCACTCTCTACAGCAATCATCATGGCGTTGCTGGTGAATGCATTCGGCTGGATGGCCTCTTTGGGCAGGCGATTGGCCCATATGTAGTTGAGCGTTTTGGTCTTCGGAAAAAACCAGTGCGGGAAGATCACGTAGATACGGGCGGCATAATCATCACCGGACCTGGTGCGGCTGTCGCCCTTGGTGAGAATGTGGTCAATTTTCCAACGCCACGACAGTACGGGATATTCGCTTGGGTCGTATTCGGTCTCAAAAACCAGGCCCGAGGCCGCAGCCTGACTTTTCGCCTGCAGCACCTTCTGCCCGTCATCCTCGACGACCCGGTAATCCGTTTGACCTTTGAAACTTTTCGTCGTCCATCCTTCCAGTGCCGATCTGGAAAAACTTCCGAAACTGATTTTTTCGGCATCGGCAGAGACGAGAGCTGACAGAGACAGGACCACTATAATCAGAAGGAAAGTGCGCATCGTGTTACCCGTAAGGGCCGGCCAGCAGTTCGGTACGTTTGCGGCGGCTCTCCCCTTCGTTGATAATCCGGATAGCACTGGCACCTTCGACCGGGCACTTGGTCTCGCAGATCCCGCAACCGATACAGAGTTTGTCAATTACCTTGGGCAGTTTGAGCCGGCGCATCTTGCCATCGACGAGGAGGTCCTGCGTTTCCATGACAATCGCTTTTTCACCTGTCGGACAGTGTTCCTCGCAAACCAGGCATTCTATCCCCTTGGCAAAGGGCAGACAGCGGTCTTTCTTGATCACGGCAAGGCCGATCACGTTCTTCTGTTTCTCCGCCAGCTTCAACGGCGCAATCGCACCGGTCGGGCAAACCTGGCCGCACAGGGTGCAGTTGTATTCACAATAACCGATCCTTGGCACCACCAGCGGCGTCCACAAGCCCACCGGCCCAGCCTCGAGCAAAGCCGGTTGCAGGGTGCGCCCGATACAGACCTTCATGCATTCTGCGCAACGGACGCAGCGCTGCAGGAATTCCTCTTCCGCCACCGCCCCCGGCGGCCGGATCAGGTATGGATTCTGTTCATAGGTGACCGGCCCGATACGTACTGCTGGGGCGACCATGATGCCGCTGGCCATAGCGGTCAGCACACCTCGACGCTGCAGATCGATCCCCGGGTCATGCGCAGCACCATGCCGTAGGCCGAAGGTCACCCGTTCCTCCGGGCAGTAGCCTGTGCAGTCCATGCAGAGTAAACATTCACTGCGTATAAGGCCCTCTCCACGAACCGCACCTGCGCGACAGAGGCTGTCGCAGGTCTGGCAATCGGCACAAAGTTTTTGCGGGGTACGCTGCAGGATGGCGTAACGCGAACAGATCCCGAGCAGCCCTCCCAGCGGGCAGAGGTTCTTGCACCAGAAACGGTGCTCGACCCGTTCCAGGAGCACGATCGCCAGGAAGACCAGGAAGGTAAAGAGGCTCAAGGCGAAGACCGGTTGATGAAACGCCATGAGGTAATCACGAAACAGCGGGTAGGAACTCTTGACCACGGGCGAGGCCAGCGGCAGATCGTTTGTGTAGAAAAAATCGAAGGTCCGGTTCAGGCCGTAGTTGTATGCCGGGTAAACCGCCAGGGTCAGCGATCTCAGGAAAATCGCCAGCGGGTCAAACAGGCCGAGCAGCTGCACACCGAAGAAGGTTGCCGTACCCAGGGCGATCAGCAGGTAGTATTTGACGCGTCGCCAACCTGGTGAAAAAGCCCGCCGGCCGCGTCCAACCAGCTTGCCGAGGCCGTCGAGAGTTGCCCCGAGTGGACAGATCCAGCCACAGAAGAAACGCCCGAACAGGGAGGTCAGAAGCAACACGACCAGTGCCGGCCAGAGTATGCTCCAGCCAAAGGGTCCCGGGGCAAGAAAATCCGCCAATGCCGCAAGCGGGTCGATCCGAAACAGCAGGCTGACCGGGTAAGGCAGTTGATCAACCCCGCGGTATTCGGTCTGCAGGAACAACCAGAGGAAGACGGCCAGACAGAAGCTCTGACTGAACCGGCGGGCATATGTCCAAAAGGATTGTTTCAAACCATTCTGACCTGTTTGAGGTCCATGACCCCCAGGCCCCTCCGGGCTGCGGCAACAACCGTCGGCACCTGTTCGGGGCTGAGGCCGAAGAGAGTCGTGGCATAGGCATCAGCCGCGACAATATCCGGGGAGGCAATCAGGGTGTCCAGGTTCCGGACATCCTGGAGCCGCCCGCCCTGCGGGCCGTTGGCCGTCAGAATCCGGGTGGCGTCGACCACGATCAGGTCGGAATGGATGACCGAGGCGATATCAGAGAGAGATTCGGCAATATTGTGGTGCAGTCGGCCGCGGTTGCCGCCGATCACTCCCATCAGATTCTTCATGCCGAGGGTCAGCCGTGAAATCGAGTGGTGCTTGGCAATCGGCACATTGATCAGCCGGTCGGCTTCGATCACCGGCATATAGAACTCCCATCGATCAAACGCCTGGCCGCCGCGGATGGCCAGCTCTTTAAAGGCACGACGATCGATGTATTCGAGGCTGACGCGGTCCGACCGGATCGACTCCACGGCAGAGCGTATGCCGCTCTGCGTGTAGCATCGTCGCTCATCGTTACAGGTGCGGTCAAAGATGCGGACCTGTTTGGCACCGACCTCGAGACAGAGCTGCACCAGGGTCTTGACAACATCGGGATGGGTGTTAGCCGCCAGCTCCACGGTGCGGTCCCAGCCGATATTCGGCTTGACGACAACGACTTCGCCCTGTTTGACAAAGTTTTCCATGCCGCCCAGGGCACTGATAGTCTCGCGCACCAGGAGCGGGATATCCTGTCCCTTGCGCACCGCCAGAGGAGGGGCTTGTCCGGCCTGAGCGGGCAGAGACAGGAGGTCGAGCGCAGGCAAACCACCCGCGGCAGCTGCGATTGCCGACTGAACAGTGCGGCGAATAAATGTGCGACGATCAATTTGGTTCATCATCCGTCAGCAAAGCTCCTTTGAGCTGCCTGCAACACTATCTACTGTGAGTTTTTGCATGACCTCGGCATCGATCGAGATGCCCAGCCTGTCGATCAGGCGGGCCAGGGCCAAAATCACTACTTGTTCAGTTTAAGAGCAGACGCCACAAAGCGCAACCGAACATCATGTTCGAATTCACGATAAAGGCCCGTGTTTGGACTGCGTAGCGGCACATGCTATCCGCTAGTGATAATGCCCTGCAGACTCATCGACAACCTGCTGGGTCGATTTGATCTCACCGAAGTTCTGTTCATAGCGACTGATGTTCTCCTGCACGGCAGCGGCAAAACGCTTCGCGTGCTGCGGAGAAAGAATTACCCTCGAGCGGACCTTGGCCCGTGGCGCCTGGGGCTGGACAAAGATCAGGTCGATAACGAACTCCGATTCGTTATGGTTAACGACAGCAAGATTGACGTAAGCACCCTGTGCGACGTCTTCATCAAGCTGTATCTCGAGTTTGACTTCCTTCGTTTTTTTTTCTTCCATGATATTACCCTGCCTTTCAAAATTGTTTTCCAGTGGCAAAATGTGGCCATCGATCCGACCAGGGTACGGATCTCATCTATTTTCCCAGGTATCAACTTTCAAACCATGACCAGTGCCAAACTCGTACAGAACCGACAGCTCCTGGAGCAGAAGAATCCGGGAGAGTTCCACGGCACCAACATAATCGATTGCAGGCGATTAAAAAGATTTGAGCTGCGAGTAACGTGAAAAGCCAGGAAATGGTAAATAACGGTCAAGGTTTCAATCTTGTTCGCGCCACAGTACTTCAAAGATCATTCAGCAATCGGTAAATTTTCTGCTGTAATTCCCAGGCTTTCGCTACCGATTCACCAAGGTCATCTTCATCGAAGGTCAGACGGGCCCGATCCAGGTCGTTGTGGGCTTTCAGCAGGACCGGTGTCAGCTTGTATTCGAGGCTCATGCGGGGGACCTCGCCAACCTGTTCAGCCCATTCGGCAAGTTCGGTGCTGGCCTTTTTGACATCCCGGGCGCCTTTGGACAGTGACCCGGACTGGCGGGCCAGATTTTTATGGAAATCCGCAACGTCCCGGGAGATCTCCCGGAAGCGGGTGGAAATACTCATTGGTTGATCCTTTCATAACTGTTGAGACAGCCCGAGATAGCGGTAAGGATTCCATCCTAGTCGAAGCTTTTCGTCGTGACAACCGAAAAGGCGGCTTTCCTGTTGACTGCGGTTAAAGCCGCCTGTTAATCTTCACTGATACAGATCAAGCAACACGCCCTGGGGGAGTAGCAACTACTGAGAGTCTGCACGGCAGACGACCCCTTGAACCTGATCCGGGTTATACCGGCGTAGGGAAGCGGCGCAAATTTCGGATATCTACCGGAAAGAGCCGCCCTATGCGGCTCTTTTTGTTTCCGGGCCTATAACCTAAAGAAAAGATTAGCCACTAAGACCCCAAGACACGGAGTAAAGACTTGTCTTTTTTGTAAACATCAAATTTGCAAGATTGATAAACATCATTTTTACTTTAAAGACTCATTGCTTGGTGACTTCGTGTCTTAGTGGCAAGCACAACCTATTTTGAGTTATAGAGCTGTTTTGTCTTGAACCAGAACTTTTTGCAACTTTGCGTTAATTGAAGATCTTGGACTATGCAGATTACAGTCAACGAGCAGAATCACGCTGCCCAGGAAAATGAGACCGTCGGTTCGGTCAGGGATCGCATCAAGGCAGATGCCGACCTGATCATCGTCAACGGTTTTCCGGCTTCCGCAGAGGCTGTCCTGAACAGCGGCGACCAGGTCGTCCTGATCCGGCGCGGTGAGGTTCCTGGCGCTGACGAGCTTGACGCCCTGCTGACCGCACGGCATACTCCGGGCGTCCATGAGGCTGTCAAGGGTGCCACGATCGGGATTGCCGGTGTCGGCGGTCTCGGCTCGGCGATTGCGATCGCACTGGCCCGCACCGGTGTCGGTCACCTGATTATTGCCGACTTCGATGTCGTCGAGCCCTCCAATCTGAATCGTCAGCAGTACTTCGTTGACCAGATCGGGCTACCCAAGGTCTATGCCCTGCACGATACCCTGGCCCGCATCAATCCTTATGTGCGAGTCACGGCCTGCCACCTGCGCCTGACTCCCGCCAATATCAAAGAAGTCTTCGGCCATGCCCAGGTCCTGGTCGAGGCCTTCGACCTCGCAGACCAGAAAGTCATGCTGATCGAAACATTCGCCACCCGGTTCCCGGACCGCCCGATTGTGACCGGCTCCGGCATGGCAGGTTTCGGGCCAGCCAATACCATCAGAACGCAAATGGTGGCGAACAATCTCTATCTCTGCGGCGATGGCAATACCGCGGCGGCGCCGGGAACAGGTCTGATGGCCCCCCGCGTAGGGGTCGCGGCACATCACCAGGCCAACGCTGTGTTACGTCTGTTGCTGGGTGAAGCACCGGAGGAAAATTAATTATAGTATCAGTAGCCAGAATTCAGTATTCAGAAGTAAACCAACAAAGCTTTTGACCCTCTTCTGGAGACTGAATTCAGGGTACTGAATACCGAAGGGCCTTCAACCAATGGATATCCTCTTTAACGGTAAACCGCACCAGCTCACAGCCGGCACCTCCATACAGGAATTGCTCGATCAGCTGCGGCTGGATTGCCTACAGGTCGTGGTGGAACATAATCACAATATTATCCCACGCCAGAGACTGGCAGAAACCGCCTTGAACGACGGTGACACCCTGGAAGTCATTCACTTCGTCGGGGGTGGATAAAACCCGGTACGAGGAACGCGGTACGCGGCACGAGGAGAGTCAAAATCTTTTCGCGTCCCTGGTCCCTCGTTCCACCTTCCTTTTCTTTGAGGTTAACAATGGACCAACTCATAATAGCCGGCCGCTCTTTCAGATCGCGACTGATGGTCGGCACCGGCAAGTTTGCGTCAAACGAAGCAATGGTAGCGGCCATGGAAGGCTCCGGCAGCGAGATCGTTACCGTGGCCATGCGTCGGGTGGATGTCAACAATCCCCAAGACAGCATGCTCAAGCATATAGATCCGAATCGCTACCTGCTGCTACCCAATACCAGCGGCGCCCGCGATGCCGAGGAAGCGATCCGCCTGGCCCGAATTGCCCGTGCGGCGGGTTGCGAGCCCTGGATCAAGCTTGAAGTCACACCGGACCCCTATTACCTGTTGCCGGACCCGATCGAAACTCTCAAGGCCGCAGAGATTCTGGTCAAGGAAGGCTTCATCGTCCTGCCCTACATAAATGCCGATCCGGTGCTGGCCAAACACCTTCAGGAAGCAGGCACCGCAACGGTCATGCCGCTCGGCGCACCGATCGGCACCAACAAGGGGCTGCGGACCCGCGACAACATCGCCATTATCATTGAGCAGGCCACGGTACCTGTGGTGGTTGATGCCGGACTCGGAGCCCCATCCCATGCCGCGGAAGCGATGGAAATGGGTGCCGATGCCGTGCTGGTCAATACCGCCCTGGCCGTCGCCCGCGACCCTGGAGCCATGGCTGTCGCTTTCAGAAAAGGCGTCGAAGCCGGCCGTGAAGCCTACCTCGCCGGGCTCGGCAAGCAGCAGAACAAGGCGGAAGCGAGCAGTCCGTTGACGGGGTTTTTGAGAGAGTAAGCCTCAAAGACACGAAGACACAAAGTAGTAAATTCTAAGATACAAGAATTGATTTCCTTGGTGTCTTGGTGACTTGGTGGCAGGAATTTATTCATGAGCTTCTACGACATTATTCAAACATACGACCCGCAACAGGTCCTGAACGAAATCGAGGCCATGACCGCAACGGATGTACAACGGGCGCTGACTGCGGAGCAGATCGACAACCGCGACTACATGGCCCTGCTCTCGCCGGCGGCTGAGGAGTTCCTCGAAGAGATCGCCCGGAAAGCCCACTCCATCACTCTGCGTCGGTTCGGTCGTACCGTCCTGCTTTACGCGCCGCTATATCTCTCCAACGAATGTCACAACAGCTGTCTCTATTGCGGGTTCTCGGTGCACAACAGGATTCCGCGCCGCACCCTGACCCTCGACGAGGTCGAGAAAGATGCCCGGATTCTGCACGATCAGGGCTTCCGGCACATTCTGCTGCTGACCGGAGAAGCACCGGGGCTGATTGGCAACGACTTCATTGCGGCGGCGGCGAAGCGGATCAGGCCGCTTTTTTCATCGATCGGCATCGAGGTCTACCCGATGGAGACCGACGGCTACCGGGAAATGGTTGATGCCGGAGTCGATGCCCTGACGATCTACCAGGAGACTTACGACCCGGAGCTCTACGCACAGCTTCATCCGAGTGGGCGCAAGCGGGACTACCGCTTCCGTCTGGAAACCCCGGAGCGGGGCGGAGCGGCGGGGCTACGCCGGATCGGCATCGGCTTCCTGCTGGGGCTGGGCAATTTTCGCAGCGAAGCCTTCTTCGCCGGCTTGCACGGGCGTTACCTGGCGCATCATTACTGGCGCACTCTGCTGACGGTATCTTTCCCGCGCTTGCGTCCTGCAGAGGGCGGCTTCCAACCTTCCCACCCGGTCTCCGATCGGCAGTTCGTGCAACTGTTGTGCGCCATGCGCCTTCTGCTTCATGACGCCGGGCTGGTCCTGTCCACCAGGGAGAGTGCTGACCTGCGGGACAACCTGCTGCCCCTCGGTATCACCCAGATGAGTGCCGGATCCTGTACCGCCCCCGGCGGTTACGCCGATGAAGGCTCCGCTACCGAGCAGTTCAAGATTGATGACGATCGCACACCGGCCGAAATCGCCAACATCCTCAGATCGCGCGGTTACGACCCGGTATGGAAGGATTGGGATGGGGCTTTTTTGCAAAGAAAGATTGTTTGATTGTCCGTTTGCCACGAAAACACTAAGACCCCAAGTAATCTGGAATTAGTCCTCGGGAGCAAACCGATTGTTTAAAGATACGGTAGCAGGACCGGTTGTAACTATTCCCTTTGTGTCTTTGTGCCTTGGTGGCTAAGATGTCCAATCCCGTTGACTTCAATCTCTACCTGATCACTGACCGTCACCAGGTCGCGACCGGGCACACTCTGACGTCCGCAATTCAATCCGCGTTGCAGGGCGGCGTCAAAGCCGTCCAGCTCCGGGAGAAAGACCTCTCCTCAGCTGCACTCCTGGCGCTGGCACGGGAACTCCGCACCTTGACTCATCAGTACGATGCCCTCCTGTTGATCAACGACCATGTCGATGTCGCCCTTGCCGTAGAAGCCGACGGTGTCCACCTTGGCGGACACTCCCGGCCCGCAGGTCTTGTTCGCAGACAGGTCGGGGCGGAAATGCTGATCGGGGTCTCCACTCACGGCAGGGAGGAGATCAGAACAGCCTCTGAGCTGGGAGCCGACTTCGTCACCTTCGGTCCCGTTTACGCCACTCCATCCAAGGCCGCTTACGGTGCCCCCCAGGGATTGAATGCCCTGGCCGAAGCCTGCCGAAACAGCCCCTTGCCGGTCTTTGCGCTCGGCGGTATCACTGCGGAACGGGCTGTTGAGGTCCGGGCCGCGGGTGCACACGGCATCGCCCTGATCTCTGCCATCATCGCGTCCCCTTCCCCGGAATTCGCGACAAAGGCTTTCTTCACTTGAGCTTGACCCGATCTCCAGTACAATGGTAACGATAACCTAAACCAGTGAAATCATTACCAGGCTATTCATGGACATCACCCTCACCCTTGTCATCCTGCTGATCGCCATCATTCTCTTTGCCACAGAATGGCTGCGCATGGATATCGTCAGCCTGATGATCCTGCTGGCCGTGGCTCTGACCGGACTGGTGACTCCTGAAGAAGCTTTTTCAGGATTCAGCAATCCGGCTGTCATAACAGTCGCTGCCATGTTCGTCCTTGGTACGGGCATTTCCCACACCGGTGCGATTGCCAAGTTCGGCGAGCAGTTGATCGAGAGAACGGGGCACAACCAGACACTGATGATCGTCTCGATCATGGGTACGGTGGCCCTCTTTTCAGCGTTCATCAACAACATCGGTGCGACCGCAGTCCTGATGCCGGTCGTCATCATGGTTGCCAGAAGGACCAAGCTACCGGCCAGCAAACTGCTGATCCCGCTGGCTTTTGGTTCACTCCTGGGTGGTGTCTGCACGCTAATCGGCACCCCACCCAATATCCTGATCAATGAGCTCCTTCTGGAATATACCGGCGAAGGGTTCCAGATATTTTCCTTTACTCCACTGGGACTGGTCCTGCTCGCCTGCGGCATCAGCTACATGGCCTTGTTCGGCCATAAGCTTCTGCCGGAACGAAAATCAGGGACCTTGACCGAGGCCTACCAGGTCAAGGAATACATCACTGAAATAGAGATTCTCGAAGGGTCCCCGTTGGACGGTCAGACAATCAGCCAGAGCAAACTGGAACGGGAATTCAACATGAAAGTCCGTGCCATGTTGCGTAATAAAAGAAAATACCTACGACCGAAACGCAATCGCAAACTTCACGTAGGAGACGTCATTTTTCTGGAGGGTGACCCGGAGGGCATCCTCAAAGTCATGAAGGAAAAAAGCCTTCTTGTCGTCCCGGAACGGGACAACCCACTTCCCGGCACCGCAGATGAAAAATTTGTGGTTGTCGAAGCCTCACTCGATCCAACCAGTGACATGGTCGGCAAGACCCTGAGTCAGGAACGTTTTTCCAGCATCCACGGATTGACAGTATTGGCAATCTGGCGCAGCGGCGCACCAGTGGTCAGCAAGGTTGAACACGTGATTCTGCAGTTTGGCGACGTATTGCTGCTGCAGGGACCGGAAGAAAAAGTCCGGCACCTTGCCAAGGGCCATGGCTTCCTTGTTTTAGGTGGTGTTGCCCCGGTCCCATATCGCCCACGAAGAGCCCCGATCGCCGTGGGCACCATCTTTGGCGTGATACTTTTGACCGTCTCGGGAGCGGCGCCGATCATGGTGGCGGCCACCCTCGGCGCCCTGGTCATGATTCTCTCCCGATGCCTGACGATCAAGGAGGCCTACGACAGCATCGACTGGTCGATCATCATCCTGATCGCCGGTACCCTGCCACTCGGCCACGCCATGCAGAACAGCGGCGCCGCAGAGCTTCTGGCCCATTTGATCATCGAAGGGGTCGGCTCATACGGGCCATGGATCGTGCTGGGCGCGGTTTTCCTGATCACCTTCTGTCTCACCGAAGTGATGAGCCACGCTGCAGCGGCAGTGCTGGTCGCACCGATCGCCTACAACACGGCGGTCGAACTCGCCGTTTCCCCCCGCCCCTTCTTCATGGCCGTCGCCATCGCCGCCTCGATGTGCTTCATGACCCCGATCAGCCACCAGTCGAACGCCCTGGTCATGGGGCCCGGAGGTTATAAGTTTTTCGACTACACCAAGGTTGGAGCGCCTTTGAATATCATGGTCTGGATCATCGCGACTTTGTTGATTCCTTTGCTTTTTCCTTTTTAATTATCAGAAAAACTAAAAATCTTCAGACAAAATCAAAATCATCCGAGTTGCAGGACAGCAACTTCATTTTCTTTGTAGCAACAAATAAGACGCAGCAAAAAAAAGACCAGAATCCGGGGGTCGCGCCCCCCGACTGCGCCTTACTCTTTTACTGGCCTAAAAGAGTAAGCAGAAAAGGGCCAGCGCTGCGCTGGGCATGTCTGGTTCGTCAAGGCGGCAACCTCAATCCGGATCGTTCTAATCGATCAAGGACCCAGCTTTCCCCCGCAGGTGACGAGGCTCTTGTGAGCCTCTACTTCTGTGGTTGATTGCATCGGTCGTTTGCTATCAAACTTTTCCCTTGTAGATCACACTGCAAGGAAGGCCCCCTGTAACGGGCCGGCTTCTCGAGCACTGTCGATTGTTGATGACTCAGACATCTCGCAAAGGAGATGCCCTCCGCAAGGAGAAGGCACTTTTGCATACTTTTGTTGCCGGACAAAAGTATGGCGTCGGGCGGGACGCGACCCGCCGGTTTGGTCTTTCAGAAAAGCAACAAGTGAAACAGATTAACTCCCTGTTACCTGAAATCCACGATCAATCCAGTATCAAAAATTCTCTTCAGAATAATCCGGAACCTCATTGAACCACCCTGGATGCTGCATAGCATGTGACAACGCCTGTTCGGCCTGCGCTATAATCTTTTCACGGTCTTTCGGGTAGGATCCCGCCAGGTGCAGGATATTAGAAACATGGTTGGAGCGCAGAATGGTTTTCTGCGGGGCGAGGTGACGGACAATCTCAAGGGCTTCTTCGATAATCCCGCCATTGGTCTGCAGGGTGATTGAACGCAGGAAATCATCGTTGTGCCGCTGGAACATTGTCAGCAACGAAAAAAATTCCGGCGACAATTCTGTGATCCATTCAGCCGTGCCCCGGGCATGCTCACGGCTGCGTTCCTGTCCGGCCAGGCCGAGAATTGCGGTTACCGAAAGTTTTATTCCGGCCTGTTGAGCTTTGCGACACAGGGCCATCATCTCTTGCGGTGTGAAACCTTTGCGCACTGCAGACAGGGTTTGCGCATCGCCACTTTCCAAACCGAAGTAAAGGATTCGCAGCTTCTTTTCACGCAACAGGGTCAGTTCGGCAACAGACTTGCTTTTCAGGCTGTTGGGCGAGGCATAGATGCCGACCCGGGTGAGCCTCGGAAAATTATCAGCGAGTAAATCGAGAATCTCGACAAGACCCACCTGGGGATAGATCAAGGCGTCGCCGTCGGCAAGGAACACTCTCTGTACGTACGGTCTGTGTGCTGTGGGGATTCGTGAAATTTCAGCCCTGATATCGGCAACAGGTCGAACCGTGAAATGTTTGGTCTTGTACATGCCACAAAAGGTGCAGTGGTTTTGCGAACATCCCAGGGTGATCTGGAATATCTGGCTGCGTGCCTCGCTCGGCGGGCGATACAGAGGGTAGTCGTACATAGATTCCGTTGGCGGGGGCTGGGGACCGGGGGATAGTCAAACCGAGTCCTCCCCACGAGTTTATGTTTTGTTTATTGATGCTATACAAGCATGGCTTCAGGGCCTGGATGACCAGACTTCAGTCTTCAATCTTCAGTCTCCAGTCCCTAGTCTCCATCCCCTGCCTCCTCAATTATCTTCATATAGCGCCTGGCATCCTCGGCAACTTCCGTTGACTGTGCAAGATCGACAGCGGCGACCAGATAATGCCAGGCGGCGGTCTCACAACGATCCTTGTTCAGCATGGCACGTCCTGCCCCCAGGTAGGCCAGGTCAAGGTTCCGGTCACCGGGACGTTCGGCGATCAGTCTTCGGTAGACCGTCAGCGCCTCATCCGGTTCGCCACTAGCCAACAGGTAATCGCCGATCGCGAGGAGATTGCGTGTCGAGAGCTGGCCGCGTTGCGCACGACTTTCCAGTTCTGCGTACCGCGACACCGCATGCGGCAGGTCGTCACGGTCGATCGAGCGAACGATATCTGTCACCGTATCCACCAGGTTAGCCCGCTTGCGACTCGGCTTCGGGGTAGTCCCCTTCATCTTCAACACCCCAGGCAGACGGTCGATCGCCAGGGCCAGCCCGAGACCGGCCAGGAACCCGCCGATGTGTGCACCGTGGGCGACCCCGCTGCCTTCCGCGGATTTCATCATAAAAGGCAAAAGGTTGTCGATTACCAGGTAAACCCCGAGGACGATGCGGGACGGTATCAGCAGGGTGGTCATAAGCAGGGGGAAGAGGAAGACAAAGACCTTGATCTGATTGCGCGGAAACCAGAGGAAATAAAACCCCAGCACCCCGGAGATGGCTCCCGACGCTCCAAGCATCGGGATCTGCGAATTGGGCACGAACATGGCGAAAAACAACGTTGCGGCAAGCCCGGCAGCAAGATAAGCAACCAGGTAGCCGAGATGTCCGAGTCGATGTTCGACGTTGTCGCCATAAATCCACAAGAACAGCATATTGCCGGCCAGGTGCATCCACCCGCCATGCATGAACATCGCCGTGAACATGCTCACCGTGGAGAACACCGCCGGTCGGAAACCATACTTGAAGACCACCAGGTCGTAAGCCGAGACATGCTGGTAAATCAGCTGCACCGGCCAGTTCCCCTGCGCCCCGATTGCGTTCAGGTAATCGAGCAATGCCGGGTCATCGAGGGCCGGCTTCGCCGCGCTCAAAGGCATCGTGACGACGATGAACACGGCAATATTGATCCCGATCAACAGCCAGTTGACATAGGGGGTCGTTTTGGGGTTTGGCACATCGCCGATCGGCAGGAACATGAATCTTCTCTTGATGTTGTCAAATTATTCGATGCTTTAAATATAGCAGTATGACGTTGGATTGACATGCACATTATTTACCATCAACTGCATTTTGATACGGTTTCTGTTTGCGTCCTTGCGTCTTTGCGTTAAATTTTATGCAGTCCTTCAATCCCAAATTTTCCCGGAGATCAATATGCACACCGTAAAACTCGGCAACAGAAATATTCAGGTTGGCAAGATCGTCTGCATCGGTCGCAATTACGCCGAGCACATCAGGGAACTCGGCAACCAGATTCCCGACAAGCCGGTGATCTTCATCAAGCCGGCCAGTTCGATTATCGGCGAAGGCGGAACGATCGTCATCCCCCCCCATTCGAGTGATTGCCATCACGAAGTTGAGCTTGCAGTCCTGATCGGCACCGGAGCCAAAAACATCGATGCGAACAACGCCCTGGACCACGTCACAGGATATGCCGTAGCCCTGGACCTGACCCTGCGTGACGTACAGAGTGCCCAGAAAGAAAAAGGCTTGCCCTGGGAGATCGCCAAGGCATTCGATACAGCTTGCCCACTCTCAACCTTCGTTGCCGCAGACCAGATTGGTGATCCGCAAAACCTGCAGATCAAATTGACCGTTAATGATGACGTACGCCAGGATGGCAACACTGGAGAGATGATGCGATCAGTCGCAGAATTGATTGCCGCCGCCTCGGCATATTTTACCCTTGAGGCGGGGGACATCCTGCTGACCGGTACGCCGTCAGGCGTCGGCAGGATTGTGAGTGGTGACAGGTTGGAGGCGATGATTGAGAAGATTGGCACTTTAAAAGTGAGTGTTGCCTAAACCTTTTCCCCAAACACCTTTTATGGTGGCAAATCTTTCTTTATACTTTGCGTCTTTTCGCCTTTGCGTCTTTGCGTTAAAGCCTTTCAGCTTTTCGCGTTCCTCGTCCCGCGAACCGCAAACCGGTTTTAATCAACCCGATTCCGCGACTCACCAGCCAGGAAGGCCCTGAGGTTAGCGACAAGTTCATTGATCAGCCTCTGTCTTGCCGCCCTGGTTGCCCAGGCCAGGTGAGGAGTGATGAAGCAGTTTGGCGCATCAAGCAACGGGTTGTCCGCAGGCGGTGGTTCCTGGGACAGGACATCGAGGCCGGCGCCGGCAATTTCACCGTTGCGCAATGCATCCGCCAGCGCAGCTTCATCAACCAGCAAACCACGACCGGTATTGATCAGATAGGCCGAGGCCTTCATCCTGGCAAGATGCTCGGCATTGATAAGTTTTTCGGTTTCAGCTGTAAGGGGGCAGCTCAGGCTGACGACATCGGCCTCGGCAAATAGCTGATCGAGTTCGACATAATGTATATCCGGGAAGGCGTGCGGATCGGGGGTACGGGTGTGAACCAGGACTCGCATGCCGAAAGCCGCAGCAATCTTCGCCGTGGCCTGGCCGATATCGCCAAACCCGACAATACCGAACACCTTGTCTGCCAATTCAATCTGCGGTGTCTCCTGGAAAGCAAAATCAGGGCAGTTGGTCCAGGCCCCCTGTCTGACCCTTTCGTTGTGCCGACCGACGCCGCGAACCAGTTCCAGCAGCAGGGCAAAAACATGCTGGGCCACCGAGGCGGTACTGTAAGCAGGAACGTTGGTGACTGCAATATCATGTTGTCGTGCAGCGTCCAGATCAACGACATTGACGCCCGTGGCCTGGATGCCGATATAGACCATATCCGGCAATGCCGTCATCTCGGCGGCACCGATGAACACCTTGTTGGTAATCAGGACTTCGGCACCGGCGGCACGTTCGACGGTCAATTCAGCAGGAGTGCGATCATAAACCGTCAGTTTGCCGAACTCGGCCAATCCGTCCCAGGAAAGATCTCCCGGGTTCGTCGCATATCCGTCAAGGACAACGATTTTCACGGTGCTTAGTCCTCTTCCAACACCGCCTGTGCCGCCGCCAGTCGCGCGATCGGCACGCGGAACGGTGAGCAGGAGACGTAGTCAAGACCGATGCGGTGACAGAACTTCACCGAGGATGCCTCACCGCCGTGCTCACCGCAGATGCCGAGTTTGATGTCAGGGCGGGTCTTGCGGCCGAGTTCACAGCCCATCTTCACCAGCTGACCAACACCATCCTGGTCGATCGCAACGAAGGGGTCGCTCGGGTAGATGTCCTGCTCGACGTACAACGGCAGGAACCTGCCGGCGTCGTCACGCGACAGGCCGTAGGTGGTCTGGGTCAGATCGTTGGTGCCGAAAGAGAAGAACTCGGCCTCCTCGGCGATCACATCGGCGGTCAGGGCGGCACGCGGCAGTTCGATCATGGTGCCGATCAGGTAGGTGACCTCGACACCGTAGCGGCCAATCACTTCGTCGGCAACGCGGATGGCGTTGGCCCGCAGGATCGCCAGCTCCTTCACTTCACTAACCAGTGGGATCATGATCTCGGGGACGATATCGTAGCCCTCGTCCCTGATCAGTTCACAGGCAGCTTCCATGATCGCCTGCACCTGCATGTCGTAGATCTCCGGGAAGGTGATCGCCAGGCGGCAGCCGCGGTGACCGAGCATCGGGTTGAACTCGTGCAGCGACTCGACCTTGGCTTTCAGGGTCTGGGCCGGGACATGGATATCTTCTGACAGGGCTTCGATCTCCTTGTCGGTGTGCGGCAGGAATTCGTGCAGCGGCGGGTCGAGCAGACGGATCGTCACCGGCAGCCCCTTCATAACCCGGAACAGGCCGAGGAAATCGCTCTTCTGCATCGGCAGGATCTTGGCCAGGGCGCGCTTGCGTCCCTCCACGTCAGCCGAAAGGATCATTTCGCGTACAGCCATGATACGATCGCCTTCGAAGAACATGTGCTCGGTGCGGCACAGGCCGATGCCCTCGGCACCGAAGTCGCGAGCGACCTGGGAATCGTGGGGGGTATCGGCGTTGGTCCGTACGCGCAGGCGGCGAATCCCGTCGACCCATTCCATCAACCGGCCGAACTCACCAGACAGCTCCGGCTGCACCGTCGCCACTTCGCCCTGCATCACTTCGCCGGTGGAACCGTCAAGAGTGATCATGTCGCCCTTCTTGAAGACCTGGCCGTTTCTGGCAGTGAACTGCTCGTTGGCATAGTCGACTTTGATCTCGCCGCAACCAGCGACGCAGCACTTGCCCATGCCGCGGGCCACCACTGCCGCGTGAGAGGTCATACCACCGCGAGCGGTGAGAATCCCCTGGGCCGCGTGCATGCCGTGGATATCTTCGGGGCTGGTTTCGACGCGCACCAGGATTACTTTCAAACCGATCTTTGCGGCCTCTTCCGCCGCATCGGCAGAGAAGACTACCTGTCCGCTTGCAGCGCCGGGGGAAGCCGGCAATCCTTTGGCAACCACATTCTTCGGCGCATCGGGATCAAGAGAAGGATGCAGCAGCTGGTCGAGTTGCTCCGGAGCCACGCGCATGACCGCTTCTTTCTCGCTGATCAACCCTTCACTGACCATATCGACGGCGATTTTCACAGCCGCTTTGGCAGTGCGCTTACCGTTGCGGGTCTGCAGCATGTAGAGCTTGTGCTTTTCGATAGTGAACTCGATATCCTGCATGTCCTTGTAATGTTTTTCCAGAATGTCGCGGATCTTGGCCAGCTGCTCGTAGCAGTCGGGTAGCACATCCTCCATCGCCGGCAGGTCGCCGGGCTGATGCTTGGCCTTGTTGATCGGTTGCGGCGTGCGGGTGCCAGCGACCACATCCTCACCCTGGGCGTTGACCAGATACTCTCCGTAAAAGTAGTCCTCACCGGTGGAAGGATCGCGGGTAAAGGCGACGCCGGTGGCGCAGTCGTCGCCCATATTGCCGAACACCATCGACTGCACGTTGACAGCGGTCCCCCACTCGGCGGGGATATTGTTGAGCCGGCGATAGGTAATGGCCCGGGCATTCATCCAGGAGCTGAAAACCGCGCCGATAGCTCCCCAGAGCTGCTCTTTCGGGTCGGTCGGGAAATCCCGGCCGAGCTCCTCCTTGACCTTGGTTCTGAACAGGCCGACCAGCTCTTTAAGATCGTCGGCGGTCAGGTCGGTATCTTCGGTGACGCCGCGATTATGCTTCATCTGCTCAAGGATGTGCTCGAGGATATCGCCGTCCAGATCGAGGACCACGTTGGAGTACATCTGGATGAATCGACGGTAGGAGTCATAGGCAAAGCGGGAGTCGCCGCTCTGGGCGATCACGCCCTGGACAGTGTTGTCGTTCAGGCCGAGGTTGAGAACCGTGTCCATCATCCCCGGCATCGAGGCCCGGGCACCGGAACGCACGGAGACCAGCAGCGGGTTCTGCGAATCACCGAACTTCTTGTCCATCAGCTGCTCGACTTTCGCCAGGTGCTGGTTGATCTCTTCTTCGAGGCCCGCCGGATAGTTGCGATCGTTCTTGTAGAACTCGGTGCAGACTTCCGTGCTGATGGTGAAACCGGCCGGAACCGGCAGGCCGATGCTGGTCATTTCCGCCAGGTTTGCGCCCTTGCCACCGAGCAGGTTCTTCATGTCACCGCGCCCTTCGGCTTCGCCATTACCGAAGAAATAAACAAATTTTGCCATGGTTACTGCCTCCCCGTTGAGATTTATTTTCTGGTTAAACGTAAAAAGTAAAACGTAAAAAGTGACAAATCAATCTCATCAAACCAAGCAATTCTTCACCTTTCACCTTTCACTTTTCACCAGCATTTTTATAGCCCCCCGGAAAAAATAGCCGAGACTTTTCAGCCAAAATAAAACCGCCGCTTAGTTTCCTAAGCGGCGATCCGTGTAAAGTCTGCAATGTCGGCAAACAGGGCTGCGACCTGGGTCAGCAGGGCCAGCCGGTTGGCCTTTATCCTGTCGTCCTCGGCCATCACCATGACCCCGTCGAAAAAGGCATCGACCGGCTCACGCAACCTGGCGATCGTCTGCAATGCGGCAGCATAATCTCCCTGGCCAACCTGATCGGCGACCGCCTGGCGTGCCGACCCGATCGCCTCTGACAGGGCCCGTTCGCAATCGGCCTCGAAGAGCTCCGCCTGGACAGCGTTATCGACACCACCCTTGATAATGTTGCCAACCCGCTTGAAAGCAACCGCCAGCGGCTCAAAATCCGCGGCGCCCTTGAGGGCGGCCAGCGCCTCGACGCGCGCGACCGCGTCGCCGGGCTCATCAAACCGCGCAGTCAGGACCGCGTCAACCACGTCAGTGGCAATGTCGCGGCCGGTCAGCATATTGGCCAGGCGCAGACGGATAAATTCCACCACTTCGGCCTGGACTTCGGCACGCGGCCGGGTCAGCTTAGCCTCGAGCAGAGCGAGGCTCTGTTCAACCAGTTCAGGAACACTGACCTGGTAACCGCGATCAAGAATGATATTGAGGACGCCGATGGCGCTGCGCCGTAGTGCGTAGGGGTCTGCAGAACCGGTCGGGATCAGGCCGACGCCGAAACAGCCGCAAATCGTATCGATCTTGTCAGCGATCGAGACAAAAGCGCCGAGATTGTCCGACGGCAGCGTGCCGCCTGCTTCGGTGGGCAGGTAATGCTCGAAAATTGCAATCGAGACGCGCGGGTCCTCGCCTTCGATGCGTGAGTACTCGCGTCCCATGATCCCCTGCAGTTCGGGGAACTCATAGACCATCTTGGTTTCCAGATCACACTTGGCGAGCCTTGCCGCCCGTTCGGTCAGGGCAACGGCCGCCGGTTCGAAACGTTCGGCCAGCGCCCTGGCGATCTGCGTAAAGCGTTCAACTTTTTCGAAGCTGGAGCCGAGCTTGGCCTGGTAGATGACGTTCTTCAACGTTTCCAGGTTGCTTTCCAGCTTGACCTTCTGGTCTTCCTCCCAGAAGAACATGGCATCGGAAAGGCGGGCGCGGATAACCTTCTCGTTGCCCTTGATAACAACCTGCTCGTCCGCAGGACGGGTATTCGATACGGTGATGAACTTGTTGAGCAGCTTGCCGCTGGCATCTTCCACCGTGAAATAACGCTGGTGCTCCTTCATCGAGGTCACCAGCAGTTCACGCGGCAGCTGCAGGTATTTTTCTTCAAAGGTACCGCACAAAGGCGTCGGATCCTCGAGCAGATAGGTCACCTCTTCAAGCAGCCCTTCATCGACAACCGTCGAGCCCCCGGCAGCCTTGCCGGACGCGATGACCTGATCACGGATCGTTGCCTTGCGCTCTTTTTGATCGGCCGTGACAAAATGTTTGCGGCAGCCTTCCAGCCAATCGGCGACGCCGGTGACGGCAAACTCGCCGGGAGCCATGAAGCGGTGGCCGCGCGACAGCTTGCCGCTGGTCAGGTTGCCGTGGGTAAAGGGGATCACCGCACCGCCATACAGGGCGACGACCCAGTGCATCGGCCGGGCAAAACGAACCTCCTGGTTTTCCCAGCGCATCGATTTTTTGAACGACAGACCGGCCACCAGGCGTGGCAGGACCTCTTTGAGCAATTCCGCCGTCGGCCGGCCCGGCTCTTCCTTCTCGAGGAACAGATATTCACCCTTGTCAGTCTTGACGGTTTTCAGTTCCGCGACGTCAACCCCCTGGCCGCGGGCAAAGCCGATCGCCGCCTTGGTCGGGTTGCCGTCGGCATCAAAGGCGATCTGCTTGGCAGGCCCCATCGCTTCGGTGCGCAGGGTCGGTTGGTCTTCGGCAACATCACTGACCGACAAGGCCAGGCGACGGGGCGTAGCGAAAGTTTTCACCTCGCCGAACTCGAGCCGCGCCGTTTCCAGCTCCTTGCGAATCATCCGCTCCAGGTCCGCCATCGCCTTCGGCAGAAAACCGGCGGGGATCTCTTCGGTGCCTATTTCAAGGAATATTTCCTTAGCCATTTAACTCTCCATTTATAGTCAGCCACAAAGACTCCAAGACACTAAAAACAGAACTAACTTAACCTTAAACTTTGTGTCTTAGCGTCTTGGTGGCAAGTCATTTCTTAAGCAAGGGGAAACCCATCTTCTCGCGCTGGGCGACATACGCCTCGGCACACAGCTTCGACAGGTTGCGCACCCGGCCGATGTAGTGGGCACGTTCGGTCACCGAGATGGCGCCACGGGCATCGAGCATGTTGAAGGCGTGAGAGCATTTCAGGACGTAATCATAGGCCGGGAAGACCAGTGCCTTCTCGGCCAGGCGGATGCACTCTTTTTCGAACATGTCGAACAGCTGCAGCATCATGCCGGTGTCGGCTTCTTCGAAGTTGTAGGTTGAGAACTCGACCTCGGTCTGGTGATGGACATCGCCGTACTTGATGCCGCCACCCCACTCGAGGTCGTAGACGTTATCGACACCCTGGATATACATGGCGATGCGTTCGATGCCGTAGGTCAGCTCACCCGGGATCGGCTTGAGATCGATGCCGCCGCATTGCTGGAAATAGGTGAACTGGGTGATCTCCATGCCGTCCAGCCAGACTTCCCAGCCGAGACCCCAGGCACCGAGGGTCGGCGATTCCCAGTCGTCTTCGACGAACCTGATGTCATGCTTGGCTGGATCGATACCAAAGCTCTTCAGCGAGTCCAGGTAGAGTTCCTGGATATTCATCGGCGACGGCTTGAGGATCACCTGGAACTGGTAGTAATGCTGCAGCCGGTTCGGATTCTCACCGTAACGGCCGTCAGTCGGCCGGCGGGAAGGCTCGACATAGGCGACGTTCCACGGCTCGGGCCCGAGAGCACGCAGGAAAGTCGCGGGATGAAAAGTCCCGGCCCCCTTCTCCGTATCGTAGGGCTGCTGGATGATGCAACCATGATTGGCCCAGTAGTTCTGCAGAGCCATAATCAGTTCTTGAAAAGTCACGCGTCCTCCAAAGAGAGCTGCTGAGAGTGCCATGGAGAGAGTATCGTTTGAACGATTCTCTCGTGATCTCTTATCTCACCAACTCACACATTTTATCCTGAATTAAGCTCTTTCAGGGAACCTGAAAACGTATACTGTATGCGGCCAAACAGGCTTGGCATCTTAGCTTGAGGGCCTTTTTCTGTCAAGACTTCGATATGTTGATGCGGTGACAAAACAACCTTATTAATCTTTGTTCAACGAGTTGAAGAATAGTAGATGTTGAACTGTAGGAAAACAAGCCCATTCTCTTCGGATGGGCTCACTTTTTCATCAAAAGCAATACAAAAATCCGGGGGTCGCGCCCCCCGACTGCGCCTTACTCTTTTGCTGGCCCAAAAGAGTAAGCAGAAAAGAGCCTGCGCTGCGCTGGGCATGTCTGGCTCGTCAAGGCGGCAACATCAATGCTGACTGTTCTTATCGATCAAGAGCCTACATATCCCCCGCAGGTGACGAGGCTCTTGAGAGCCTCTCCCTCTCTGTATGATTGCTTCAGTAGTCATGTTTTGAGGCTTTTCCCTTGTAGATCACACTGCAAGGAAGGGCCCCCTGTAACGGGCCGGCTTATTAAGCTCTGTTGTTATTGGATGTCTCAGAAAACTGGCAAAGGAGATGCCCTCCGCAAGGAGAAGGCACTTTTGCATACTTTTGTTGCCGGACAAAAGTATGGCGTCGGGCGGGACGCGACCCGCCGGTTCTGCTTTTGATCTTCAAGCTTTCAGAATTTCAAACTAAGGGGGACACAATTAGAGCCAAACATTGTGTCCCAGAAATCATTCCTCTGGACTAAACCGGTTCAACATCTCCAAACTCTTTAACGGCCTATGCAAGTGGTATCGCAAAGCATCATTAAGCAGAGCCTGCCCCTCCCGCCGCGACTGTGGACTGAGCTTGAAACCGGAGAAACGGGTCAGGGGTGTTTCGAGGATCCGGCCGAAAGAGCCGAGCGTCATTTTGTCCACTTTGACGGTGGCCCGTCCAGCATCACACGCCGTGCAGAGACTGCCGTTATGAGCTGCTGAAAAACCGACCAGGCCCGCCGGCAAGTGGCCGAAACAGCCAGCACAGTGCCGCAGATGCGGCGTGTATCCGGATACGGCAAGCATGCGGATCTCCAGCAGCAGCCGCGCTTCGACCGAGAAGCCCGCGCTGTCGAGGTGGTCCAGGAACGCCTGAAGCAACTGGAACACCTCGACCCCGGCTCCCGAATCATCGAAGAGCACTTCGGTCAGCTCGCAACCATAGCCGGCCAGCGTCAGGGTTTCCAGGTCGCGGCGCAGCCCGGCACGCAGTGTGACCAGATCGGCGTCACGCAGGCTGACCAGGTCGCCGGAACCACGCTGGACCCAATGCATCTGGACCTCGGCAAGCGGCTCCAACGCCGCACCGAAACGCTTGCGGCTCTTGCGCGCCGCCTTGGCGAAGCCTTTCAGGCGACCATGGTCCGGAGTCAGGAACGTAACGATCCGGTCGGCATCGCCGTAATCGGTATGGTGGAGGATGATAGCGGATGAAACCTGTGGTTTCATGAGGTGTGAGATGCGGAGTGCGAGGGGTGGAGAATCGAAAACCTCATATTGTCAGCCACAAATAAAATCTGATCGAATCTGATGGTAGGCAAAAGCCTACGTCGGTTTCGTTTGTATCGTGGAATGACCATCATGACAAAGCAACCATTTACAAGATATTGTTTGGTCATAAACCCAGACTGATTGAAGGCCCTGTCGTAGACAACCTTATGTTCTTGAGAATACCATAAACTGGCCACCAGCTTCACGGGTTTCCTCCTTTGCCCGAGGATATATTCCACACCAACTTGCCCCGGACCTGTTTTTTTGTAGCCAAATAGATGTTCTGGATGTCCTAAGGTGATTCGAAACGGCCAAAATTAAATGCCCGTGGGGCAAGCTGTCAATTTTCAGGCGGACTTGCAAAAGATTATCTCAAACCCGCCTGCCACAGTAAGGCTCCAATTCTTATTGATCTATTGAATCCTACACAAGAAATATACGTGTGCCACGAAAAGTTTCATTAACATCAACTGTGCTTCTGGGCACATTATTTGTGTGCGAATTCCCATTGTGGGAGCGCTTCCATTAATTTACAATCCGCTGTCTTTTGAAAAATAGTTCAACTCGACCTGCACCAAAAGATGACTTTGCTTCAGCTTTTGTGTGAAAATTATGATTATCCATAAGATGAATAATCGCGATCTGTCGAGATACAGAAAGGTTCCTTATGCGGAATTTGGCGTTAATTGTTGTTCTCGTGTTGGTTGGTGCTTCTGTCTATCTTGTCTCCTCAAACAGTTCACGTCCAGCCAGTGAATGGGTCAACTCGGTTGCTGTTGGTGATATTGCACCTGACTTCCAGCTTGAAGATACAGAAGGCAATCAGGTGTCTTTGCAGGCCTTGCGCGGCAAGGTTGTCCTGGTTAACTTATGGGCGACCTGGTGTCCGCCATGCATCGAGGAGATGCCCTCGATGGAGAGACTCAACGAGGTCATGGCTGGTGATGACTTTGTCATGCTGGCGATCAATACCGAAGAGAATGGTCGAAACGTTGTTCCTGCCTTTTTGCAGAAGACACCCTACACCTTTCCCATTCTCTATGATGACAAGGGTGTCGTGCAGAAACTTTACGGAGTATTCAAGTTTCCCGAATCTTTTGTCATCCGAAAAGACGGGACCGTTGCCGAAAAGATCATTGGTCCGCTCGACTGGTCCAGCATTGAAACTATCACCTACCTCAAGAACCTGACCAAAGGATAATCAAATTGCTGCAACAAACTGCTGAGATAACCTATTGGCTTGCATTTACCGCCGGGGTTCTATCGTTTGCTTCACCCTGCGTGTTGCCGCTGATTCCCTCGTACCTGACCTACATTACCGGACTGTCTTTCACCCAGCTTGATGAAACGCATCCTACTGCCAAGGTCCGCCTGACGGTGCTACGCCACTCACTGTGCTTCATTGCCGGGTTTTCGGTTGTTTTCATTCTGCTCGGTGCTATTGCCGGTATCGCTTCCAGTCAGATAGAAGCCTACCTGCGTGAGGGGCTGGAGTGGGTTGAAAAGATCGGCGGATTGCTGATTCTCCTGTTCGGTATTCATATGACCGGCTTGTTTCATTTTGGCGTCCTGCTCGGCGACAAAAGGGTTCACCTGCAGAAAAAACCAAGTGGTTTTATCGGGACTTTCGTGGTTGGTCTCGCCTTTGCGGCAGGCTGGACGCCCTGCATCGGTCCAATTCTCGCTTCAATTCTGGTGGTGGCAGCCTCCTCCGGCCAAGTTGGTGAAGGGGTCGGGTTGCTTACGGTCTATTCCCTGGGGCTGGGTGTCCCTTTCTTACTTTCGGGCCTCCTCTTTCACCAATTCCTGTCCGCGTTTAAGCGGTTCCGTAAGTACATCCGTCCGATCGAAATCTTCACCGGTGTGATGCTGATCGTTGTCGGCATCATGCTCATGTCCAATATGCTGGGGGAAATCACCATGCTTCTCTACCAGTGGGTTCCAGTCCAGGGATAATTCCCTTATGAGACACAACCCCCTTTTCCAAGATCTTTGTGCCAACCCGCTCCTAAATCTGGAGGATTTTAGATATGACTCAATCTGACCAAGCGGCCAAGACGAACTGGACGCTGCTTTTCCTGTGTTGGCTTTTAGTCAGCGTGTCAACCACGATAAGCGTCTTTTTCAGCTCTGTTTTGGAGTATGAACCCTGTGTCCTGTGCTGGTATCAGAGGATATGTTTGTTTCCGCTGATCTTCATTTTAGCGGCAGGACTTTTCCCTGCTTTTGATAAAAGCGTTATCAAGTTTGCTCTCCCTCTTGCAATAGCCGGCGGGCTGACGGCCTTTTATCATACCTTGCTGTATGGCGGGATCATTCCAGAGAGCATCCAGCCCTGCTCGAAGGGTGTTTCATGTACAGAAAAATACTTTGAGCTGTTTGGTTTTGTGTCGATACCAATGCTTTCATTCTTCGCATTTTCAACAATCATCGCCCTATTGCTTGTACTAAAGAGGAGAACATCTAAATGAAATACGCACTTGTCGGAACTGCATGTCTTATATTGGTTTTGGCCTTCGTATTCGGCAGCTCTTATTATAAAGGGCAACAGGCTGAAAAATTTGGTTTTATGGCCGAAAAAAACGCTGAACTTTTCGTCAGAGACCATTCTCCGACACTTGGCAGCGATGATGCGAAAGTCTTTATCGTTGAGTTTATGGATCCTGCATGTGAAACCTGTGCCGCCTTTGCTCCGTTTATCAAGCAGATCATGGCCGCCAATCCCGGCAAAATAAAACTGGTTCTTCGCTACGCCCCTTTCCATGATGGCGCCGATAATTTTGTCAAGATTCTTGAGGCCGCCAGAATGCAGGGGAAATACTGGGAAACCCTGGATGTCATGTTTAAATCGCAGGGTGTCTGGGCCAGCCACCATAACTATCAGCCACAAAGATTATGGGGATTTCTTCCCAGGGCAGGCGTGGATGTCGAGCAAATCAAGAAGGATATGCATGACCCCGCTATTGCAAAAATTATTGCACAGGACATGGCTGACGTAAAAACGTTGAATGTTCAGAAAACTCCGGGGTACTTTGTCAATGGGAAGCCTCTTCAGGTCTTTGGCTACAGACAATTACAACATTTGATTCAATCTGAACTTGATGCACAATACCCGAAATAAACGCGCGTCAGAAACCTGCCCCGCCCCTGAATAGGGGGCGGGGTGTTTAGATCCTCTCGAATTCTTTTGAAGACCTCATATTTGCCAAACACTCAATTCTTACCAGCTCTGACTTTTTAAAATAAACAGCCCAACTTCCTTGCGGAAGTTGGGCTGATTATTTAGAAGATTTTAGTAAGGTTATCGGGTTTGTCGAGATCTGATACACACTTTTGCGTTAGCGCAAAAACGAAATGAACGCCGTCGCCGTGGCAAAGTAGATGAGGATACCGGTGATATCATTCGCGGTCTGGACAAACGGAGTCGAGGCGATCGCCGGGTCGATACCGAGCTTTTTAAAGGCCGCCGGAGCGATCACGCCCATCGAGGAAGCGACCGCCATCGCCACCACCATGGCGACTCCGACCACGACGCCGAGGTAGGGGTTGCCATGCCACGCCCAGGCGACCAGGCCAACGGTGAAGCCGCAGACGGTGCCCATAATCACCCCGACTCGCAGCTCTTTGAAGAAAACCTCCCGCATCATCGTGAAATCGATCCGACCGGTGGCAAAGCCTCGCACCATGATCGTCGCCGACTGGCCGCCGACGTTGCCGCCCATGCCGGTGATGACCGGGATGAATGAGATCAGGGCGATCACTTCCTTGAGGGTGACCTTGAACAGCCACATCAGGTAGCCGGTGATGACGCCACCGAACAGGTTGACCAGCAGCCATGGCAGGCGGAGCCTGGCGATCTTGAACGCCTTGTTGCCGTAGAGGAGTTCCTCCTCGCTGGCACCCGCCATCTTGTAAATATCTTCGGTTGCCTCCTGGCGGATAACGTCGATGATATCATCGACCGTGATGATACCCTTCAGGCTGTTCATCTCATCGACAACCGGCACGGCGAGGATATTGTACTTCTCAACCATCCGCGCGACCTCTTCCTGATCCATGTCGGTGCGCACGCTCAGGACATCGCGAATCATGATCTCGGAGAGTTTTTTCGTTGGCGGGACAGTCAGCAACTGCCTCAGGGAGAGCACCCCGACCAACTGTCCGGCCTCGTTGACCACGTAGAGGTAGAAGACCATCTCCACGTCGCCGGCCTGCTGGATCGCCTCGATCGCATCCTTGACCGTGAGGTCTTCGCTCAGAGAGAAGATCTCGGTCGACATGATTCCGCCCGCTGAATCCTCATCGTACTGCAGCAGGTGTTCGATTTCTTCCGAGTCCTCGTCGTGCATGATATCGAGAATCTGGTCGGCCAGCTCTTCCGGCATGTTGCCGATGATGTCGGCCGCGTCATCCGGAGACATTTCCTGCAGGACTTCGGTAATCGTTTCCTTGTCGAGCTGTTCGAGGAGTTTGGCACCGACAACGTGGTCGAGTTCCGCCAGGACATAGGCGCTCTTCTCCGCATCCTCGATCAGGTTAAAGAGAATTCGTTGGTCCTTGAGGTCGAGATAGCGAAACAGGTGAGCGATGTCTGCCGGGTGCGTCTTGGCGAGCAGTTTCGCCAGATTTGGAAAGGCTCCGCGCCGGATCAGACGCCTGGTGGCATCGAGCAATAGCTGTTGTTTCTGATCCATGGGATGGCCTCACTTTGCGGGGTTAAAATAAACTTGGTGAGTCTACAACGCGCCGTGCAGAGTGTCAATTTCTCCGTGGTGGTTCGATACGCGGCTCGTGGTACGTGGAATGCGGAAATCTTTGGGGAAAAACCTTTCGTGTCTTGATTTAACTTTTATATTCACCCCTTTTATCCCTGTTAATTTAATTTGTGCTTTAATCAGATTCGATCGGATCTGATCAGCGGCGTATAAGGTTTTGACTTGGAGCTTTAATGTACTCGTCACGCGCCGCGAACCATTGACTTCCGACAAACGCAAAGCATAGACTGATTGGATAATATCGCTTCCGAAAGGTCAGTTTCTTGAACATCAACATAAGTATCGCTTTAATCAGCCTGTTGCTTTTTGCCCTTTTCAGCAATATCCCTCTGGGCTATCTGCGCATGGGATCACCCAGGTATTCGGTGCGCTGGTTCGTCTACATCCATCTCTCCGTCCCTTTTATCGTGGGTCTCAGGATCACCAACAATATCAGCTGGCAGGTGATCCCCTTCTCCATCGCCCTGGCCGTTGCCGGACAGATGATCGGCAGCCGCCTCTATCGCCGGAGCCATCCTTGAGGAAACCACGTCGCCCGAAAATGCGCGAACCGGCGCTTGCCGGAGAGCTGATCGACAAGCTGTTGCAAGGGTTGGGGCTCGACGAACGCCTGCACCAGTACAAGGCAATAATCATCTGGAACGACGTTGTCGGACCGCAGATCGCCGCCCGCACACGCCCGGTCAGGATTCGCGAGAACATCCTGGAAATCAACGTCGACCAGCCGGCCTGGATGCAGCAATTACAGCTGATGAAGCCCAAGATCCTCGCCCAGTTGAATGCCGAACTGGGCAAGGCGACGATCAAGGACCTCTATCTCAAGCATGGCAAGGTCAACGTGCACCCCGACAAACCAGTGGAACCGCCACCGGCGTGGCGCATGGTCAAGCTGGATGACAACGAAAAGAAGCAGGTGGCAGATTTACTGAGTGCCGTAGAAGACACCGAGTTGAAAAATGAGATGGAGAAGTTCCTGCAGAAGCAGATGAGGCTTTTGAAGGCGAGTGCGGCCAGTGGTTAGTGGTTGCCCCTCACCTTTCACCTCCGAGCCCATACATAATCAAAACCTCGTCTGTATAATCCCGCCCTTCTCCTTCGTAAACGACCAACGGCGACTCGACTTGCATGCCCGGTCTGCCGTTTTTACGGCCCTCAACCAAAACCAGGCTGGCAGGTTGCCCGGCACGGGAATGTACGCAGCGCAGCCGTTTCGGTTCAAGCTTGAACGAAGCCATCCCGGTCAGCAGTTCCGCAAGGCGCTCTGCGAGATAGACGACATAAAAACTGCCGCCAGTTTTGAGCATTGAGTCGGCCGCCCGCAAGAAGGTGTCCAGCCCTCCGGCAAGCTCATGGCGCGCCATGCCCCGTTCATCATCAGGTGCCACTCGGCCGGTATCGGGTGCCCGGTATGGCGGATTTGCCGTCACAACTTCAAATGCAGCAGCCTCCAGCCCATCAAACGGCAGGGCACGGATATCCCCTTGAATGATCCGGACTGACGCCTCCAGCCCGTTCAATGCCATTGTTCGTCCGGCCCGTTCTGCCATCGCCTGTTGAACTTCAACGCCGGCGATTGACAGGGCCTCGTTGCGTGCTGACAAAAGCAGAGGGATAATGCCGTTGCCCGTGCCCAGATCGAGAACGCGGCAATCCCTGACCTCAGAGATGAACCCGTTAAGCAGGACCGGGTCAAGCGAAAACCGGTAACCGTTTTTCGCCTGAAGAATCTTCAGGCCACCGATGGTCAGATCATCCAGGGTTTCGTCAGGCAGAGAGGTCATGAAAAGAACCTTCTTTCAAAGAGGTACAAGTATATACCAGGTTGCTGGAAAAGTGCATCTAGACTGCACATAGAGAGGACAACAGATGGTTAATCTGTTGTCCTAAATTATTTTACTCCAGGATTTATAAGACAAAATCAAAACCGGCGGGTCGCGTCCCGCCCGACGCCATGCTTTTGTCCGGCAACAAAAGTATGCAAAAATGCCTTTCTCCTTGCGGAGGGCATCTCCTTTGCCTGATTTCTGTGACTTCAAGAACCTGCTGTGATGGGATCCGGCCCTGTGTCAAAGGGCCTGACCTTTCTGCGTGACCTACAAGAGAAAAGCCTAAAAGCATGACCAGCGAAGCAATCTTCCAGAGAAGGAGAGGCTCTCAAGAGCCTCGTCACCTGCGGGGGAAAGCTGGGCCCTTGATCGATTAGAACAGTCCGGATTGAGGTTGCCGCCTTGACGCACCAGACATGCCCAGCGCAGCGCAGGCCTTTTTCTGCTTACTCTTTTAGGCCAGTAAAAGAGTAAGGCGCAGTCGGGGGGCGCGACCCCCGGATTTTGCTTTTCTTGATTTTTTCTCCTCTGGTAATTCCATCCTCTAGAAAGCAAAACCGGCGGGTCGCGTCCCGCCAGACGCCATACTTTTGTCCGGCAACAAAAGTATGCAAAAATGCCATCTCTTAGCAGAGGGCTATAGACGTTCACGAAAGGGATATGGCTTTCATGGAAAGCAGAGGAGACGAGCCGGCCCGTTGCAGGGGGCCTCGCCATAGTGCTGTCATTATGGGGTGGCCAGATCACGCTGATGAGGCCGATAACAACCGGTAGGTACGGAACTTAAAAATGAGTCATGCACACTCAGTTGACCTGTTGATACAACTCGACAGCATTCTCCCGCGCATCACAGTCCGGAACAACAACGGGGACACGTAACGAATACGTGTCCCCTTAGTTTTGTTTTCAGCTTTTCGTACTCCGCACTTTCGTGCCGGGTCAAAATCTTAACCGCCACCACCGTAAGAATGCAGGCCGGAGAGCACCAGGTTGACGCCGAGGTAGCAGAAGATCGTCGCAGCAAAACCGAAGATCGACAGCCAGGCGGCACGTCGACCGACCCAGCCGCGGGTGAAGCGGGCATGCAGGAAAGCGGCGTAGATGAACCAGACGATCAGGCTCCAGGTTTCCTTCGGGTCCCAACTCCAATAAGTACCCCAGGCGTAGTTGGCCCAGGCCGCACCGGTGATGATGCCAAGCGTCAGCATCGGGAAACCGAGCATGATTGCCTTGTAGTTGAGATCGTCCAGAACCTTGGTGCTGGGGAAGACCCCGAGGAGGCCGCCGATCGGCGACTCTTCGGCGGACTTCTCCTCCTTGCCGACCTTGATCAGGTACATGATCGAGACGCCACAGGCCAGGGCAAAGGCCGCATAACCAATAAAACAGGTAATGACGTGATAGGTCAGCCAGTTGCTCTGCAGCGCCGGCACCAGCGGGGCGATCGTCGCATCAAGGCTCCACTGTGCCCAGATCATGCCACCAAAAGCAAACGGGATGACGAAGGCGCCGATTGAACGCTGCTTGTATTTCAGGTCAAACAGCAGGTAGATGAGCAGAATCGACCAGGCGAAGAAGACCACCGACTCGTAGAGGTTGGAGAGCGGCGCCTGCTCATAACCCATGGCGTAGGCCTCGTACCAGCGCATGCCGATCGCACCAGTGTTGGCGATAAAGCCGACCCAGCAGATCAGCGTGGCGCCAAAACCGATCGCGTCGTTTTTGGAGGTCAGATAGACGATGAAGACCACCATGGCGGCAAAGTAGGCGATCGTTGTGATATTGAATAATAGTGAGCTATCCATGTTTCCTCCGTTATGACGACAACGCGTCGTCAAGGTCTTTTTTCAGTTCGTCAAAGAACAGTGTAAACGCCGGCTGGTTACGGTGGGCATTACCACCGAGTTTGACGCCGATCCCCTTCTCCAGCGGCTGGATAGTCACCCAGATGCGCCGGTGGGAAAGGAAGAAAGCACCGCAGGAGCCGAGCACCAGCAGCAGGCAGCCGAGCCAGACCACCCAGACCCCGGGATCTTTGGCGACCTGCAGGCCGGTATAATATACCTGCTGGACATCCAACATGTTGACCCCGTAATCGCCGCCTCGTCTTTCGTCAAACTGCGGGAAATCCTTAAAAACCAGAAACGGTGTACCCTGCTGCTTGCCGGTATCGATCCTGACCTGGGTGGCAGGGCCGAAGTTCTGGTAATTCTCGGCATAGCCCATCGGGATCAGCGACGCGCCACCGGGCAGACTCAGCCGTTTGCCCTGTTTGCCGACAACATCGACCGTCTCGCCCGTTTCGCGATGCTTGACGCGGAAGCGATAGACCGGGTCACCGGCCGTACCGTAGCTTGACTGGTAGAAGGTCAGTCCCTTGTAGGTCAGAGGATGATTGACCTCGATGGTTTTTTTCATGACTTCCCGGCCGTTCTCCAGAACCACCAGATCGCTGCTGTACTCCTTGGGGCGACCGCCGCCTTCGTAGAATTCGACCTCAAAGTTATCACAGCGTACTTCGAACCCGATCGGGAACGGCACTTGGCTGCCTCGCAGCCAGATCGAGTTGATCGACTGGCCCTCGGTGATATTGACATACGCCTTGAAGCCCCAGACGTTGCCGATCATGGCGCCGAGGAAGATAATCAGGATTGAAGTGTGCGTAACATAAACCCCAAAGCGGGAAAAAGCGCCTTTTTGGGAGAAAAGATAGGCCTTGCCATCCTCATCGGTGATCACCGGCTTGGCAAACTTCTGGCCGAGCACGGCAACGATCTTGTCGCGCACACTCTCGACAGTGCCTTCCGCAACGATCTCTTCACGACTGGAAAAGGTCCGGAACAGGCCGTCATCAGCTTTGAAGACCGGTTCGCGAACCACCTTGATGATACGCGGCAGGCGCTTGATCGAACAGCAGATCAGGTTGACGGCAAAGATCCCCAGCAGGGACAGGAACCAGTAAGAGTGATACATATCGAAAAACTGCAAGGCATTCAGCGTCTTGTAGGTCGACTCGCTCATGCCGTAAATCTGCATGTACTCCTGAGGAGACTTGTTTTGCTGGATGACCGTACCGATGATCGAGGTCATCGCAAGCAGAATTAGCGTAATGATTGCCAGCTTCAGGGAGCAGAAAAAGTCCCAAAGCTGGTCGGTGAAACTCTGTTGTTGACTCAAATTGTTTACTCCTGAAAAGAGGGAGAAGACCTCGCAGGCCAACACCCTCAAAAATTTATGCTGTCGGATCAGTAACAGGCCACTATTATGATACGACAGCCAGCTTGTTCAAGGTAATACGACCCTTCTTCTTGTGTCAAGACGGGTAAGTACAATTCGAAACTGTGCATATACGCAAAGACACAAGGCGACAGCCGTATGGATAGCGCCAAAGGCGGGATCTACGAGCGTCAGCCGAAATCCGCCGCCAACTTCCTGTCCAGAGCCTCGGCCTTGGCTTCGACGCCTTTCGCCATGTCGGCCTTGAACTGCACCAGTTTTGCGCCAAGCTCTGCGTCGTCAACCGCCAGAATCTGTACAGCGAAGATTCCGGCGTTGCGGGCTCCGGCCTTGCCGATCGCCATGGTTGCCACAGGGATACCGGCTGGCATCTGTACCATCGCCAGCAGGGCATCGAGACCGTTGAGCGAAGTTGCATCGATCGGTACGGCAATCACCGGCAGCGTGGTTTCGGCCGCCACCACTCCGGCCAGATGAGCAGCCGCGCCGGCCCCGGCGATCAAGACCTTGATGCCGCGCCCCCTTGCTTCACGGACAAACTTCGCAGTACGTTCCGGGGTGCGATGGGCACTCGATACGGTCATTTCGAACGGGATACTGAACTGGCCCAGGGCCAGCGCGGTCTCTTTCATGATCTCGTAGTCGTTGTCGCTGCCCATCAGGATGCCAACCAATGGTTTGTCACTCATAAGAAAACCTCGTGAAATGGGAAAGTAAAAAGTGAACCGACCTCGGACCTTTTACATTTTACTTTTTCCTTTTTACCGTCATCGGTTCAGTGCTTTTTGACCGATATCCTTGCGAAAATGTACACCCTTCCAATTGATCCTGTCGACTGCGCTGTAGGCGCATTCGATTGCTTCAGCAACGGAGGTGCCGAGCCCTGTGACCCCGAGGACACGGCCGCCGGTGTTGACAATTTTGCCATCCTGGAAACTGGTCCCGGCATGGAAGACATAGACATCATCCATTGCCAGCACAGCATCCAGTCCGGTGATCTCGAAGCCCTTGTCGTAGGATGCCGGGTAGCCTCCCGAAGCCATGACCACGCAGACTGCGGCCTTATCGTGCCATTCGATGGAGTCCTGGTCGAGGTTGCCGCGAGCGCAAGCCTGCAGGACCGGAACGATGTCGGATTTCATGCGCATGAGCAGCGGCTGGGCTTCCGGGTCACCGAACCGGGCATTGTACTCGACGACCCGCGGCTTGCCGTCCTTGATCATCAATCCGACATAGAGTATACCGCTGTAAGGACAGCCGTCGCTGGCCATCCCGGCAATAGTCGGCTTGACGATCGTTTCGACGATCTCGTCGTGCAGCGCTGCCGTTACCACCGGGGCCGGCGAATAGGCCCCCATGCCGCCGGTGTTCGGTCCTTCATCATCGTCGAAAGCCCGTTTGTGGTCCTGCGATGAAGCCAATGGCAGAATATTCTGGCCGTCGGTGAAGGCGAAGAAGGACGCTTCCTCGCCATCCATGAATTCCTCGATCACGACACTGGCGCCAGCGGCACCGAACACCTTGTCGAGCATGATGTCATCAACAGCGGCAATCGCCTGCTCTTCCGACATGGCCACTATCACGCCTTTGCCAGCGGCAAGACCGTCGGCCTTGACCACGATCGGTGCACCCTGCGCCTTGATGTAGGCGACAGCAGCATCACGGTCGGTGAAGGTTTCATAAGCGGCCGTCGGGATGGCGTATTTCTTCATCAGGTCTTTGGAAAAGCTCTTGCTCCCCTCGATCCGCGCGGCGGACTGATTCGGGCCGAAGATCTCCAGTCCGAAAGCCTGGAAGCGGTCGACGATACCCATAGTCAGGGGCACCTCGGGGCCGACCACGGTCAGATCGATTTTTTCGGCCTGGGCGAAATCCAGCAGGGCCTCGATATCATCCGCCGGGATATGCACGCAGTCAGCCAAGTTGGCAATCCCCGGATTCCCAGGAGCACAGTAAATCGTTTCCGCCAGTGGTGACTGCGCGATCTTCCAGACCAACGCGTGCTCACGACCACCACCACCGACGACTAAAATCTTCATCTCAATACCTTCCTGTGAAGCGGAGGCTGGGGACTGGGGGCTGGGGGTTAGTGTTTTACCAGTCCCCAGCCCCCAGTCCCCAGCCCCTGCCCTTAATGTCTGAAATGCCGCATCCCGGTAAAGACCATCGCCATACCGTGTTCGTCAGCGGCGGCAATCACCTCTTCATCACGGATCGAACCACCCGGCTGGATGACCGCGCTGATACCGACAGCGGCAGCATTGTCGATCCCGTCACGGAACGGGAAGAAGGCATCGGAGGCCATCACAGCGCCCTTGAGTTCGAGCCCTGCATGTTCAGCCTTGATCGCGGCGATCCGCGCCGAGTTGACCCGGCTCATCTGACCGGCGCCGACACCGATCGTCATGCAGTCCTTGCCGTAGACAATCGCATTGGACTTGACGAACTTGGAGACCCGCCAGGTGAAGAGCATATCCTTCATCTCGGCTGCGGTCGGCTGGCGCTTGCTGACCACCTTCAGTTCCCCGGTCAGATCGAGGTCAAGGTCCTGCACCAGCATACCGCCGTTGACCCGTTTCAGATCGAGACGGGCTGCCGGCTGTGCCGGCCATTCGCCGCATTCGAGCAGGCGGACGTTCTTCTTCGCAGCGATAATCTCGCTCACTCCGGCAGCAACCTTCGGCGCAATGATGACCTCGACGAACTGCTTGTCGACAATCTCCTGGGCCGTCGCCGCATCGAGCTCACGGTTAAAGGCAATGATGCCGCCGAAAGCCGATTCGGTATCGGTGCTGAAGGCGCGCTGGTAAGCATCGAGCAGGTTGTCGCCATAAGCGACACCGCAGGGATTGGCGTGTTTGACGATAACACAGGCCGGGCCGTCACTGAACTGCTTGACGCACTCGAGGGCGGCGTCAGTATCGGCGATATTGTTGTAGGAGAGCTGCTTACCCTGCAGCTGCCGGGCTGTAGCGATCGAGGCTTCCTGGAGATCGCTTTCGACGTAGAAGGCCGCCTTCTGATGCGGATTCTCACCGTAGCGCATGATCTCGGTGCGCTGGTACTGGAAGGTCAAAGCGCTCGGGAAGTCGGCGCTCTCTGCATCAACCCGCTTGCCGAGCCAGTTGGAGATGGCGGCATCGTAGGCTGCGGTGCGCTGGTAGACTTTCAGTGCCAGGCGAAAGTTGGTTTCACGGCAGACCTCACCATGATTGGCGTTCATTTCATCGAGGACGACAGCATAATCGGCCGGGTCAACCACCACTGTTACCGACTGGTTGTTCTTGGCGGCGCTACGTAGCATGGTCGGGCCACCGATATCGATGTTCTCGATGGCGTCCTCGAGGGTGCATTCGGGGTTGGCGACAGTTGCTTCAAAGGGGTAGAGATTAACCACCACCATGTCAATCGGCGTGATGTCATGTTCGGCCATCTTGGCCACGTGGGCCGGGTTGTCGCGCAGGCCGAGCAAGCCACCGTGAATTTTCGGGTGCAATGTCTTGACGCGACCGTCAAGCATTTCCGGGTAGCCGGTGTGTTCTGAGACGTCCTTCACCTCAAGCCCGGCGTCCCGCATCATGCTCGCGGTGCCCCCCGTGGAAAGGATTTCAACACCGAACTTGCTCAAGCCTTCGGCAAGCTCAACGATGCCGGTTTTGTCGGAAACACTGATTAACGCTCGTTTGATAACAGCCATGGCAGAACCTCTTGAATGGGTGGTTAAATTAACGCAAAAGCACCAAGGATACTATAATGAATTTCCCTTTGCGCCCTCGCTTAAACCCTTTGAGCTTTCGCGTTAACTATTGTGATTTGTCGATATCCTCAAAAGTTTAAAGCCGTCAGAAAATGCTTCTCAAAAGCCGGTGTCCCGGACAGCGGGAAAGGTTGGATTTTAGCCACCAATCTATCCAACCGCTTTTGACGTTCATTTCCCATCAGGTGGGCCTGCAAACCGGCCAGCACCCCGTTGGCCATAAAGGAGGTTTTATCTAACATGGGCTCAGGCAGCAAGGCAACCATTTTCAGGGTGTCTACGCTTAGAGAAGTCCCCAAAGCTCCGGTCAGGAAGACCTGCTCTATATCTCCGGCTGGAATCCCGGTTTGTTCGAGGAGCACGGAAGCCCCGGCGTGCACCGCTCCCTTGGCCAGCTGCAAACCGCGCAGGTCCACTTGCGTCAACAGCAGTTCCCCCGCAACAGTCCGAGAAAAACAGATCGCCATCGCGCCATCTTTTTCAACCAGGTAGCGGCTCAAATTGGTCTCGACCTCGTCCGGTGACAGGATACGACCAGTCTCGTCGATCAACCCACCCTGGCGCGCTGCAGCAATTAACGCGACCAGGCCGCTGCCGCACAGGCCGCGGGGCTGACCACCGCCGGCGACGGTCAATTCCAGACGATCGCCCACCAGGTGAACGTCGGTCACGGCTCTTTCGGAGTGAATCATCCCGCTACTGATATTGCCCCCTTCGAACGCCGGGCCGGCAGCAGCCGACGTAACCAGCCAGCGACGGCCATCCCAGAGGGCTAGCTCGGCATTGGTGCCCAGATCGATTAGCAACGTACCCGGCTTCTGATCACCCATAGCCAACAAGCAGGCAATCAGGTCACCGCCAACGAAGCCGGAAACCAGCGGCAACAATTCCATATGGCGAGACAAACCGATGTCAATCTCATCAGGGGAAATTCTGACCAGGTCTCTGAATGGTGGTTTGTGGGGGGGGAAGAGCAACGGATCAACCGGTAGATTGCGGAGCAGGCAGGAGATACCGGGGTTTCCCGCAGCAGCGATACCGATGACATCTTCCGGTGAACGCCCTGATTCATCGAGCAGCAGGCTAACCAGGCGACGCAGCTCATTGACGAGGAGGGCCTGCAGCCTCTCGCCCTGTCCGTTCAGCGCCGCATTGAGGCGCGCAAGGATATCGACACCAAGTTCCAGCTGGGGATTAAGGGCCATCGCTGTTGCCAGAACCCTGCCCGTCGCATCGATCATCGCTCCCGACAGGGTGGTTGTGCCGAGATCAAGGGATATAAAGGCGGAGGCTAGGGGCTGGGGACTGGGGGATGGCGGCTGGTTAATCATATTCATGTAATCAGACAGTCTTAAATTTTACCCTTTTGCGCCGGAATCAACATACATCCTCGGCACCCGCTTGCTGATGCCGCAGAAAACTTCGTAGGTAATCGAACCGATCTTGTCCGCCCACTCTTCGGCGCTGATGAATTCATCACCATCACGGCCGAGCAGGGTCACACGATCACCCACCTGGACATCGGGGAGATCGGTAACATCGACGAGAATCCAGTCCATACAAACCGTCCCGGCGACCAGAGCCCTGCGGCCGCGGACCAGGACCTCGCCTCGATTGGTCAGCAGGCGGTTGTAACCATCGGCATAACCAACCGGTATCGCGGCGATCCGGGACTGACGCGAGGCCACGAACCGGTGGCCATAGGAGACCCCGCCCCCGGGAGGGATATCCTTGACCTGGGCGACCTGACTGAGAAAATGCATGACCGGCTGCTGGGTGACAGTTCCTGCGTAAGGGCCGCCGGTCAATCCGCCATAGAGGCAAATCCCCGGCCGGACCAGGTTGCACCCGGCAAGATCGCGACTGTAAATCCCGGCACTGTTGGCGATGTGACGATAGCGGGGGTTGAACCCATGCCCTGCCACTCTGGCGATCACCTCGGCAAAAGACTGGAACTGTATAGCGGTCAACGGGCGCTCAGGCTCATCGGCCACGGCCAGGTGACTCATGAGTCCGACCATGTTCAGGCTTTTCAGATTTTTCAGGACCGCGAGCACTTCGTCGAGCAATTCAACCCGGAAACCCAACCGACCCATCCCGGTATCAACCTTGAGGTGGTAATCGATGGTTCGGCCGGCGTTGCAGGCAAAACCATCCAACCGCCGCGCACAGTCCAGATCATAGATAACGGGAGTCAGATGATGCTCCAGAATGTCATTTTCCTGGCCCGGGAAAGCGCTGCCAAGGACGAGGATTGGCTGTTCAATGTTCAGCCTGCGCAGCTCTCCCCCCTCTTCGACGAGGGCGACACCGAAGATGTCGGCACCTGCACCGGCAAGGGCCGGAGCAATCCCTGCGACACCATGGCCGTAGGCATCGGCCTTGACCACGGCCAGGATATCGCAATCATCACCGACGGTACGCCGGACCTCCTGGAAATTGTGCCCCAGGGCAGCAAGATCAATCTCAGCATGGGTCGGACGAGGTGCAGACATAAACAACTCCATAAGGATTTATCCGAAATCAGAGGGAAGTATTAAATCATGTGGCTTCGAAAGCTGTAAAGTTTTAAAAGCAGAGGTTTAACGGCAGGGGCTGGGAGCTGGAGGCTAGGGGCTGGCAAAAACTTTGAACCAAGCCCCAGTCCCCAATCCAGTTTCCAGCCCCCGAGCTCGAGTCCCGGCATCATACCAGCCCCCAGCCCCCGACTACCAATCTCCGCTTTAAAAGTTGACAGCCGATCGATCAATATTCTACGCTGTTCGTTAGCCGATAACGGGAGAACCTGCATGTGCTCGCATCATGGGATTTTTCCGGTTCGGAATGCTTTGCAAACACCTGTACCACCGCTAGGGGAGTAGAAGATTACTGAGAGTTTCGTCTCGTGGCGAAACGACCCTTGGAACCTGATCCGGATCATACCGGCGGAGGGAAGCGGACTGGACAGCAACGAGCACACCCGACACCGGGTAGAGCGCCGTGGCACCAGCCGGGCGCTTTTTTTGTTCAGTAATCAGAAAAATGTAAAAAGGGAAAGGATTCTTTCTTTTCACCTTTTACTTTTCCCCTTTCACTGAGGTTAAGAATATGATCCAGGGTCTCTATCTGATTACTCCGCAAGGGTCCGAGGAGCACATCCTGAATACTGTCAGGGATGGGTTGCGCGGTGGAGTCAGGATTGTACAGTACCGGGACAAGCAACGCTCTTTTGATGCCCAGGTCAACCTGGCCCGCCAGCTCGCGCATTTGTGCAAAGAGGCCGGTGCAACCTTCCTGGTCAATGACAACCCCGAACTGGCGCAGGCGTGTTGCGCCGATGGAGTCCACCTGGGCCAGGCAGATGGTTCGGTGCACGACGCTCGCAAACGGCTCGGTCCGGGCAAGCTGATAGGCGTCTCCACCCGCACCGTTGACCAGGCCCTCAAGGCCGAAGTGGCCGGGGCCGATTACATCGGGGTCGGCAGCATCTTCCCGACCAGCACCAAGGATGATGCGGAGCTGATCGGGGTCGAAACCCTGCGCAAGGTGCGCATGGCAGTCAAGATCCCGCTGGTTGCGATTGGCGGCATCGGCTGGATGAACGGTGCCGAAGCCATTGCAGCCGGCGCTGACGCCCTGGCTGTCGTATCGACAATCGCCGACGACCCGAATCCCGCTCTGGCGGCAAAAGAGCTGTCCCTGCTATTCAACGCCAGGCAGGCGCACCAATCAACCCGGGTACTGACAATCGCCGGCTCCGATTCCGGCGGCGGCGCAGGGATCCAGGCAGACCTGAAGACGATCGCCCTGCTCGGCTCATTCGGGACCAGCGCCATCACGGTCCTGACCGCGCAGAATACCCTCGGCGTCCACGACCTCTTGCCTGCCTCGGCAAAGTTCATCACCAAACAGGTCGAGGTGGTTCTTGACGACATCGGCACCGACACGATCAAAACCGGTATGCTCTACAGCGCCGAAATCGTTACTGCGGTCTCGGCACTCATCAGCAAATACACGCTGCTCAGTGTGGTCGACCCGGTGATGATCGCCAAAGGCGGCGCAGCTCTTCTGGAGCAGGAGGCGATGGAAGCCGTACGCTGTGAATTACTGCCAAACGCCTACCTGCTGACTCCGAATATCCCTGAAGCCGAAGCCTTGACAGGGCTGAAGATTCGCACCCTGGAGGAGATGGAAGAGGCGGCGAAGAGTCTTCAGGACATGGGCCCACGACACGTCCTGCTCAAGGGCGGCCACCGCGAAGGGGACGCCATCGATCTCCTGCTGGCCGGAAAGACCATACAGAAACTCACGGCAGAACGGATCGAAACGGTCAACACCCACGGCACAGGCTGCTCCTATTCGGCCGCAGTTGCTACCTTTCTGGCACAGGGCCGGCCACTGATCAGGGCCGTTGAGTCCGCCAAACTCTTTATCAATGAGGCGATCCGTCTCGCCTACCCGATCGGTGGCGGACATGGGCCGATCAATCATTTTGCAGGCGCTGAGGCCGTAAAAAGTGAAAAGGAAAAAGGGGAAATTGCCTGAGCAGGAAACGGATTTCACTTTTCACCTTTCACTTTTCACCTTTCACCTAAAGAGGTTTCATGAAGAAACAAAGCGACATCTGACCCAACTCGAATTCGCCCGCCAGGGCGTTATCACCGACAAGATGAAGCAGGCCGCAGCGGCCGAGAATATTGACCCGGAGATCCTGCGCCAGCGCATCGCCGAAGGTACGGCGATCATCTGCCACAACAACCTGCACAGCAACGGCATCCCCCTCGCAGTCGGCAAAGGGCTGCGAACCAAGGTCAATGCCAACATCGGCACCAGCAAAGACGACACCAGCATTGACAAGGAACTGGAAAAGGCCCGCGTCGCGGTGGCCGCAGGTGCCGATGCGATCATGGACCTGTCCACCGGCGGGCCGATCGATGAAATCCGTGCCGCGATCATCAACGAGACCACCGCCTGCATCGGCTCGGTCCCGCTTTACCAGGCCGCCGTCGATACCGTGACCCGCAGGGGCAAGGCGATGGTCGACATGACCGTCGACGAAATCTTCGATGGCATTGTCAAGCACCTCGATGACGGCGTCGACTTCATCACCGTGCACTGCGGCGTGACCCGGGCCACGGTCGAGCGGATGGACAACGAGGGTCGCATCATGGAGGTGGTCTCACGCGGCGGCTCCTTCACCGTCGAGTGGATGACCCATAACAACGCCGAGAACCCTCTGTTCGAACATTTCGACCGCCTTCTGGAGATCGTAAAACCTTACGACGCGACCCTTTCGCTGGGCGACGGCTTCCGCCCCGGCTGCCTGGCCGACGCCACCGACCGCGCCCAGATCCACGAACTGATCCTGCTGGGCGAACTGGCCCAACGCGCCTGGAAAGCCGGCGTACAGGTCATGATCGAGGGGCCTGGACATGTCCCGTTGAACCAGATCGAGGCCAACATCCAGCTGCAGAAACGCCTCTGCCATGGCGCCCCCTTCTATGTCCTCGGACCGTTAGTGACTGATATCGCTCCGGGCTACGACCATATCACCTGCGCTATCGGCGGCACCCTGGCCGCTGCCGCGGGTGCCGACTTCCTCTGTTACGTCACCGCCAGCGAGCACCTGCGCCTGCCGACCGTGGAAGATGTCCACGAAGGGGTCATGGCCAGCCGCATCGCCGCCCATGCCGGCGATATTGTCAAGGGAGTCCCCGGTGCAATCGAAAAAGACATCGCCATGGCTAAATGCCGCAAAGCGCTTGACTGGGAAGGGCAGTTCGCCCTCGCCATAGACCCCGAGAAAGCCCGTCGTCTGCGTGCCGAATCGGGGGTTGATGAAGAGCATGGAGCCTGCACCATGTGCGGTCAATTTTGTGCTTACAAGGTCATGAATGAACGAAAGGCCGGGACGCGGGACGCGTAGCGCGGGACGCGAAAATCACAATCTGCAAACTAAAACGGGGACACTTTGAAATAAAGTGTCCCCGTTTTTGATGGTTTCCCGCGTTCCACGTACCGCGTTCCTCGTTCCGGCGAAGCTTTCAGCTTCGCCCTATTCTCCCAAATACGTATAAGACATCAACATCTTGTCAAGCAGTTCGATAAAATGGCTGGTCTCCTCGAAGGAGACTTTGCGCAAGGCAACCCGCTTCTCCAGATTGTCGCGCACGTGCTTGAGGATCTCGGGCCCCTGGTACTGCACGTACTTGAGGCTCTCCCAGGTCGCATCGCCCTGGATTACCGTATCGATTATGTAATTGGTTTTCTTGTTGAAGGTGATATGCACGGCGTTGGTATCGCCAAACAGGTTGTGCATGTCACCGAGGATCTCCTGGTAGGCACCGATCATGAAGAAACCGATATAGTATTCTTCATCGCTCTGGACCTTGTGCAGCGGCAGGAACTTGGTGCGCCCGTTTTCGCCGACAAAGCTGTTCACCTCACCGTCGGAGTCACAGGTGATGTCGGCGACGGTCGCCATGACGTCCGGTTTCTGGCTGAGCCTCTGCAGCGGCATGATCGGGAACAGCTGGTCGATCGCCCATGAATCGGGGACCGACTGGAACAGCGAGAAGTTGGCGAAATAGGTCTGGCGCAGGCTCAACTGGAAATTCTGCAGATCATCCGGGACATCCTTTAAGCGCCCGACTATCTCGTTAATTTCGAGAAAGATCTTGTTGCAGAGCCACTCGGCCAGGGCTCTTTCGTGCAGGTTCAGGTAGCCGAGGTTGAACAGGCTGACAGCCTCCTGGATCAGCTGCAGGGTGTCATGGTAATCCTCGCGCAGCGAATGCCGGTCCAGGCTTTTGTAGATATCATAGAGTTTTTTTACGGTCGGCGAGAGCTTTGCGGTGTCCTCAAGCACGTCATCGTAGTCAGGCAAGGCGTTCTGGGTGTTGGTGTTGAGGATGTTGGTGACCAGCACCGAGTAGTGCGCAACGATGGCGCGACCCGATTCGGAAATAATATTCGGGCAGCGCACCCCGGCAGCATCACAGATATTCTTCACCTGGTAGATAACGTCGTTGGCATATTCTTCGATCGAATAATTGACGCTCGAGAAGTAGCTCGACTTGGAACCGTCATAATCAACCCCCAATCCACCGCCGACATCAAGATACTCCAGCCCGACGCCCATTTTCTTCATTTCGGCATAGATGCGCGCCCCCTCGACCAGTGCGTTCTTGATCTTGTCGATCTTGGTAATCTGGCTGCCAATGTGGAAGTGCAACAGTTTGACTTGTCCAAGTAGTTTGTGTTCCTTGAGCAGCTCGATAGCAGCAAGCAGTTCGGAAATTTTCAGTCCGAACTTGGCGTCGCTGCCGCCGGAGGTGGCCCACTTGCCGGTTCCCTTTGAAGAAAGTTTGACCCGGATGCCAAGCTTCGGTTTGATCCCGGTCTGCTCCGACATGGCAATGATTTTTTCCAGCTCGAAGAGCTTCTCGACGACGATGGTGATGTCGTAGCCGATCTTGTTGGCATAGAGGATGGTCTCAATGTAATCGTTGTCCTTGTAGCCATTGCAGATGATCTGCAGCTTTTTGCCGGTGGCAAAAGAAATCGCTGCGACCAGCTCCGGCTTCGAGCCGACTTCGAGACCGATGTTGTGTTTCTTGCCGAACTCGGTGATCGCTTCGACCACCTGGCGCTGCTGGTTGACCTTGATCGGGAAAAAGGTCTGGTAGCCGGCCGGGTAGTCATACTCCTCGATGGCATAGTCAAAGGCGCGGTTGATCGCATCGATCCTGCCTTTCAGGACGTTCATGAAACGTAGCAGGATCGGCGGCTTGATCTTGCGCTTGACCAGGTCGTCCATCAGCGTTCGCAGATCGATAGCATATTTCGAGTGAGGCGAAGGGTGCACACAGACGTGCCCGCGGCGATTGATTGAGAAAAACCCGTCTCCCCAGTTGTCGATATTGTAGACTTTGGCGGCCTGTTTTGTGGTCCAGCGCTCCATGAATTTACCTCTCTTTGTATTCAGAATTCAGTGTCAAGGATTCAGATATAAACCCGGCCACACAATTTGCTGTTTTCCTACTGAATTCTGGATACTTGATACTGGATTCTCAATATCCTTCTAAAACTTGCCCCGAATTCACGAAAGGCGATTGCGAAAATCCTCGTAGTCAAAGGAGCGCACCACACGCAAACTACTCACATCCGGTTCGTACATACACAGATACGGGTGCTGAATACCATTGAACGTCGTCGTTTTGACCATTGTATAATGGGCCATGTCGAGAAACGCCAGTCGGTCGCCGGGGGCCAGTGGTTTTTCAAACGACCAGTCGCCGATGATATCACCGGCCAGGCATGACGGCCCACCAAGGCGGTAGGTGAATTCCTTGACGCCCGGGTCATACCCACCGAGGATTTCAGGTCGGTATGGCATCTCCAGGATGTCAGGCATGTGACAGGTCGCCGACACATCGAGAATCGCCGTCTCGATCTCGTTCGGCACCACGTCCAGCACCTCGCCGACCAGCAGGCCGGTGCCTATGACAACGGCTTCACCGGGCTCGAGGTAGACTTCAACCTTGTACTTCTCCCTGAAGTATTTGATCAGGGCAACCAACCCGTCGAGATCATAACCTTCACGGGTAATATGATGGCCGCCGCCGAAATTGAGCCATTTCATGCCCGGCAGAAATTCGCCGAACTGCTCCTCGAAAACTTTCGCGGTCCTGGCCAACGGTTCAAAGAGGTGCTCGCAGAGAGTGTGAAAATGCAGCCCATCCACCCCCGCCATTGATTTGCCATCGAACTCCCGGCGCGGAATGCCGAGCCGGGAATTCCTGGCACAGGGATCGTAAATTTCCGTGTGTCCTTCGGAGTGTTCGGGATTGACTCGCAGGCCAATCGACACCCTGCCCTGCTCTTTCTCCCACAACGGGCGGAAACGCTCCAGTTGACCAAAGGAATTGAACACCAGGTGATCGGAGATCGACAGGAGCTCGACGATGTCCCTCTCCTTGAATGCTGCGGCAAAGGAGTGAACCTCGCCACCAAAAGTCTCCCGCCCCAGGCGGGCCTCCCACGGCGACGAGGCGCACACGCCCAGCAGAGTCTCCCGGATCAGCGGGAAAGTACTCCACATGGCAAACGCCTTGAGCGCCATCAGGACCTTCGCCCCGCTGCGCTGCTGCACCTCGTCGAGGATCGCCAGGTTATGCCGCAAGCGGCCCAGGTCGACGACGTAAGCCGGGGACGGTGCCAGCTCAAGAATCTTCGGGATGTCGATACCGATCAAAGATAAACCTCTTGTTGGCCACAAAGACTCCAAGGCACCAAGATCACAAAGTTACCATTTAGACAAATATCCGTTCTTTGTGTCTTTGTGCCCTGGTGGCAAAAAGCTTTAAAGCGGCGGCCAGTATCCGTTTTCAATCACAACATGCGGCAAGCCCATCGGACCGACCTCGGCGAGGAACGGCTCGGGGTCGAACTGCTCCATGTTCCACACCCCGGGCTTGTGCCATCGCCCGGTCAGCATCATGATGCCGCCGACCACGGCCGGCACGCCGGTGGTGTAGCTGATCGCCTGGGAGTTGACCTCCTCGTAACACTGCTCATGGTCACAGATATTGTAGATATAGACCTGCCTGCGCTCACCGTCCTTGAGGCCACGGGCAATCACGCCGATACAGGTTTTGCCCCTGGTCAACGGGCCGAGCGAGCCGGGGTCGGGCAGGACCGCCTTGAGAAACTGCAGCGGCACGATCTTCTGGCCCTGGTATTCGACCTCGTCAATGCGGGTCATGCCAACGTTTTGCAGAACCTCAAGATGCTTGAGATAATTGTCGGAGAAGGTCATCCAGAACTGGGCCTTCTTGATCGTCGGGATATGTTTGACCAGCGACTCCATCTCCTCGTGGTACATGCGGTAGATATTCATCGGCCCAACTCCGCCGGGGAAGTCGAACAGGCGCCGGGTGGCCAAGGCTTTGGTTTCCACCCAGTCGCCGTTTTCCCAGTGACGGCAGGGCGCTGTAACTTCGCGGATATTGATTTCCGGGTTGAAGTTGGTGGCAAAAGGCTGGCCGTGGCTGCCGGCGTTGGCGTCGATAATGTCGATCTCCTGGACCTCATCCAGGTAGTTCTTTGCCGCCAGAGCAGTATAGACGTTGGTCATGCCGGGATCAAAACCGCTGCCGAGCAGTGCCATCAGGCCTTTCTCGCGGAAGCGATCATGATAATCCCACTGCCAACGGTATTCGAACTTCGCCGTATCGAGCGGTTCGTAGTTGGCCGTATCAAGATAATCGACACCTGCGGCCAGGCAGGCATCCATGATTGTCAGATCCTGGTAGGGCAGCGCCACGTTGATCACCAGTTTGGGTTGTTCCTTCTGCAGCAGCGCAGTCAATTCAGGAACCTTGTCGGCATCAACCTGCGCTGTCTTGATCTCGGCATTTGTGATTTCCGCAGCGATCGCATCACACTTTGAACGGGTGCGGGATGCCAGCGTAATCGATGAAAAGATATCTGTGCGCTGCGCACATTTGTGGGCAACAACCCGGCCAACGCCACCGGCACCGATAATCATGACTTTACTCATTTTAAAGTTCCTTCCTGACCCTGGATGAATCTTCATCTAAAAGCGCTAAATATCCTGCTCTTTTCGCCCTTTACCGTCCTGATTGTCAACTGAAAAAGGACCATGGGTCAAATCAGTTTTCCCAGAATATGGTAATGATGTATATTTATGGTTGATTGATAAACGAACTGGCAACCAACTTCATATTCAACGGCGATGATAATGAAACGACTAGGTATCCCCCTGACACTTCTCTCGGGTCTGTTTTTTTTGACCCTGACGGCCTGCACCATGACCCAGCAACCGATCGGCAATCCTGAAAACCCCTACTCCGAATACAATCCGGCGGTCGGTGACATTGTCCACCTGCCAACCGGGGTCAAGGTCACTGCAGAACAGATGGCTGCAGCGATCACCGATGCCCGCATCATCTATGTCGGTGAAACCCACGACAACCCGGCGTCACATAGACAGGAGTTGCAGGTCCTGAAAGCTGTCGCGGATCGCTACCCGGGCCAGGTCAGCCTGGGCATGGAGATGTTTAATAGTGGTCATCAGGATGTCCTCGACAAGTGGGTGGCTGGCGAATTGAGTGAAAAGGAATTTCTCAAGGACTCTGACTGGTACAGCAACTGGCAGATGGATTTTGCCTACTATTCAGAGATCCTGCACTACGCACGCGAAGCGAAAATTCCTGTGGTCGGCATCAATGTCAGCAGGGAGCTCCGCCAAAAAGTTGGCATGCATGACCTGGCTGAACTTGACGAAGAGACCCGCACGCAGTTGCCGGAAATGGATTTTAAAGACCGCTACCACAAGGCCATGATCGAATCTATATACGCCGGGCATGGTCAGGGTCCGAAAATGCTCGAAGCCTTTCTGCGCGTCCAGACCCTCTGGGACGAAAGCATGGCGGAAAGCATCGTTGCGCACATGGCTGACAAGGGGCAAGAACATCGCATGGTGGTGATTGCCGGCGGTTATCACGTACGCCACGGCTTTGGCATACCAAGGCGCGTTTACCGCCGCATGCCGACATCCTATGTTCTGGTCGGCAGCCTTGAGCTGGTCGTGCCGACCGAACTTCAGGACAAGCTCATGGATGTCGATCTGCCAACTTTCCCGATGGTCCCCTATGACTACCTGGCCTACACGGAATACGAGAAACTGCCCGGCGAGCGCGTCAAGCTCGGCGTACGCATGAAGGAAGAGGAAGGCAAGGTGGTTGTCGAAGCCGTTGTACCGAACTCGGCGGCCGCCATCGCCGGCGTTGCAGAGGGGGATATCATCGTCGCACTTGACGACGCTGAAATCAAAGAGAACTTCGACCTCATCTACGCAGTCAAACAACATGTCAGCGGCGACCAGTCTAAATTGACGATTGAACGTGAAGGTGAACGACTCGAACTGGATGTGACGTTTATCCCTCTGCCCATGACAGACCACGGCAAAGGAAAATAAAAAAGGCGACAGTTACCTTGTTACCATCACAACGGATGGGGTCAGGTAACTGTCACCGATTGTTCGCATTTAAAGCCGCGCCTCACGTGCGGCTTTCGTTTACGCCTTGCCGGCACTTCCCAGAACAGTCGCGTTCTTGTGCTTGAGCAGTTCGGTCAGCTCTTTGCGAGCGGCCCCGAGGTACTTGCGCGGGTCGAATTCGCCCGGATTGTTGGCCAGGTACTCACGGACTTTGGCGGTCACGACCAGGCGCCCGTCAGAATCGATATTGATCTTGCAGACCGCACTCTTCGCAGCCCGGCGCAGCTGGTCCTCTGAGACGCCGATCGCGCCTTCCATCTTGCCGCCATACTTATTGATCAGGGCGACGTAATCCTGAACCACGCTCGAGGCACCGTGCAGAACGATCGGGAATCCCGGAATACGCTTCTCGATCTCTTCGAGGATATCAAAACGCAACGGCGGCGCTTCTTCGCCGTCTTTCAGCTTGAATTTGAATGCCCCGTGGCAGGTGCCGATGGAGATCGCCAGCGAGTCGACGCCGGTCTTCCTGACGAAATCCTCGACCTCCTCGGGCTTGGTGTAGGTTGACTTTTCCGCCTGGACATCGTCCTCAATGCCCGCCAGAACTCCGAGTTCGCCTTCGACCGTTACGTCGAACTGGTGAGCGTATTCTACGACCTTCCTGGTCAAGGCAACATTTTCATCGTAAGAGAGGTGCGAGCCGTCGATCATCACCGAGGAGAAGCCGTTGTCGACGCAGGACTTGCAGATCTCGAAGGAGTCGCCATGGTCCAGATGCAGACAGATCGGAATATCGGCGCCCATTTCCTGGGCCATCTTCACCGCACCCATCGCCATGTAGCGCAGCATGGTGGCATTGGCGTACTCACGGGCGCCCTTGCTGACCTGGATGATGACCGGCGAACGGCTCTCGGCACAGGCGGTAACGATCGCCTGGAGCTGCTCGAGATTGTTGAAATTGTAAGCCGGGATGGCATAGCCTCCGTCAACGGCCTTGGCAAACATTTCACGGGTATTGACCAGACCGAGTTCAGAATAGTGGACCGTATTGCTCATCAGAAGAGTTCTCCTTTGTAGATAGTTTCCGCCGTTATTTTTATGACAAACCTTAATACCAATTCATCCGCGACAAGTCCAGACCAAACTCCCGCGTCTGTCGCTCTTAATTCTTTATTCTTAAAATCAAAACCGGCAGTTCGCGTACTGCCGGACGCCATACTTTTGTCCGGCAACAAAAGTATGCAAAAGTGCCTGCTCCTTGCGGAGGGCATCTCCTTTGCCAGGTTTCTGAGGGATCCAGTACCGGCAGAGCTTAATAAGCCGGCCCGTTACAGGGGGCCTTCCTTGCAGTGTGACTTACAGGGGAAAAGCTTAAAAACATGACAACCGTTGCAACCCTCCACAAAAGGAGAGGCTCTCAAGAGCCTCGTCGCCTGCGGGGGAAACCTGGGTCCTGGATCGATAAAAACCATCCGGATTGAGGTCGCCGCCTTGACGAGCCAGACATGCCCGGCGCAGCGTTGGCCCTTTTCTGCTTACTCTTTTGGGCCAGCAAAAGAGTAAGGCGCAACCGGGGTGCACGACCCCCGGCTTCTGATTTTGTCCTTAAATTCCAGACGACAATGAAAAAGGGCAACGAATTAACCATCCGTTGCCCTTCAATCTGAAAAGACTAAAAACCGTATCTCGCCTACCAGGACCTGATCACACAGACAGACAAGATTATTCCTTGACGGCCACCACGACAAAAACCGGATTGAAAGCTTCAAACATCTTGTAATCAGTCAGTGGCCTGGTCCGTGCGATATTGACTGAAGTCACTTCCAGCTCATAACCGGCGTTCTCAAAAAACTCGGTTGCCGCGGTTAAGGTATCGAGGGTGGCTGAATTGAGCACGACGCGTCCGCCGGTCGCCAATCGACCATCGACAGCCTCGAGGATCTTCCAGAGATGGCCTCCGGAGCCGCCGATGAACACCCGGTCGGGGTCCGGCAGGTCGTCGAGACAATGCGGGGCCTCTTCCTCGACCAGGGTGATGTTGCGGGAGTTGAACTTCTGCAGGTTTTTCTTCAGATAGGCCAGGCACTGGGGGTTGCGCTCCACGGCAAAGACCTGGCCGTTCGGCATCAGGTGGTCCGCCTCGATGCTCACCGAACCGGAACCGGCGCCGATATCCCAGAGAATCATATCGTGGCGCAGGCGCAGCTTGGCCAGGCTCACGGCCCTGACCTCTTCTCTGGTGATCAGCTTCTTGACCGTGGCGAAAGCCTCATCAGGGATCCCCAGGCAGGGGCCGGCACCATCACCACCGGCTTCGTATTCCTTGATCAGGATCAGGACATTCAACGGTGCTGCTGTTATGTCAAGCAATGCCTTGAGGTCAGTGCGGGTAATCGCCTCTTCCGGCGTACCGAGATTTTCACAGAGGTAGGCGGTGTAGCCATCACGCCCGCGTTCGATCAGTTCGATGGCAATCGCCGAAGGAGTGTTCACTGCATCGGTCAAAATGGCGATCTTGTCATGGGCAACAACCTGATCGACCGTACCCTTCATCCCCCGACCCTTGGCTGAGACAAATACGGCATCGTCCCAAGGCTCTCGAATCTTGGCAAAAGCATACTGGACCGAGCTCACATTCGGCACGAATTCCAGTTCTGCATCAGGCAGGTTTCGCAGCAGATAGCGCCCGATGCCAAAGAAGAGCGGGTCTCCCGAGGCGAGCACGACAGCAGCCCCTTTGGCCGCGGCCAGACACTCCACAACCGGAGCCAGATTGGTTTCTGTCACCAGGGTTTCACCTTTGAAGTCGGGGAACAGTGCCAGTTGGCCGGCGCCACCGATCAGGATATCCGCCTGCTCGACAATTTCCAGGGCCCTGCGACTGAATCCCTCCTGGCCTTCAATCCCGGCGCCGATGACATGGATTGTTTTCATTTGCCTGCATCCTCCTGGAGATGGCTGCTGAAGAAAGGTCATTCCCGATCACAGGACACCCTGCGAACAGTCTAAAACCAACTCTATACTCGTTCCCGGTGGCCTCGTCAACCCCGCTCTGTGCGATCAATCTGCCGAAACCATCAGGGCTTCTGGTGTGCTGTTCCATTCAGAAGCCTGACAACCGAATGTCCATCATCCAGGTAATCAATGATGTTCAGACAGCCGTAGTCCTGCTCTATGGAGAACGCCTGCTCCAGGGCGGCACCGATTGCATCGAGCAAAACAATCCGGTTCATGCCGCCGTGCGCCACCACGGCGACATCGCCACCCGGGTGCTTTTCCAGAATGCGCCTGATCACCGGCCGGATGCGGTCCGCGGCATCCTGCAGACTTTCCCCGCCCGGCACCTGGTAATTGGTCAGGTCCTGCAGACGCTTTTGCCAGTCATGCGGGTAAGCCTCCTGCAGCTCGGTCCATGTCCGGCCTTCCCAGTCGCCGAAATTAATTTCGCGCAAGGCCTCTTCCGCAGCAACGACCAGATCGTGTCGATCGGCAATCAACCGGGCGCAATAGAGGCTGCGGTCCAGGTCGCTGGAGTAGACCGCGTCCAGATCAATATCAGCCAGGCAAGCGCAGACCCGGTCAGATTGCTCTTTGCCGAGCCCGGTCAGGAGGACGTTGATCTGCCCGTTGTAACGCTTCTCCTGATAACCCTCAACCTGGCCGTGTCGCACCAGGTAAATACGTGTACGTTGCATCGACAAGCCCTAACAAGGTTAGTGTCATTGAAAAAAAATTTTATTACAGGACTGCCGAAATCAATTCCCAAACTTCGTCATACCCCTGGCGGTTCAACACGGAAAAAGACGTGAAGAGATCCGCAGGGAGCCCTGTACTGCCGGCAATTTTTGCCATACGCCGCTGCAACTGGTTACGGCTGATCTTGTCAACCTTGGTCACCACCGGGATCGTCGGGATTTCATTCTCCTCCAGCCAATCCAGGAATTGCAGATCTTCACTGCTTGGATCGCGGCGGACATCGAGCAGCCAGACGACGGCTTTCAGCGTTGACCGTCCATGCAGATAACCATGCACCATCGGTTGCCATTGTTCGCGCACTGAACGCGGCGCCTTGGCGAAACCGTAACCCGGCAGGTCAACAAAATACAGGGCTTCGTTGATGGCAAAAAAATTCAGTAGCTGGGTGCGCCCGGGAGTCGACGACGTGCGAACCAGCCCCTTGCGATTAAGCAGGCAATTGATCAGGCTGCTTTTCCCGACATTGCTGCGCCCGGCAAATGCAATTTCAGGCAAGTCTGCAGGAGGGCAGCTTTTCAGGGCCGGGGCACTGGTGACAAAGTCTGCGCTATGGACAATCATTAAAGGGGATTCCCGTCATCAAGAATACGTTTTTTTACCCGGAGCTCAACGGTCTCATTTTAACATAGTGTCTTGAAATCACCCAGCCTTCAGTTCTTTTGGCAGTAAGGGGCCTCATGAAATGGAAAGTTTCTCTAACAGACAATTTAAAACGATGCCTTTTGCCCTGTTTTTGGTATGCAGTATTGCACAACCACTACTACTGCGGTATAAATTTTAGTTAGGCAGAATGTGTAAAAAAAACATCTATCAAATTCAAGGAGGCTGTCAAAATGTTTAGCGACAAATTGCTCGACGCAATGAACGAGCAGATGAAAAATGAATTCCTCTCCGCCTATCTCTACATGGCCATGGGTGGTTATTTCGAATCAGAAGACCTGCCGGGGCTGGCATCATGGATGCGCGTCCAGGCACTGGAAGAGCTCACCCACGGTGAGAAGTTCTTCCATTTCCTCTGCGAGGCCGGTGGGAGAACAGACCTGCGCGCAATCGACGCACCGCAGAATGACTACGAGTCGCCTCTCGCCTGCTTCGAGTATTCGCTGGAGCATGAAAAATTCGTCTCCGCCAGCATCAACAAGCTGGTGGACCAGGCACGTAAAGACAACAACCACGCAACAGAAATCTTCCTGCAGTGGTTCGTCACCGAGCAGGTGGAAGAAGAAGCCAGCTTTGGCCTGATCGTAAAAAAACTCGAGCGCATTGGCGACGATGGCAACGGCCTGTTGCGGCTCGACGAAGAACTCGCCCAACGCACTTTCGTGCCCCCTGCTGCTGGAGCCTGAGCCAGGGGTACCGACCGGATGTCGACCAGATAAGGCGGATGATCAATCCGCCTTATCTGATTTAATCAGTGCGGAAGAAATTTTTCGTTTGGCATGTTGATGTTTTCTGGTAGTATTCCCCGTCTTTGAATTCTCTAACTCTGTTAACGACTCTGCAAATTATAAATAAAAGCTCTGAGGAGGATGACATGTTTGACAAAATTGAAATGAAAGACGCCGTACGCCGGGCCATGCAGACCGAGAAAAACGCCATGGAATTTTATCAGCGCGGCGCGGAAATGATGAAGAATGCTGAAGCAAAAAAGGTTTTCGAACTACTGGCCCGCGAAGAGCGTGAGCATGCCGAATGGTTCTACAATGTCTATCCCGGTGACGACATCCCTGATCTGCAGGGATTTCTCAACTCCGGCGCAGACAAGGATTCGGACTGGATGAAAGAACTGGACCAGGTCAAGGCAGGAAGCTTCAACGAGCGTAAGGCGATGGAACTCGCCATGGAAAAAGAGAAAAACCTCGCAGAGCACCTGCGTGCCCTGGCCGGGAAAATCGAAAATGCCGAAGTTCGTGCCGTCTTCGAACAAAACGCCAAGTCAACCGACCATCATTTCCAGATCATCGAGTCTGAGTACGCCCGCCTGATGGGTATGGTTCATGAAACCGACATGGATACCTTTGTACGTGAATAGGTCAAATTGAAGAGACACAAAAAAACCGGAGCCTGACAGGCACCGTCTCAGATTGTTAACACACCCCGCATGTGATGCGGGGTGTGTTTTTTTTACCTGGCAGGTGGAGTTTCTGTGAAGCTTAGGGTCGCAGAGGGTTAATCTGTTGTCCTTTTGCATTGTGCTCCGGAATTCAAAGACAAAAGCAACCCCCGGGGGTTGCGCCCCCCGACTGCGCCTTACTCTTTTGCTGGCCCAAAAGAGTAAGCAGAAAAGGGCCTGCGCTGCGCTGGGCATGTCTGGTTCGTCAAGGCGGCGACCTCAATTCGGATTCTGCTTATCGATCAAGGACCCAGCTTTCCCCCGCAGGTGCCGAGGCCCTTGAGAGCCTCTCCTTCTGTGGAGGATTGCTTCAGTGGTCATGCTCTCCAGGCTTTTCCCTTGTAAGTCACACTGCAAGGAAGGCCCCCTGTAACGGGCCGGCTTCTTGAGCTCTGTGGTCTATTGATGACTCAGACATCCGGCAAAGGAGATGCCCTCCGCAAGGAGAAGGCATTTTTGCATACTTTTGTTGCCGGACAAAAGTATGGCGTCGGGCGGGACGCGACCCGCCGGTTTTACTCTTAAAAAATAAAGAATGATAGCAACAGGTTAACCATCTTTTGCCATCTCTATTATGAATTCTGGCTGAACTTTGTCAGCAACCCGAACCGGAGTCCTTACAGACTCCGGCTTTTGCTTTGGCACATCCAGCACTGCATGTGTTTCTCACCATTGACCTCCTTGTTTGCCTGGCCATAACGCAACAAGGCCGTCACTCCACCAACCGGCACCCCAAGTCAAAACAGTCACCTGTCCGTCACATTGCTTTGACTGACACTCCCCGTCATTTGACAACCGTCAAATAGCTTTATAACGCGATATCGCACCGAGCTTGTGCTTGTCACAGGCATGCCCAGGCACCCTTGATCGGTTATTTTTTCACATAATTCAGTAACTTATATATATAACCATATATATTGGCATAGATTGTGAATTTAGAATATTCAAAGAACAGAATTTATGCTTGGGTTCCTGGGGCGGCTGCATCAAGGCAGACACAAACCGGAACTCAAAAAAAACCAACATACGGAGGTATCCCAAATCATGAAAAAGTTCTTCAAGCCAGTACTCTTCCTCACCCTTGCAGCCTTCATCGCCACTTCGGCCATGGCTGCCGAAGGGGGCAACCCGCGCAAAGGCAAGCACCTGTTCAAGAAGACCTGCAAGACCTGCCATTCTGCTGACGGCGCCGGTGGCGAAGTCACACCGATGACCAAGACCCAGGCCCAGTGGGATCGTCTGTTCGACAAGAAAAAGCATGGCGAAGAAGCGTGGAAGGGCCTTTCAGAACAGGACCTTAAAGACATTCAGCAGTTTCTTTACGATCATGCTGCTGATTCACCTCAACCGCAGACCTGTGGCTAACAAGGTATCACCACTTTAATTTATTGGAGGCAAAACGATGAAGAAATTCCTTCTCCTGGTCATGGCAGCACTCTTGGCCTTTCCAATGACTGCTTTTGCAGCAAACTCCGAAGAGGCAATGATGAAGGAGCTGCAGAAACAAATCGCCGACCTGAGTGAAGAGCTCGAAGAGCTTTCTGACCGCCTCGACGGCGCCGAGCGTCACTCAGTCCTCGACCGCATCGAGTTCAGCGGTGACTTGCGCAGCAAGGCGCACAGCATCCACTACCAGGATGTGACTTTCAACCCGGGCATCAACGTTGATTTCCAGGACTTCTTTGAGAAGTTGGCTCCGGCAACTGTACCTAACCCAAATTTCCCTGTTGGTTTACCAACTGAACAAAGTGGTCCTCTGGGCGGATTCGTGAGCTTTAACCCCATGGTTCCCGACTACCGTGACGTAAATGGCGTCGCAGGGCCGGATGGGATTGCAGACGCAGGTGGCGGATATCCTTGGCAAGGAGATGCTCTGCAAATGGCATCCACCAACCCCTCTGCTCTCGACAGCATGTTCGCCAACCTGTATAACACCAATCCTGATTTGTACACTCAGCTGCTGACCAACTTTGGGATGTGGGCTGGCCCAGGTGGCATGCAGGGTGCAGGCGTAGGGGCCTTCCCACTTGCGATCAAACCCGACACTTACGACATCAACAACGACATCATGTACAGCACCCGCCTGCGCCTGAACATGAAGGCCAAAGTGTGGGACAATGTCAAGTTCGCCGGCCGCCTGGTCATGTTCAAGAACTGGGGTGATTCCACCGGCTCCAAGGTATTCGACTCCTGGAACGCCTTCACCATGGACGGCACCAACAGCGGCAGCACCTCCGGCGACTGGCTGCGTGTCGACCGGGCTTACTTCGACTGGAGCAACATCGCCGATTCCGGCTTCTACGTCTCGGTCGGTCGTCGTCCATCGACCTACGGACCGCCGACCCACTTCCGCGAGAATGAACTGCGCGGCGGCACCCCGACCGGCAACGTCATGAACCTCAACTTTGACGGCATCACCATCGGTCGCAACATCGAAGACTGGACCGGCATCGAAGGCATGGTCGCCCGCTTCTGCTACGGCCAGGGCTTCGAATCGGAATGGGGCAACGGCGAACTGTTCAACGAACTTGACAAGATCAAGGACACCCACTTTGCCGGCTTCAACGTCGACCTGTTCAATGACGGCACCAACTTCCTGCAGACAACGGTCTTCACCGCCCAGAGACATCAACGACGGCTTCAAAGGCACGATCGCTTTCCCGAATCAGTATGCAGCGCTGTTCGCCCCGACTCTGTACAAGGACATCCAGAAGTTCCCCAACTTCAACTTTGTGACCCGCGTTCAGCCCAGCACCGAGATCGGTGACATCAACCTCGGCCGGTCTCGTCTTCTCCCGCGAAGAAGATGAACGGCATCAAGTGGTTCACCTCTGCCGGCTGGACCCAGATGCGCCCCAACGGTAACGCCGGCATGTTCGGCGGCATGGGTACCGATGCTGTCTTCAAGGCCCAGCTGAACTCGGACGGTACGGAAATCATGATGGTTCCGAAACAGCAGCCGAAGACAAGAACCGCAACGGTTACGGCTTCTACGCCGGTGTGCAGGTTCCTGCACCGATAGGCAAGGTCGGTCTTGAGTACAATTATGGCTCCAAGTACTGGACTCCTTTCACCCAGGGCCAGGATGACGTGATCGGCAGCAAGCTGGCGACCCGCGGTCATGTCGGCGAGGCATACTACATCTTCGACATCAACCCGCGCATGTCGATCAAGCTCAGCGGCATCTACTACGACTTCGAGTACACCGGCAGCGGTTCTCCGGTAGGCAAGCCGAAAGATATCGACGACGTCAAGGACGGCAAAGCATATTCCCTGCTGCCCGCCATCGATACGGCATACGATCTGAATGCCATCGTAACAGTGCAGTTTTAAGTCGGATAATCAGGGGGAGAGGTTCGCCTCTCCCCCGTTACTTACTTATACTAATCTATATATTAATATATTGTACTTGGTTGCACAGATCCCGATTCCTGATAAACATAAAAGCATCTTAGAAAACACCAATCTTAAACCCGTTCAAGGAGAGCTCGCGATGAAACGTTTTGTGCTGGCAGGAGCCTTTTGCAGTGTCCTGCTCTTCACCCTGGCAACAGTGATGTCCGGCAGTGTTCTGGCCGCGGAGAACGACCACTCCTACTTCCTCCAGGGCCCGATGGAGACAGGACCGGAAGTCACCGCCCAGTGCCTGAAGTGCCACGAAAAACATGCCGAAGACTTCATGAAGACCACGCACTGGACCTGGGCCCAGGACCAGCTGGTCGGTGACAAGAACGTCGTCCGCGGCAAGAAGAACGCCATCAACAACTTCTGCACGTCGATCGCCGGCAACTGGCCGCGCTGTACCAGCTGCCACGCCGGTTACGGCTGGAAAGACGATACCTTCGACTTTACCAATGCCGGCAACGTCGACTGCCTGGTCTGCCATGACACCACCGGCACCTACGTCAAGGAAGCAACCGGTGCAGGCAACCCTGCCAAGCGCGTCGATCTGGTTTACGTCGCCCAGAGCGTTGGCAAGCCGAGCCGCTTCAACTGCGGCACCTGCCACTTCTACGGCGGCGGCGGCGACGCCGTCAAGCACGGCGACCTCGATTCCTCGATGGAATACCCGAGCCGTAGCGTTGATGTGCACATGGATGCCGATGGCAACGACTTCGCCTGCCAGGAATGCCACACCACTGAAGGCCATGCGATCCCCGGGAATTCCCTGGGTGTATCGCCGGGCGGCACCAGGCATTTCTCCTGCGCCAAGTGCCACGAAGAGGCACCCCACGCGCAGAGCCGCCTGAACAAGCATGCAAAAAACATCTCCTGTCAGACCTGTCATATCCCCTTCTACGCCAAGGAAGTCCCGACCAAGCTATCCTGGGACTGGTCGACCGCTGGTCAGGACATCGAGGAACCGGTTGACGAAAACGGCAAGCATGCTTACAACAAGAAAAAAGGCCACTTTACCTGGGGCAAGATGGTGACTCCGAAATACCTCTGGTATAACGGCAGCGCCAGCGCCTACAACCGCGGCGATAAGATCGATCCTGACAAAGTCACCATGCTGACCTACCCGAACGGCAACATCAAGGACGCAAAAGCCAAGATCCATCCGTTCAAGCTGCATTCGGGCAAGCAGATCTACGACGCCAAGAACAAGTACTTCATCACCGCCAAGGTCTTCGGTGAAGGCGGCTACTGGGTCGATTATGACTGGGACAAGGCTGCCCGTCTCGGCATGGAAGCCAGCGGTCTGCCTTATAGCGGGGAATATGGTTTTGCCCCGACCGAGATGTACTGGAGCATCAACCACATGGTTTCGCCGAAGGAAGAAGCTCTCGGCTGCCTTGACTGCCACGGTGACAATGGCCGCATGGACTGGCAAGCGCTTGGCTACAAGGGTGACCCGATGGACAACCCGAAATTCGCACGTTCCAAATAAGTCTTCTGCTTTATCTATTCGAGGGGTCGGCTTTTGCCAGCCCCTCAGGCTGATGACAAAGTTCTGCCATTCATCATGATAGTGAGGGCAACAGATGGTTAATCTGTTGCCCTTTGCTATTATATTCTGCGATTCTAAGACAAAATCAAAACCAGAATCCGGGGGTCGCGCCCCCCGACTGCGCCTTACTCTTTTGCTGGCCCAAAAGAGTAAGCAGAAAAGGGCCTGCGCTGCGCTGGGCATGTCTGGCTCGTCAAGGCGGCAACCTCAATCCGGATTGTTCTCATCGATCAGGAACCTACTTTTCCCCCGCAGGAACCGAGGCTCTTGAGAACCTCTCCTTTTGTGGAGTGTTGCAGAGGTCATCATGTTTTCAAGCTTTTCCCTTGTAAGTCACAGTAAAGGGGAGGCCCTCCTGAAACGGGCCGGCTTCTTGAGCAGTATTGTTTGTTAATAACACTGAAAACTGGCCAAGGAGATGCCCTCCGCAAGGAGAAAGGCGCTTTTTGCTTACTTTTTGTCGCCGCTTGGACAAAAAGTAAGGCGTCTGGCGGGACGCGACCCGTCGGTTTTGTCTTTCAAAAGAGCAACAAGGACAACAGATTAACCATCTGTCACCCTAAACTTCAAAGAAACAACCTGCCAGTGAAAAAAGACAAACCCCGCATCACGTGTGGGGCTTGTCAACAATCGGAGGGGCCGGTTTTTGCCGGCCCCTTTTTTGAGACAATCTGAACCCTGCAAAACAAATCAGAGCTTAATTTTCCGTCTCGGTTAACCCCTTTGCGGCTTTGCGTCAGCTTGTACCTTGCCTCGTGTTGGCAAGAGCCAATGTAAACCAGTTGATTTTTCCCGGAATATGTCTATGATGACTCTAACAACTATTGCTAAGGAGTCGATCACATGTTCGGACTGGGCACAACAGAACTGATTATCATACTGGTACTCGTCATGATTATCTTCGGTGCCGGCAAACTGCCCCAGGTTGGCGGCGCATTGGGCAAGAGCCTTCGGAACTTCAAGGACGGTGTCAAGGAAGGCGAAGAGGACATCGACGGCAAAGACCCTGACAAGATCGATGACAACGGCGAAAAGAAGTAGCTCTTAAAACTTAACAGAATTTACCCGAAACAAAAAAGCGCCTCTGATAAAGAGGTGCTTTTTTTCATCTGATGCATCCCGCAGTTGTTGTTGCCTTATCCATTGCCACTCTTCTTGCAACATAAGAAACCGCTCGCTGATATTGTCGCTAAAGAAACTTTATTGCTCTATGCAAAAGGACTTTTGCCGTGCTTGCCTTGTCAGGCGAGCCCGTGATAGTTTTCTTAATTGCCCATTAGACGAAATCAAGCCGTGGAGGTTTACAACGAAATGAAAATAACCCGCGCCGAAGTCGAGCATGTCAGCCGCCTGGCCCGCCTGGCCTTGAGCGACGCAGAACTCGACTCATTGACCGGCGAAATGGATGCTATTCTCGACTACGTGGAGCAGCTCAACGCCCTCGATACGGCAGGGATTGTTCCAACCGCCCATGCCGTACCGATGGAGAATGCCTTCCGCCCGGACGAAGTCAGGCCCGGCCTCACGACCGAACAGGCTCTGAGCAACGCTCCGGATGCCACTGACAATGCTTTCCGGGTCCGTCGAGTTATCGAATAGCGCCCCATATCATACGGATAATATCATCATGACGATCTATGACCTGACTCTGACAGGATTACGTGCCGGACTCGACAAGCGGGAATTTTCCGCTATTGAGTTGACCAACGCTTACCTGGAGCGAATCACAGCCACCAATCCCGACTTCAACACGTTCATTACCGTCTGCAACGAAACCGCACTTGCCGAAGCCGATACGGCCGACAAGCTGATTGCCTCCGGTCAGGCGAGCCCCTTGACAGGGTTGCCGATTGCCGCGAAAGACATCTTCAATACGGCCGGGTTGCGCACGACCTGCGGCTCACGCATCCTGGAGAATTACGTTTCCCCTTATGACGCGACAGCCATAACCCGGATCAAGGCGCAGAACGCCGTGATCATCGGCAAGCTCAACATGGACGAATTCGCCATGGGCAGCTCCAATGAAAACAGTGCATTCGGACCCGTTCGCAACCCATGGAACACCGACTGTGTGCCGGGGGGGTCCTCGGGCGGCAGCGCTGCCAGTGTCGCAGCCCACCAGGCAGCTGCGGCGCTGGGCACCGACACCGGCGGCTCAATCCGCCAGCCGGCGTCCCATTGCAGCGTGGTCGGCTTGAAACCGACCTATGGCCGCGTCTCCCGCTACGGGGTGGTCGCCTACGCTTCGTCGCTTGACCAGGTCGGCCCGGTCACCCGCAATGTGCGTGACTGCGCTCTGCTGCTGCAGGCGATCGCCGGTTACGATCCGTCGGACTCGACCTCGGTCGACACTCCGGCCCCCGATTATCAGGCCAGCCTTGACGGCGACCTGAGCGGAGTCAGGATCGGCCTGCCGAAAGAATATTTCATCGACGGCCTCGATGCCGATGTCCGCAAAGCGGTTGAGCAGGCCGTTGCGACATATCGTGATCTCGGTGCCGAGATCATCGAGGTGTCCCTGCCACACACCGCCTATGCCGTTGCCTGTTACTACCTGATCGCCACGGCGGAAGCTTCCAGCAACCTGGCCCGCTACGACGGCGTACGTTTCGGGCTGCGGGCCGACAATGCCGAGAACCTGATCGATATGTACATGCAGAGCCGGGCGGCCGGTTTCGGCGCCGAAGTCAAGCGCCGCATCATGCTCGGCACTTATGCCCTCTCTTCCGGCTACTACGACGCCTACTATCTCAAGGCGCAGAAAGTCAGGACCCTGATCCGCCAGGATTTCCTGGATGCTTTTGAGCAGGCCGATGTCCTGCTGACACCGGTGGCACCAACCCCGGCCTTTGCTATCGGCGAGAAAGTCAACGATCCGCTGCAGATGTACCTGTCAGACATTTACACCATTCCGGTCAACCTGGCAGGGACCTGCGCCATGAGCCTGCCCTGTGGCTTCTCGGCAACAGGACTGCCGATCGGCATGCAGCTGATTGGCAAGCCATTCGATGAAGCAACCATTCTACATGCCGCGTATGCGTTCGAGCAGGCAACGGAATGGCACAAAAAAAGACCAGAACTTTAATCGCCACTGAGACTCAAAGACACGCAGGCATACAAATTTTTTGTCGATCTATTTGGAGCCTTCGAGTCTTTGTGGCAAAAGGTTGAATTTATGACTCAAAGTTACGAAACCGTCATCGGCCTGGAAGTTCATGCCCAACTGACTACCAAAACCAAGATCTTTTGCGGATGTTCGACCGAGTTCGGCCAGGCACCCAACTCGCAGATCTGCCCGGTCTGTCTCGGTCTGCCGGGCGCCCTGCCGGTCCTGAACGAAAAAGCCGTCGAGCTTGCCATCAGGACAGGGCTGGCGACCAACTGCCAAATCGCGCCACGCTCGATCTTTGCCCGCAAGAACTACTTCTACCCCGACCTGCCAAAGGGCTACCAGATTTCCCAGTTCGAATTACCGGTCTGCGAACACGGCTGGCTGGACATCACCCTTGAAAATGGTCAAAGCAAACGAATCGGCATCACCCGCGCCCACATGGAAGAGGACGCCGGCAAGCTGGTCCACGGTGAAACACCGGATACTGCTGGCGTCTCCATGGTCGACCTGAACCGTGCCTGCACTCCGCTGCTGGAAATCGTTTCGGAACCGGACATGCGTTCGGCTGACGAGGCCATCGCCTACCTGAAGAAGTTGCACCAGATTGTCGTTTATCTCGGCGTCTGTGACGGCAACCTCGAGGAAGGCAGCTTCCGTTGCGACGCCAATGTTTCGGTCCGCCCGTTCGGCCAGCAGGAGTTCGGCACCCGTGCAGAACTGAAGAACATCAACTCGTTCCGCTTCATCAAGCAGGCGATCGAATACGAAGTGGAACGCCAGATCGATCTGATCGAAAGCGGCGGCAAGGTGGTCCAGGAGACCCGGCTTTTCGACAGCAACACCGGCATGACCCGTTCCATGCGCGGCAAGGAAGAGGCCCACGACTACCGCTACTTCCCGGACCCGGACCTGGTGCCGCTGGTTATCAGCCAGGAATGGATCGCAGAGGTGCGTGCGACGCTCCCCGAGTTGCCGGACGCCAAGCGGGCCCGCTTTGTTGACGAACTCGGCCTGTCCGCCTACGACGCCGAAGTTCTGGCCGCCGATCGGCAGATGGCAGATTATTTTGACGCCTGCGTACAGACCTCGGGAGATGCCAAGGCCTGTGCCAACTGGGTCATGGGCGATGTCCTGCGCAAGCTCAAAGAGACCGGGGCAACTATCAGCCACGTGCCGGTTACACCGGCAATGCTGGCCGGGCTGCTCGACAGGATTACCGACAACACCATCTCGGGGAAAATCGCCAAGATGGTCTTTGAAAAGATGTGGCAGAACGGTCAGACCGCAGACCAGATTATCGAGGCAGAAGGGCTGAAGCAGGTGACTGACACGGGCGCCATCGAAAGCCTGGTAGATGAAGTCGTTGCCGCCCACCCGGGCCAGGTTGCCGAGTACCTCGGCGGCAAGGACAAGCTGATCGGGTTTTTCGTCGGCAAGGTCATGCAGGCCAGCCAGGGCAAGGCCAACCCCGGGATGGTGAATCAACTGCTGAAGAAGAAGCTGGAGGCTGGGGGCTAGGGGCTGGGGGCTGGGGCTGGAGAACAAACCATCTGCTCCTGAATACTTATCTTCAAATCTTAAGGACTGGAACAAACCATGAGCAACTGCACTTTCGCACCCGGAGCCGATGGCATCCGCCCAATCAAGTACAGTAACGGCGTCATGAGCCTGATCGACCAGCGGCTTTTGCCCACCGAAGAAGTCTGGCTGGAATATACCGACTACCAGGCGGTTGCCGAAGCGATCCGCAGCATGGTGGTCCGCGGCGCACCTGCCATCGGTGTGACCGCCGCATACGGTGCCTACTTCGGTGCCCGCGCCATAGAGGCCGACAACTACAAAGATTTTGTCAGCGAGTTCAAAAAAGTCTGCGATCTATTGGCCGGGACCCGGCCGACCGCCGTCAACCTCTGTTGGGCGCTGGAGCGCATGCAAAGCCTGATCCGCGCCAATCCGGACCAGCCGGTTGAGAACCTGAAGATCGGACTTGAGTATGAAGCCATGGCAATCAATGATGAAGATATCCGCATCAACATGAGCATGGGCAGACACGGTGCAGAGCTTTTGCCGGAGGAGGTCCGCGTCCTCACCCACTGTAACGCCGGGGCCCTGGCCACCGCTGGCTATGGCACCGCTCTCGGCGTCATCCGCGCCGCCGTATCAGCAGGCAAACAGGTCACGGTTTTTGCCGATGAAACCAGACCGTTTCTGCAAGGCTCCAGGCTGACCGCATGGGAACTGCAGCAGGACCAGATCCCGACCATCCTGATCTGCGACAACATGGCCGGCTACCTGATGTCAAAGGGGACCATTGATGCCGTTATCGTTGGCGCTGACCGCGTCGCTGCCAACGGCGATGTGGCCAACAAGATCGGCACCTACACGGTTGCGGTCCTGGCCAAAGAGCACAATATCCCCTTCTACGTCGCCGCGCCGACATCCACCATCGACCTGCAGATCCCGGACGGCTCAAAAATCCCGATCGAGGAGCGTGACAGCCGTGAAGTCACCCACATTGGCGATCAGCAACTGGCACCGGATGGCATTGCCGTATTCAACCCGGCTTTCGATGTCACCCCGGCCCGGCTCGTGAGCGCCATCATTACCGAATTCGGCATCGCCCGTGACAATTACACCGAACAACTGGCGATGCTCGTCGCGAAGAACAGGTAATAGCATCGATGCCCTTTGCCGACGACCAAACCTGGCTTGACCTGCTCGCGGCCGACAATGAAAAAGGCCTTGCCGCCATCGCCGCCACCGCTGGTTTTGGCGAGCCGGGTAGAACCGCGGCCAACCTCTGCCTGCTCAATGAAACGCTCGCAGATCCGCGCTTGACCATCGACCTTGCCAGGCATGCGCTGACGACTGCCGATCCCGACCTGGCACTCAACAACCTCGAACGCCTCACCGCCACGGTCGACAAATCAGACCTGGCGATCGTACTCATCGATAAAACAAGTACCCGTCAACTGCTGACGGTCATGGGAGCTTCTCCTTTCCTCGCCGGCATCCTCTGCCGCCGTGCCAGTTTCTTTGCCGGCCTGTTTCGCAAGGACCAGATCAACCAGTCAAAAACCGAACAGCAGATGTGCACCGAGTTGCGTCAGATGATTGGCGACGACGCTGACACCGCCGTACTGAAAAAAGGCCTGCGTACCTACAAAGCCGAAGAGATATTGCGCATCGGCACCCGTGACCTCTGCGGCATGGCGGAACTCGAGGAAGTCACGGCCGAGCTCTCGGCGCTGGCAGCAGCAACCCTGCAGAGATCGTTCGAGGTCTGCAGCCTGCAGCTGCAAAGGGAATACGGAGCGCCGCTGCTGGACACAGAGGAGGGAGCGCCTGCACGGGAAGCCGATTTCACCATCCTTGGCATGGGCAAGTTCGGCGGCTGCGAACTGAACTTTTCCAGCGACATCGACCTGATCTATTTCTACAGTTCCGACCGCGGTCAGACCACGGGGATCGAAGATCCGGCACACGGCAGGCGCAACCAGATTTCGCTGCACCAGTATTTCATCAAATTATCAGAGATGATCACCCGCGCGATAGGCCAGGCAACAGAAGACGGTTTTGTCTTCCGGGTTGACCTGCGCCTGCGCCCCGAAGGCAACAGCGGTGAAATGGCGAATTCTCTGGCGGCCGGGGAGATCTATTACGAAAGCTGGGGGCAGAGCTGGGAACGCTCGGCAATGCTCAAGGCCCGCCCGGTAGCGGGCTCGAAAGCTCTTGGCGAGAAGTTGCTCGAGCGCCTGGATCCGTTTATTTATCGGCGGCACCTGGATTACGCCATGATTGACGATATCAAGGTGATGAAACAGAAAATTGATCGCAGCCTGAGCCGTGAAAAAGAGGGGGAACTGAACCTCAAGCTGGGGTACGGCGGCATCCGCGAGGTCGAGTTCTTCATCCAGGCCCTGCAGCTGATCAATGCCGGCAAAAACCCGCGGCTGCGCGAGCGCAACTCTCTCAAGGCCTTGCAGGTCCTCTGTAACGAGGGGCTGGTCACTGCCGAGGAACGGGACAACCTGAGCGCAGCCTACCGGTTCCTGCGCACGGTGGAACATCGTATCCAGGTTGTTCTTGAACAGCAGACCCACAACCTTCCGGTCCGCCCGCAGGAGCTCACGGCCCTGGCCAGGCGCTGCGGCTTCACCGGCAGCGACAGCTTCATGGCGGCCCTGCGGGATCACCGCAGCAAGGTGACAGCCGTGTTCCGTGACCTCTTCTACACCAGCGAAGAAGAGTTGCCGTCCCAGGTCCTCCCGGAAGTTGCGTTTCTGTTCGATCCCAACGCCGACTCGGACCTGTGCATGGATATCCTCGAAGAGAAAGGCTTCCGGCCACCGGAAGGGGCTTATGAAAGTCTGCTGGTCCTGCGCCAGGGGGGCACCAGAGGCTATCTCACGGAACGGGCCCGACGACGACTCGACAGGATTGCGCCGCTGCTCTTCCAGGAAGTGATGCACAGCCCCGACCCGCCGATGGCCCTGGCGAACATGGAGAAGTTCCTCGAGGCGTGCCGTCGGGCACGCGGCACCTACTACGCGTTACTGGCTGAAAACCCCGAAATCATCAAGGTCCTGGTCTCGCTTTTTGCCACCAGCCAGTTTCTCTCCCGCAACTTCATCCAGCACCCGGAAGTGCTCGATTCACTGGTCTCAAGGAGTTATGCCCAGAACCTCAAGAAGTCGGAAGACCTGACTGCGGAGATCACCGAGCTCCTTGACAATGCGCCCCATTACGAAGACAAGCTCAACACCCTGCGCCGCTTTCGCAACGAAGAGTTCCTGCGCATTGCCCTGAACGACATCCACGGTCATACCCCGCAGGGGCAGACCACACTTCAGCTGTCCATGGTGGCCGACACATGTCTGCAACAGGCGCTGGCAATCGCCAGAGATGCGTTGCTGGAACGCTACGGATTGCCCTGCTGCGAAGATCAAAGCGGGAGATGCCACGAAGCTGAATTTGCGATCGTCGGCCTGGGCAAGCTCGGCGGCATGGAACTGAATTACCACTCCGATCTCGATATCATCTTTATCTACGAGGGTGAAGGGAAGACCCAACCGGTCGAAGGTACCGACCCCGACCGGTTCAGGCCCCAAACCAACCAACAGTACTTTGCCCGTCTCGCCCAAAGGATTATTTCGGTCCTGACCTTGATGACACAGGAAGGGCATGTCTACGAAATCGACACCCGGCTGCGACCATCCGGCAACCAGGGGCCCCTGGTCTCTTCCCTGCCGGCTTATCGTGAATACCATGAAAGCTCTGCAGCCCCCTGGGAGCGCCAGGCACTGATCAAGGCCAGAGTGGTTGCGGGTTCGACGGAGCTGGCAGCCAGCTTTGAAGCCTTTACGGCGAAGATCGTCTACGAACGCCCGTTGCCGGACGACCTCGCCGTGGAGATTTATCGTCTACGTCAGCGCATGGAAAAAGAGCTCGGCAAGGAAGATGCCCTGCACCGCAACATAAAAACCGGTCGAGGCGGCATGGTGGATGTTGAATTTATCGCTCAGTATCTGCAACTCCTGCATGGTCGGACCAGGACCTCTCTGCGTTGTCGCAATACCCTGGATACGCTGCATGAGTTGCAGAGCGCAGCCTTGATTTCGGAAAAAGACTATGAGAACCTGACCTCAGGCTACAAGTTTCTGCGCCGGCTTGAGAACAAGCTGCGCCTGGTCCACGACCAGTCGGTCAATCAATTGACCTCCGACCCGGCATCTCTGACCAAACTGGCCAGGCATCTTGGTTATGAGGACAGGATGGGACAACCGGAAAGATTATTCCTGGATGACTATTCAGCCACGACCCAAACCATCCGGGAGACTTTCAACCGCATTCTGAAGCACACGGAGAACGCTTGAGATGGATTCTGTGGGGGATATGAAGCATATCCTGATAGTCGATGATGACGCGAACATCAGACGTTTTCTATCAGAGTCGCTGCGCCTGCATGGTTATGAAGTACACAGCTTTGAAGACGCTGAAACAGCCCTTCGGGAACTGGACAACCTCGAGGTTGACCTGGTTTTACTGGACGTACTCCTGCCCGGCACCAATGGACTCCAGCTCTGCGGCAAGCTGAGAGCCCTGCCGAAGACCAAGGATTTGCCGATCATCATGATGACGGCGTTCTACAAGCAGGCAGATCATATCCGCGACGCCCGCGAACAGTACGGCGCAACAGATTATCTCCTCAAGCCTTTCCCGCTCAAAACCCTCCACGAGAAGATCGATGCATTGATCGGCGTTCCGGCCACAGCTACAGATTCCGCAAGGCTGAGCATCGAGGGCAACCTCGCTGAATCAGACTTCCCACGCATCCTGCACAACCTGTACAGCCTGGGTGCAACCGGCCTGCTTCACCTCGAGTACAAGGATCTGAAGAAAGTCGTCTATATCCGCAAAGGTTATCCGATTTTCGTTCGATCAAACCTGGTTCGTGAATTTCTCGGCCAGCGCCTCGTGCGTGCGGGACAGCTCACAGAAGCTCAACTGAAAGAATCTCTCGAAACAGCCAAGCTGAAAGGCCTGCGCCACGGCATGGCTCTCGTCGAGATGAGACTGCTCACACCTCACCAGCTACACGAGACCCTGCGCGACCAGGTCCTGGAAAAAATCCTGGGCATCTTTGCCTGGCCGGAGGGCAGCTACCGCTTCGTGCAGGTGCGTGAATTCAAGCAGAACGTGACCAGCATCAATCTGTCTCCGGCAAACCTGATTCTGCTGGGGCTGCGCAAACACGCCAGCCGCGCGCTGCTGGCAAAGATCCTCCAGCCACACCTCGGACATTATCTGAAAAAGGCGGAGAGCCCCCTTTACCGTTTTCAGGAAATAGAGCTGACTGGCAGCGACCAGCGCATCCTGGACAACTGCAAGGGCAACGTCACACTAGGAGAAATTCTCGAGCGTCACGTCCTGTCGCGCAACGAGGTCGAACCACTGTTGGCTGCACTTTTGAGCACCAACATACTGGTCAGCGTCCAGGAAGAACCAGCGGCGGTTCAAGAGGTCTGCACCGAAGAAACAGAAGACTTTCGTGCACGGCGAGAAACGTTTATGAAAGATTATACCTGGATGATGGGACAGGACTACTTCACCCTGTTCGGCGTCAGCGAATCCACGTCCAGGGAACAGCTACGAAAAGCCTATCACAGCCTGGTCAAGAAATATCACCCCGATCGTTTTTTTGAGCAGGATGTCCTGGCCGACCTGAAAGACAAGGCCATCGCGCTTTTCCAACGCATCAGCGATGCCCATGAGACTCTGCTCGACGAGAAAGCAAAAGCCCGTTACATCAATGACCTTAAAGAGCTGACGAAGAGCGACTCAACCGCTCTGAAAAAGGGACTAGAGGTGGAGAACGCCTATCAAGAGGGCATGGCGTGCCTGAAAGCAAAAAAATACCGCGACGCGGAACAAGCCTTTACAAAAGCATTAGCACTGAGACCCAACGAGACGGAGTACCTGATATACCAGGCGTGGTCATCGTACAAGGCTGGCTCCAAAGATCCAGGAGTGATTATCACTGCCCGCAAAAACCTGATGCGTGCCACCGAGGTGAACCCCAAACTCAGCATGGGGCACCTCTATCTCGGGTACATCTGCAAGGACGAAGGGAAGGGAAAAGAGGCGCAACGCCATTTTGAAAGGGCAATCGAATATAACCCCAAGTGCACCGAGGCACTGCGCGAACTGCGGTTGCTGAGCATGCGCAAGGGGAAGGAAGAGGGAGAAAAAAAAGGTCTGATCGGCAGGATGTTCAGTTAAACCGGTCAGCTTTCAACGGTCATCAGGTCACTTCGGCCCACGGATCATCGACAAAATCAACCCAGCTCAGGCACGGATCGTTAGGCGAAATGCCCTCCCTGGCACTGGCGGATTCGACACAAAACTTTTCAATAAAGCGCCGCAGCATGTTGATCAACCTGCCGTCTGTCGGCCTGAACAGGACACCTACCTGAGGCAGGGATCGGTATGGTGTGTCTCCAGCGGGGATACAGTAGAGAACCTCGGCCGGCATTTGCAAAAATTCCCCCGCTATTTTTGTTTCCAGGTGCAACATCGTACCACGCTGGATCTCATTCCGGCACAAGATCCGCCCGCCACGATCAGAAAGGGAAATCAACTGACATTCCTGCCAGGCGTTGTCCAGACAGACATCAACCGGTACATCGATGGCGAGGCGGATATGACGTCGCGGGGTCGGGAAATATTCTGTTTCCAGGAGCTTGTAGAGCTGGGTCAGGGAAATCGGGATTGTCAGGAAGCGGCCTTCAGGCAGTGGTCGCGGCGTCAGCCAGACGACTTCACCAGTGAGATCGGGCAAGTCAATGCCGTGCTCGGCAAAAACCACTTTCGCCTCAGCCAGGTCTTCAGTTGCAAAAAACTTCCATTCAGCCAGGATACTGCCTAACAGCCGGTTGAATTGTTGATTGCGCGTCACCACGGCAACCTGCTTGATATCGGACTGCTTTCCTCCCAACAACATTCTATCTGATCTCTCGCGTCAAATTGTTTTATGGAAAGCCATGACGACCGCTGTACAGCCGTCGGATGACGCCTGTCCTGCCAGGAATTTGCCGATCTCGGCAAAAGGCCGCTGACGAGAATAGCATATGGTCAACATCGAGTCTGCGAAAAGTGTCATCCAGTCGCCCGGCACCAAACTTTTCTCATTGCTGGTTCGTGCCCTCAACCAGTCCGTCGGTATCGGGCAGGAACAGGTCATCATGTCTGACGTTCCTCCCTTTGCACAAGCCTCAACATTTCCTGGTCGAGCAGGTGGCGTGGGCGGACATTCGCCAGTGCGCGGATCATGCTGCGCTTCAGGTAACGATTTTCCTTGTGCAGCTCTGTCAGCAGGCGTTTCATTCTCTGACGCTTCTGGTCTTCCTGCCCCATGACCGGACAGCCGCAATCGATGATCGGGAAATCGTTCTGGCGGGCGAACTTGACGATATCCGCCTCTTCGACATAGACCAGAGGGCGGATGACCGTGTGGCGCTTGTTGTCCGCCAGCAGCCTGGGGCTCATGGCGGCAAGGGTGCCGATGTAAAACTGGTTCAGGAGCAGTGTCTCGATGAAGTCATCCAGATGATGGCCAAGGGCAATCTTGTTACAGCCGAGACGATCGGCAACCGTATACAGGACCCCGCGCCGCAAGCGGGCACAGAAGGCACAGTAGGATGAACCGGGGCGTAGTTTTTCGTCGATGATATGGGAACAGTCAGTGGCCTCCATATGCACCTGGAAACCGCATTCACGCAGATATTTTTCCAGGACATCCTTGCGGTACCCGGGGAAGCCGGCATCAACATTAACCGCGATCAGCTCATAGTTGATCGGCGCGCGACGCCGCAGCTGATTGAGGATATGCAGCAAGGCGTAGGAGTCCTTGCCCCCGGACACGGCGACGGCGATTCGGTCGCCCTCTTCAATCAGGTTGAAGTCGCCGACGGCCTGACCGGTCAGCTTTTTGACCTTGCGAAAATGGGCATTTTTGAGTAACAACCTGGACCTCTGTAAACGCTTTTTTAATCGGAAGAAATCTCTTGACCGCGCATTTAACGACACAATCTGGATTTTTTCAAGACCTGAAAAGGTTGGACAAGAAAGGTGGATGTTGTGTCAAACGGATTTGAAGAGAAGTCAACAGATGGTTAATCTGCTGCTCTTGTTTTTTGTCCTCCGCAATTTAAAGGCAAAAGCAAAACCCGGGGGTCGCGCCCCCCGACTGCGCCTTACTCTTTTGCTGGCCCAAAAGAGTAAGCAGAAAAGGGCCTGCGCTGCGCTGGGCATGTCTGGCGCGTCAAGGCGGCAACCTCAACTCAGCCCAGACTATTCGATTCAGTTTCTACATTTCCCCCGTAGGTGACGAGGCTCTTGAGAGCCTCTCCTTCTCTGGAGGATTGCATCGGTCGTTTGCTATCAAGTTTTTCCCTTGTAGGTCACACTGCAAGGAAGGCCCCCTGTAACGGGCCGGCTTCTTGAGCTCTGTTGTTTGTTGATACCACGGAAATCCGGCAGAGGAGATGCCCTCCGCAAGGAGCAGGCACTTTTGCATACTTTTGTTGCCGGACAAAAGTATGGCGTCCGGCGGGACGCGACCCGCCGGTTTTAATCTTAAGAATAAAGAATGAGTGCAGCAGGTTAACCATACTGTTGCACTCAGGATATAAAAAAATTCAAATAGCCTCAATGTCCTATACGCAAAGGAACAAATCCCACATAACAAGCTAAAAGGAGGTTCCTCAAAAATCTGCGGCGGGCGAAAGGCCACCGTCGAATGAAATAAAGCTTCCGATGCAGTTACTTAGTTTCCTGTCTCATCATGACGCTCGGCGTGGGATGGCGACAGCCCCAGCAGGCGTCGGCCGTCTTCCAGGACCATGTAGAGGGTCGGGATCAACAGCAGGGTAATGCCGGTGGCAAAGAGGATCCCGAACGCCAGGCTGATCGCCATGGGCACGAGGAACTGCGCCTGCACGCTGGTTTCCAGAATCATCGGAGTAAGGCCGAAAAAGGTGGTCAGAGATGTCAGTAGAATCGGGCGAAACCGTCTCTTCCCTGCACTCAGGAGAGCATCCTTCAGCGTCTTGCCCTCGCGACGGTGTCGATTGATGTAGTCGATCAACAGCAGCGAATCATTGACAACCACACCGGTCAGGGCAACAAGACCAAACATGCTCAAGATACTCAGGTCGTAACCCATCAGAAAATGGCCGAGAATCGCACCAACAATCCCGAATGGGATGGCGGCCATAATCAACAACGGTTGCGAGTAGCTGCGGAATGGGATCGCCAACAGGGCGAAGATAACGATCAACACCAGTTTGAAACCGTTGAACATGCTCGCCATTGATTCCCGGCGATTCTTGTCCTCACCCTCCAGATCATAACTCAAACCGGGGTAATCTGTGATCAGTTTCGGCAGGGCGGTCGATTTGATCTCGGCGACGATCTCCTCGGCGTTGGCAACATGGCTGTCAACGGTCGCGGTCACATTGATGACGCGCTTGCGATCAGTCCGATTAATTTTGCTGAAGCCACGGCTTTCGACCAGAGTCGCCGCCCGATCCAGAGGGATCTCCCCGCCACCCGGCACCCTGATGCGCATGGTTTCGAGATCCCAGAAGTGTTGACGACTCTCTTCCGGGTAACGGACCAGGACTTTTACTTCGTTTCGTCCACGCTGCAGGCGCAGTGCTTCAGCACCGTAAAAGGCGCCGCGCAACTGCCTGCCGAGATCCTCCTCGGTAATTCCCAGGGTACGGGCCTCGGCTTTCAGGCGGACTTTGACTTCCCGCTTGCCGAGCGTGTAATTATCGCTGATCTCACCCGTACCCGGGTACGTAGCAATGATTTCCTTGAGACGCTCGGCGGCTTCGTCCAGAACCGCGAAGTCATTATGCGCCAACTGCACGTCAATATTCGCTCCAAGGTGGATCAGGGTTGATTTAAAGGTCAGTGACTCTACGCCGATGATGTCCCCGACCCGCTCCCGCCAGCGGCTGGCAATCTCGCTGGCCGGAACCCCGCGCAGTTCGCTCGGCGTCAAAAACATCGAGATACTGGCCAGGTTGCTACCAGAACTGCTGAACGCCCCGGCCGGCCCGCGATCCGCAACAGTGGAGCCGACATTCGCGAAGACGTGACGCATCACCGACGCACCTTCCGGGCGCGCCTTGTCGTACTCGGCAACCACATCCAAACCGGCTTTGACAACCTGGTCCTGAACTTGCGTCGTCTGGGTTATCGGGCTACCAGGGGCAAGCTCAAGTGCGACCTGAATGACGTCAGCATCAACATCAGGCATAAAACGGAACTTGACGATGCCGCCACCGATCAGACCAACGCCAGCCAGGAGCAGGACAGCGACGGCAACTGCAACGGTCATGTAGCGATATTCCAGGCAGAGAGTGAGGGTCTTTTGGTAGGGCCCATCGATGAAGCGCTGCAGCATTTTACCAAAACGTTGCCGGTTCCTCTCAAGGCCAGCCAGGAAGCGGCCAGGGGCTTTGACTCGCTGGCCGATCGCCAGGTGAGCGGGGAGAATAAAGAGGCATTCCACCAGGGAGACCAGCAGGACGGTAATGACGATCGCCGGAATCACCAGGATGAACTTACCCATGATGCCACTGGTAAAAAGCAGCGGCAGAAAGGCCGTGACCGACGTCAGGATGGCAAAGACGACCGGTTGCGCGACCTCGGTGGCGCCATCAATCGCAGCCTGCAGGTATGGCTTGCCGGATTGTCGCTGCTCATACACATTCTCACCGACGACAATGGCATCATCAACCACGATTCCAAGCGCCATGATAAAGGCAAACAGCGAAATCATATTGATCGAGACACCAATCGCCGGCATGAAGAGCAGGGCCCCGCAAAAGGAGATGGGGATGCCGAGCATGACCCAGAGCGCCAGGCGGATTTCCAGGAACAGCCCGAGAGTGATAAAGACCATGACCAGACCGAGCAGCGCATTTCTGGTGAGCAGATCCTTGCGGCTTTTAAACAGTTCCGAGTTGTCGTTCCAGGTGGCCAGGCCGACCGATTCGGGCAGTTGCAGCCGCTTGGCCTCGACATAGCGTTTGACCGCATCGGATATCTCGGTCGGCTTCTGGTCAGCCACGCGATAGACCTTGGCCATGGCCGCCGGCATACCATCGAAGAGTCCGAACTGGTCGGTCTCCTCGAAACTATCCTTGATGGTCGCAACGTCTCCCAGAGTGACTTCTGTGCCGTCCACCGTGGTCAGAATGACGATACTGGCGTATTCATGACCGACATAACGGCGTTCCTTGGTTCTGACCAGGATCTCGCCGGAGCCGGTTTTAATGGTCCCACCCGGGAGGTCAAGGGACGCCTGCCGAACCCGTTGGGCGATCTGGTCAAAGGCCAGACCATAGCGACGCAGGTTGGTTTCGTTGATTTCAATGGAAATTTCATAGGGTCGCACACCGCTCAGGTCAACCTGGGTAATTCCCGGTTCCAGCAACAGTTCGTCGCGCACCTGTTCTATAAGTTCACGCAGGCTGCGCTCCGGCAGTTCGCCAAAGACCACCACCGAGATCACATCGCGGCGGTTGAGCATTTTACTGACAACCGGTTTTTCCGCATCATTCGGGAAAGTGTTGATGCGGTCGACCTCGCTCTTGATATCCTGCAGGACCAGGTCGATATCTGCATCTGTCATGATCTCCGCAGTAACCACCCCGTAACCTTCCGCAGCCACCGACTTGACCTGCTTGATACCGTCGACTCCGGTCAGATTTTCCTCGATTTTGAGGATGACTCCTTCTTCGACCTCTTCCGGCCCGGCACCGGGATAGGCTACCGAAACCTGGACCCGATCAAGGTTCACGTCCGGGAAAACCTCCTGCTTGATGCTGAAGCCAAGGATCAGCCCCCCGACAATAAAAATCAGCATCAGCAGGTTGGCGGCAACATGGTTCTCCGCCATCCAGCGAATCGCGCCGTTCATTACCTGGCCTCCCTCAACTGCGGTCGCAGCAACATTCCTTCGGCGACCCCGGTCAGACCCGTCAGGACGATCTTTTCTCCGGCCTGCAGGCCGGCCCGGACCAGAATTTCATCGCGCTCGCGACGGACAATATCAACCGTTCGAATATGCAGACGGTTTTCACGGTCAGCAATCCAAACGGTATCGTTGTCACGCAAAGCACCGCGTGGCACAACAATCACATCGGCAAGCTCTTCACCCTGCAGCCGGACCTCGACAAACATGCCTGGCAAGAGTTCATTAAGAAGACTTCTCCCGGTTCCATCTTTGGCAAGAGGATCGGCAACCGTGACCACGACATGCGCCGTGCGGTTACGCGGGTCGACCTCCCCCATAGCCCGGGTTATCGCCCCCTGCCAGCGGAAGTTCCGGCCACCGGATTGCAGTTCAATCTCTGCTTCGGAGCCCTGCAAAATCTCTCCATTGCGCGGCACCTGCAGCCAGGCCAGATCATCAAGAGAGACCGGCACGACTATCTCCATCTGGTCGGTCCCGACGATCGTCGCTACCGGTGATCCGGCATTCAAATACTGGCCTATTTCGAGTTGTTCACTCCGCACGTAGCCGTTGAAAGGTGCAAACACCCGGGTTCGCTGCAGGTTGATTTCGGCCTGTTGGACATTGGCAACAGCAGCATCCCGTTGCGCACTTGCACTCTTCATCTGCGGTTCATAGACCACCAGGGGGTTGGGTTCTTCAATGCTGCCGGGGTTCAAGGTCTGCCATTCCTGGCGGGCAACCCTGGCCAGATTCTCGTTGCGCTGCAATTCCAGCTCAGCCTGGGCCAGACTGGCCCTGGCCAGATCAATAGCCAACTCATAGTCCACGCTCTCAATGGCAAACAGCAGCTCACCTTTACGGATCGTGCCCCCGGCCACCATGTTCGAGGACAATTCACTGACCCGCCCCTTGACCTGTGGTGTAATGTTGACTTCGTGTCTCGACTGAGCAGAGCCGGTGCCCAGGACAACGACCCGACGGGAACTCCTTACCAGTTCAGCCGTTTCAACCAACGGACCGAGATAGGGTGTCTCAAGAGGCTTGGGTGTCTTGCGTGATTTCACCAGGACAAAGGTCAACCCCAGTGCAATAACGATGACCAGGATCGGCACAATAGCTTTTCTCATTGTCATTTTCTCCCACCCTCCTCTACCTGTAACCGCAGATTCATTTCTTTACGCATCCAGGAGCCACCCAATGCCCGCGCCAGACTGATGCGGTCAACCAGAAGTTGTTTCCGTGCGGAGAGCAGATTGCTGCGTGTTTCAAAATCAGATCGCTGTGCAGTCAGGACCGGCAGATAATCGTCCAGGCCGGCAAGGTATCTATCGGTTGACAGGCGCAGGGTCGCGCTGGTCGACTGCGCAGTAGCTGCAAGTTGTTCTACTCTTTGGGCCGTGGCGTAGTTGTTTGCCAGGGCATCTTCAACATCCTTGAATGCCGTGAGAACTGTCTGTTGGTAAAGCGCTACTGCTTCCCGCAGTGCGGCCTCCTGGCGGTCTACCTCGGCTCGCCGCCGACCTCCATCGACAATCGGCATGGTGAGATTACCAAGTAAACTCCAGAATTCCCCGGTTAGAAGGCCCGCGGTTACGTCCTGGCGCAAGGTCCCGTAGCTGCCGGACAGGCTGATTGAGGGAAAGCGGTCGGCAATTGCCGCCGCAATCCTTTGATCGGCTGCCTCGACCCGCGTCAATGCAGCCTTCAGGTCCGGTCGATTGTTCAACAAGTCAGCCGGTATTCCGACATCGGAGAATTCCGGAGCTGTGGGTAAATCCGCAAGGGAGCCATTTTTATTCTGTTCCGGATAGCGCCCGAGCAAAACGCTGATGGCGTGTTCGGCTTCGGCCAGACGGGCTTCGTAGAGATAGCGGACCGCCCTGGCGCCGGTCTGGCTCTGGCGCGACTGGTACATGTCGATCGCAGGTGCCAGACCGAGGCGATAACGACGTTCGACACGCTCTGCTGTATCATCAAAAGAGGCGACCAACTGATCGTTCAGGGCGATTTGGGCCCGCTGCTCAACGGCCAGGAAGTAGAGATCAGCCAGGCGCGCGGACAGGCCAAGGTAAAGCGTCTGCAGGTCCTGCTGGCCGGCGGCATAATCAAGCTGTGCAGCCTTGGTCCTGGCCGCCAGCTTTCCCCAGAGATCGAGTTCAAACCCGGCCGCCAGGGAAAGCTGCTCCGAATTGCCGATGAAATCATCGGTCAAACCGGGCTGTTGGGAACGAGACAGGCTCCCGCTCGAGGAAAGGAACGGCAACTGGGCGCTCCGGTTGATCCTGACCAGCGTCTCGACCTGGTCCAGGCGGGCAACCACCTGGGTCAACTCGAGGTTCTGCTTGAAGAGTTCCTCCATCAGCCGGTTGAGCTCTTCATCCTTAAAAGCCAGCCACCAACGCTCTGGTGGAGCAATCGACAACCCGTTCTCCTGGGATTCCAGATATCCGGGCGGCGGATCGACCGGCAGAGGCACGGATGACGGTTCATGTATTGTGCAACCCGCCAAGGCCCAAACAATAGTCGCGATGCATAAACACCGTATCACCTGGTCACCTCCATACCGGCGGCAGTAAAATCAAGGAAGGACTCGATAAGATCTTCGACGGGCACATCGACCTTGACATTTTCCGGGGCCATTGAATGGCGCTCGTGGCAACGCATGATGTGACTTAGAGAGCCCAGGGTAAAATGCATCCGCCAGAACAGGTCCTGCTCTGACAGGGCGGGCAATGACAGGGCCAGAGCCATGAACAGACGCTGCATCAGGGGGCCCATATGCTGCAAGAAGATTGTCATGGCAATGCCACGCGGTTCCGCAAGGATCCGGCCGATCAGGGCGATGAAATCTTCGGCTTCCGAGCCTGTTTGACGCAGGCGCAAGGTCGGCTCGATAAACGTTCGCAGGACGTCTCTGCAGGTAGGCAATTCACCGGCCGATTCGGCCTTTTGCAATAGCGCCTCCAGCTGGCCGCTGCGGATCTCATTGAGGGGGTCAAGCCGACGAACAATCACGGCTTCGAGTAACGCTTCCTTACTGCCGAAATGATAGTTGACCGCGGCCAGGTTGGCCTCAGCAGCGGTGGTTATCCCGCGCAAGGACGTGGCATGATAACCTTGCCTGGCAAACAGGTGTTCGGCTGCATCGAGAATCCTCTGTTTGGTATCCGGCTGACTCATCGGCTGACAGTGCCTCCAAAGCAGAAAAGGTTAACATTCATACGTATGATTAAAACATCTGTTTTAAATATGTCAAGCGGTTTCGTCCAACACATCCATCCAGTCAACATTGGCGATTAACTACCTGCTCAAAGCTTTGCAGGCTCCGCTCGGGAGCAGTCGCCATCAGCTCCTGCATGGCATGAGTAATTTCATACATTTTGGCTAGTTGCGTCCGATCATATCCATGCTAGCCTTTAAAAACCATTTCCTATGAAGGACATTCATATATGTTTACCCGAAAGCGCGTGCTTTATGCCTGTATATTGATCGTCGGCCTCCTGTTTGGTTTTGTCAGCCTGATCCTGCCCGGAATCATTGTCGATAAGGCGCAAAGCTGGGTTGCCGCGGAAACAGGCCGGACCTTGAAAATAGGCTCGGTCAGCATCAACCCGATCGGCTTGACCGTAACGGTGCGCGACCTGACTCTCAGCGAGACTGATCCGGAGACACCTTTCATCAGCTGGCAAAACCTGACCCTGTCGCTCAGCCTGAAATCCCTCTACTACATGGCACCGGTCGTCGACGAGCTGCAACTCGAAACACCCTATGTACACCTTGAGCGCATGGCTGAAAACCGGTTCAATTTCAGCAGCCTGATTCCTGAAACGACGGAGACTGAAGAGCCTGATCCTGCATCAGGGCCGGCCCGATTCTCGATCAACAACCTGACAATTCATAAAGGCACGATCGAACTGGTCGACAGCAGCCTCGACGAACCGGTCCAGCATACCATCCGGGATCTGAACCTGGCGCTACCTGCCATAGGCAACCTGCCCTACATGGTCGACAACCCGGTGCAGCCGATGTTGCACGCAATCGTCAATGACTCACCCGTTGATGTCAAAGGGGCAATCAAACCGTTCACCGAAACCCGCGAGGTCCAGCTCAAGCTTGCCCTGGAAAACATCGACCTGCCCTTCTACCTCGGCTACGTGCCGATGGAACTGCCGGTGCATCTGTTTAACGGCCGCCTCAGTTTTGACCTGGACCTCCTCTACCGCCTCACAGCCGACGCCGGACCGGAAATGGAGCTTAGCGGCCACCTTTACCTGACATCACTCGACATTCGGGATCGCCAGCACGAGAAGCTGTTTTTCCTGCCACTAATGCAAGTGGATATCGCACCGACCCGCCCATTGGCCAAGGAGATCCAGCTCAGCGCCCTGCACGTGTACAACCTGGAAGTCTTTCTGAACCGTGACCGGCAAGGGGTCTGGAACCACAGCCGGATGGCGATGAACAGCGAGCAACCAGCCAACCCTGAGACAAAACCCGGGCAGGAGAAAGAAGACCAGCCCTCCGGGCAACCTCTCCGGCTGCAGATAAACGACTTCAGGCTGCGTGACGGTGTAGTCCATTTCCGGGACGATGTGCCTGCCGGGGGGTTTGCGACCACCGCCCATGAAATCAACATTGATCTGCAAGAATTTGCCCTGGACGCGGACGCTGCGAGCCCGTTCAAAGTGTCGCTGGCAACCAAGCACGACGAACACATAACGCTCACGGGAGACCTGCTGATCAACCCGTTTACCCTGCAGATGCAAACCGAGGCCAAAGCGCTGAAAACTGCCGTCTACGCTCCTTATTACCGGGACTTCTACAGTGTCCCCGTTGAAGGCAGCATGTCGATCAAGGCCAGGCTGGACTCCAATCCTGAGCAACCGTTGCTGGTCAGCCAGGGTCACGTTGTCTCGCAAAATGCATACATGCCCTTCAACAAAGACGAAGGCCTGGGGATCGCCCTGCTGGAAATGACCGGCCTCTCTTACAACCTCGCGGAGAACCGGCTTGAGATCGAGTCCTACCGGGGCACAGACGGGCGCTTGAAATTTTCACGAAATAAAGCGGGGCACTGGACCCTGCTTTCGGACAACTTTCCGATCCTGGCGAAGCTGGCCGAGACCCCGGATAAATCACCGCCACCGGCAAAGCAAGGAGAAGGCGAGGAGTTCAGTTATCAGATCGGCGAACTCGCGTTCGTCAACTGGCAATTCGATATTCGCGACGACCTGCCCGAGACCCCGGTGAAACTGCAGGCCCGGGATTTCAACCTGACGTTCCGCAACCTGGCTGCCCCGGAAAAAGTGCAGAGTCCTTTTGAATTTGCAACGGCCTTTGGCCGCAAAGGGCAGATTCGTCTGGGCGGGACAGTCTCCCTGGCAGGGCAATCGATCGACCTGAAGGGCCAGCTGAAAAATATCGCGCTGAACACCTTTGCGCCGTACGTCAGCGAACAGGCAAACCTGGTGCTCGAGAACGGCACCCTGAACCTCACCACCAAAGCATCGCTCACCCCCGGGCAGGAAGGCTTCAACCTGCGCTTCGACGGTGACCTCGGCATCAGCCGTTTCCACCTGCTGGACGGCATCCATCGTGAAGACCTGCTCAAATGGGATAGCCTGCAGATCGCCGGGATCAAAGGGCAGACGACTCCCATGGAGTTGTCAATCAAGTCGATCACGCTCAGTGACTATTTCGCCAAGGTCCTGATTGACGAAGAGGCACGCCTGAACCTGGCGGAGGCTTTCAGAAAAGAGGGTGCCTCGGCCGGGGGCGGAGAATCTGCGGAGGGGCCTGCATCGGATGTGACGGCCGCAGCGGAAGCCGAAGAGACGGGGCCGGACTCAGCGCAACCCGCAATCCGGATCGACACAGTAATTCTGCAGGGAGGGCAGGTCGACTTTACCGACCGCAACCTGCCCAGGGCCTTCCACGCCGACATGCGGGAACTGGGAGGCCGCATCAGCGGTCTGGATTCCGACCCCGCTGCCCGTGCAGAGGTTGACCTGCGCGGCAGCCTGCGCGGCCAGTCACCCCTGACCATCAGCGGCTCCGTCAATCCGCTTGCAAAAAAGCTGTTCCTCGATCTCAAATTGAGTTTTCGCGACATTGACCTGAGCCCGATGTCGCCTTACTCGGGGAATTATGTCGGCTACCTGATCGAAAAAGGCAAGCTGAACCTTTCGCTTGAATACAAGGTTGAGGACAACCAGCTCAAAGCCGGCAACGAGGTATTCCTCGATCAGTTCAGCTTTGGCGAAGCCGTGGCAAGCGAGGAGGCCACCGGCCTGCCGGTCAAGCTGGCCGTAGCCCTGCTCAAGGACAGAAATGGCGAGATCCACCTCGATATCCCCGTTTACGGTGACCTTGAAGACCCCCAGTTCAGTATCGCTGGTGTGGTCTGGACCATCATCAAGAACCTGCTCGTTAAAGCAGCCACCTCACCCTTCGCCCTGCTCGGAGCCATGCTCGGCGGCGGCGAGGAGGACTTCAGCAGTATTAACTTCGATTACGGCTCCGCTCGCCTGAGCCCGACGGAACAGGACAAGCTGCTGCGCATGTCACAGGCGCTGACCGACCGGCCCAGCCTGGATGTTGAAGTCAGCGGTTTTGTCGACCCGGAAAACGACCCGGAAGGCTACCGCAGGGAGAAGCTGTCAACGGAGATCAGGAGACTCAAATATCTCGACCTGGTCGAAGGCCAGGCCCTCCCTGAAGGGGTCAGCGAAGACGACGTCGACATTCCAGACGAGGAGTACGCAGATTACCTCTGGCAGGTTTATAGCGAAGCTGATTTTCCAAAGCCGAGAAATTTCATCGGCATGACAAAAAAACTTCCGGAAGGCGAGATGGAGAAGCTGATTTATGCCAACACCGAGGTCAACGAGGAGATGCTTGGCAAGCTCGCCCAGACCAGAGCCCTGGCGGTGCAGAATTTTCTGACCGAAGACGGACAGTTGCCCAAGGAAAGAATTTTCCTCAAAGAACCTGACATCGCAGCGGCTCCGGACAATGAAACAGTCCATCGCGCCCGGGTCGAGCTCGGCGCCACGGTGCAATAATTTACAGTTAACGGAGACACACATGAAAGACGCGCTCCTGATCATCGACATGCTCAACGATTTCGTTCTGCCGGGTGCCCCGCTGGAAGTACCGGAGACCCGCACGATTATCGCCGCCATCCGGAAGCAGGTGGACAAGGCCAGGCAGGCAGGACGAATGGTTGTCTACGTTTGCGATTCGCACACCGAAGACGACCCCGAGTTTTCACGCATGGACTGGCCGCCACACGCGGTGCGCGGGACAGACGGAGCAGCGGTCATCGACGAACTGGCCCCCATGGAGACGGACCCGGTTGTCGAAAAGACCAGCTACTCCGCATTTCACCAGACCGGTCTGGAGGGGCTGCTGCAGAGCCGCAACATTGACCATCTCACCCTGACCGGGTGCGTGACCAACATCTGTATTTTCTACACCGCTTACGACGCGGTCATTCGCGGCTACGACGTGACCGTGCCGTCAGACTGTGTCGCCGACCTGGATCCCCGCGACGGTACCTTTGCCAGGAAGCAGATGGCCGAAGTTCTCGGCGTCAAGGTCGTGTGAGCTCAGCTTGCATGCTCTCGCTGCAGTTTTTCCCTGAGATCGAGCAGTCGCTTGCTGACGCCGACCTTGTAAAGATGCGGATTGATAAGACGCAGACTGCCTTCCGGCAGATATTGCAGCTGGCTTTCGCAGTAATCGGCCATTTCCATCAGTGAAGGCGCAGTCTGCAGAATCTGCCCCTCCTCCATGACCACTGAACGGCAATCGACAAGTTGGTCTTCCGCTGCAAGCGTCTTGCAGCGCTGGGGATTCGATGCGTCGTAGGCAACCTGGCCTGCCGCGAAAGGCTTACCCCCGTGGTCGTCGAGGTCCAGTACGTCCATAACGAATCGACCGTCGCGGTCTTTCGCCCGCAGCCACCGCTTGCAACCGGGCAAGGTGCTTTTGACCGGGTCGCTGGTCACTTTCATGCGCGGCTCGCCAGCGAATTCAACCAGCTTGTAGACCCCGCCCAAGGCACCGCCGCCTGGGCCGGCACAGGTCGCCAGGCGCGTCCCGACCCCGTAAATATCAATCACTCCTCCTTCACTGCGAATCGAGTTGATCACGTACTCGTCAAGTTCGTTCGACGCGACAATTTTCACATCGGGGAAGCCTGCGTCATCGAACATCCGGCGCGCCTGTCGGCTCAGGTAAGCCAGGTCACCTGAATCAAGTCGGACACCCATCAGCTCATGTCCTGCGGCACGCAGTTCTCTGGCCACCGTGAGGCTGTTCGGCAAACCGCTGGAGAGGGTATCGTAAGTATCGACCAGAAGCACGCAATGGTCCGGAAAGCACTCCGCGTAGGCCCGGAAGGCGCTCAGTTCGTCGGGAAAGGCCATGACCCAGCTGTGAGCATGAGTGCCTTTGACCGGCAGGTCAAGATTGTACCCCGCCAGGACGTTGCTGGTGGAACGCACACCGCCAATGGCGGCAGCACGGGCAACACTCATGGCACCATCGGGACCATGGGCCCGCCGCAAGCCGAACTCGATCACCTGGCCCCCGCCCGCAGCGCGGGTCAGACGCGCGGCCTTGGTCGCCACCAGGGTCTGGAAGTTGATGACATTGAGCAACACAGCCTCCACGAACTGGGTCTCGGCCAGCGTCCCCTCGACGGTCAAAAGCGGTTCTCCCGGGAAGACGATCTCCCCTTCCCGCGGAGCAGTGACCCTGCCACGAAAGCGGAACTCCCTGAGAAACGCAAGGAATGAGTCGTCAAACAAGCCGAGTGAAGCCAGGTATTGAATATCCTTTGCCGAGAAGGCCAGTCCGGAAAGATACTCCAGGGCAGGCTGCAGACCGGCAAAGACCGCGTATCCCCCCTGGTACGGAATCTCACGGAAAAACATTTCGAAGGCCGCGGGCTTCTCGTGCATCGATTCCCGCTGGTAACCAGCCAGCATGGTCAGTTCATAAAGGTCGGTCAGCAAAGACTTATACATAACGCTCCCGCTTTCGTGATTTCCTAAGGTTTAACCTGGCGCATGGTAAAAGAAGTGACGGAAACCCTGTTCATCAATGGCTTTTTACGCTATTCTGTGCCGAATTAATCAGCATGAGGAGAAAAACCCGTCTCCATGGTCACGCGAATCATCCTGTTCGCCCCGGCCATCAGGGTCACTGCCTCAATTATACAACACAGCAAACAGAGGGGCACAAAGTCTTTCTGCCTTACGAGATGCAAACCTGGTCTCCTATGGCTTCGTCAACAAGTCAGAACTGGCCGTGGACACATGGAGACATCATGCCAGAGACGAATCGCAAAAGCGCCCTGACGACTGAGACAACTTAAAGTTCATCAACCGTGGCCGATCCTAATCACTTCTTCGATAAATTGAAAAAACTCGACTGGCGCATGTTGACGCGCCCGGTCATCCTCAGCGTCGTTGTCGGCCTGGTCACCGGCAGTGCTGCCGTCCTCTTCTATTTCGCCACCAACAGCGTCGAGCACCTTTTCCTCAACAACATGGCCGGCTACCATCCCCCCGGCGAGGGGAACGAAGCAATCATGGCGCTCGGTGACCGGATGATAGACAACCTGGCCGTGGACCACCGCTGGTTCCTGTTCCTGGTCCCGGTCATCGGCGGACTGGTCTCGGGGTTCCTGGTTTTCAAATTCGCCCCGGAGGCTGAAGGACATGGGACGGATGCCGCGATCGATGCCTTCCACAACAAGGGCGGCATCATCAGGGGACGGGTGCCGATCATCAAGGGCCTTGCCTCGATCGCCACGATCGGGACCGGCGGCTCTGCCGGGCGCGAGGGCCCGATCGCCCAGATCGGTGCCGGCTTCGGCTCGTTTATCGCCAGCAAACTGAGATTGACTTCAACCGACCGACGGATTCTCCTCCTTGCCGGGATGGCCGGAGGGATTGGCGCCACGTTCCGTGCCCCCCTCGGTGGAGCGCTTTTCGCCGTCGAGGTCCTTTACAAGAACCCTGAATTTGAACACGAAGGGCTGATTCCGGCGATTATTTCGTCGATCACCGCCTTCTCCCTGTTCGGCGCCACCACCGGCTGGAAGCCGCTGCTGGCAACACCTTACTTCAGTTTTAAGCACCCGCGTGAGCTGGTTCTGTTCCTGCTGCTCGGCGTGACCTGTGCCGCGCTGGGCAAGCTCTATGTCAAGTGTTTCTACGGAACCCAGAAACTTTTCAAGCAGTGGGATTTCCCGATCATGCTGAAACCTGCGGTCGGCGGCTTCCTGCTCGGCCTGCTGGCTATGGTGGTCCCCCAGGTCCTCGGCTCAGGGTACGGCATGGTGCAGGCCGCCCTCTACGGCAAGGTGGCCCTGTGGGTCATGCTGGTGGTCGCCCTGGCCAAAATCGTCGCCACCAGTCTGACCATCTCCTCCGGCGGCTCCGGCGGCGTCTTTGCCCCGAGCCTGGTGATCGGCGCGATGCTCGGAGGCGCCTTTGGAGCTTCTGCCGACCTGCTCTTCCCGGCCATGGTTCACGACCCGAGGGCCTATGTGCTGATCGGTATGGCCGGTTTCTTCGCCGGCGTTTCCAACACCCCGATCGCCACCCTGATCATGGTCAGCGAACTGACTGGCAACTATGGGCTGCTCGCCCCGCTGATGCTGGTCTGCACCGTCGCCATGATCGTCTTCCCGCGCAACTCGATCTACCAGAAACAGGTTAAAAGTCGCATTGACTCGCCAGTGCATCTGGGCGAATTCATCGTTGACGTCCTGGAAGGGATACGTGTCGAAGACCTGCGCGAACACGGACGCAAACCGACACTGATTGCGGAAGGCCTGCCGTTGCCCGATATTCTCAAGCTGATCGCCAATGCCGAGGGAGCCTACTACCCGGTAGTTGACAACGAGATGCGCATGACGGCAATTTTTTCCGTCAACGATATCCGGCGGATTCTTGCCGAAGACCTTCCACCAAGCCTGGTCCTTGCCAGAGACCTCGCCGTATCCCGGGTCATCACGACCACCCCGGAAGAATCCTTAACGGAAGTGATGCGCAAACTCTCGAGTCGCGGGCTCGAAGAAATCCCGGTGGTTGACGAACAAGACGCCCAGCGGGTCCTTTACATGCTGACGCGTCGTTCAGTGCTGGCCCGTTACGCGACCGAACTTGAGAAGAAACAGGAACATTACTCATCAGACTGAATCCGTTATTTGACTCCGACGTAAAATGCTTGAGATACTAGAGCCACAACTTCATACAAGGTTATTTTGTCACCATGTCTGAAAGCTTTCCATTCTCAGCAATTCTTGGCCAGGAGGCGATGCAAACCGCTCTCCTGATCAGCGCTGTTGATCCGGCCATCGGCGGCGTGCTGGTCCGCGGGCAAAAAGGCACTGCCAAATCGACCGCAGCCCGCGCCATGGCCTCGCTGCTGCCAACAATAAAGGTTGTCGCAGGCTGCCCCTTCCACTGTGACCCGGACCAAGCGGATGAGCTGCATAGTGAATGCCATGCCCAACTTGCCTCCGGAGCAGCCCTGCCCGGCGAGATGGTCGCAACGCCATTTGTCGATCTGCCCCTCTCCACGACTGAAGATCGCCTGGTCGGCACCCTGCACCTGGGAAATACCCTGCATAGCGGCAAGCGCCAGTTTGAACCAGGGCTGTTCGCTGCCGCTCATCGCGGCATCCTGTATGTTGACGAGGTCAATCTGCTACCGGACCACCTGGTCGATCTGCTCCTTGACACAGCGGTCTCCGGCCGGAACCTCGTCGAACGAGAGGGGCTGCGGTACAGCCATGCCTCACGTTTTATCCTGATCGGCACTATGAACCCGGAGGAAGGAGAACTGCGCCCCCAGTTCCTCGACCGGTTCGGACTCTGTGTGACGATTGCCGGGGTCGATGACATTTCCCTAAGACGCCAGATCGTTTTGCAAAGGCTCTCTTTCGACCAGGACCCGGACACATTCATAACTGGTTTCATCGATACGGATGAAACTCTCAGGCAGCAGGTCCTCCAGGCCAGGCAACGTCTCAACGACATTGTCATACCCACAGAGATAGTAGACCGGGCGGTTGCCATCGCAACCGCCTCCAGGGCCCAGGGACACCGGGCAGAACTGGCTCTGGTCCGGTCGGCGAGAGCACTGGCCGCCCTGCTTGACCGGGACAGCGTCACAGCCTCGGACCTCAATCAAGTTGCCGGCTTCGCCCTGGCGCATCGCATCCCCGGTGCGACGGTCCTTACGCAGGATCAAGTTTACACGCAGCTTGCTGAGCTGAACAACGGCAAGAGTCGAAGGACAGTATCCGATCAGAGCCCGGGACAGGACAATGACGAGATCCACCTGATGGACGACATGGACTTCCCCGGATCTGCCGCGGCGGGAAGCTCATTGTTTACTTACCTAAAAAAAAAATTGACGACCGCTTCTTCTGCGCCGACCAATCCTTTGAGCTAAGCAGTATTGACCTGACAGTCGACCTTAAACAGCAACGGAAAAGCGCGTCAAAACCAGGCACAACGGGATCGACAATATCCGGCAGACGCACCGGAAGTCGTGCATGGCAACCCGGGCAGGGACAGGCACCCGTTGATGTCGGCAGGACCATCAATGCATGCATAACACGGCTGGCTCTCTCGAAGGGCCCCGGCCAGAAGAAGGCCCTGACTGCTACGGATCTGCATCTGCAGCTGCGTAGCCAGAAACCGCGCCGGCTCATTGTTTTTGCCATCGACACTTCGGACTCCATGGGGGACGGTGCCATAACACGCATGTCCGCAGCCCTTGGCGCGATCGCGTCACTTGCCGCACGCGCCTACCTGAACCGTGAGCAGGTCTGCCTGATCACATTTCGCGACCGTCATGCCCAGCTTGTCGTGCCGCCCACAGCCAGCGTCATGCGCATCAGACAGCACCTGGATCGTCTGCCGGTCGGCGGCGCAACTCCGTTGACGGCAGGCCTGAAGAAAGCCGGGCAAGTGATCGCTCAGGCAAAACGCAAAGACCAGACTGTTGAACCGTTGCTGGTCCTGATCTCTGACGGTGAAGCAACGATGCCGCTGAATCCCGGTGCCGACCCGGCGCAAGAGGCCCTGGACATCGCAAAGCAGCTGGGGCAGGCAAAGATCCCGGCCCTGGTCATCGATACTATGCCAGGCCACCGGCAACGAACTTTCATGCCGCGACTGGCGGAAGCCCTGGGCACCAGCTGTCAACACATTCACAACCTGCAGGCCAGGCAGATTCTGCAGCTTATTGAAACCACCGAACCTGCTTTATCATCATGAAAACAACCGAAAATATAACTCTCTCAGGCATCGCTGCGGCCCTGACGGCACATCGCCCGGCAGAACGCCCGGTCAACGATCGAGGGCACGCGGCCGTTGCCCTGCTCCTGCGGGAAGGGGTCTGCTCTCCGGAGGTGCTCTTTATCATCCGGGCCACCCATGATCGCGATCCCTGGTCCGGGAATATCGGCTTTCCGGGCGGCCGGCTCGACCATAATGGCGAATCGCCGAGGCAGGCCGCGGAACGAGAGACTTTCGAAGAACTGTCCCTTGATCTGGGGCAGGCGCGACACCTGGGTCGCCTCGACGACCTCTACGGTGCGATCATGCCGGTTTTGGTTTCATGTTTTGTCTATCAGCTGCAGGGCCCCGCTGAACTGCAACCGAATCATGAAATTGATACCGCCTTCTGGTGCCCCCTGATAAAGCTGCTTGAACCGGAACGCCACCAGCAGAGGATCTTTTTCTATCGTGACAAAGAAAGGACCCACCCTGTTGTTGAGCTGCTCGATTCGGAGCAGCCCCTGCTCTGGGGAATCACCTACCGATTGCTGCGGAACTTCTTCGCATTATGCAAGCGTGATTTCGGTTGCAGCGAACCTCTCGGGATAAAAGACTTCTGAAGGTCAAACTTGCCTGCAGGGTATTATGCGCTAAAATTCCGATAGCGCACTTTTCATGATTCCGATTTGGCGGGAGAAACGATGAAACATCGACGTTTTCGAAGAATCCCTTTTGAGGCGAAGGTCACCCTCACTTTTGATCAGGCGACATGGAACGGGGAGCTCCTGGATGTGGCAATGAAAGGGGCGATGGTCGGGACAATGGAACCTTTGCCGGTTGCCATCGACAGCCAATGCAGCCTGTGCATTACCCTGCCGGGGACAGCTATCTCTCTCGACTTCCAGGCAAAAGTGGTGCACGTCGAAGACCGGCGCTACTGCTTTAAATTCATCAGCGAAGATCTTGAGACACTCACGCATCTGCGCAAACTGATCGAACTCAACACCGGCGATGCGGAGACGACGCGTAGCGAATTGTCTGGCTTGCTGGACGATTAGATTCAATGGACGATGAATGAAGCAAGTCAGCCCGTAAGGACCGTTCCAGATTTTTGACAAACTCCGCACGTGATGCGGGGTTGTTTTTTTTGCCTGGCCGGCGGAGGTTCTCTGCAGCTTAGGGCAACGGGTGGCCAACCTGTTGCCCTTAATAATTTAGTTTAATTCTTAGAACAAAACCGGCGGGTCGCGTCCCGCCCGACGCCATACTTTTGTCCGGCAACAAAAGTATGCAAAAGTGCCTGCTCCTTGCGGAGGGCATCTCCTCTGCCGGATTTCTGAGAAATCCAATAGACGACGGAGCTTAAGAAGCCGGCCCGTTACAGGGGGCCTTCCATTCAGTGTGATTTATAAGGGAAAAGCCTGAAAAGCATGACCTCTGAAACAATCCTCCACAGAAGGAGAGGCTCTCAAGAGCCTCGTCATCTGCGGGGGAAGCGTAAACATTGAGTCGGTTAGTATGGCCTGAATTGAGGTTGCCGCCTTGACGAACCAGACATGCCCAGCGCAGCGCAGGCCCTTTTCTGCTTACTCTTTTGGGCCAGCAAAAGAGTAAGGCGCTGTCGGGGGGCGCAACCCCCGGGTCTTTCTTTTGTCTTTTAATTCCAAAGCCCAATGGAAAAGGGCAACAGATCAACATCTGTTGCCCTTCCAAACACCAATGCTAACCTTTGTCAGCAGATCGGGTCATCCCGACAAGGCTGACTTTTCTCTTTAGATCAAGCCACCGTTATCTTGAGCTCAACCAGTTGGCAAGGTTCAGGGCCAACCGTCGATTGGGCTCATCGAGAAACCGGTTCTGGAACAACGCATCATCGCCGAAGACTATGTATCTTCCCTGCCCCAACCGGCCGGCAACCACTACACCGAACGGCTGCATCGCATCGGTCTTGGAAAACTGGTTGTCATGATCCAGGTCGACCCAGCCGTTCTGGCTGGTTTCTGCCAGTATCGAAACATGCTCAGCGGCGCCTCGCAAAGCCCAGCTACCGTACACCGAAAAGCTTTCGAGCCCTGTGAACAGTGGATGCACAGCAAGCCTGTTGACCTTGAAATAGAGAGGGTTGCCATCGATCGCGGCACCCTCCTCACGCAGCGTTCCGTTGGCAACATCGACATCCAGTTGCTTAAGGAGACTAAGCGCCGGTGATGGGATATGCAGCATAACGACCAGGCCACCGCCTTTACTAATGAAATCGAGAACGGCCTGGACCTCATCCTTGTCGAGCGGTCTGAAGGGCCCGGAAAGGATCAGCATATCAACCGAGGACAATTCTGTGCCATTTAGTAGCCCTGCAGAGCTTTTGACTTGAAAACCGTTCTCACGGTAAACGGCGGCCAGTTCGGAAAGATCGAGTGGACCATCTTTTCCGACCAGGAACTGCTGGGCATGGGATTCGTCGAACAGGACAACCGGAGCAGCGACAGCAGATGTGGCAATGGTTAGAACCATAATCGCGGAGACAATAGCAAGGCTGTAATTTTTGTGCATGGTGGACCTCGGGAAATTTATTCTGACTTTTTTCGTTATGTTTAAAAATGGAGTGTAGCCGAAAGATGTTCGCGGTTTCAACTTATTTGACCCTGGAACTCCGGACCATATTCCTTTTTGTGCCGGTTTTATACATTCAGAATTAAAAAATGAACCCTGCAGCGTCACGGCACAACTGGTCCGATCAACTATAAATTGTCATTTGAGTGACACGGCGGACTGCCACTGCATATCGAAAAAGACCAAAGATGCAGAGAAATTCGCTAAATGGCATGGGTTGAAAAACCTCCTTTCAAAACAAGAAAAAACAAGACCTCTTCGTTAAAATGTGTTATGAATACTGCCGATTATTCTTGTGCAAAAAACAGTATCAAGGGGAGGTATATCATGGGACTCATTGACGTGAAGAAAGCGATCAAGGACTCCATCCAGACCGAAAAGGACGCCATGGACTTCTACAAGTATGGTGCCGAGCGAATGATGGAAGACAAGGCACGGCGGACTTTTGAAATCCTTGCGCGCGAAGAATACCAGCACGCAGAATCGTTTTACAGAATTTATCCAGGCGACGACATCCCTTCTTTCGAGGAGTTCATGAAGGCTCCGCCAAACACCGAGTCTGACTGGTGGAAAAGTCTGCAAAAGCTTCTGATGCAGGACTTCGACGAGCGCAAAGCTCTGGAACTTGCAATTGAACAGGAAGACGCTTTGGAGAAAACGCTGCGGGAAATGGCGGCCAAGATAGATGACCCCACTATCTCCATGGTGTACCTGGCAAACGCCACATCGACCCACAATCACCTCGAACTCGTCGAAGAGGACTACAAGGCCATGTTCGGCATGAGTAGCTGAAGCACTCGACACTTGCATAGGAAACGATAAAGGCCGTCCCCAATGGGGGCGGCCTTTTTGCGTAATACAGGGGATAAACTTGCTAATGGCTATGAGGCGGGGGCTGGATGCTGGGGATTGGGGGCTGATTGTTCGCCACTTATCTAATCTCTACCAGCGGATTTGAATAAAAAAACCAGAAATGCGTGATACGAAAACCCATAAATCTGTTTAACGCAAAGGCGCTAAAGAGAATCATTTTATTGTTTATAAAACAAAGCTATAAGCTCTGCGTCTTCGCGCCTTGAGTGAGCAAAGCGAACGGGCGTTAAAGGCGGAGGCTGGAGGCTGGAGGCTGGGGATTGGGGATTGGGGATTGGACGAGAAAAGATGATAACGTTCCGGGACATGAAAAGGGGATCGAATGATTTCGGTCCCCTTGTTGTCTTTAAATCTTAGTTGAACATCTTGGCGCCGAGGTAGGCCAGGGCCGGCCAGGCGATCAGTACGGCGGAGACGAAGGCGAACAGGCCCAGGACACCCATGACAGCAATCGTGTAACTGGCTTTGACGGAACTGATAATGTTGGCTGCGCTTTGCATGATGTTTCTCCTATGGGTGTCTCGCGCTTAAGGTGCGAGGCTGAAAGTTAATAAATCCTAGTTGAACAGTTTCGAGCCGATGTAGGCGAGTGCCGGCCAGGCGATCAGAACTGCAGAGATGAAGGCGAACACGCCGAGAGCGGCAATAACGAGAACCAGGTAAGAACTTTTTACGGTATCCATAAAGCGGCTTTGAGTTTTCATGATGTTCTCCTTTTGTTAATTGTTTTTAATTGATCTTGATTAGAGTTTTAACATTAAAGAATATTCATGTCAAGCATAAAAGTTAAAATATTTTCATATTTATTTAATTTTATCTAAATGCTTGTTATTACAGAGGATAAAGTAAGACATTACCCTCAATACCGGCTTTTTCAGCTCCTTTTCTTAAATTAATTTTTAACATTTTTCATTTTTTTATTAACAAAACAAGCCCCCCTGACGATTAGCAGTACAGAGGACATTCGTGGTTGAGTCCTTAAAAGAAGCCCCTGCGAAAATCAGGTCCAGGATCCCTGGCAGAGGACATCCAAAAAGGATTAAAATTTATCTTGCGCATGCGTCACAAACAACTTAACATACAATTTATTGTGGTAAATATAAGTGGGCACACTACATATTGAGGCATCCATGAGCAATCCCAAGACACACCCATGTAAAGAATGTGGAAAATCTTATTCGACAGCCTGCCAGCAATGTCAGATGTCGAAACGCAAAAAGCGCTGAGAACAAGGTCATTTTCACCCCGAGTCATACTGACGATGGGCAAGCCCTCTCTCATCTGCTAGAATCATGCAACCAACAAAATAAGGAGTGATCATGAAAAACCTATTTTCACTCGTCATTGTTGCCACCGTTATGTTTGGCATGGCACCCATGGCTGCTGCTGACGCAGCCAAAGGCCAGGGAATCTACATGAACTTCTGTGCGTCCTGTCACGCCAGCGGCATCGCCGGGGCCCCCAAAGTCGGTGATAAAACGGCGTGGACGAAGCGTAGTGCCAAAGGGACTGATGCAGTGGTTAGAAACGCCATCAACGGTTATCAAGGCAGCAGCGGATTCATGCCGGCCAAGGGCGGCAACAGCGCACTGACCGATGAGGAAGTCTCCTCTGCGGTCTCGTACATGCTGGAGCAGAGCAGATAACATCAGCTCCAGCTCCAATACAGATGATTAAAGCCCGGTCTACTGGACAGCCGGGCTTTTCTATTGCGGAGATTGACATCCGGATTCAGGTTGCAAAAATACTCGCCGCACAAACAGCGCACCTCTGAATTTCTGGCCAATCCGGAAAACAAACGTGCTATTTTGTGCGTTTGATCAACCACAACGATTTTCTCGGACTCTAATGACCAACGAATCTTCCATCTACCAGCTAAAACGTCCGGCCCGCTACCTGGGTGGTGAGCGCGGCAGCGTCTGTAAGGACTGGGCGCAGGTCGATGTGCGCTTTGCGATGGCGTTTCCCGACGTCTACGAAGTCGGCATGAGCCACATCGGCTCAGCAATCCTGTATCGTGTTCTCAACGATGTCGACTGGATTGCGGCTGAACGTAGCTACACCCCTTGGCCGGACCGTGAAGCCCAGTTGCGCGACCAGGGCAAGCCCCTGACCTCCCTGGAGAGCGATCGCCCCCTGGGTGATTTCGACATTATCGGCTTTTCGCTGCAATACGAGCTTTGTTACACCAACGTTCTGACTATGCTTAAACTGTCCGGTCTGCCACTGCATGCAAACGCACGCAGTGAGCAGGCTCCTTTGATCGTTGTCGGCGGCCCCTGCGCATTCAACCCGGAACCACTTGCCGATTTTATCGATTGCGCTGTCATCGGTGACGGTGAGGAGGCCATCCTTGATCTCTGTACGGCTTTTCGTGACAGCAGATCGGCCGGGGAAAACAGGGCGACCCTCCTGAAGAGACTGGCTGCGATAGAAGGCGTTTACGTTCCATCTCTTTTTTCAGTCAGTTACAAACCGGACGGCAAAGTTTCCGCCATCACTCCGACGACGGGGGCGCAGGGAAAAGTCAAGCGCCGGATACTGCCTGACCTGGACTCGGCACCATATCCGACCCAGCCGATTGTACCCTTCCTCGAGACAATCCACGATCGGGTCGCCGTGGAAGTGGCCCGTGGCTGCACCCGCGGCTGCCGTTTCTGCCAGGCCGGTTATATCTACCGCCCGGTTCGCGAACGGCAACCGGAAACGATCCGCAGCCTGGTCGAGCAGATGCTGCGCCACTCCGGCTACGACGAGGTCTCACTGCTTTCTCTCTCAACGGGGGATTACAGCGCCATAGAAGTCCTGATGCAGGACCTGATGGGCTGTTATGCCGACCAGCGTGTGGCGATATCACTTCCCAGCCTGCGGGTCGGCTCTTTGACCCCGGAGCTGATGAATGAGATCAAGAAGGTCCGCAAAACCGGCTTCACCATGGCGCCTGAGGCTGGCAGCGAACGTTTGCGACTGGTCATCAACAAGGGGATAAAAGAGGCAGACCTGGTTGAGAGTGCCAAGGCCGCCTTCGAACTCGGCTGGCGTATCATCAAGCTCTACTTCATGATCGGACTGCCCACGGAAACGGACGAGGACCTGGATGCACTGGTCGACCTGGCCGCTCGCGTCAAGGCCACCGGACGGGGCACCCAGGGCGGGGCCGATGTCAATGTCTCGGTGTCGACATTTGTTCCGAAAGCGCACTCGCCCTTTCAGTGGGAAGCACAGATCAGCTTTGCGGAGACCCTGTCCCGGCAGGACAAGCTGCGCAATGCCTTGAAGAAGAAACGCCTGCGACTCAAATGGCACGAAGCAGAGCTCTCGTTTCTCGAGGGTGTGTTTGCCCGCGGCGATCGTCGTCTCGGCGCCGTCCTCGCAGAAGCGGTTCAACGGGGGTGTCGTTTTGACGGCTGGCGCGATCATTTCCGGTGGGATTTGTGGCAGGAGGCATTTGCTGCGGCAGGACTCGACCCAGCCTGGTACCTTCGCCAACGCCAGGTCGGTGAGACCCTGCCCTGGGACCACATCGATTCCGGAGTCAGCAAAGATTTCCTGCTGCGCGAACGTCAGAATGCCCTGCTCGGCAAAGAGACGCCGGACTGTCGTCATGGCCAGTGCAGCTATTGTGGACTGTGTGATTTCGATACTGTCCGGCCACGTCTGTCCGACCGTGAAGAGGCAGGCAGGCAAAACCCCGTTGTAGCGCCAATTGTTCCTGGGCCTGAGCTCCTGCCAAAGCTGCGGCTGACTCTCACCAAGACGGGTCGCACGGCAAGCCTGAGCCATCTTGAATACATGACCCTGATCCACCGGGCCGTCCGCCGGGCCGGGCTGCCGATCAAGTATTCGGCCGGCTTCCACCCGGCGCCTCGTATCAGTTTCGGCGATGCTCTGCCGCTCGGTGTTGCCAGTGAGGCGGAAATAGTAGACCTGGAATTAACGGCGACTTGCGAACCATCCACGGCCATGGAACGGCTCAACCGGGAATTCCCGGAAGGCGTCCGGGTCCTCAAGGCTGAGATATGGCCGCGCAGCGGCGACGCCCCTGCAAACAGTATCGTCGCCGCAACCTACCGGGTTCCCCTGACTGAAGATATGGATAAAGATTTCGACACCAGACTGCGGGACTTTTTACAACAGGACAGCGTCATCACCACCAGGACCAAGAAGAACCGTCAGGAAAAAATTGATCTAAGGCCCTGGGTTCTGGACCTGCAGTGCCGGAATCGCCAGCTCTTGATGGAGCTGAAATCCGGCAGCCCTCTCTTTCTTGCTGCGTATCTTATGGAAAAAGATATCGAGGACGTTCGTACCATGGGCATATGCAAAACATCGATCCGGTTGAAAGAACCGGGAATACAGGTAAATTTGTAAGACGACGCATCGTTGACGCAGGCATTACGAGACGCCCCTGCCGTCACTGCGGCCTTTGAATACCAACGAATTTTCACTTTAACGATAGAGACATCCAGGTAAGGAGACACCATCATGGCCAAGGAACTGGTCATCAACACCACATCCCACGAGACGCGGATTGCCCTGCTGGAGAGTGGCCACATTGCCGAACTCTACATCGAACGCAACCGCGAACTCGGCATCGTCGGCAACATCTACCGCGGCCGCGTCATTCGGGTTCTGCCAGGCATGCAGGCGGCATTTGTCGATATCGGCCTTGAGAAGGCTGCTTTTCTCTACGTTGCCGATGTCCTCGACGAGATGGAAGCCGTCGAACATTACGTAGAAGTTGGCCATCGCCACGAGCAACAAAGCGAAGAGACCGGTGAAGAGAGCCCCCCTTTGCCGCCAATCGAGGAACTTTTGCAGGAAGGCCAGGAAATCCTGGTCCAGGTTGCCAAAGAGCCGATCGGCACCAAGGGCGCGCGCATCACCTCGCACATCTCGCTACCGGGACGCAACCTGGTCTATATGCCCACCGTTGACCATGTCGGCATCTCCCGCAGGATTGAAAACGAAGATGAGCGCGAACGTCTGCGCCACCTGGTAGATGTCATGCGCCCGGCCGGTACCGGCTTCATTGTCCGTACGGCGGCCGAACTGCGCGAAGGGGAAGAGCTCAAGGCCGACATGGATTACCTGGTCAACCTGTGGACCCAGATCAGCGAGCACTGCGAAGATGACCAGGCGCCCTGCCTGGTTCACTCAGATCTTGATGTGACCAGCAAGGTCCTGCGCGACATACTTACCGAAGATGTTTCCCGCATCATTGTCGACAGCCCGGTCGAATTTAAAAAGATTGTCCACTTCCTCGATACCTTCATGCTTGGGCACAACTTCCAGGTTGAACAGTACTCTGGCGACGAACCGATATTTGACACCTTCGGTCTCGAAGTGGAGATCGCCCGGGCATTGGGCCGCAAGGTTTGGCTGAAAAGCGGTGGCTACATCATTATCGAACAGACCGAGGCCCTGACCGCCGTCGACGTCAACACCGGGCGTTTTGTCGGCAAGCACAACCTCGAGGATACGATCCTGAAGACCAATCTGGAGGCGGTCAAGGAGATCGCCTTCCAGTTGCGCCTGCGCAATATCGGTGGCCTGATTATCATCGACTTCATCGACATGGAAAAAGAGGCCCACCGCGAGAAGGTCCACGGCGCGCTGGAAGAGACACTGAAGAATGACAAGGCGAAAACCAATATACTGAAGATCTCGGAGCTCGGCCTGGCGGAAATGACCCGCAAGCGCGTTCGTGAGAGCATCGGCCGGACCCTTTGCGAGCCATGCCCCTACTGTGAAGGGAAAGGTTATGTCAAGAGCCGTACGACCACAGTCTATGAGATCTTCCGTGAGCTGCAGCGCGAAATGGGGCCCGCCCCCGGCTACCGGATGACCATCCTGGTTCACCCGGACATTGCCTCTCTGCTCTACGACGACGAGCGTCACGGGATAGAGGAGCTGGAAAAGAAATTCGAAAAGCAGATCACGATCACAGCCCGTCAGGGCTTTCACCTGGAGCAGTTCGAGATCATTGTCGGCTGATCAGGGCGGGATTTGCTGCATCCGTCAGGCAGGCATCCCGGCAAACCGGGCAGACCTGGCTCCGGCTAATTCGACCGTGATTCCATATCGATCAGCAGCTTTTTCAGCTGATCGATGGTCTCTTCCAGGGCCTGGTTGTTCTGCCTGAGAACGAGCATTTCGTCATTGCAACGGGCAAGTTTTTTTTCTTCCAGGAGCGCCTGTTTCGTCTCCCCTGCTTCCTTTACATTGGCCTTGCTCTCAATCTCAGCAAGGAGCTTGTCCTGCTGTTCGACCAACTGGATCACCAACTCGGCCCTGGCCGCCCATTGCCCTTCCTCATGCTGTTGCGACAGCAGCTTCAAGGACTGCAGATCGCCTGATTCGATGTACTGGTCCAGCCCCTCCGCGAAGAGTTCGGGGCCCGTCATCGATGCGCCCGGCGGGACAAACAGGCCGTTACAGCCGACCAGAAGGAAGCCGACTAAGAAAACCGGGAGCCAGCGATTCAATGTAGAGGTCATGACAGTTGTTTCCTGCGGTCTATGAGGTAGTTGCTGCCCTTAAGCCTTTTCAGGTGATCTTTCATACTGGCGCAATTCTGGCTGACTGTCAAAAGAGACGGGTTTTCCATGTTCTCGGACAGCGTGACGGCGATTGAAATGGTCATCAGCGGAAAGGACCGCTTGATATCGTATCGATCCGTGCTAAAGATGAACCCCGCTTTGAGGTCTTTTGGCTCGTAGATTTCGGGGACCATGCGGTCAAATTCACAGATGACGGCTTTTGCAATATCTTCGGCACGCTCGGGAGCGGTCATAATCACGTAATCATCTCCGCCGATATGACCGACCAGGTCATCATCCCCTCCTTGCTCGGCAACGACGCGTTTAAGCAGTTCACCGACCCGGTTGATCACGTCACTGCCGACATTGTAACCATAATAGTCAGTGTAAGCCTTGAAATTATCCAGATCAATATAGAGGTGGGCAAAAGGCCGTTTCTGCGCGATCCGGTCTTCCAGCACACGGCTGATCGCCAGGTTGCCCGGCAGCCTGGTCAGGGGGTTGGCGTCCAGGCTCGCTCGCTCGAGCTCCACGAGTTTGCGCGCCATGTTTGAGAAATCCCTGGCCAGCTGGCCGAACTCATCGTTGCTTTTGATGTCAATCGATGTTTCGAAATTCCCGGCAGCTATCTCCTGGGTCGCCTTCTGCAATGCCCCGACCGAACGTCGGATGCTGGCGATTACTGTGAGCGTGACAGGAGCAGTGAGAATGATGCCGATGAAGGTGAGGATCAACGTCAGACGGTATGCCTCGCTGCTCTGTTCCGACAATTGCTTCAGGTCTTCGTTCAGGGCACTTTGATGCCGTGGCCGGAGGTCGTTGAGGAATTCCAGCAGCTGGCTGCGCAGGGGTGCGGTCGAGGTTGATGCGGTTTCTGCAGCCCGTTGCCAGTTTTTTTCTGCAAAATCCCGGCTGAGGGGCCGGTACCGGGACACGTAATCTTCGAGCATGGCCGGCAAGGAGGCAAAATAATCGGGCAGCGGCGAGGCGTTCATGTTGGCGAGAAGAGCATCAAGGTCGCCGGTTCGCCGTGCCAGGAGTTCCAGGATTTGAGGGTCTTGCAGGATAACCAGCTGGCTTTCCAGATTCTCCTGGGCCAACAGGTTCTGGCGAAGATCTCGCAGAAGGGTCAAGGCCCGGAACTGGACGCTGACCAGTTCTTCGCTGCGACGGTTATGTTCGTGCAGGCTCAACAGCGCATAACCGACCGCTATCATGCCAAACAGAATAACGACAAGGTAGCCGATCTCGACTTTCCTGATGACGGTCAAATTGGGCTTCATTGCATCTCCGGTGTAAAGCAGGCCGCAGGGAAGTAGCGCTCGTACGATTTAGCAGTTTAGCATGATTTCGCGATCATAATAACCAAGGATTTGCACCGGCAAGGGGCTTTTACGTTCTGCCCTTCGAGTGACGCTTTGTCAAACATCTCATAAAACAAGGCCTCGCAGTTTTGCAAGGATTTAAAAGCGTCACATGACCGACAGGATTACCAGGCAGAGGGCCTGGAACCCGCTGGCGCCAGGCATCATCGCGATCCATTATTTACTTGACAGCTCCTTGGTGCCAGACGTATAAATACCAGTTCCTGAGCGGGCAAAGCCCGTAATCCAAGGTAAGAAAGCGAGGTGACTGGCGATGTATGCGGTCATTAAAACCGGAGGAAAACAGTATAAAGTTTCCGCAGGCGACCTTCTCAAGGTCGAAAAACTGGATGGTGCTGTAGGTGACACCATCGAACTGAACGAGGTCCTCATGGTTGGCGGAGAAGAGGTCAAAATCGGAACACCTCTCTTGCCGGAAGCGAAAGTCAAAGCGCAGATCGTTGAACAGGGCAAGGACAAGAAAATCCTGGTCTTCAAATCGAAGCGGCGCAAGAACTCTCGCAAGAAAAACGGCCACCGTCAGCCCATCACTCGTTTGAAGATTACAGATATTCAAGCTTAAGGAGTAAAACCATGGCTCATAAAAAAGCGGGAGGCAGTACCCGTAACGGTCGCGATAGTGCTGGTAAGCGTCTCGGAGTCAAGCGTTACGACGGCCAACTTGTAACGGCCGGCTCGATTCTGGTTCGCCAGCGCGGTACGACCATTCATCCCGGCAACAATGTCGGCTGTGGCAAAGACTACACCCTGTTTGCCCTGGTCGAAGGCAAGGTCAAGTTCGAGCGCCTCGGTAAGGACCGCAAGAAAGTCAGCGTCTACGCCTGAAGCGTAACACCTGAACAAGTTTAAAAACCCGAGGTTCTCAAGTGAGCTTCGGGTTTTTTGTGTTAGATTCTTTAAGAGGCGCGAAGCGAGAAGCGGAGCCGGGCTTGACCTGCTCCTCCCTTGGCGCGGTGTCAATCGGATTATGAAATTCATCGACGAGGTCAAAATACACGCCAAGGCCGGCGACGGTGGTCGCGGTTGCCTTTCGTTCCGCAGGGAGAAGTTCGTCCCGCTCGGCGGACCTGACGGTGGCGACGGCGGCCGCGGCGGCGATGTCATGCTGGAAGTCGACATGGCCCTGTCAACCTTGCTCGATCTGCGCTACCGCCAGCATCTCAAAGCCAAGAGCGGTGCCCCGGGAATGGGCAAGAACATGCACGGCAAAAGCGGCGAGGCTCTGATCATCAAGGTCCCACCGGGCACCCTGGTCTACGATGACGACACCGGCGAACTGCTCGCCGACCTGACCGAGGTCGAACAAGGTTTCTGCCTGCTCAAAGGCGGCCTGGGAGGACGCGGCAATGCCCGGTTCCTGTCGTCAACCAACCGGGCTCCGCGGCACACCCAGCCGGGGATACCGGGGGAGGAACGAACCTTGCGCCTGCAGCTCAAGCTGCTCGCCGATGTCGGTCTGGTGGGGCTGCCAAACGCCGGCAAGTCGACCCTGATTTCAAGTGTCTCTGCCGCCCGACCGAAAATCGCCGACTATCCGTTTACCACCCTGGTGCCAAACCTCGGCGTCGTCAAGCATGGCGATTTTCGTTCATTCGTCATGGCCGACATCCCCGGATTGATTGAAGGCGCCAGCGATGGCCAGGGCCTGGGCACACGTTTTCTCAGGCATATTGAACGGACCGATCTATTTTTACACCTCGTCGACCTGTCAGGCCTCCAGGAAGGCGACCCGGTCGACAACTTTGACCAGATCAACCGGGAACTGGAACGATACAACCAGGAGCTGGCAAAGAGGCCGATGCTGGTGGTTTTCACCAAGCAGGACATCACCGAAGTTCGTGAGCAGACGGCTCAGTTACGTCCGGTCTTTGAGGAACGGGGTTATTTGACCCTGGCCATCTCGGCGGTGACGCGCGAGGGACTGCCAGAACTCGTGAACAAAGTTGCCAGCGAGCTCGACCGCATGCGTCAAGGTGCCCAGCTTGACAGGCAACCCCCCGGGGGGTAAAATTCTCCAGTTTTTTCAGTATCTTTCATAGACAGGCACACATATAAAATGCGCATGATCTTACTGGCACATGTCAAACGGGTGGTTATCAAGATCGGCAGTGGCGTCATCTCCGACCACAGCGGCCTTGATCTCGAACGCATCGCCACACTCTGCGAGGATGTCCATTCACTCCGCCAGCGCGGCTATGAAGTGATTCTTGTCTCTTCGGCGGCGGTTGCCGCAGGCAAAGCGGACCTCGGCATTAAAGGGAGCGCACGAAATCTGCCGCTCCCTCTCAAGCAGGCTGCCGCGGCCATTGGTCAAAGCCGCCTGATGCGGGCTTACAAGGACGCGCTGCGTCGATACGGGCTTACAGCCGCCCAGATTCTTTTAACCCGCGACGACCTTGCTAATCGCCGCCGCTACCTGAATGCCCGCAACACCCTGATGACCCTGCTTGAATACGGTGTTGTACCGATCATTAACGAGAATGATACGGTTGTGATCGATGAAATCCGTTTCGGTGACAACGACAACCTGTCAGCAATGGCGACCAACCTGGTTGAAGCCCAATTGCTTGTGATCCTGTCCGATGTCGACGGCCTTTTCGATAAAGATCCGCGACACGATGTCGAAGCCAGATTGATCTCGGAAGTTGAGCGAATTACGCCGGAGATTGAGGCCATGGCCGGCAAGGAAGAGACTCTCCTCGGTACAGGCGGCATGACGACCAAGCTGAAAGCGGCCAAGCGGGCCACTCTGTTCGGGGCCGGCACCGCGATCATCAATGGCCTGCCCCCTCACAATCTGCTTCACCTTTTCGATGGCCACGAACTCGGCACCTATTTCCTGCCGGCGCGCGACCCTATGGCCGCACGCAAGCACTGGATCGCTTTCACCAAAAAGCCGAAAGGCAAGCTGATCCTCGATGAGGGCGCACAAAAAGCCGTGGCAGAACGCGGAAAAAGTCTTCTGCCATCGGGGATCACCCAATTGGACGGCACCTTTGAGCGTGGTGACGCTGTGCGTCTTTGCAACCTTGACGGAAAAGAGTTCGCCAAGGGGGTGACCAATTACAATTCGGCTGAATTGATTCGCATCATCGGCAAAAACACCAAGGAGATCCTACAGATTCTTGGCTACCAGTATGGTGATGAAGTCGTCCACCGCGACAACCTTGTCATCAGTAGCTGAAAGGATCGCCTCGCAAGGATAAAGGAGCATGACGATGAGCGTAACTGAGCAGATGCTAAAAGTCGCACAGGATGCCAAGACCGCATCCCAGACTCTGGCCGGTCTTTCTACTGCCGTCAAGAACGAGCTATTGCAGAACATGGCCCGGGCTCTCCTGGACCACACCGAAATGTTGATCGAAGAAAACGAGAAAGACCTGATCGCTGCACGCGAAGCCGGCCTGGCCCCGGCCATGATCGACCGGCTGGCCCTCGATGGCCAAAGAATCAGGGGCATGGCTGATGGCCTCTGCGAAGTTGCAGAGCTGCCTGATCCGGTCGGTGAAGTGACCGGGATGTGGCGACGCCCCAATGATCTGCAGGTCGGCCGCATGCGAATTCCACTGGGGGTCATCGGCATCGTTTACGAGTCGCGGCCGAATGTCACTGCCGACGCCGCCGGGCTTTGCCTGAAAAGTGGTAATGCCGTGATTCTGCGTGGCGGCAAGGAGGCCATTCATTCCAACCTGGCCATCGGCAGAGTTCTGAAGAGCCAGCTCGAGCGGATGCGCCTTCCCGCAGCAGCCATGCAGGTGATCGAGACCACCGACCGCACTGCGATTCTGGAGCTGCTCAAGTTGGAAGAGGAGATCGACCTGATCATCCCGCGCGGAGGAGAAGGCCTGATCCGCTTTGTCAGTGAGAATTCACGGATTCCTGTCATCAAGCACTACAAAGGCGTGTGTCACACCTTCGTTGATGCGAGTGCCGACTACGAGCAGGCGGAAAAAATCTGCATTAATGCCAAGGTCCAGCGTCCGGGAGTCTGCAATGCCATGGAGACATTGCTCATTCACCAGGACATTGCCGAGACCTTTGTCCCCCGTATCGCTGCCGCGATGCGCGCCCAGGGGGTGGAACTGCGCGGCTGCGAAACCACACGGGAGTTCGCCGAGGCGATCCTGCCGGCAACGGAAGAGGACTGGTACGCTGAATATCTCGACCTGACGCTGGCCGTGCGAGTCGTCGAAAACGTCAACGGGGCGATTGCCCATATCCGCAAATATGGATCCCTGCACACCGAGGTGATTGTCACCCGCGACTACGAGAACTCGCAGAAGTTCCTGCGGCAGGTCAACTCCAGCGTCGTCATGGTCAACGCTTCATCACGCTTTTCCGACGGCAACCAGTTCGGCCTGGGAGCGGAAATCGGCATCTCCACGACCAAGCTGCACTCCTTCGGGCCGATGGGCCTGGAAGACCTGACAACGCGCAAATTCATTGTCCTGGGCGACGGCCAGATTCGCTCCTGAGCAACATGTAAAAAAGGGAAAAACTAACGCAAAGGGGTCCCTATAGCATCAGGATCTTCTTTGCGCCCCTTCTTTAACCTTTGCGACTTTGCGTTAAACGCTTTTGGTGTTTTGCTTTGAATCTGACCCGAAATCAAATCTTATCGTTATGAAAACCGGCATCCTGGGCGGAACATTCAATCCGATCCACCTGGCGCACCTGCGCATTGCCGAAGAGGCCCGCAAGGAGTTCCAGCTCGACCGGGTCCTGTTTATTCCCGCGGCCGATCCGCCACACAAGAATATCGCCGGCGAGGTCTCTTTTGCCCACCGGATAGCCATGGTCAGGACAGCGATCAACGGCTGCCCGGCATTCCAGGTCTCAGACCTGGAGATCCGCCGCAGCGGCAAGAGCTTCTCCGTTGACACGCTGGAAATCCTGCAACGGCAAGACCCGACCGGAGAACGTTTCTTCATTATAGGCCTCGACTCCTATCGTGATATCGCCTCCTGGAAGGACTTTTCCCGGCTTTTCAGCCTCTGCCATTTGGTGGTGACGACCCGCCCCGGGGTTGTCATCGAGAATCCGCTTGAGCCCCTGCCCGTTGCCATCCACGGGGACTTCTGCTACGATGGCCAGACAGATAAAATTCTCCACAAATCAGGTCATTACGTGTTCTTTTTATCGGCAACCCACCTCGACATTTCCTCGACACAGGTCCGCCAGCGACTGATTGAGGGTCAATCGGTTCGTCAGCTGGTCCCGCCAACTGTCGCAGACTATATTGAAGAGCATGGGCTCTACCGCACAACGTCAAGCTCAAGGAGTCAATAATTTGCAATCCATAGACCGGGCGCAGCTCTGCGCTGCTTATGTCCTCGACAAGAAAGCCTTCAACGTCCGCATCCTGGATGTTCGCAAAATATCATCACTCACGGATTTTCTGGTCATCGCCTCGGGCAGCTCGGACAGACAGGTCTCGGCGGCGGCAGAGTCCGTTCACCTGGGCCTGAAGAAAGAACATGACACCAAGCCGATCGGCATCGAAGGGCTCAATGAAGGGCGGTGGGTCCTGATCGATTACGGGGATGTCATGGTGCATGTTTTTCATGAACCGGTGCGGCTCTTTTATGATCTGGACGGCCTCTGGTGTGACGCCGCAGAAATTCCTGTAAATGAAGTAGCCCCGGCAACCGCCCGGGCTACTTCATGAAGTTCAACCTGCTCTGTGTCGGCCGACTGACCTTGCCCTACCTGAACGAGGGCTGCGGTGAATTTGCTAGCCGCCTCAAGCGTTACATGCCCCTTGTGATCACGGAGATCAAGGAGCACAAAACCGGCAGCAAGCAGGACTTACAGCGTATTATCGCAACAGAGGGGGAGCTTTTGGCACAGCGCATCCCCGCAGGAACGTTCGTCATCGCCCTTGACCAGCGCGGTCAACATCTCAGTTCGGAGAAGCTGGCCGCCTTGATGAACGAACACATGGTACAGAGCATACCGGAGTGGACCATCCTGATTGGCGGCCCGTATGGATTGAGCGAAGCCTTGCACAAAAGGGCGGATCTGGTTCTGTCTTTATCGGCCATGACCCTCACCCATCAGATGGCACGACTGCTGCTCCTCGAGCAATTATACCGATGCTGCACGATCATCCGCAATGAGCCCTATCATCACTGACGGGCATTAGATTTGCACAAGCCAGGCGGAGGAACCGCCCGGAGAGAATGTTTTTTTCGTCGAAGGCCCTTCTTTTGTGGTTAACTTGCAAGATATCTTTTAGAATGTAATTTCAAGACTGTATTCAAGGAGAGCAGCATGAGTGAACAGTTTGAGCAGATCAAGAAACAGTTACTGAAAGCGCGCCGGGAACTGTTGCAGGATGTCAGCAATTCTTACGAGACCTGCCGCGAGATCGGCCAGGATGGTGTCCCTGACATCGGCGACATGTCGTCCGCGGCCTACAGCCGTGACGTGCTATTCAATCTCAGCGAAACCAAGCGCCAGCGGATTCGCGACATCGACGTGGCCCTGGAACAGATCGAAAAGGGAGAATATGGCATTTGCGTGGGCTGTGGCGAGGAAATTTCACCGCGACGCATGGAAGTCCGCCCCTTTTCGCGGTATTGTATTGAATGTAAAACGGACATTGAAAAATTTGGCGAATAAACATACTCAGATTCTTGGTGGAATGGATCCCGGGAGGACGCAATGACATTCATGGCCGTATTGTTACTTTTTATCTTTTTTGTTCTGTTTTTTCTTTATTTCTGGGGTCTGAACCCGCACATGGTGACGGTCTTCTACCTGCCCGAGCAGAGCCTGACCTACCCGGCCGCGATGATAGTCGTCGCTTGCGTCATTCTCGGCCTGGTTCTCGGCTTCGGGGCCCACTTCTACACCATCGTTACCCACTGGATGAAATATTGGAGCCGTGACCGTTCTGAAAAGAAACAGCGTGAGATCGGCGCCATCTATCGCGAGGGTGTCGGTCGGTTGCTCTCCGGCGACTTGAAGAAAGCCCACGGGCTGCTGAACAAGGCTCTCGACCGTGACCCGAAAAGGGTTGACATCCTGATCGCCCTGGCGACCCTCAGCAGCCAGGAAGGCAATCCCACGGAAGGCCTTGGCTTACTACGCAAAGCCAGTGAAATAGACCCGAAAAGCATGGAAGTCCTCTTCAAGACTGCGGCTATCCAGGAAGAAACCGGACAGGATGATGAGGCGATCGCGACTTACCAGGAGCTGGTCGCTCTGGAAAAAGACAATCGCAAGGCGCTACGGGCCATGCGCGACCTTTACATCAAGCACGATCGCTGGCAGGACGCTTTGGATGTTCAACGCCGGATCCTCAAAGCCGGGCCTGGAGCCAATCGTGTCGCCAACGAAAAAGAGCTGCTCATCTACCTGCGCTACGAAGTGGCACGCCAGGCCATCATCGACGGCTCCCCCAACGATGCAAAGTCCGAACTGAAAGATATCCTTCGCCAGAAAGACGATTTTGCCCCGGCCCAAGTCTCCCTGGGCGACGCCTATGTGGCATTGAATCGCGGCGATGAAGCTGTCAAAATCTGGCAGGAAGGCTACCGAAAGCTCGGCAAAGGGGTCTTCCTTGAGCGCCTTGAAGAGTATTACATGAAGCGTGAAGACCCCTCCTCACTGCTCAACTTCTTCCGCAGCCAGAGTCTCGAACAGGGTGACGACCTGATGTTTCGCATCTTCTACGGCAAGCTTTGCCTGCGGCTGGAGATGATCGACGAAGCCAAGGAGCAGTTGCAGGCCGTGGAAAGCTCTGGCGTCGAATCCTCACAGGTCCACCTACTGCTGGCAGAGACATATCGCCGTTCCCACGACTCGGAGCAGGCGATTAACGAATACAAAAAGGCCCTGGGCATATCCAAGCGCCTGCACCTTAATTTCGTCTGTGAAAAATGTCAGCATGTTTCTAACACATGGAACAGTCGCTGCCCATCTTGCGGCGAGTGGAACAGCTCCAGCCTGATCGACCGCAAGCTTATTCAGGAAGCCCGCCCGCTTAACCTGGATAAAATGGTCGTACATCACGGTGAGCAACAAGTGTGGGAAGGTGCATGAAAAAACCGGTTGCGCTGATTATTCTTGATGGCTGGGGGATCAACGAGAGCTGTGAGAACAACGCTGTCTGCCAGGCGCGAACCCCGCGACTGGATGAATTCGCAAAGGACTATCCAACGGCCTGGCTGAACGCCTCCGGGCTCAACGTCGGTCTGCCCGAAGGGCAGATGGGCAACTCGGAGGTCGGGCATCTGAATATCGGCGCCGGCCGGATTGTCTACCAGGAACTGACCAGAATCAGCCGCAGCATCGAGGAAGGCGACTTCTTCACCAACCAGACGTTGATCGCCGGCCTGGCAACGATTCGCCAGGCTGGCGGCAAACTTCACCTGATGGGGCTTTTATCCGACGGCGGGGTCCACTCGCACAACACTCACCTCTATGCACTGATTGAACTGGCAAGGCGGGCAGGTGTCGATGCATACGTCCATGCATTTATGGACGGGCGCGACACGCCGCCGCAAAGCGGGGCCGGATACCTTCAAGAGCTTGAGGCGGAAATGGCGCGAATTGACCACGGCTGCCTGGCCACGGTGACCGGTCGTTATTATGCCATGGATCGCGACAACCGGTGGGGTCGTGTCGAGAGGGCCTGGCGTGCCATGGTCCTCGGCGAAGGACAACTCGCCGAGTCGGGAGCGGAGGCGATTCGTGCTGCTTATGGCGCAGGCCAGACAGATGAATTCGTCGAACCGCGGGTTATCCTGCACAACGGTTCACCGGCCGGGATAATCAATGATGGCGACGGGATCTTTTTCTTCAACTTCCGCGCCGACCGGGCCCGTGAGATCACCCGCACCTTTACCCTGCCCGGCTTCGATGCTTTCGCACGGCCAAGCGTTCCGCGGCTCTCGACATTCGTCTGCCTGACCGAATACGATGCAACATTCGATCTGCCAGCTGCATTTACCTCGGAGAGCCTGCACAACATCCTCGGCGAAGTTGTGGCAGATGCAGGCCTGAAACAGTTGAGGATTGCGGAAACTGAAAAATACGCCCACGTTACCTTCTTCTTCAACGGCGGGGAAGAAGTCCCGTTCGCCAACGAAGACAGGGTCCTGGTACCGTCACCGCAAGACGTTGCCACCTACGACCAAAAACCGGCCATGAGCGCTTTTGAAGTCACTGATGAAGTCATTAGTCGCATCAGGCAGGGGACCTACGACCTGATCATCCTCAACTTCGCCAACCCGGACATGGTCGGCCACACCGGGATTCTACGGGCCGCGATTGCTGCCATGGAGACCGTTGATGAGTGCGCCGGCCGCGTTGTCGACGCCCTGCTTGAAGCCGGAGGCTGCGCCCTGATCACGGCCGATCATGGCAACTGCGAAACGATGACAGATGAAAACGGCGCACCGCAAACCGCACACACTGCCAATCGCGTGCCGTTGTTCCTGATCGATCCGGACAACCGCCAGGCGGTTCTGCGGCCGGGAATCCTTGCCGACCTGGCCCCGACCATTCTCGACCTGATGGGACTCACCGTCCCACCGGAGATGACAGGTAAAAGTCTGATTTCCTGAGCACAAGCCGATTGCAGAACAACCCGTTCGAAGAGACAGCATCTGTGTTGCCTTGATTTTTATACGGACTTATAACCAAAACAAAGGTTAGCCACCAAGGCACCAAGACACGGAGTAAATTTTTAAATTTTCTTCAAACAGTAATGTTGTGCGATGAAAAATATCGATCTTTACCCTGTAGTATGAACTACTTGGTGCCTTGGTGGCTTGGTGGCAAGCAAAACTTTTTTGGGCTATAGAACCGTTTTTTTATACGTCTTGATTCACTTCTTTGCGTTTTTGCGTTAGCATTTACTCTGTTATTAATTGCAATGTATTGAGTTATGGAGGGGATTGATGTGGCAAGACTTCTGCAAAAGCTTGAAGGCGAGCGTCGATCTTTTTCTGCCACCGGCCTGCCTGCTCTGCGGACAGCGCCTTCAGGATTCGCCAAGAGGTGACGACTTCTGCGGTGCCTGCATGGCAGGAGTAACCCCGTTGGGACCGGCTCATTGTTGCCTCTGCGCCCAACCCTTTGCCAACGCAACATCCAGCCATCTCTGCGGTGCCTGTCTGAAACATCCACCCAGTTTCACCAGGGTCCATGCCGCCGGCAGATACCAGGGCAGCATAAAAGACGCCGTGCACCGGCTGAAGTACCGCAACCAGTTCATCCTCGCCCAACCACTGGGGTTGATCCTCGCTGAAGTTGTCGCCAACTCAAGCCCCGAATCTTCACTGGATTGTATCATACCGGTACCGTTGCATCCCCAGCGGTTAAGAAGTCGTGGCTACAATCAGGCTCTCGAGATCGCCAGGCCGCTCTCGCGTCAGCTGGGGCTTCCCATACAGACCAGGCTGCTGCTGCGTTCTCGCAATACGCCGCCACAACAGGGACTGTCGGCAGACCAACGCAGTCGTAATCTGCGCAAGGCCTTTGTCCTTGACAGGCCAATACCCGGGATCAGGGCTCTGCTGGTGGACGACATCATGACGACCGGTGAAACCGTGCGAGAATGTTGTCGAACCCTTGCACAGGGCGGCGCAAAGGACATACAGGTTGCCGTCGTTGGCCGGGCGTAGAATGACCAATCTTGTCGAACTCCGGTTGTTTCTGTTAATATGCACCCCTGATTCGGGAGAGGGCGACGCATTCTGATGGCAGCTGACCAAACAATCATTCAAAACCTGACTCTCGAGAAGACCCTCGAGACGATCCCCAGCGGTGTGTTTGTCGTCAACGACGCTATGCAGATTCTCTACTGGAACCCGACGGCCGAGAGAATCACCGGGTACTCTGCCGATGAGGTGGTCGGCCAGCACTGCTCTTTTTTACAGGGCGTGCCCTGTGGCGAAAAATGCGGCCTGTTCAATTCCATAACCCCCAAGCCGATTATCGGCGCCAACTGTACTATTATCACCAAGTCTGGCGAAACCGTTCACCTGCTGAAGAATATGGAATACCTGCGCGATGGAGAAGACAATATCATCGGCGGGATTGAGTCATTTATCGATATTACGCGCCAACACGCTCTGGAAGAATCGCTGCGCGATCAGGCGATGGAACTGGAGAGCCGCGTCGATGAGCGAACCAGGGAGCTGAAAAAGAGCGAGGCCCGTTTCCGGACGGTGCTGGACAACATGGACGACATGGCCTATATCGCCACGGAAGATTACAGACTGACTTTCATGAACCGGGCTATGCAGGAAATTTTCGGTGACCGGGCCGGCGAATGCTGTTACGAAATTTTGCACGGCGAGGAAGGGCCCTGTCCATGGTGTCCCATGGACAAGGTCTTCAGAGATCGCACATTACGCGATGAACGTCACCTCGGTAACCGGGGCAGACTTTATGAGATCATCCACTCGCCCCTGCCGGAAGAGAACGGCCTGAAGCAAAAGCTGGCAGTCTGCCGGGACATCACGGAACGCAAGAAAACTGAAAAGGATTTACTGGATGCCAATCGCGAACTCGACGCCTTTGCTCATTCGGTTTCCCACGATTTGCGGGGGATCCTTGCGCCTGTCGTCACTTACATGGATTTTTTGCGTCTGACCTACGCCGAGGTTCTCGATGAGCAGATTCTGCAGATTCTCTCCGAGGTAGAGCAACAGAGCGAGCGGGCGATCGCCCTGCTCGACGACCTTCTCGACCTGGCCCAGGTCAGCCATATCAAGCCCGGCGGACATCTGACCGACGCGAAGATGATCGTCGACGAGGTTCTGCGTGAACTGGCCATCGAAAATCCGGACCACCCCGAGGTTCTGATTGGCGATCTTCAGCAGACCTGGCTGCCCGAGACCCTGGTCTACCAGCTCTTCTCGAATTTACTCGGCAACGCCTGCCGATACAGCCCTGGAGAAAGCGGCGCGATCGAAGTCGGCTGCTGGAATGAAACGCACCAGAACACCTACTATGTCCGCGATCACGGGCCCGGTGTCCCGTTCAAGGAAAGGGAACTGATTTTCGACATTTTTTATCGCGGCAAAACCTCCAGGGGTCATCGCGGCACAGGTGTCGGGCTGGCGATAGTCCGCAAGATTGCCACAAGATGTATGGGTGAAGCCTGGGTAGAACAGACCCCTGGCGGTGGTGCGACATTCTGCGTTTCGATACCCAAGGCCCCGGCCTTTGGCAAAAGTGGTCAGGAAAAATCCTGATTCAGCCAGTTCCGAACCGGGGGTGTGGCCACAGAACGGCCGGCAATGAGACTCCTTCCTGACACACTGCTCCCCTGCATACAGCAGAGGCTCCATGTCCATTTCGGGCCCCTCTGCTGGTGGCCGGCAGAGACCCCTTTTGAGGTGGCCGTTGGTGCGATATTGACTCAGAACACGGCCTGGACCAATGTGGAATACGCCATCGACAACCTCAAACGTGCCGAGGTCCTGACCCCGGCAGATCTTGCAGAGCTACCTCTCGGTGAGCTGGAAAGCCTGGTCAGGCCTGCCGGGTTCTTCCGTCAGAAAGCCTGCCGCCTGCAGAACCTGGCCCGACACCTGGTAAAGGACTGGAAAGGGGATATTGTCGCCTTATGCAGCGGCCCCCTGCCTGAAGCCAGGGCCAGGCTCCTGGCCCTGGCAGGAATCGGTCCGGAGACGGCTGACTCGATCCTTCTCTACGCAGCAGCTCGGCCCAGCTTCGTGGTCGATGCTTACACCAGGCGGATTTTCCAACGTATCGGGCTCCTGCATGGCAAAGAGAGCTACGATGAGATCCGCCGGTTGTTCATGCAGCATCTGCCTGAAAAGGTCAGCCTTTACAACGATTGCCACGCCCAGATCGTCCAACTTGGCAAAACCTGCTGTCGCAAAAAGATCACATTCTGTGCAGAATGCCCGCTTAATCAGACCTGCCTGCACGCCGATCGAAAGCAAGCCTCCTGAGCCGCCGATCTCCCGCTCAGGCCGATCATTCGACCGTGCAAAAGGCCTGATTTACCTTGACTTATCCAGCCATTTTGATAAGTTGCGGTGTTCTAAATCTGCACCAACAGTGGGCCCTCGGAGCTGAATTATGGATTACAAAGAAACTCTCAACTTACCGGTCACTGATTTCCCGATGCGCGGCAACCTGCCACAGCGCGAACCGGAAATCATGCAGCGCTGGACTGAGCTTGAACTGGACCGCAAAGTCAGCGAACCGACCCCCGGTAAACCGAACTTCACCTTGCACGATGGGCCGCCCTATGCCAACGGCAACATTCATATCGGCCACGCGCTGAACAAGATCCTCAAGGATATCGTCATCAAGAGCAAGCGTATGCAGGGCTTCTACGCCCCTTACGTGCCGGGCTGGGACTGCCACGGTCTGCCGATCGAACTGAAGGTCGACCAGAAACTTGGCAAGAGAAAGCGTGAGATGAGCAAGGCCGAGGTCCGCAAGGAGTGCCGGGCTTACGCCCAGGAATGGGTCGAAATCCAGAGCGAGGAGTTCCAGCGTCTCGGCATCTTCGGCGACTGGCAACACCCGTACCTGACGATGACCACCGACTACGAAGCTGCCACGGCGCGCGAACTGGCCCGTTTTGCAGAGCGGGACGGCCTCTACAAGGGGCGCAAGCCGATTCACTGGTGCTCGTCCTGTGTCACCGCCCTGGCCGAGGCAGAGGTCGAGTATGACGACCACACCTCACCGTCGATCTACGTCAAATTTCCTTACCGGGATGAACTGCCCGCCGGCTTTACCGAGCTGTCAGGCAAGCCTCTCTCCTTTGTCATCTGGACCACGACACCCTGGACGATTCCAGCCAACCTTGCCGTCTGCCTGCACCCTGAACTACCTTATGTCGCTATTGACACTGGCAGCGAGCTGCTGGTCATGGCCGAGGGCCTCTACGAAAAAGTTCTTGCAGAACTGAAAATCAGCGACTACACAGTCGTCAAAACCTTCCAGGCGGAGGCTTTCGAGAAACGCGAATGCCGCCATCCGCTCCATGATCGCGCCTCGCTGCTGGTCCTCGGCGACTACGTCACCCTGGAAGCCGGCACCGGCTGCGTCCACACCGCCCCGGGGCACGGCCATGATGACTACCTGACCGGACTGCGCTATGGCCTGGAGATCTACAACCCGGTTGACGACTACGGTCGCTATCGCGACGACCTCGAATTCTTCGGTGGTGAAAAGGTCCCGGAAGTCAACCCGCAGGTCTCTGCCAAGTTGGCCGAAGCCGGAGCCCTGCTGGGCGAGGACAAGGTTGCCCACAGTTACCCGCACTGCTGGCGCTGCAAGAAGCCAATCATCTTCCGCGCCACCGAGCAGTGGTTCATCTCGATGGAGGCGAACCAACTGCGAAAGAAGTCGCTCGAGCACATCAACGACGTCAAGTGGATTCCGCACTGGGGCCGTGAGCGTATCTACAACATGATCGAAAACCGTCCCGACTGGTGCATCAGCCGCCAGCGCAGCTGGGGCGTGCCGATCACGGTCTTTTATTGCGATAAGTGTGACGAGGCCCTGGCTGACGGCAAGGTCATGCACCATGTCGCCAACCTCTTCGAAGCAGGCGGCAGTGACATCTGGTATGAAAAGGACGCTGCGGAGCTCCTCCCTGCAGGCACCACCTGCCCCGCTTGCGGACATGACGGGTTCCGCAAGGAGATGGACATCCTCGATGTCTGGTTCGACTCCGGCGTCTCCCACGCCGCCGTGGTGGAAAAGAACCCGATGCTGCAGTCACCGGCAGACCTTTACCTCGAAGGCAGCGACCAGCATCGCGGCTGGTTCCACTCGAGCCTGCTGGCTGCGGTCGGCACCCGGGACGCCGCCCCGTACAAGGCGGTCCTGACCCACGGCTTTGTCCTCGACGAAAAGGGCCGCCCGATGTCCAAGTCGGTCGGCAACGTGGTTGCCCCGGAAAAAGTCATCAAACAGTACGGCGCCGAGATCCTGCGTCTCTGGGTGGCCACCCAGGACTACCGCAACGACACCCGCGTCGGTGATGCGATCCTCAAGCAGGTCTCAGAGGCCTATCGCCGCATCCGCAATACGGCCCGCTACATCCTCGGCAATATCCACGATTTCGATCCGGCCACGGACAGCGTCGCCGACCACGAACTGCTCGAAATTGATCGCTGGGCCCTGTCAAAACTCGAGGGTCTGGTGAGTCGGGTCCTGAAGGCGTACGAGGCTTACGACTTCCACGTGCTGTATCATGCCGTGCACAATTTCTGCGCCGTCGATATGAGTGCCTTCTACCTCGACGTACTCAAGGACCGACTCTATACTTCTTCGAAGCAGGGGCTGGCACGCCGCAGCGCCCAGACCGCCATGTATCGCATCCTGGACGCCCTGACCAGAATGATGGCACCGGTCCTGTCCTTTACCGCCGAAGAGATCTGGGGTTTCATGCCCGGCGAGCGCGAGGCAAGTGCCCACCTGGCAGAATTCCCAAGCTTTGCAGCCAGCCTGGTTAATCCGGAGCTGGAAGCGAAATATGACCGCCTGCTTGCGGTACGCAGTGACGTCGCCAAGGTGCTGGAACTGGCCCGCGCCGAGAAGACCATCGGCCATTCCCTGGACGCCCGGGTTGAGCTGTCTGCCAACGGCGATCTCGGTGCACTGCTGCAAAACGAGGCCGGGCAGCTGGCCAGCCTGTTGATCGTCTCGCAGGTGGATCTCTGCGACGGCCTGGAGAACTGCGCAACCGGCGAGAACCTGCCGGAGCTGCAGATTCGCGTCAGCAAGGCAACCGGGGTGAAATGTTCGCGCTGCTGGAACTACGCCACATCTGTTGGTCAACACGCTGAGCATCCGGAGATCTGCCACCGGTGCCTTGAAGCCCTTGCCTGAAAGCAACCGGGACTCGTAACGGCTGGTTATGTCAAGATATCGCATCCTAGCAATCATCAGCGCTGTCATCCTGACCTTCGACCAGGTGACAAAACTGTACGTGGACGCCAACTTCCGGCTCCACGAATCGATTCCGGTGATTCGCGGTTTCTTCAACCTGACCTACGTCCGCAACAAGGGCGCTGCGTTCGGCATCCTTGCCGATAATGCCGTGCGTATTCCGTTTTTTATCACCGTGTCAATCGTTGCCATGCTCGGCATCCTCTGGTATGTCAGTCGCATCAGGAACGACCAGAGGCTGACGGTTTTCTCCCTGTCACTGGTCTTTGCCGGTGCCTTTGGCAACCTGATTGACCGTATCCGTCTCGGCGAGGTGATCGATTTTCTCGATGTCTTCTGGCAACGTCATCACTGGCCTGCATTCAACGTCGCCGACTCGGCCATTACCGTCGGTGTCACCCTGCTTTTTATTGACATGTGGCGCGAAGATCGCAAAAAATCGACAAAGGACTCCGCGAACAACCCCAAGGAGAGTGAGCAATGAAGAAGGTCCTGATTATCCTGACCCTGGGCATGCTGGTGTGTACACTGTCCGCCTGCGAAACCATGAAAGGTCTCGGCAAAGACGTGGAAGATGCCGGAGAGTGGGTCCAGGAAAAAGCTGAATGAGTCATTGGATAAATGCTCCATTGAATAGCGCAAATCTAATGATTTCAATGTGGAATTTTATCGGCGAAGATGGCATGCTGCATTAAACTGTCTAAAAAGAATCCCGTCCGTCCCCGCACCTTGAGACAAACCAACGGCCAGAGCTTATGACCGAAGCGACCGACAGATTGAAGGCGCCCGCTCAGGGCCACCCCCCCCAAGAAGAAGAGAAAGATCCTGCCATGCCGGGCCGTTTCAGCCGCCGGGCCGTAAGCATCAGGGTCAAATTGACGGTCCTGACACTGGTCATGATTGCGCTGATCACCACGGGGTCATCGATTGTGGCGATCCGCAGCATGGACCGGGAACTGCTCGATTCTCTGGTCAAACGGGGCACATCGATCGCTCTCAGCGCCTCAATCCCGGCAGGTTACAGCATCCTCACCGACGACCGACTGGCACTCGACAACCTTGCGGCCAAGATTGAAGCCTCACAAGAGGATATCGGCTATCTTGCCATACTCGACAAGGACAACCATGTGCTGGGCCACAACAAATTAGCGGCAACCGGTACCCTGTTCGAGGAGGCCCCCGGACCGCCCCTGGAACAGGGAGCGGGGTTCACCATGCACCGGATCGACCGTTACGACCTGTCCAGTTACGAATTCCGCACGCCCATCCAGTTCGGCGGCAGCCAGGTCGGCAACATCATTGTCGGCATAAGCACCTCCAGCCTGGTCAGGGCCAAAGCAACCGCACGCCGGCAGATTCTGCTCGTTTCAATCGGCGTACTGGCCTTCGGCGCCCTGTGCACGTTTTTGCTGTCGAGGCTCATTACGACTCCGATCAAGCGGATGAAGGCCGGCGTCTCCCAGATTACCGCCGGCAATTATGACGTCCAGGTCAAAGTCTCCTCAAGAGACGAGTTGGGTGAACTGACCCGCAGCTTCAACGAAATGACGCGGATGATCATGTCGCAGAAGGAGCGTTTGCAGGATTATGCCGGCAACCTCGAGGAATCCTATCTCTCGACAATCCGGATTCTCGCCACGGCCCTCGATGCCCGCGACAATTACACCCTGGGTCATTCTTCAAGGGTGGCCAGGCTTTCCCTGCTGATCGGCCAACGCTTCGGGCTTTCCGACGCCGACCTCAAAGAACTCGAGATGGCCTGCTTCCTTCATGATATCGGTAAAATCTATATCCCCGATGTCATTATCAACAAGCCTGAGCCGCTCGACCGAAAGGAGTGCCTGATCATCAAGAAACATCCGGAACAGGGCGCCGAGATTCTGTACCTGTCCGAGTCGCTCCACAAGTACATTCCCATCGTCCTGCATCATCACGAATGGTATAATGGCAATGGCTACCCGCACGGACTGAAAGGCAAAGACATCCACATCTACGCCCAGATCGTCGCAATTGCGGACGCCTACGACGCCATGACCACATCGCGGCCCTATCGTAGCGGCTGCACCAGGGAGGAGGCTGTCGCCGAAATCATCAACTTCCGCGGCAGCCAATTCAACCCTGAGCTGGCGGATATTTTTCTCGAAGCGCTTAACGATTTTGCAGACGACCAGTCTTTATTCGCTGCCGGAGAGCCGCATGAAACGCATCATTTTTTATCTCATCACAGTCCTTCTGTCGGTGGCAACATTCTCAGCCTGCGGGATACTGCCGCACGAGTCAAAGATTCCTCCAAAGCCGGTAAAGGTTCAAAAAGCTGCCGAACAGCCTGATACGACCACCTTAAAGAACGCCCGGGCGCAGAAGCAGGCCCGCCATTTGTTGGACAAGCAGGAGTATGCGGACGCTGTCAATTTCATCCGCGACGAAGTCCGCAAGGGCGCCGAGGAACAGGCCCTGGCCGAAGAATATTTGCAGGCAGCCAACACCTGCCTGGAGCACGCGGACAGCCTGCTGAAGACGGCAGACTACCCAGGCGCCGCCCAGCTGTTCAAAACCGTCCTGGACGGCTACCCGAAAGCCCCTGAACTGCAGCAGCAAGTCGCATTGACTCGCACGCAGATCGCAGACCAGCTCAACACCTGCGCCGAACATCTCATGGAGGCCGGACTGATCGCCTATCGCGCCGGAGAATTCACCAAGAGCATCGACATCTGGCAGCAAATTCTCGTATTCAATCCGCAACATCAGGCAGCTCTTGACGCAATTGAGACGACTCAGGAGCAATTATCAAGGCTCAAAACCCTGAACGAAAAGGAGTAGTCGGCCTTGACCAATCCGGACATCATCCACCTCGCGCGACGCGCTGCCGAAGTGACGCCATTCCTGGCCATGGAAATCATGGAGCGGGCCAAACGACTCGAGGCGGAGGGCCGGGACATCATCTATCTCTGCCTCGGCGAACCTGACTTTCCCACCCCCGCACCGATCGTGGAAGCGGCAAGCGAGGCGCTGCGCGCCGGCGAAACCCGTTATACCCACTCGCTCGGCCGGATTGAACTGCGTGAGGCACTTTCTGAACATTATCAGAAACGCTATGGAGTCGCTGTTGACCCGGAGCAGGTCATCGTCTCGTCTGGCACCAGCCCGCTGATGCTGCTGCTGTTTGCAGCGCTGTGCAACCACGGTGATGAAGTTATCCTGACCGACCCCGGTTACGCCTGTTATCCGAACTTTATCCGCTTCGTTGGCGGCGAGCCCCGCTTCCTGAGAACCCGTCCTGAGCAGGGTTTTCAGCCGCAGGCTGAAGAAGTCAAGACCCTGATCAACGGCCGGACGCGCGCCCTGCTGATCAATTCTCCGGCCAACCCGGCAGGCTCGGTCCTGACCGGCGGGGAGCTGGAAAAGCTTGCAGAGCTGCCAATTCCACTGGTCTCTGATGAGATTTATCACGGGCTGACCTACGAGGGAGACGAGCACAGCATTCTCGAGTTCACGCGGGAGGCTTTCGTCCTCGGCGGTTTTTCCAAGGCCTACGCCATGACCGGCTGGCGACTCGGCTACCTGATCGCGCCGCAAAGTGCGGTCAGGGCCCTGCAGACCTTTCATCAGAATGTGCTGATCAGCGCCAACAGTTTTGTCCAGCTGGCCGGAGTCACTGCCTTGCGTGAATGCGGGTCTCACGTTGCAGAAATGCGCGCCGAGTATGACCGCCGACGTCGGCACCTGATCCCGCGGCTCGAAAAAATCGGCCTGAAAGTCCACACCAGGCCGGTTGGCGCCTTCTATGTCCTCGCCGATGCCCGGCACATCTCCGACGACTCTCTGGCCCTGGCCAAAGAGATTCTCGAAGCGACCGGTGTTGCCGTAACACCCGGTATCGACTTCGGCCAGGGCGCGGAAGGGTTTTTGCGATTTTCTTATGCGAATTCGATGCAGAACCTGGATAAGGCGGTGGACCGGATTGGGGAATATTTACAAGGGAGATAGCTTCGGAATCCAGATTTGAAAAAGTAGCGCCTTGTCCTCTGGATAGGGCGCTACTCAGGCTGCTGACAAAGTTCAGCCAGACTTCGATGATAGAGAAGGGCAACAGATGGTTAATCTGTTGCCCTTTTGATGCTTTCATTGCCTCCTCCTGGAGTGCCGCCGAACAGACGAAATTAATACCTGGGTGTCGGCCGCCCCAATGGAGCCATACTTCTTTTACTTGCAACGAAAAGAGTTCTGCATTGAAAAGGGCAAAATGCAGCTATAGGCCACTGGGCAGTCAAGACAGTACCGGGCGGCCACCTGTAACAGGCCGGATCCGTCTCTAAGTCTAGAAATCACGGAAATCTTGCGGACGTCTATGCCCAGCGCAGGTAGCCCTCTGCTTCTTGTGAGGCCTCTAAACGAGTAAGGCGCGTCGAGGGCGCGACAACGGTGTTTTGCTTTTCTTGATTTTGCTTGTTTATTCCAACTTAGAAAACCAGAACCGGCAGTTCGCGTCTGCCAGACGCTTCCTTTTGACACGGCGCAAAAGGAAGCCAAGATGCCTTTCTCTTGCGCAGGTTATAGACGTGCGCCACGGGATATGACTTCCAGGGAAATAGAGAAGACGAGCCGTCCGTACAGGGGAACCTCGCTATTTTGCTTTCTATATGGGTGGCCGGTCTTGCGATGAAACAGTTACAGCCTGCAGGTACGGGACCAAAACCCGTATTTATACTTTGAAGTCTAAAGGACAAGAAAAGGGCAACAGATGTAACCATCTGTTGCCCTAAGATTCACAGAAACTCCACCTGCCAAGTAAAAACAAAACCAGCATCAAGTGCAGGGTTTGCCAATAATCTGAGTAACCGCCTGCTTCAGGCCAAACCTTTTGCCTCAGCCTCAGTCACGTCATCAAATCACATCTCGTGACACGACTCGCAATCTTCAGCGACCCCGAAAGCGCTATCGCCGTCATGGCAGGCCCCACACGATTCGCCGTTTTCCATATCTTCCATGGACGCCCTGTTGGCACCGCGCTTCGGCTTAAACAGATCCGGATGGCATTCGTCGCAACCGAACATGTCGATGTGAGCGGTGTGCGGGAAAACCACATTGCCGTTATCCTCGTCCTTGTAGAGGATATCACCGGCATGGCAGGACGCACAGTCGCCGGTCACGCCAAACGCGGTATCACCGTCATGACAGGCACCGCAGGACGCGCCTTCTGCCATCGCATCCATGGTCGCGTGGTTGCTGTTGTTCAGTGGCTTGAAAAGGTCGGGATGGCACTCTTCGCAGCCGTACATGTCGATATGAACTCCGTGACTGAACATGGCAACACCGACACTCTTGGTTTTGATCGCAACATCGCCAGCGTGACAGGTAACACAGTCGCCAGTAACGCTGAAAGCCTGCCGCCCGTTATGGCAAGCGCCGCAGGATCTGCCCCGCTCCATCAATTCCATGGTGACATGGTTGCTGTTATTCTTCTTTTTGAAGAGGTTCGGGTGACAGACATTACATTGGAAGGCATGCCGACTGTGGCTGAAGACAACCGTGCCGACACTCTTGGTCTGTATGGAGAGTTTGTCAACCATACCTCCGACACCACCCATGCCTCCCATACCTACAGCATGCAGAACGGGAACAGGAGAACCAATCAGTAGTAGAATCACTATTAAAACCCAGCGTATCGACATTTATTTCCTCCATGGATGATATTTAGATTGTCCAGCCACCGCAAGGTGAAGAACTCCGGCAACTTCATCAACAACTACGAGCGCAGTGCCTGCAAGGGGGGGGGCTCAAAACCACACAATGAGGACTGATGCAACCTGCCCTCTAACAGGTTCAATCCTTTCTATGACATGACACGTCGCTTTGTCAACCAAGTTTGCACGGATTATAGAGAACCGACATCAAGGGTCTCTTAAAGAAGTTGGCGGTTTGTTTCTCTTTGTAAGCAAGCAGATCGTGGCCTATTTTTTCTGACAATCTTTTAATTCTCTTAAAGAGTTCTATAGAATTAAAGAGATGACAAGCTATAGTATTAAGAGTTTTTATGTGTGATGATTTAAGCTTATACTGCCAAGGCGTTGGATTATCGGAGAGTCGAAACAATGATTGCATTCAAGCATTTTCTAATAATCTCTTTCCTAGGGTTTCTTTTAGCCTCTTGCTCCAGTGTCAAGGTTGTTGATTCCTGGGCAAATCAGGAATATGCAGGAAAAACCAAGAGCATCTATATCATGGGGGTTTTCATAGATGATTGGCACCAAATGCTTTTTGAAAACACGTTCAAAATTCGTCTCGAAAGAGAAGGCATCGAATCGACTCCGAGCCATTATGACTTTTCGAAAACGTTGGAAGACGATCAAGAAAACATCATTCAGAAGATGCGGGCCAACGGTTGTGATTCTGTTCTGCTGACCAGAGTGGTCGACCAGCGGACAAAAGCCAGCTTTACCACCGGAAGTGTCCTTTATAGTTATGCGCCAGGGCCCACCTATAAAACACCCCAGATTGATGACCGGTACCTCTCCAATAGCACCACCTACTACAGGAACTGGAGAGATTATGAAAGGAAGGGCTACCAAACCACCCCTAAATTCTCAACATCGACTAACTTCGTTGTTCTGACACTGGAATTTGTCCTGTACGATCCGCAGACAGAAGAGGTGATCTGGTCGGCTCGCATGGAAGCGGATCTTGAGAGTGACCGCGTGGAGATGATGCAGGACATTGCGAACAAAGCCGTTAAAAACCTCAAAGTGAGAGGGCTCATATAACTCGTGTATCACGATAGATCATAAAGGCCACAATAGTCATAGGGCCAATTCGAAGAGGACTCCGGTTGTCAGCAGCATCATTGTTTCAACTCAAACTGGAGAAAAAAAGATCCAAAAAGGTTCTCTATAAAGATTCGGCTTGAGAGGGTCAGCTAGACGGCAACAACCTTGACAACAGCCCAGAATATTCAGGATAATCCACACGTAAATTTTCATGAGTGTGCATAATACGACAATATTGATATTGCCCATCTTTCAGAGCCTTCCGTATTCCTTGTCAATAAGTCTTTTATGTAGATGATATAGTCGATTTTAGACAGAATTGTTCATCTTAAGCCGCTAGTTTTGACGACTACACATGACAAGCCTCAGCTATATACTTATTGAGGTAAGGACCTGGTGAAAAAGCATATGGATACTAACAGAATTAGTGTATTGCAAGAAGATGCTGACAACTCCGTAATTAACATTGCAGTAATTCTTCCAGCGTTCAATGAAGAGTTGACTATTAAAGAGACGATAACTCAGTTCAACAAGTATCTTCCAGAAGCGGAGATCTTTGTTGTCAATAATAATTCTTCAGATAAAACCGAACAAATTGCCAAACAAACGATTAAAAACTTACAATGTAAAGGCAAAGTCATCAATGAGGATTGTCAAGGTAAAGGCAACGCATTGAGACGTGCTTTTTTGTCGATAGATGCTGACATATATGTCATTTCTGATGCCGACATGACTTATCCTGCCAGCCAGGTTCAAAATCTTATTCGTCCTGTGTTGAATGATGAAGCAGACATGGTCGTCGGTGACCGCCACTCAGGTGGGCATTATGCAAAAGAAAACAAACGTGCCCTGCATGGCTTTGGCAACCGACTTGTCCAGACACTCATAAACAAGCTATTTAAAGCTCAACTCTCTGACGTTATGAGTGGATTCCGGGCTTTTAACAAGCTCTTTGTAAAAAATTATCCAATTTTGGTGGGAGGCTTCGAGATAGAAACAGACATGACCTTGCATGCACTCGACAAACGGCTCAGGATAGTAGAGTTTCCCATTGAATACCGTGACAGGCCGCAAGGATCGCTTTCAAAGCTGAACACCTTTTCGGATGGAGCAAAGGTCATCTTTACAATTTTTCAAGTTCTACGTTTTTATAAACCCCTCTTTTTTTTCACTATGCTTTCTATCTTGTTTTTTGTTTCTGCAGGACTGGCAAGCATTCCAGTATTCAATGATTGGGTGCAACATCGCTATATTTATCATGTCCCTTTAGCAATATTGGCATCGGGGTTGAGTATTGTTGCGATAATACTCCTAGGAACAGGCTTGATGCTCGACTCGTTAGCGCATCTACACAAACGCGAATACGAGCAACATTTACTAAAGGATTCAGATAAAAGTGTGTAAAACGTCATCATGAAGAGGCTTGAACCCGCGGAAATGTTAGCTTTTGGGTTAGTTGGCAGCGTTGGGTTTGTTGTTGATGCGGGGATATTGACTCTGCTGGCGCAAGGTTTTAGCGTCAACATCTACATATCAAGGCTTTTTTCTTTTCCTGCGGCTGCGGTCGTAACTTGGCTATTAAACAGATCGCTGGTTTTTAATGTTCGCCATCAAAAAACCCGAAGAGAATACGGTAAATATCTTCTCGTTCAAATGGGGGGCGCATTAGTGAACCTAGGGGTTTTTGCACTCCTCCTCAAAACAATTCCGCCATTAGAAACTATCCCGGTTGTTCCACTTGCCGCAGGGGCATTGTTCGGACTAGTCTTCAACTATACAGGGGTAAAGTACTGGGCATTTCGTAAATTCACGGGGAGTTAACCATTGTCTGACTACACCGGTACTGACAACCTGGAAATGATGGAAGAGGCCATTAATTACAACAGCTATCTGTTGTCGCTCATATTGACGAGAGCGAAGAAGGATGAAACGATTATTGATTTCGGGTCAGGTGTTGGGACTTTTGCCCGGGAGTTGGCAAAGGGTGGCTATAATGTGCACTGCATTGAGCAAGACAACAGACAGACCGCAGGCATCATTGCTTCAGGATTGCCGGTTACGAGGTCTCTCGATGACATTGATGGAAGAGCCGTTGACTATCTTTATTCACTTAATGTCCTCGAACATATTGAGGACGATACTGCGATTCTTCGCCAGATTTACGATAAGCTTAGACCCGGTGGAAAGTTACTGATTTACGTCCCCGCATTTCAGATTCTTTTTTCGAGTATGGATCGTAAAGTAGGTCACTATCGCCGCTACACCAAAGATGATCTGATTAAGAAACTGCACGTGGCAAAGTTTGATGTCGAGGACGCCAGATATGTTGATTCGATCGGTTTCTTTGCCACCCTTTATTTTCGCTTTGCAGGTAATAAGTCAGGCTCTCTTAATCGCAGGGCGTTAATCTTTTACGACCGTTTTATATTCCCCCTTAGCAGGCTTTGTGATTTTTTTTGTGCATGTTTTTTTGGAAAGAACCTCGTCATCTTTGCGAAAAAAGTAAAAACAATTTCACTAGAGAGAAACCTGCATGGCTTGGATATCCCCCTGCATGTTTCTGTTCACAGAATCAGATGTGACATAGCAACCAGAGATTAGAACCGTAGTGATTATGCCACGCAAGAGGTTACCCTGTCGCCCTATCAATGATGGACGTAGTTCCCGGAAAAGGAATCGACTGCCAATCTCTGTGTTAATGATAATTTGGATGTAACTAATGGTTTACCGCATGTCATTTATATTGGTAGCGTTACTAGCCGCTGCATTGTTTCTTTTTCAATCTTTATTTTTAATTAAAGATAACGATATTATAAAATTAAACGATCAAGCTTATTATTATTCTTATGTTAGATCTGCATTAATTGACAAAGATTTTAATTTTGTTAATGAATATAATTATTTCAATTTCACAGATTATAAAATAACAAAAGAAGGACTTCCATCAAATAGATACAGCATAGGATTTCCGTTGATGGTATATCCTTTTTATGCTGCCGCACATTTATCTATACCTATCTTGAACACAATTGGGCTATCTATTCAAAAAGATGGATATAGCAAACTACATCAATTATCTTTCTGCCTTGGCAGTATATTTTATGGAATAATCGGTTTATACCTGTGTTTTCTTTTCCTTCGTAAATATTATACAGAAAAAGTATCCTCTCTTTCTATATTGATATTAGTTTTAACAACGAATATATTTTATTACTATTCAATAGAACCTTTCATGTCAGAATTATGCTCTTTTTTCAGTGTCACGCTATTTCTCTATTTATGGCAAAGGACATTAACAACAGAACGAAAATTATTATTTTTTGGGCTCGGGCTTGCAGCTGGATTGATGATTATTGTTCGCCAACAGAACGCGGCTTTCCTCGCAATTGTGCCGATTGGTTATTTGTGGAGCCGAGGCTCTTTGCCCGCGATGAACGTTTTAAATTCGACCGCTTTGATCGTTGGCGGGATTCTCCTTGGGCTTGTACCACAGCTCTTTGCATGGAATGAAATATTTGGGTCTGTAGTGGTTGATTCATACCGTGGTTATTCTTTTACCTATAAGTATGAACCAAAGATCTTACAGGTGTTGTTTTCCACAAAGCATGGATTAATCAGCTGGCATCCCGTTATTCTGTTATGTTTGACGGGACTTTTTCTCTCTATCCGTAAGCATGCACGCATCGCGGTTCCTTTTATTGTCGCGTTCTTACTGCAGCTATATATAATTTCCTCGTGGTACTACTGGTGGTTCGGTTACTCATTCGGCCATCGAGGTTTTGTCAGTTGCACACTGATTTTTGCCTTTGGTATTGCATATTTTATCAACCAGAACTTCGTCAAGAACAACCCTGTGAAATTCGCAACCTTTTTCTGTCTGCTTTCTTTTTGGAATATGCTCCTTATTTTGTCATATCTTTCTGATATGATCCCCAAGGAAGATTATTTCTATTGGACAGACTTGTTTAGAGACCTTATGAGCCTTCCTCAACACATTGTTAGCAAGTTGAATTCGCTGTAGTTTGCATCACGGTCGGCATAACGATTCGGATGTAGGGCTTGAATCAAGGCCAAGACATTTTTCTTGGTTAATGAGAGTAATGCTTGATCAACCTTTTAAGCACAGACCAATAGACTGAAAATTTCTAGAAGACAAGACATGAACAGACAGTTCTGTCAGCTCGTGGATTCACAAGGCCCTGATTCTGTGTAGAGGAATACGCCATGGCTGGACTTTACCGCAGTGGCGAGTTGCCATATCAGAACACACTCACATCAACCTGCTATATACTGAAAATATATCAATTAGCCATGGTCCAACTTTTTGCTCTCATCCTCATTTTCATGACCACATCTACGGCACTCGCCCAGGATGCCCCCATAGAGCATATCTCGTCATTCGAGGCAGGAACTGGCCCAACACACAAAGACGGAGTCTACAGCCTGCTAAACCGGAACGATTCATTCGGACAATCGAACGCTGTGGCGTTCGACCTGGCACAGGAAGGGTTCTTCTATCAAGTGAGGCTACGTTGCAGGCTGCGTGTCCTTTCCGGTGGAGATGGTGGCTCTTTCATTTTCCTTAACACAGCTGAGTATGGCAAACGGGGGCCTGCACCGTTCGTCAAAAGCTGGGTTGAGCCAAATCTCGCCAAAACCTTCGCCGTCGCGATAGACGTACATAACCCGCCGAGCAAAGAACCGTTCGGGCCGTGGGGAAATTACCAGGGGTTTCCAGAGCGCGAAGTATCATTGCATTGGGATGGGCGCGAGATTGTCAAACGCGTCTCGCCTGCGGAATTTCGTGGAGACTTCACGGATTGTGAGATTTCCCTGCGTTACGTTACCGGAGGCGCCGAAGTCACTGTACGCCTTGCCGGTGAGATGATATACGACAACTATTTCATCGCGGGGGTCGTCCCATACGAAGCTCGACTGGCAATCGGGGCCGGAACACGCGACGACACTGCGACCGAGTTTGACGTAAAAGACATCGCGTTCACGATGAGCGAACCAGCGCTACCCGGACGCGCCCCAAAGCACTTTGAGGTATTCAACCACGTCCGGACCGACAGCACGGCAGTTTCTCACGAGCAAGAAGTCATTCTGCCCCCACTCGACTGGGCTTATGAGCGCGTGGTCCTGACACTCGACATTCACGATGCCGGGCCGAACTGGAACACTTGGGACCAAATTGGACACCTCTATATCATCGGGGCCGATGGTGTGGAACATGATATTGCACCGTTCATCACATCCTACCGCACGCCCTGCCACTGGAAGGTGGATATTACACATTTCCGGCCGTGGCTGAACGGGAAAGTTTCATTCAAACTCATAGCGGGGATATCTTTTGACAAAGAGCGCGGCTACATGATGAGCGCGTCGCTCGACTTCTATCACGGCACACCCAACCTCGAGCCATATCGCATCACACCCTTGTGGGTCGGTACAGCACAATACAAGTCAGCCGACAACCACTTCAGCGACTTCTTCAATCCGCAAACCGTCGAAATCGGCTTATCAGCCAAGGCGGCGCGACTTTATATCACGACGACGGGTCATACCAAGATAGGCGAGTTTACGCCATCTCGACGAACAGTGGTTTTTAGTCCGGAGAAAGACGGTGATGCCATCACGGAGCAGCGCTTCGAGAACACCCTCTGGAAAGACGACAATTACCTGAATCCGGTCCGTCCGCAGCGCGGCACCTGGAAATACGCCCGCGCGGGTTGGGCTCCTGGCGATATTGTGCGGCCATGGTGGATCGATCTCACACCATTCATGGTACCCGGTAAAACTGCAGAACTGCGCTACGAGCCTCAGGCTTACGACTTCTCGGGTATACCGACCAAGGAGCTGCCATCGGTTGATCAGATTAACCAGGCTATTCAGATCGTTCGTGCATACCTGATTCTCTACCGCCCACCGGTGCACCAATTGCCTGCGCCTGTCCTCCAGGTCTTGGACGTTGAAAAAGACAGTAACGCTTCTAAATCAGGCATTCAAGAGGGCGACTACATCGAGAGCTATGACGGTAAATCTCCTGACTCGATCGACGCTTTACGCGCCGCCATAAAGGACTCTGAAACGTCGGGCAAGGAACGCATCATAATCAAGATCTACCGGGACACGGAAAGACTGGTCAAGAAACTTGCCCCAGGTCGGATGGGTGTGACTCTTGTCGAACAATAACTACAGAATTCACTCCCTGAAAAACAAATGAACAAAAAACAACGCAGTAAAGGGTCAAAGTGGCGCCTAATCTTTTGACACCTATTAGCGATTAAAATATATTCCAATCAATAGGAAGGATTGCGTTATTTTGAGCGGAAGAGAATGAAAAGAATGAACGGCACTGATGAAAATTTTCGGCAGGCATAGTTTTTTATGATGGCAAGAGAAGAAACATTAAAAAAAACCAACAGGCGAAAGCGCACTACCGCAGTTATCCTGCTGGTGATTATGCTGGCATGCTTGTTCCTGTTGATCGATTGTGCCAACAATATGCGTCTCGCTTCGAGCGGTGGCAGTAAAAGTGTGCCTCTATCGCCAGCGAGGCCGCAAAATACTGAAATGACTGTTGCTGTAATTCCAGACATGCCCCCTCCCTCAGGAAAAGAGAGGGCACTGCTTGTGGCGAGCAGCGCCCCAGACAACGTCGAGGGTGCCTTGGTAGACAAGCGATTACGCAGAAATGCTCTTTTGAAGACCGTCCCTACCAGAACGGCCAAGAAGACGGTGAACACTCAACTGGCAACCAATGATGACCTCGTACAGGAAACTGGAATCAACCTCACTCACGACCCAAAAGTGAACGCCACATCTAATAAAGCGCAACCGGTTAGCTCTCCGGAAATGCGGAAGGCGAAAGCCGTCAACACACCGACACAAACACTTGAGTTTAAACCTGCAGTCTCTGCTACCAAGGGAGTTGAACCTCTTGGCAGAACATTCAAAGACTCGGTCACTGGTATGGAGTTCCTCCTGGTCAAGGGCGGCTGTTTCCAGATGGGTTCGAATGATGGACGAGTTTACGAGAAACCTATGCATGAGGTCTGCTTAGAAGATTTTTATCTGGGGAAATATGAGGTCACGCAGAGGGAGTGGAAGGCTCTGATGGGACGCAGCTTATCATCTTTCAACGGGAATCGGCGCCCAATTGAGAGGGTCACCTGGGACGACGCCCAGAGTTTTATCCTCAAGCTTAACGACCGAAGTGGCATGACTTACCGCTTGCCGACCGAAGCAGAATGGGAATATGCAGCACGTAGCGGTGGCAGACAAGAGAAATACGCTGGGACCAGTAGTCGTTCATCTTTAGTCAGTTTTGCCTGGCACGACGTGAACAGCGGCGGGCAGACTCGTGCGGTCGGACTGAAGAAGCCTAACAGTATCGGTTTGCATGATATGAGCGGTAATGTGTGGGAGTGGTGCAGTGATTGGTACAGTGAGGACTACTATGCCCAAAGCGAGCGCGACAACCCGCAGGGGCCTGCTACAGGCAGATACCGTGTCATTCGTGGCGGGGAATGGAGCCTTCCGGGCAGACTCACAAGAACAACATATCGCGATGCCTCAAAGCCCGACATCCGCAAAAATGACATTGGTTTTCGTCTCGTTTTAACTATGCAATAGTCAAGCAAGACAGAGGGGCTTAAAATGGTTGAGAAATTCCATCAAAGGCAATACGTGTAAACCACACCTAATTTCTTAACAGCGTATTTACAACAATAGGAAAACTATTCCTAACTGTGTCTTTGCACATGTTTATTTGCGCGAATTACCAGCCTTATTCTATAACGAATGATCCACACGTAAGCAACGGGTATTTATCTTGAAGATTCCGATACGCTGAAGAAGTTAAAAGAACTGTTGTGAAAAAACAGCTCCGGGCAGGCCTCCTTCAGAGCCTTCAAAAAAAGTTTCACCAAGGGTCCTACCCTCCCATAGTCTGGAGGCTATTTTTTTGCCATTGAGACCATAACCATTAAGGCCTCAAGCTATTTGCCAAAGTTGAGAGGCCCTATTGGATGGCTAAGCGGATTTGACCAAACCAAGCGAACTTTGAAGAATAAAGCCCAAGAGGGCAAAAGGCGATGCTGGCCCAGATAAACATAACGCCAGGTCATGATTGACCAAAAACACATTCGCTGATACTCATTCCCGGACTGGCTCTTTTCAACTCAGCTGGGATGGCATCGGAACATTAGAAAAGGAACCTATTGAATGTCTACTTCCATCAGAATGATGATCCTCTGTGCAACTCTTATTTTCACAGCAATCCAGGTTCAGGCTTTTCCTAATTCTGCGGCCCCGGCCGCAGAAGCCACACCTGCCTCCGTGACCACCTACAAAGGCACGGTCGCCGAGACTATGAATGTCTCCGGCTACACCTATTTACATCTCGAAAACGACGGTCAAAATTACTGGGCTGCCGTTCCGGCCGCCGAAGTCAAGGTTGGCGATAAGGTTGAACTTGCCGCAGGGATGGAAATGCACAACTTCCAGAGCAAATCCCTCGGCCGTACCTTCGATACAATCATTTTCGCGCGAGGCCTGGTCACACGTTAAGGTCTCAGCAGCTAAAAGATAGTCGAACAAAGCCGGGGCTGCCATTTGGCAGCCCCGGCTTTGTTTTATCTTTAATATTTTGCTTCTTTTAACCCAGGTTTTCAAATCCCAGCTGTCGCGCAGGTTGATTGGCCTGAGAAGAGTACGAATTATCACTCCTTAAAAGACATATCGACATATACCGGCTTCCTGAGCGCGGTCATCAGGACCGCCAGGAGGACCTTGACCATGTAATAAAGGCTCAAAAAACCGTGGATGGAAGACCCGCCTGACTGTCGCTCCTGCATACTCGTGGAAACTTCTGCCATGGATAAACCGTTCTTGCCGAGCAGGATCACGGCTTCAGGTTCAGGGTAGTCCACCGGATAGTGACGGGCCAAAAACTCTATGGCCCGTCGATCGTAGGCACGAAAACCTGAAGTGTTGTCGGTGATGGTCTGACCGATGAGCAGAGAGTTGACCACCATGAAGACCCTGATGCCGAGACGGCGGGCAAAAGTGGAGCGGTAGCCCAGAACGCTTCTCGACAAAACGCGAACCGATGACCATACCGGCACCTTTTTCTTCAAGGGCATTGAGCAGCTTGGGGATTTCTGCGGCGATATGCTGACCGTCGCCGTCGAACTGAACCGCTGTGCGGTAGCCGTTACGGGCCGCCCACTTGAACCCGGTCTGCACGGCACCGCCGATGCCGAGGTTGTTCGGCAGGTTGACCACCAATGCCTGGCGGGTTGCCTTTGCTGTATCGTAGGTCCGATCCTGGGAACCGTCGTTGACCACGAGGATGTCGGGAGTCAAGGTCAAGGGTCTTGAGATCGGCAATGACCCGGCCGATGTTCTCTTCTTCGTTGTAGGCCGGAACGATGACCAGGATATCTGAATTCTTTTGCGCTATCTCCGATGGCACGTTAGGGAGCTTGCGGTTCAGGTTGGAAAGCCCCAGTTCCTGAATCATTTCCTTGTTCTGGTCGGCCAGGCGAGTAATGACCACCGTGATGTGCACCAGCACCAAAGTAATGAAACCGGCAATGAGCAGCAGGATAATGGTCGGTTTGTAGGCGATACCGAACAGGTTGCCCAGACGGTCGACTGCGATACCGGTCGAGTGACATGTAAAGAAAAATCAACGGCCGTGGCAAACCAGAGGATGGAATACTCCTCCTTGACCTTCCGATGTTTGACCAGTAGAAAAATGACGGTGAAAACAGCCAGGCTGAAAAGGATGGAAAAGAATTGAATTCTGTCAATCGAGAAAAAAGCTGTCATTATCTTGCGTCTCCATGTACGCCGCCCTAGATCAGTCATTATCCAGCAATTCCTTAAAGGTAATGCGATAGCTGCGCAACAACTGCGAAAATTCACGCATGGACAAGCGCCTTTTCGCCATCACCTGCCGGCGTTTGCGGAATATCCCCGGAAGACCCACCATGCTGTCAAAAACACCTTTGACCAGGGCCTTGATGAGTTCTCCCTGAGTGCCACTGGCCCGAAACTCGCTGCCGGCGCCACTGCCGCATAGAACGGTACGCGCCTGTTCAAGATAGCGAACCATAGTAAACAAAGGCAGCAACAGTAGATGACCGAGAGGGAAATTCTTCAACGCCACCCAGTAGTGGTTGCGCTCGACCAGGTAGACCTTGAATGCCGAAAGACTCCCACTGCTCTGGGAATATTTGTGATAGACAACGGCCTGAGTGGCCAGAACAGCCTCCCACCCTGCCAATCTTCCGCGCAGGCCAAGGTCGGAATCCTCGGCGTAGGCAAAAAAATCATCGTCGAAAAAGCCGGTTTCGTCAATCATCGCCCGTTTGTACAGAGCGGCACAGGCACTCGGGAAGAGGATATCCTCGACATCTGACAATTGGAGACTCTGACCAGCGCCGGTTGCGGAACCACCCACGCGACATCCCGTCCCTACAGATCCCCATGCCAATCGAATCGATGATATCCGGGTCGTCAAAAGAGCAGATCCGGCAGCCCACCATGCCTGCATCGGGGTGGGCATCCGCTGTCCTAACCAGGAATTCCAACCAATCCGCCTCAACCCGGGTGTCGTTGTTCAGTGTGACGATATAGTCGCCGTTTGCATGCGCCAGGCCGAAGTTATTGCCCTGGGCAAAGCCCGTATTTTCATCCAGGAGGGCCAGCTTCACCCAAGGGTAGCACTCACGCACAAAAGAAACGGAATCATCAACGGAGCCATTATCCACCAGAATGACCTCGAAACTCCGGAAGGTCTGCTCCGCCAGGCTGTCAAGACAGTCCGGCAGATGAGACCGGCCATTCCAGTTGACAATAATGATAGAAACAATCGGTCGCAACAGGGCCCCATTCAGTTAACAAAGGTTTTGCGGTGTATTTGATATCAGCGACTGATCAAATTCGCCAATTATTCGAGAGCTTTTGCTCAATGATGCAGACTGATTTTACACTCTCAGAGTTTCATCATATCACGAAACAAATTAGGAGGTTACAGGAATTTTCCGGTGTGATATGGCCGATGGGCTTGTTTGCGTACGCTAAATATCCGAGATTGACAGTTACGAATACCCGCGCTCGCCTCCCATATATAACTTGTTTGTCGGGTGCGGTATCATACTTAAAAATTATAAGCACTTTGTTGTGCCGGCTGATTTTTTGTTGCGACTGAAATGTGATTTATTTTAAGTGTTTGAATGCCACATTTGTTCTAAATTGGAGACTTAAGGTGCGCCCAATTGTAACAGAGTACAAATTTAAAGGGCAATCGCAGTTGCCAAAATACTTCTTTCGGGTACAATTACGCCAATGGGGTTTTGTTACCAACTCCTCATTAGCGATTAAAATGTTTTATTCGACGGGTTGGAAGAACTAACGGGTTTCAAGGACTAAGACTAAAGAGGAGATTCCCTCTTCATGCGTGGGAGACGTCTTCTTTAGTGACTCAGGGGGGAAGGAAAATGGGGCATCACAGAAGAACTCATCGTGACAAACTGCCAGCAATCTCCATTCACCTAAGCGTGACCATGTTGCTCACGGTACTCATAATCTTTGGTGCTTTGGTTGTCCCGTCAGTCGCCGCTGATTATGCTTGTGAGCCCTGTCACGGATACTTTGACGATGTCCACGGTGACCCCGACCATACAGCCTCGCCCGCTCCCGGCTACATTTCCATCTTCCCCGATAATCACCATGATGATGCACAGGCTACCTTCGGTGTCGTAATTGACTGCATGACTTGTCACATCAACGACCTTTTTCCGGCCCACGCTGAGAACTGTGCAACCTGTCATCCCACACCCTACGACAGCCTTGGGGCCACATGGAGCAAAGGCTGTCAGCAGGGCGGATGCCATCAAGTCTACCACGCGGATTCGTCCACGGCTCACTTGCAATGGTCAGACCCTTGGGATGTCAACAACAACTGCGATCTGTGCCATACCACGAACGTCGGACCGGTTATCGCTTCCAAGTGCCTGAACTGCCATGCGACATACGGGGCGGGAGACGTCACGCCGCCTGTAACGAGTTCAGACGCCCAAGCAGAATATTTTGGGGCAGCCAAAATCAAGTTTTCGATCACAGATAACGGCAAAGTCGGGATTGGCACAACATTTTATTCGCTTGACAGCGGGGATGTGACAGCTGGTTCGTACGCGGTCGCCTCTGCTGATGGTGACCACACGCTTGAGTACTGGTCAGTCGACCAGGCCGGCAACGTCGAATCACCGAGCAACTTTGCATACTTCAATATCACTGAGGACACCACACCGCCAACAACTGTCTCGAATGCTCAGGCTTCTTATGCTGGGGCCGCGTTGATTACTCTCACCGCAACAGACAACGACCCTCAAGGCGTTAGGTTCACCTACTACAGCCTCAATGGCGCGGCGGCCCAGGTCGGCACAATCGTAAACGTCCCAGCGCCCAATGGAACAGTTAATTATACGCTGGTCTTCTGGTCCGAGGATTGGTCGGGCAACGTCGAAAGCCCGAAGAGTGCTCTCTTCTCCATTACCTCCGGCAACGCAACCATCCGCCTTGTCTGGGGGAACTGTGAAATGAACCCTTCCTCTTGCACAGATCTGACAGCTGCCTCATGGGTCGTCCGTATTGGCAACCAGTACGGGACAATAGTCAAAACAGGGACCAACCCAACAAACTGGGACGGCGTCGATGATATAAGCGTTCCGATAAGCAGCACTCCTTATTTCATAAGAGTCTCATGGGTAGAGGCGGACGAGGACTATTGGTGGTGGGTCGACTCCGACTTCTATCGATCAGTCACAACGCCCGGCGAGATCTACCGGATCAACTACTAGCTGTTTCTTGGTAGTTCTCGTCTCAGACACATCATACAGACTTACAACAAAGGCCCTCTTCGGAGGGCCTTTGTTGTTTTGGTTCAGCTCAGACAATCCGGTTCAGCCCTGAGTTGAGCTTTTCAGATTGCTGGAACAACGCAATTGAGGTCAATATTTTTGCTGCCATCAACAGCCTATGTTATGATTTCCCCATCAACCTTTTTACCTGAAAACGGGAGAAATAAAATGATATGCACATTAAAAAGACTTCTGGCATGCTTACTTGCAGGAGTCCTTATCACTGCATGTTCTGGAACGAAAACTACCAATTCCTGGTCGAGCCAGGACTATTCAGGCCAAATCAAGAACGTCTACATTATCGGCATTGCCAAGAATGAATTCAATCGAATGATGTTTGAAAACACATTTAATAGACGACTGGCTGAAGAAGGTATCAAATCAACGCAAAGTTATCCGGATCTGCCAAAAGACCAGGAGGCCGACCGGGAAACCATCATCCAAAACATGCTTAGCAATGGTTCTGATTCGGTTCTACTTACCAGGGTGATCGACCAGCGGACAAAGGCCACCGTCATATCTGGTGGTGGCAGTAGCTATAGCTATGCGCAAAGATCTGTCTCCAGTGCGCCCACGTTTGATGACCGTCAACCCTACTACAGAGATTGGAGAAATTATTATAGTAATGCCTACCAAGCCATCCCAACGTCAGCTACAGTCACTAAATTCGTCGTTTTGACAGTGGAGTCTGTCTTGTACGATCTAAAAACCGAAGAGTTGATCTGGTCGAGTCAGATGGAAACAAACCTTGAGAGCAACCTTGAAGACATGATGAAGAAATTTGTTAACGAAGCGGTCAAGGAGCTCAAGATGAAGGGCTTTATATAAATTTATCGGTGCAATTCACCTCACTTTTTCAAGCAGTGCAAGTCATTTTTCTGCGCTTTGACATGCTTTTCACCTTCATGTAAAAATGATCGTCATCATCACACAGTTCTGATTTAATTTGCTAAAAGTGGCTAGCCGGAAAGAGGTTTATAAGAAACGCTAGGGGCATTACAGATGTTGAGAGTAACCTTTATTGCTTTATTCATCTCACTATGCCTTTTGGGTTGTTCCTCCACGACTAACCCCCTGGCCTGGAAGTCCAACAATGTTGACTTCTCCGAGTTCCAGAATTTCGATATTCAGCTGGTTGCCAACGCAACTGGCCACGCCGTTATGCAAGACATCCTGACTTTTTTAACGGGTAGCCTCAAGCAGCAGTTTCTCGCGCGAGACCTTCAACTCGTTGATGGCCGGCAAACTGAAAATCAAGTCCTGGTTGTGCAAAGCGAGATGTTAAAGTACAAATTCCAGTTTTTTACCGGGCCGCCCCCTCCTTCAAGGGACATCATCGGCCTGTGTATCCTCCGCACGCGCTTGATTCAAAAGACAACCGGTCTTATCGTCGGTGAAATAATCACCACCAACAGAGTTGACGTCGGCCGTGGGATGCTGGAGCCCAAAACCCCGGACTCCCTTTTGCGAGAATCCGCAGCACAAATCGCCAGGGAAGTCGCAAAGATGAGGTAGGCGTTCATTTATGGCACGTTGCATAGCTGGTTGAGTAGATGGAGAAAGACAAACGTTGCCTTGAGTTTTCAGAGAACGCTCAGAGTTCTCTGCAACGAAAACACCCCGGGCCGATCAATTGACCGGCTCGGGGTGTTTCAATGCTCAAAAAACCACTTAAACAGCGATTCTCAGCGCGCCACCACTCCTGAAGTAAAGTAGATCGTTTCAAAAGTTCTGTTGAGAGTTTTGCTGTTAAAGTTGTTCATGGGCGCTCCAGGGACAAGGGCAATATCTTCACCAACCTTAATTTCTGTCTCGGGCATGGCGGCCCAACTCTGGTTGCCATCCTTGTCGAGGAGGACATAAGTATAGCCGCCGGAATTCATGGTTTGGACAACGGTCCCGGAGTTGCCAGTGGCCGCAGGGGCTGTAGCACCGGCATCGGATGACGCATTCTTGCCCGGGTAGGCGTGAGCCTGGCCAATCGCCAGGAGCAGGAGGGTACAGAGGATGAACAATTTACTGAGCTTCGACATCGTTAATAAATCCTTTCGTTGAATTATGACTCAAACTATCAAAAAAGCCATATCAATAACAAGCCAGACCTATGAATTCACATATATCCCTCCGTAGATGCCTGTAATTTTAGTTAAACTCTCTGCGTGATATCACCACAAATACTCTTTAAATATCCGCAAAATAACCATTATTTTATGCCTATCCTTCAACGTTAGACTTAATTTCAATCATAAGACCTATCTACCCTGTTATTTTTTTCAGGAGATGATTCTAAACGAATTCTAAGCACTTATCAGTCTTTGTGAGAACTTTGTGAGTAAACCATACAGGTATAGCTATACATAAACTGTGCTTTCGGTGTGCTTCTTGCTTCGCATAACATCGTTCTTATTGTGATCAATGGACAAAACATGATGTCCGACGATGGTATATTCTTGAAATAATTATAATAATAACGAGGAGTAATGGGGTGACGGTATGAAAATTTCTAAACGGTTCTTTGTGGTTTTGGTATGTTTTTCCTTGTTGTTTCTTTCCTCCGTCAAAGACGAATCTCTGGCCGCCTGCGGTTCTGACCCGAATGCTGACTCGGTCAAGGTTGCCGGGTATGCCTATACCTCGACCTCCATTCAGGACGCTTATAATTACGCCAGCACGACATTGAACCTGCCCAGCTTTACCCTACAGCTGGCCGGACAGATTTTTACCGAGGATCTGGTCATTGACGACGGCGCCGTCGTGCTCGACGGCGGGTGGGACTGCTCGTTCGCGACCAAGACCTCACCCTCGAGCGTGTTCGGCACCATCACCATCAAATCTACCGGCTCACTGATTGCTACGACGAACACGGAGGCGACCCGGGTCGTCTCAACAGACCAAACTTCTTTCGATCGCGACGGGGACGGCTTCACCTCGATTGGCTCGACTTCGGGCAGCGCCGATGACTGCAACGATAATGTTTTCGCTATCAATCCCGGAGCCGTTGAGATTTGCGATGGCCTGGACAACAACTGCGACGGTCAGGCTGACGAAGGCTTAACAGGGACAGACGCCGACGGCGACGGCTATTATGCGGAAGGCTCCTGCGCTGCCATTGCGGATGACTGCAACGATACTAATGCTGCTGTATATCCCGGAGCCGTCGAGATTCCTTACGACGGCGTTGACCAGGACTGCAACGGAGTGGACGGCTACACTCCCTCTGAAGAAGCTTGTTTCGACTGCCATGATTGGAGATGCATATGTACAGACTCAGCCCTCCGAATACAACCTGCGCAGGCTGTCATGCCGACCAAGTGAGCAACATTCTGCCCGGACATTACGGCGATACGGTGCGGACCGCCGGCAATAACATGGCCGCAGGCGCAATCATTGGCTGTTTCTCTTGTCATGATCAACAAAGTGGCAGAACATAATTTCGGTGCGAATGTCGTTATGCCAAAGGTCTACCCTGACTGGGCAAGCAACACACTCACCTGCGACACCTGCCATGAGAACCGTGCCTCGCTCCATGCCACGGCGACGGCGCATAACAACCGGGTCATCGACAGCACCTGCGCCAACTGCCATACCAGGCCCTGGCTGCAGGCACCGGCACCTTGGCCAGCGCGGCTGACGTCGACACATTGCACGGTGTGGTCCAGGTAACAGCCTGTGCCATCTGCCACAACTACAGCGGCACGCTCCTTAACAAAGCAATTGTTCTGACAGCCATTCGTCAGGGGTTGAACGGCACCCAGATCAGCTGTCTGGATTGCCACACCGATAAGGGGACCGGCCATGGCAATTTCACTCATCCGATAGAAGTCGGCCCCGCTGACCTCTCCTATAATCCGGGCCAGCTTTGCAGCGCCTGTCACGTCGTGGCGAACTGGGCCGAGATCGAAGGCACCGAGCACAATGTCGCCACCAACGGCGCCGGTTCCTGCGCCACCTGTCATAACAGTTCACGGCAAATAGTGCAAAACGTCATCGCAGATGCTTCCAACAACGGCGGCTACCCGATCCGTTGCCTGGCCTGCCATGCGGACAAGGAACCTGACACCACACGGCGATGTTGACCATGTGGCGCTAGGCCGCGTGACCGGCGGGACAACCTTCTGCCTTGACTGTCACGATCCGGGTACCGGCCGCCAACGCGACTGTTGATGTGACCCATAATGGAGATTGTACGCTCTGTCACACGACCATCCCGGCCCTGCAGACTAATGTTCCGGCCGGTGGTGGCGACTGCGTGACCTGCCATAGTCCAAACGCAAGTGTTACGTGGGAAGTGATTCATCTCACCAACCCGCCCAGCCACGCGTCCCTGGTGCAGGTTCCAGCGACGGGCTGTGCCGATTGTCACGACAACACGTTGGTCAGCGCCGCCGCCGAGACTCATAACGGCTGTACCAACTGCCATGACGCCGACACCGGTGCCCTGGTCGCGCTCTACGGCACCGATTTGCAGACTTTCGCCGATGGCGGCGACTGCACCACCTGTCATACGGATACCTGGGAAGGCACCCATACGACCAATATGCCGGACCACGGCTTCCTGGTCCGGGTTGATGCGACGAGTTGCGGCGACTGCCATGATGATACCCTGTTGGCCGATGCAGGTCTGCCGGGTGCTAATACCCACACACGGCTGTGCAACCTGTCACAACAGTGACGATGGCCGCCTCGTGACCACGAATAGCACAAACCAGCAGAGCCTCGTGACCGGCGGTAACTGTACAAGCTGTCATGGAGACTACTTTGCAAATCACGCGCATCACAACAATCCGACCAATGATGTAAGCTACAACGCCGCGCTCGATACATCACAGACCACGCAGCAGGGCTGTGCGCATTTGTCATGATGACAACAGCGGAGCCCTGGCCAGCTGGACCGATATCTATGTCGAGCATTTAAGCGACTGCGCCAACTGTCATTCCTATACCGGCTCGGCATCGGCGCCATTGGCTGATGTCCAGACCGCTCTTTCCAGCGGCAGCCCGGCCACCTGCGCCACCTGTCATACCGACAAGGTCCCTGCAACCGATCACGGTGTCGATCACGTCGCATCGGGTTATGTAACGATCGAAGCCGGCTGTACGGTGTGTCATCCGGATCCGTCAACGACCTTTACGGCAGCGGCAACAACAAGGTCCATGACGGCTGTACAACCTGTCATGACGCAACGACGAACGCGCTGATTAACCTGGCAGCAGGCCACGGCTCTGCGGATACAGGCTTCGGCAATCCAAACACCTGTACGACCTGTCATACCGGTCGCGTCTGGACCGATCATAACATCGATCACCAAACTGCTGGCTATGTCACCCTGCACAGCGAGTGTACGAGTTGCCATGCAACGACGCTGACCGCGGGCCAGAACTTCATCAACCCGGCGGACGACGAGAAGCATAACGCCTGTACCTCTTGCCATGCGGCCGACGGCTCTCAACCGACGGGCTCCGGCGACTGCTCCATGTGTCATAGCGGGGTAACCGGTGACTGGAGCACGCATGCTGAGGATCATACGGCCAAGGTCACCTCGGCGACCGGTTGTGCCAGCTGTCACAGCGCAACGGTCGATTATGCGGCCTTTGTCGATCCGGCCAACAACGTGAAGCATGACGACTGTTATGTCTGCCATGACAACAGGACCAAGCTGGCCAGTGCGGCAGCCGGTGATTGTCAGCCAGTGTCATAGCGGCGTAACGGGTGACTTAGCACTCACTATGACCCAGGATCACACCGGCAAGGTCACATCAGCAACCGGTTGTTCAGCTGTCACAGCGCGACGGTCGATTACGCGAACTTTATCGATCTTGCCAATAACCTCAAGCATGACAGCTGTACCGTTTGTCATGACGCGTCAACGAATGCTCCTGTTGCCAGCGGCTGGTGATTGTAGCCAGTGTCACAGTGCGGTAACGGGCGACTTTACGACCCATATAAGCCAGGATCATACGACCGCGGTTACGCTGCAGGCTGAATGTACTGGTTGTCATGATGTCACTGTTGCTGCTCCGTTTACCGACGCAGCGGACGTCAAGAAACATGACAGCTGTACCAGCTGCCATAACGCAACAACGAATGCTCCAGCAGCATCCGCTGGCAACTGTGCGCAGTGTCATACGCCTAACTACTTCGACAGCCATACGCATAGTCACACTGTGGCACTGGGGACAGGAGATCTGTCTAACGGCACGTCTTGTGGCGTCTGCCATGTCGTGTCGAACTGGACGCAAATTAATGGCACCGAGCACAATGTCGCCACCAACGGTGCCGGTTCCTGTGCGACCTGTCATAACAGCACCAGACGCAGAGGTTGTCAACGCCATCGACACCGGCGCTAATCCGACCAACTGCCTCGATTGCCATACGGACAAAATGGCAGCTCATGGCAGCGTCGACCATGTGGCAAATAACCTGGTTACTTTGACCAGCCCGTGTACGGATTGTCACGACCCGGGTTCAGCCGCCAATGCGACGGTTGAGGTCACCCATGGAAACAATTGCAACCTCTGTCACACCGCCAGCATCCCTGACCTGCAGACTGGTCTTTCGGCGGGCACCTGTGCCACCTGTCACGGTGGCAACGTTCAAACCGCGCACCCGAACTGTACCACCTGCCACGGTGAGCCGCCATCAGGCACCACTGCTCCGAACAGAGACCGGGCTCACTCCGAGCACGCCGTACTCGGCTTCGGTTCGGTCACCCCGAGTTGTGCCGCCTGCCACAATGGGGCAAACCATTACAACGGCAGCACCCAGGTCGAGTCATTTCGACCAGCTTCGAGCGATGAGAATGCACTGGCACACCAAGCTTCAGTAGCAGCACCTGCTCCAACACCCGTTGCCACGGTGGTCAGACTACGCCTATCTGGACGACTGGTACGCTCGATGTCAACGCGCAGTGTACCTCCTGCCATGCTACGGACCACGGGCAGTACAACGGCTACTACTCTGGAGAGCATAGAAAACATGTACAAGAAGAAAATATGGCATGTGTGGAATGCCATAGCGTCTCGAAACTGGCGAATGGAAGTGGTGGAAATACGCACTTCAGTAACCTGCAGACGACGACTTTCGAACTTCATCCGGGACTAACCGTTGGCGGCTCCGACCTGTCCCCACCCAGAAACCTTAACTGGAACAACTCGAGCAATACATGTAATTTAAGGTGCCATGGCAAAAACCATGACAGTGGTGACAATTGGTAAACCAACTACAATCTTTGACGGCCTTGTCTGCAAGGCCGTCAACCTAACAAGCTCATGAAGAATGGCCCGTCCGCTCTGGACGGGCCATTCCAGATTGTTGTCAAACTCCGCACGTGATGCGGGTTTTTTTTCTGCCTGGCAGGTGGAGTTTCTGTGAAGCTTAGGGCGACAGGTGGTTAATCTGTTGCCCTTTGCTATTGTATTCTGGAATTCAAAGGCAAAAGCAGAACCTCGGGGGTTGCGCCCCCCGACTGCGCCTTACTCTTTTGCTGGCCCAAAAGAGTAAGCAGAAAAGGGCCTGCGCTGCGCTGGGCATGTCTGGCACGTCAAGGCGGTAACCTCAAATCAGGTTGTTCATATTGATCGAGAGCCCAGGTTTCCCCCGCAGGTGACGAGGCTCTTGAGAGCCTCTCCTTTTGTGGAGGGTTGCAACGGTCATTATGTTTTCAGGCTTGTCCCCTGGAAGTCACACTGCAAGGAAGGCCCCCTGTAACGGGCCGGCTTATTAAGCTCCGTCGTTATTGAATGTCTCAGAAATCCGGCAAAGGAGATGCCCTCCGCAAGGAGTAAAGGCGTTTTTGCTTACTTTTGTTGCCGCATGGACAAAAGTATGGCGTCTGGCGGGACGCGACCCGCCGGTTTTATCTTAAAGAATCAAGAAAGAGTGCAACACATTAACAATCTGTTGCACTTTCTATCATAAAGTCTGGCAGAACTTTGTCAGCAGACTGGAATGGCCCGTCCATAGCGAACGGGCCATTCTTATATGGCTGCCCCTTCTCCGTGATATCACCATAGACTTTTCTCAGCATCAAGCAAAACGACCATATGTTTTATGCTCGTCCCTCACGGCTGATCTATACCTGACTATAAAAGTTTATCTCTTCTGTTTTTTTGGAGAAAGATTCTATATTAAATTCCGGATGCTTACTCTGCCGTTGCGAGAAGCCTGTGAGCTACACCCAGGATAACTTCGTATTTTCAGATAGTTATGGCATTAATATTGCATTAAAACCCACTCATCACTTGAGCTGCCTTTTTGGAAGAATAACTTATAAAACATCGAACAAACTTTTCCGCAGAAGGCAACCCTGTAGAAATGCAGGAGCGCAAAACCTAGGGTCCCAAGTGGATCGCCTGGTTACCGAAGAGTTCATACTTCGGTATTCTCTGGGGGTGGGGATGAAACACAACCACCTTCGTACCGAAGGTGGTGTTTTGTTTTGAGTGAATCTACGGGGAGTGATGGCGTGAAAATTTATCAAAGGTTCTTATTGGTTTTAACATGTTTCTGCATGCTGTTTCTTTCCTTTGCCAAGGACGAATCCCTGGCAGCATGCACTTCCGAGCCGGTTTCGGTAAAGGTCGCAGGGCATTCCTACACTTCAACATCCATTCAGGATGCGTATAATTATGCCAGTAATACTCTGGGCTGGTCCAGCTTTACGCTTCTGCTTGCGGGAGAAATCTTCACTGAGAACTTGACTCCTCAACGGCGGCGCCGTAATTCTCGATGGTGGCTACGACAGCTCTTTTACAAGCAAGACCTCGACCTCAAGTGTGCTCGGCACCATCACCATCTCGACCGGTTCACTCATCGTGGCAGCGGGGCACGGAGGCTTGCAGTGGTGTCAACCGACCAATGTGCTTTTGACCGCGACGCGGACGGTTACACCTCGCACCGGCTCCTGCACGGGCACTGCTGACGACTGCAATGATAATGATTTCGACATCAATCCCGGATGCCATTGAAGTTTGCGATGGCATTGATAATAACTGCAACGGCCAGATTGATGAAGGGGCGATCGGGATCGACGCTGACGGCGACGGCTATTACGCGATCGGCTCATGCGGCACCAGCGGAGACGACTGTAATGACAACATGCCAGCATCAACCCCGGCGCGGTGGAGATTGCCTACGACGGCATTGACCAGGACTGTAACGGACGGACCTGCGGTTTGCCGAGGACAATCTTCCCAATGAGAGCAACTGCGGCACTGCCATGGCATCCTGCCGAGCGAATGGGACGATGTGCATGCCGCATTCCGGCACCGAACACAACCTGCGCCGCTTGTCACGCAGCACCGGTGAGCAATATCTTGTCCGGTCACTACGGGAAAACGGTTCGAACCACCGCTCGGCAACAATATGACCGCCGGTGCAAATCATCGTCTGCAACTCCTGCCATGACCAGATCAGTGAGGAACATAATTTCGGCGACAATGCGTCATGTCCAAGGTCTTCGCTGCCTGGGCAAACAACACCCTGAGCTGCGACACCTGTCACGAAAACCAGGCAGCGTATCATCAATCGGCCCATGACAACCGGGTCATTACGGCGATTTGTGCCGACTGTCATACCAGCGATACGAGCATTATCGGGCAGCCGGGCAGGCCGACGATTTCAATATTCCCGTATTGCCGGTGGTGTAGAAGATGGTGCCGTCGCTGTTCCACACGGCGGTTCCGACATTGGCGGGGGAGGTGTTGCCGCTCACCCTGGCCAGGATCGACGACTGGCCTCCGCTGCGGTCGATCTTTTTCAGTTCTTGCGCGTTGGCGAAACCGATCCATTCGCTGTCCGGCGACCAGAAGGGGATGTGGGCGCCCTCGGTGCCGGTCAACGGGCGCGCCACCATGGAGGCCAGGTCGCGCACCCATAGCTTGTTTTCGCTGACGTACAGCAGGTACTGGCCGTCGGGGGAGATCTGGGGCGCAAAGCCGAGGCTGGTCGACACGTCGCCGACATCCATCGGGATGCTGAATTTTCGCAGCGGCAGCGGGTTATCTTCACCGGTGGGCATGAGGAAGTACATGGCGGCCATCGCGGCGACCACCAGCGCTCCGGTCACGGCCCACTGCATCCACGGGTTGCGCTTGAGCAGCGGCTTCCCCTCCCGTTTCCCCGGTGTCCCCGGAGATGACCTCCTGCAGGATGATCCGCGCGTCGCCGATATCGCGAAGCCGCTGCTTCGGATCGCGCTGCAGGCAGCGGCCGATCAGCTTCTTGACCGGCCGCGGCAAGTCGCTCGGCAGATCATCAAGGTTGATCTGCGCCTGCAGCACCGAAGCCAGGGTGTCGCTCACCGTCTCGCCGGCGAACAGCTTCCGCCCGCCCAGCATCTCGACCACGACCACGCCAAAGGCCCAGATGTCGGCTCGCTTGTCCACCTCGGTGCCGCGCGCCTGCTCGGGGCTCATGTACGCCGCGGTTCCCAGGATGACGTTGCCCATGGTCATGTTCGCCGTCAGCGTGGGGCTCATGGCCGGGTCGATCGCCGCTGCCTGTCGGATCGTCGGCCAGCGCCTTGGCCAGCCCGAAGTCCAGCACCTTCACGTGGCCATCTTCGTTGATCTTGATGTTGGCGGGCTTCAGGTCGCGGTGGACGATGCCCTTCTCGTGCGCGGCCTCAATGGCCTCGGCCAGTTCCAGCGCGACGCGCAATCCCTCTTCCACCGGACAGCGGTCCGCCGGCCAACGTTCGGACAGGTCCGGCCCGGTGACCAGCTCCATGGCCAGGGCGTAGCGGTCGCCCTCGGATTCCAGTCCGTAGATGCCCGCGATCCCGTGGTGATTCAGCGCGGCCAGCACCTGCGCCTCGCGCCGGAAACGGGCCAGGCGTTCGGGATCCTGGGCCACCGTGTCGGGCAGCATCTTCAGCGCCACGTCGCGGTTCAGTTTGCTGTCGGTGGCGCGGAAGACCTCACCCATGCCGCCGGCGCCGATCTTTTCGGTGACCTTGTAGTGGGCGAACGAGCGGCAGGATGTCATCGGGGACTCCTGTGGGCAGCGTGATCTGCTATGATTCAGGATTCGTAGATTCTGGATATCATAATCGAAAATGGACAAGTTTGCTCCCCATAGTTTGAATGGGCCCCCGGAGGCCCCTAGGAGAGGTCTCACATGCTGGTTGACGGATTGGTCAAAAAATCATATCTTCATACCCTTTAACGAGTTCAGGCGTCCACGGCCCCGCGCACTGGGCCGGGTGTGGATCATCCGGAATCCGGATAAATTGTGTGTGGGGCCGGCGCGCGATCGGAAGCTTATCGCCTGGGCGACCCAAGAGCGATTTACGTCCCCCCTTTCTCGACGAATGGCTGGCGGGATTTCTGACGGAGGTACAACCAACCCATGCTACTCATCCTGCGTTTGTTGATGTTCGCGGTCCTGGCCCTCGTTCTGTGGAAGGTCGTGGTGCTCGTACTGCGGTTCGCCAAAAAACCGAAATTTGATTTAAAGTGCACAACCTGCCGTCACTGCGAAATAATCGACCAGGACGGGGTGATGTGCCGCTTCGGCGATTCTGTCACCTTGAAGACCCTGGCCCACGTCAACATGTGCCAGGATTTCGAAATCGATGCGCGGCCCTCGCGGCAGCGCTGAAGCGCTCTCAGGAAGATAAGGGCGAGACAACGCGTTTCACGCAGGAGGGTCCCATTTACACGCTCAGTTACCTCGGCAACCACATCCCCTGCCAATGGGTTTTCCTGATCCTGATGGCGCCCATCGGCTTAATTCCCTCTCACCGGCCGGCTGCTCAGGAAATGAGTCGTCCGGGAATCTGATTTCAAATATTTCTTGTAACCCTCGGACTGCTGCCGGGTATTCCAGGCAGGAGGCAACCATGGACCAATTCGAAACCCTCTATCGACAGCATGCATCGGCGGTTTTCCGGTTCGCCTGGGGACTGTGCGGCAATCGCAGCTGTGCCGAAGATCTCGTTTCGGAAACCTTCGTGCGCCTTCTGACGAAAGCCCCGCGCATCAGGACCCGGACTGCCCTGGCCTATCTGCTGGCGGTGGCCCGCAATACCTACCTCAAGGGACAGCGTCGGCAAGGCCGCGAGGTGGAGTTGCCGGACGATATCACCGGCCCGGATACCGATCCTGGCGGCCGGATCGACGACCGGGCCCGCCTGGAAACGGTCATCGCGGCACTCGGCGATTTGCCCGAGGGGGAAAGGGCGGCCCTGCTGCTGCGCATCGATCACGAATTACCCTACGAGGAGATTGCCGCGGCCCTGGCCATTTCCGTCGGGGCGGCCAAGGTCCGGGTGCACCGGGCGCGGCTCAGGTTGGCCCGAGCACTGGAGAAAGCGGGAGATAATCATGAAAACCGAAATTACGCGTGACGTGGTGAGCGATCTGTGGCCCCTCTACCGTGCAGGTGAAGCCAGCCGGGACAGCAAGGCCCTGGTCGACGAATTCCTGGCCGAGGACCCGGATTCGCCTCGACCCTCCACAAGAGCGGAGAACTGGGCGTCGCGATGCCCCCGTTCCGGCTTTCGCCCGAGGCCGAGCGCCGCCTGCTGGACGACGCCCGCGGCCGCGCCCGGAACAAACTGATGGTGATTGGCATGAGCATCGGTCTTGCGGCCCTTGTCATCTTGATCGTCCTGGGCGGCGCCCTCATGCTGGGCTTGCGTTCTTTCGGCCAGGGATGATACCGGGCCGTTTTCTTTTGGAGTTGTAATTGAATGAGGATATCGGGTTAAATGGACCGTGGGCGAATGACTTCCGGGGGAAGTGAACCAGGGAGGACGACCCATGCACAAAGCCCTGATCGCGGTCTTCGTGGCCAACCTCATCCTGACGGCCGTATCGCTGGCGGTCATGCCCGACCAGGTGGCCATCCATTTCGGCGGCGGCGGCCTGCCCGATTCCTGGGCCTCCAAGGAATTCAACGCCGCCGTGTTTCTGGTCCTGGAAGCGCCCTTCTTCCTGATGTTCTATTTCGCTTCGAGCATGACCCTCGGTATCTCCAGAAAATTCCTGAACGTGCCCAACAAGGACTACTGGCTGCAGGAGGAAAACCAGGCCCTTTTCCAGCAGAAATTCGGCCGCTTCATGGCCGAGTTCGGGGTGGCGATCTTCGTCTTTTTTTTCTGCATCAGCCTGCTGGCCCTGCAGGCCAACCTGAGCGATCCGGTCAAGCTGGATGAGAAGGTGTTCCTGATCGTGTTCGTCCTCTACATCCTTTACACCCTGGTGTGGCTGGTGCGTCTGGTGCAGGGATTGAGGATGCCAGCCCAGCGGGCTTGACGCTGGTCGATTTTCCCTATTTGCTTACCTTGTCTGTCTGCACAGGGGGAGGTTGATCATGTCTTATGGAATTCATCTCATTAGCGTTCACGGTATTATCGGGAAGAGCGAATACGTATCCTACGATATGGATAACAACGGCGTACGAACGGAAATCACCCGCTACCCCTTTGATCCCCAAGCTGTTCCCACCGATTTGAACGACATCATCGAAGAAGGATTCACCCGCGGCCGGAACCACGTGATCCTGGACATGGGCAACATTCCCTGGATCAACTCGAAGGGTTTTGGCACCCTGGTCATGCTATTTCACGCAGTGAAGGGGCAGGGTGGGGCCCTGGTTCTGGCCAGGCCGACGCCCGATGTTCTAGAGATGATCTTGTCGGCCGGCCATGACAAGGTTTTCCAGATTTTCGGATCGGTCCACGAGGCCTGGGGCTATTTGCAGGCCCTGTCCGTGTCCGGGACGGATTGATCCATATACGGCAACCCTAGCGCTGCCGGGTTCCCCCCGGTTTGGGCAGCACCTTGACCAGCACCGCCATGCCCGCCATGGCTGCCAAAAGGCTGGCGCCCAGCACACCGACCTTGGCTGTTTGCAGGGACGGTCCGCTCAGGGCCAATCCCGCGATGAACAGGGCCATGGTGAAGCCGATGCCCGACAGGAAACCGCCGCCCACCAGCGCCGGCCAGGTCAGGCCCTCGGGCAGGGATCTGGTGATCAGCTTCACCGCCAGGAAGCTCATCAGCAGGATGCCGACCGGTTTGCCGATGACCAGGCCAGCCAGGGCATGGCCCCGAAGTCGCGCCGGAACGCAACCCGGCGTTGGCCAGGGCGAAGACGGGCATGATCACGAAAGCGGTCCACGGGTGCAGCGTGCCCTCGAGGTATTCCAGGGGCGAGATGACCTCGCGCACGGAGTCGGTGAACCGGCGCACCGCGTCGCTGCGGTGATGCATGTTCACCCAGTCGCCGCCGTGCAGGGTCTTGTCGGCCCGCTGGAGCATCTGGCTGACGGTGTTTTCGCCCAGGTAGCTGCGGGCGGGGGTCAGCAGACCCATCAGCACGCCGGCCAGGGTGGCGTGCACGCCCGATTCGTGGAACCCGAACCAGACCCCGACGCCCAGGATCACGTAGATCCCGAAACTGCGCACGCCCAGGCGGCCCAGAGTGTAGACCACGCCCAGGCCGGCGAACGCCAGCAGCAGGGCGGTGAGGTTCAGCGATTCGGTGTAGCCGACGGCGATGACCAGGATGGCGCCGATGTCGTCGACGATGGCCAGCGAGAGCAGCATCACGCGCAGGATGTGCGGCACGCGGGGCCCGAGCACGGCCATGCAGCCGACCACGAAGGCGATGTCCGTCGCCATGGGGATGCCCCAGCCGCGGGCCGCCTCGGTGCCGCCCTGCAGCAGGCAGGTAGATGCCCGCGGGCACGATCATGCCGCCGATCGCCGCGGCCACGGGCAGGGCCGCGCGCTTGGGATCAGCGCAGTTCGCCCATGCACCATCTCCCTTTTGACCTCGAGGCCGACGACGAAGAAGAAGATCGCCATCAATCCGTCGTTGATCCAGTGCTGCAGCGAGTGCATCATGGAGAAGTCGCCGAAACGAAAAACCCACCTTGGTTTTCCAGAGTGCGACGTACCATTCGCTGGCGGCGCTGTTGGCCAGCACCAGGGCGATGGCGGTGCAGACCAGCAGCAGCACGCCGCTGGCCGCCTCGACGTGAAGGAACCGCTGCACCGGTTCGATCAGCTTGTGGATGGGTTCGCGGGGAACCAGGTCTTCCGGAATATCTTAAGCCATGGTCGGCCCTTCCCGTTTTGGTTGGTCCGAATTGTTTGGGGAACACTTTAGCTTGGCAAGGGGAACTCGTCAGGGGAAAAATGGACCCCTGTGTAAACAGAAACCAGTCCGGCGGTGTCCGAAAGTACACGTGGGGTTCCGTGCGTGATTTTTTCAGGGGATGCAGGCGCCCCAACCCGGCACGATTGCTGCATAGGTTGGAATTATTGGAAAACCCGAACCGAGGGGTCTTGTCATGAGGCGAAACAGGAAAATATTCCCGTGGATGGCGGTGCTGGTTCCGGTCCTGCTGTGTGCCGGCGCGGTGCCGGCGTCCGCCGATGAGATACTGCCGACCCTGGAACAGATCTTCGACCGATACGTGGATGCCATGGGCGGACGCGAGGCCATCGCCAAGCTGGAAACGCGCACCATCACCGGCAAGCAGATCGACGACAGGCCCAGCATGGGGCCGCCGGAGGAATCCAAGCTGGAGGCCTGGGCCGATACCTCCGGTGAATGGACCATGATTCTGAGCGATTCCCAAAGAGTTTTCCGCTTGGGAGCCCAGGGTAACAACAAGTTGGCCTTCCTGCTCAATCCGCAGGGGCCGCTCATGATTGACAGGTATCTTCCCCAACCCCCGGATGACCGGGACCTGGGACTACGACGGCGTTTCATACTACAAGGTGGAAAACGACCTCAAGTTCGAGTACTACACCCTGTACTTCGAGGTCGAAACCGGGATGCTGACCCGCATCGGCTACCACTGGTATCTGGATGACTTCCGGCCGGTCGATGGGGTGATGGTTCCGGCCGTCGTCTACCAGGGCCGCAAGGGCGGATCGACCAATCTGTATTTCGAAAATGTCATCCACGGGGAAGATGTGGCCGAACATCTCCTTCCGGAAGAAGAAGCCGGTCGATGAATAAAAGGGTCTATTCTTCCGACGGCGGGCGGATGTGCCCGGATTGCGGCCGTCCTGCCGGAGACTGCGTGTGTGCGAAGAACCGGAATGCCGCCCCGGCCGACGGCGTGGTGCGGGTGAGCCGCGAGACCAAGGGCCGCAAGGGCAAGGGTGTCACCCTCGTGACCGGCGTGCCCCTGGAGGGGGCCGAACTCGCGGACTTGGGCAAGCTGCTTGAAGACCCGCTGCGGCGCCGGCGGTACGGTGAAAAACGGGGTCATCGAAATCCAGGGCGACCACCGCGACAAGGTGGTCGCCGAACTGGAAGGCCGGGGCTGGACGGTCAAGAAGGCCGGCGGTTAGTCCACCTTCCCCATCCGGAACAGTTCGAAGACATCGACCAGATCATCGGCCACCGCCATGTACGCTTTCAGCTGCGGCGACTCCATGTGCGCCTGCCATTGTTCCTTCGTTTCCCAGTTCTCGAAAAACAGGAAGTTGCCCGGATCCTCGCAGTCGCGGTGCAGGTCGTACTGCAGGCAACCGTCTTAGACGAGGGTGGGGGCGATCAGCTTGATCAGCTCGGCGGCCAGGGCGTCTTGGCGGCCGGGCTTGGCCTTGATGCGCGCGACGATGGTCAACGGTCTGGACATGGAGTAGACTCCTTTTGAGGGAAAATTCGCCCTGGACCCATGGGTAATCTACGAACCACTGGTTGGAGCCGCCAAGGTGGAAAATATATTCTTGCCACCCAGGGATTTTGGTCCACTATTCGGCCGCCTTTCCCTAGAGTGGCATTCCGTTCGGCGTTTGGTAGAGCGGGCAGGGCGGAGAAGGCGACCGTTCCGAAAGGTGTTGTTGAACCATGGCTGAAGAAAAGAACTCCCCCCAGAGTCGGGAATTCATGCTGCTCGACGGCGTGACCTCCACCGGCCACGACCTCACCGACAGCTACGGCAGCCAGCACCTGGTGGCGTCCGACCTGGAGCGGCCCCTGGACGAACGCCTGGCCGCCTTCGAGGACATCTTCGACTCCGAGGTCGGCGACACCCCCCTCGTCCCGGGCCCGCAACATCGAGCGCGGAGTCGGGCTGCGGCAGCTCTTCCTCAAGTTCGAGGGCGGCAACCCCACCGGCACCCAGAAGGACCGCATCGCCTTCGCCCAGGCCATGGACGCCCTGCGCCGCGGCTTCGACACCATCACCGTGGCCACCTGCGGCAACTACGGCGTCGCCATGGCCCTGGCCGCCTGCTGGCCGGCCTGCGCTGCATGGTCTACATCCCCGGCGGCTACCACACCGGCCGCGCGAAGGAGATGGAGCGAGCTGGGCGCCGAGATCGGCGCGTGCCGGGCGACTACGAGAGCGCGCGGTGCGAGGTCGTCGCGCGGCCGCGCCGAACGCGACGAGATCTACGACGCCAACCCCGGCGGCGCCAACACGCTGCTGCAGCTGCGGGCCTACGGCGAGATCGCCTACGAGATCTACGACGAGCTGCGCGACGCGCCGGCGGCGGTGGCCGTGCCGGTCTCCAACGGCACCACCCTGGCCGGCATCCACCACGGCTTCGTGAGCCTCTACCGCCGCGGCAAGACCTCGCGCATGCCGCGCATGGTCGGCGGCTCGTCCTACGGCAAGAACCCCATCGTGCAGGCCTTCCGCAAGAACCTGCCCGACTGCGCGGACCTGCCGCCGGAGCGCATCCGCGAGACCGCGGTCAACGAGCCGCTGATCAACTGGCACTCCATCGACGGCGACCACGCCCTGGAGGCCATCCGCACGACCGGCGGCTGGGCCGGCGACGCCAGCGACAAGGCCATGCTCGACGGCGCCCGCATGCTGCGCGACAAGGAGGGCTGAACGTGCTGCCGGCCTCCACCGCCGGCCTGCTCGCGCTGCTGGACCGGCACCAGCAGGAGCCCCTGCCCGGCGACCGCTACGTGGCCGTCCTCACCGGGAGGAAATGACATGAGCCAGTGGCCCGAGGGCCGCGCCATCGTCTACTGCGAGGGCGCCTTCGACACGACCAACGGCAAGACCGCCCACGGCCTGGTGCGCCGCAGCGAGCGCTACGGCGTCGTCGGCGGTGATCGACTCCGGCTACGCCGGCCGCGACGCCGGCGAGGTGCTGGACGGCCGGCCAACGGGCATTCCCGTGGTGGCCGACCTCGACGCGGCCCTGGCGCTGGCCGAGCCGCGGCGGCCCGGCCACCCACTTCGTGGTCGGCCTGGCGCCGGACGGCGGCCGCCTGCCCGGCCGAGGCGCGCGCCGACGTGGCGGCCGCCCTGACGCGCGGGCCTGAACGTCGACTGCGGCCTGCACGACTTCCTGACCGAGGACCCGGAGCTCGCCGGCCCTGGCCGCGCAGCACGGGCGCCGTCATCCGCGACGTGCGCAAGCCGCCGCCGCGCGACCGAGCTGCACTTCTTCACCGGCAAGATCGAGGAGGTCGACGCCTTCACGGTCGCGCTGCTGGGCACCGACTCGGCCGTCGGCAAGCGCACCACCGCCTGGCTGCTGGTCGACGCCTGGCGCGCGGCCGGGCCGCACGGCCGAGCTGATCGGCACCGGCCAGACCGCCTGGCTGCAGGGGGCGCCGCACGCGCATCATCCTCGACTCGCTGATCAACGACTTCGTGGCCGGCGAGATCGAGCACGCCGTCTGGTCCTGCTGGCAGGAGACCGGCGCCGAGGTGATCGTCCTCGAGGGCCAGGGCAGCCTGATGAACCCGGCCTACCCGGGCGGCTTCGAGCTGCTGGCCGCCGGGCGGCCCGACGTCGTGGTCCTGCAGCACGCGCCCGCCCGCAAGGAGTACGACGGCTTCCCCGGCTACCCGATGCACGCCCTGCCGACCCAGATCCAGGCGATCGAGCTGCTCTCCGGCAAGCCGGTGGTGGCCGTCACCGATGAACCACGAAGGACCTGGCGCCGGACGAGATCCCGGCGGCCTGCGCCGCGATCACCGCCGAGACCGGCCTGCCGGCCGTCGACGTCCTGCTGGACGGCGCCGGCGCCCTGATCGAGGCCCTGGCCCCGTATCTGCACGAAGCCGCTGCGGCTGCCGCCGCGGCTGAGGAGATCCGTCATGACACCTGCTGCCAAGCAGGATCCCCTGGCCCCGCTGCTGGTCTTCGACCGGCTCGAGGTCGGCCGCCGCGCAGCTCGAGCCCGCGCCGCATCACGCGCCCCTACACGGTGGTGCGCGCCGGAGGGCACCGAGGCGGTCGACCTGAGCTATTCCTGCGAGGAGGACGTCTTCGACCCGGCCGATCCCGCGGACGTCAACCTGGCCGCGATGATCCCGGCCCAGGTCGCCCTCAACTACGGTCTGTTCTGCCGCGAAATCGTGTTCCACGGGCCCTTCGACGAGCAGGACCGCCGCTTCCTCGCCGACATGGCCCAGAACACCGCGCGCGAGATCTACGTCAACAAGTTCCTGGAGCCCAATCCCGTTCCTGACCGGCGCGGCGGCCGCAGCTGCCCGCTGAACGTCAGGAGGACTACCTGCGGGCCAAGCTGGTCTTCCCCGACGCCGGCTCGCCGAGCTCGCAGCACGGCGGCCTGGGGCGACGGCCGCGGCGCCTGCGCGTGCTCTCCAGCGGCGGCAAGGACAGCCTGCTGAGCTTCGGCCTGCTCCACGAGATCGGGCGTCGAGACCCACCCGATCTTCGTCAACGAGTCGGGCCGCCACTGGTACACCGCGCTCAACGCCTACCGCCACTTCAAGGAGACGGTGCCCGGACACCGCCCGGGTCTGGACCAACTCCGACCGGGTCTTCGCCTGGATGCTGCGCCACCTGCCCTTCGTCCGCCCGGACTTCGCCAAGCGTGCGCTCCGACGAGTACCCGATCCGCCTGTGGACCGTGGCGGTGTTCCTGTTCGGCGCCCTGCCCCTGCTGCGCAAGCGCGGCATCGGCCGCCTGGTCATCGGCGACGAGTACGACACCACCGTCACGCGCTGCGCTTCAAGGGCATCACCCACTACGACGGCCTCTACGACCAGAGCCGCTACTTCGACCAGGCGCTGACCCGCTACTTCCAGCGCAAGGGCTGGCGGGTGCACCAGTTCTCGATGCTGCGCCCGCTGTCGGAGCTGCTGATCGAGAAGATCCTGGCCGAGCGCTACCCGGACCTGCAGCGGCACCAGGTCTCCTGCCACGCCACCCACAAGGACGAGCAGAGCCGGGCGCGTGCTGCCCTGCGGCCACTGCGAGAAGTGCCGGCGCATCGTCGGCATGCTCATGGCCCTGGGCGCCGATCCCGACGCGCTGCGGCTACACCCCGGCCCAGATCGACGACCTGCCCTGAGGAGGTCCTGCTCAGCCGGGACGTCCACCAGGAGAGCGCCGGCGCCGAGCAGCTGGCCCTGCTGCTGCACGAGCGCGGCCTGTGGAACCGCACCGAGGCCGCTGCCCGCGGCCGCACCCCGAGGTCCTGCAGCTGCGCTTCGACCCGGAACACTCGCCCCTGGACACCATCCCCACGGACCTGCGCGGCGCCGTGCTGCGCATCTGCCTGGAGCACGCCGACGGCGCGGTCATGCGCCACGGCCGGCGTCTGGCTGCCCTTCGATCCCTTCGCCGGAGCCCGAGTTCAGCCCCTGCCGGCGGTGAACCAGCACCCTCGGCCGCCGGCGCCGACGCCGAGCATCGCGATCGATGCGGCAAGCAGCCCTGCCTGCTGGCCGAACTGACCTGGCCCGAGGCCGAAGCGCCGCTTCCGGGAGGCGGACGTGGCCCTGCTGCCGGTCGGCGCCATCGAGCAGCACGGCCCGCACCTGCCCCTGGACACCGACGCCTTCGACGCCGACTACCTGGCCCGCGCAGGTGGCCGCCGCCTGCAGCGACCCCAAGCCGCTGGTGCTGCCGCTGATCCCCTACGGCGTCTCCTACCACCACGAGGACTTCGCCGGCACCCTTTCGGTGCGCAACGAGACCCTGGCCCGGCTGGTCTACGACGTCGGCATGAGCGCCGCCCGCTACGGCATCACCAAGCTGGTCATCATCAACGGCCACGGCGGCAACGCCCCGGCCCTGCACTTCGCCGCCCAGATGATCAACCGCGACGCCCACATCTTCACCTGCGTCGACACCGGCGAGACCAGCGACGCCGACATCGACGCGCATGGCCGAGACCCCCAACGACGTGCACGCCGGCGAGATCGAGACCAGCACCACGCTGGCCCTGCGCCCGGAGCTGGTGCACATGGACCAGGCGCCGCGCCGTCGGTGCCCAGCTTCTCCAGCCGCTACCTCGACTTCACCACCCAGCGCGTCGTCGGACTGGTACGCCCACACCGCGCCGCATCTCCCCCAGCGGCGTCATGGGCGACCCCACCAAGGCCACCGCCGAGAAGGGCGCCGCATGTGGGAGGTGATGATGCGCAACCTGGTGGAGTTCGTCGAGGACCTCAAGGGCCTGACCCTCGACGAGATCCACCAGCGGCGGTACTGAGATGAAGATCCGCGAGCGTCGAGGCCTGGCGCTGTGACATGCAGCTGGCCGAGCCCTACACCATCGCCTACGAGACCGTCGACCAGCGCCACCAACGTCTTCCTCGCGCCTGGACACCGGGCCGTTCCGGGGCTACGGCTGCGCCGCGCCCGACGAGCCGGTGACCGGCGAGACGCCCGAGGCCGCCCTGGCCTTGCTCGGCGGGCGACGTCGCCGCCGGCGCTGAAGGGCCGGGACCCCCTGCGGCCCGGCCGCCGTCCTGGACAAGCTGCTGCCGCCTGCTGCAGGACCGCCCCTCGGCCCGCGCCGCGGTCGACATGGCCCTGTTCGACCTCCTGGGCAAGGCGGCGGGCCTGCCGCTGTGGCGCCTGCTCGGCGGCTATCCGCCGACGCATCCGCACCAGCGTCACCATCGGCATCCTGCCCGTGGACGAGACCGTGGCCCGGGCGCGGGCATTCGTCGGCCCAGGGCTTCCGGTGCCTCAAGCTCAAGGGCGGCCTGGACGTCGAACTGCGACGTCGAGCGGGTGCTCAAGGTGCGCGAGGCGGTGGGCCCGACGGTCGAGCTGCGCTTCGACGCCAACCAGGGCTACACCGTGGAGCAGACCCTGGCCTTCGTCGACGGCCGTCGCAGCGGCCAAGCTCGAGCTGCTCGAGCAGCCCACGCCCAGGGACGAACCTGGACCTGCTGGGCCGGGTGACCGCCGGGCGTCGCACCTGCCGGTCATGGCCGACGAGAGCCTGATGACCCTGCGCGACGCCTTCCGCCTGGCCCGCCGCGACCTGGCCGACATGGTCAACGTCAAGCTGATGAAGGTCGGCGGGCTGCGCCGAGGCGCTGCAGATCAACGCGGTGGCCCAGGCGGCCGGGCTCGAGGTGATGGTCGGCTGCATGGACGAGGCGGCCCTGGCCATCGCCGCCGGCCTGCACTTCGCCCTGGCCCGCCCCAACGTGCTCTACGCCGACCTGGACGGCCACCTCGACCTGCTCGACGACCCCACCGACGGGGCGGTCCGCCTGGAGGACGGCTGGCTGATCGCCTCGGAGAATCCGGGGCTGGGTTTCAGTTTTCCCGCCTGACATCCGCGGACCAGCGACGGCCCAGGAGAACCGAACTGGCGGCGGCGGTCAGGAAGATCACCGCCGCCAGGACAAAAACCTCCCGATACCCCATGAAGTGCAGGACGGTGAACCCTACCGCCGGACCCACCAGGCCGCGGATACCCACCATCGCCACATGGATGCCCTGGTAGTAACCACCCTGCCCCGGCGGTGCGAAGGCGATGGAACCCATGTTCCAGGTCACGTTGATCCCGGCCATGCCCAGCGAGTACAGGCCGAAAGCCAGGTAGGCGCCCAGGGCGGGCTGGGTGGGAAGAAACAGGGCTCCCAGCAGCAGGGTGAGCGGATACAGCGAAACCACGGCGTAGGAAACGGACGACAGGCGCACCGGATTGAGGCGGTCCATCAGACGGCCGGCCACCGGGCTCAGCAGAGCCACGCCCAGGGACGCGATCAAGACCCGCGCCGAGGAGATCTGCCCGTAGCTCAGGTTCAATTCGTGGACGAAAAACAAGGGCACCACGGGCACCAGCATCATGTAGGCCACCCCGTAGACCATGAAATTGGCTTCGAACCAGCGGAAGAAACGGTCTTCCCCGAAGGTGGCCACGGCCTCGCGGAACGGGGTCACCAGGGCCCTGGCCAAACGGTCCAGCCGGACCGGACCCAGGGGCAGGCGAGGTACGGCGAAGACCCGGGAGGGATCGTGGGTCAAGTCGCCGGCGGGGCGGGGCAGACGGGACAGGATCAGGGGATAGATGAAACCCAGGCAGCCCAACACCGGATAGATGAGGCGGTAGCTGCCGGGATCGCCGTCGAGCAGCCGCCCCATGAAGATGCTGGTGGCGGCCATGGTCAGGTTCTGCACCAGGGCGCCCCAGCCGAAAACCCGGCCCCGTCGTTCGGGGCGGATATTGGCCTGCAGGATTCCGTTCTGGGCAGGGTAAACCAGGGCTGCGAACATGTGGACCACGCACACGAGCAGGGTGAACTGCCCGGCGGTTGTCACATTCAAGGCGGCCAGCAGGACCAGGCGGCCGGCCAGACCTCCCCAGAACAGGGCCCGGCGCCGTCCGCCGGTGACCATCAGCTGGCCCCAGTATAGGGCCAGCATCATGCCCGTCGTTTCCATGGTCACCGACAGGGTCACCAGCCAGCCGGGAGCGGCCAGGGATTTTCCCAGGACAAAAGGGAAAAGCACATACCCGGCAGCCCACACTCCCTGGAAGACCATGCCCAGGAGGTACCAACGGACCGTTGTTTTTTCGAGGGCCAATACGGTGGCGTCGGTGGCCGCGGTGCCGGGAGTCTGGATTTCCATGGCGCAATGATCATGCGAGGCCCGGACGGACGCCAGGTTGAAATTCACCCAGGGTGCTGTGGTCAGAAATGGAGGTATGAGGTAGACTGCTTCCTCAGGAAACCGAACCCGAACCCACCCGCCTTTTACAGGATTTTTCCATGCCCAGCTCGGCCGCAGATCTGAACGATCATTACGGACAGCCCGATCTGCCGGGAAAGATCCGGTTGGCCTTCGAACGGCTCGGCCTAGGGTCCGGGCAGGTGACGAGGGAGAATCTGACCGACCTTGACGAGATCCATATCCGGGGCCGGGAGGCCACCGTGGAATTCGGGCGGACAGCCGGACTTGAACCTGGGCAAAGGGTGCTTGATGTGGGTTGCGGTCTGGGCGGACCGGCACGCACCCTGGCCGCCGAATTCGGGTGCGAGGTGGTGGGCCTGGAAATCGTGGAGGAGTTTTGCCGGGCCGCAGTCATGCTGACCGAATGGGTGGGGCTGTCAGACCGCGTGACCATCCGGGAGGGCGACATGAGGGCCATGCCCTTTGCCGACGCTTCCTTCGACCGGGTCTTTTCCCTGCACACCCTGATGAACGTGAATGAGAAGGCCGCGGTTTTCGGGGAGGTCCGCCGGGTCCTGACCCCCGGAGGGGTATTTGGCCTTTACGAGGTCTGCGGAGAAGACGGTGACACCCTCCACTTCCCGGTTCCCTGGGCCGGGGGTCCGGAGATCAGTTTCCTGATGACCGCCGACGAATTGCGGGCCGAAATTGCCGCGGCCGGTTTTGCCGAACAGCAATGGAGCGAGGTGACGGCCGGGGCCCTGCGCTGGTTCGATGGATTGGCCGAAATCCGGTTGGCCGCCGCCCCCAAGCCGCCGGGGCCCAATGTGGGGCTGGTCCTGGGCCCGGATGCCGCGCAAAAATCCCGCAATCTGCTGCGAAACCTGCGGGAAGGGCGCATCCAGGTGGTCCAGGGGTTTTTTGTGATCTGAAACGCGGATCCATTTTCATTGCGGCCAAGTGAGTCTGTATTTATTCTGGCACCAAGTCAGAGTGTTCACCCAGGCGCTGCGGCGCCCAATCCCAATAAAAGGAGAACCGAACATGGCACACGAACTGCCTGAACTTCCGTACGCCAAGGACGCGCTGGAGCCCCACATCTCGGCCGAGACGCTGGACTACCACCACGACAAGCACCACGCGGCCTACGTCACCAACCTGAACAACCTGATCCCGGGCACCGAGTTCGAGAAGATGTCCCTCGAGGACATCGTCAAGAAGGCTCCCGGCCGGCGGCATCTTCAACAACGCCGCCCAGGTCTGGAACCACACCTTCTACTTCAACGGCATGGGCCCCAAGGGCGGCGGCGAGCCCACCGGTGCGATCGGCCGAGGCGATCAACAAGGCCTTCGGCTCGCTTCGCCGAGTTCAAGGAGAAGTTCAGCAAGTCGGCCGCCACCAACTTCGGCAGCGGCTGGACCTGGCTGGTCAAGAAGTCCAAGGGCGGCCTGGAGATCGTCAACACCCACGACGCCGACAGCGCCGGTCAAGACGGCCACGCCGATCCTGACCATCGACGTGTGGGAGCACGCCTACTACGTGGACAAGCGCAACGCGCGGCCGGCCTACATCGAGTCCTGGTGGAATCTCGTGAACTGGGATTTCGCGACCAAGAACTTCGGCGGCTAGACTAACGCCGAAACCTTTTGAGCAGAGTAGGGGCCCCGGGGGGCCCCTGCCATTTTATAGAGGGATGCCGATCTTCTCGAGCAGTTCCACGAAGCGGGGATCGTCCCGCAGGATCGACCAGTCCGGTTGTTTCGACATCCAGCCCAACCTTGTGACCCAGTTGACCTTCTTCTCGTAGGCGTCCTCCAAGAGGGCCAGGGCCTCGTCCTTCTCGCCCAAAAGGCAGTGGAGGTAGGCGACAAAAAAGTCGCTGGGCGACCCCTCCTTGTACTTGGCGATGTAGGTTTTCGCCGCGTCCTTCAAACCCAGTTTGGCTGCGCTGATCGCAAGGGAGAAATAGTTGGAATCCGCCTCGGCCTGGGCTCTGGTCTTCTCGAACAGCTCCAGGGCTTCTTCGGGCCGCTCCAGGTAAATGAGGGTTGTGATCTTTCTCTGAACATGAAACTCGTTTCGATCAGCCGGGGGAATACTGTCCAGAAGAGCCAGTGCCGCTTTCCAGTCCCCTTGGTCGGCGTGGACGGTCCAGGCCGGGCCGACCCAGGAGTAATTTCCAGGAAAATTTCTTTTGACCTGCTCTATCTGGTCGAGGGCTTGGTCATATCTGCCCGCCAGGGTGAGAGGGAAGAATATCGTCAACTGAATCCAGAGGGAATTCGGGTCCAAATCGATGGCCTTCTTGACGACAGCTGCACCTTCGTCATATCTGCCCATAGACTGAAGGTAGTAGGAATAGATCAGTTGTTGCATGGCCAGGTTGGGGTTCAGATCCCGGCCCTTCTGGAACGCCCGGTCTGCGGCATCCATCTCGAACTGGTGCTCCCACAGGAAATGTCCGTTTGTCCAGTGAGCCTCGGCCAGATCAGGATCCAGTTCCAGGGCCCGGTTGATGGCGTCTCTGGTCCGTTCCAGGTGCTCGGTGGTGGGAGCTTCATCATAGTGGGTCAGTTGCGTCAGGGCTTCCCCGAGCCCGGCCCATGCCAGGGCATAGGTCGAGTCGGCGGTGATGGAATCCTCGAAATACCTGACCGCCAGCTCGTTTTCCTCTTTACTGGTCTGGTCATTCAACCACTCGTACCCCCGCATGCAGGCCTTGTGGGCCTCCGGATCGACCGTGCCCATATTTCGGAGGCGTTCCTGGGCCGCGGGATCGAGTTCCAGGCGCACGGCCCGGGCGATGGCCATGACGATCTGCCTCTGGATGTCCATGATGTTGGCCACCGGTTCGTCAAACGTATCGGTCCAGAGTTGACGATCTCGGGCAGCGTCCAGCAGGAAGGCCGTGACCTGGACCCGGTCGTCCAGGAGCATGACCGATCCCTCGACGATCGCCTGGACACCCAGGTCCGACCCGATCTGTGCCAGGTCCATGCTTTCGCCCTTGTACTGCATCACCGACCGTCGCGAGATCACCCGGTCGAAGATCCTCAGGGCGCCCAGCTTGGAAATCAGCTGCCCGGTCATGCCGTCGGCGTAATATTCCTGTTTTTCGTCACCGGAAAGGTTCTCGAAGGGAAGAACGGCGATTGCGGTGATGGCGCCCCCAGTCTTCCAGGGCTGGATTATCAGCAACAGGGCGACCAGGACCACCGCCAACCCGGCAGCCACGCCTGGACCCCGCCGGTACCAGGGCTTGGATCTGGTCATTGCCCGGAACATCCCCGGCTCGCCAAGGATTTCCGCCAGCTGGCCTGCCTGCCAGCCGAGTCGCAGGGCCGGATCCTTCTCGAGCATTCCGGCGACCAGTGACAGGGCTCCTGCGGGGATATCCGACCGGGTCTCACTCAGCGGCGCCGGATCGATCTGTTGGATTGCGTACATGACGGCGTGGGGGTTCTCGCCGCCGAAGGCGGGCTTTCCGCCCAGCATCTCGTAGAGAACCGCGCCGAGTGACCAGATATCCGACTGCTCGGTGACCGCCTCGCCCCGCGCCTGCTCGGGCGACATGTAGGCAACGGTGCCGAGGGTCGTTCCTTCCTGGGTCAGCTTGGTCTGGCCGGCGAGTTTCGCCAATCCGAAATCGAGAATCTTGGCCTGTCCGTCCTCGGTCAGGAAGATGTTCGCGGGTTTGATATCCCGGTGAACGATGCCCTGCGAATGGGCTTTGGCCAGGCCCTGGGCAGTCTGCCGGAAAATCTCCATGGCCTGATCCACGGCCATAGGCCCTTCTTCGAGGCGCTCGGCCAGGGTCTGTCCCTCGTAACAGGGCATGACCATGAAGGTCTTGCCGTCTTCGGTTTCGTCGATCTCGAAGATGCTACAGATGGCCGGGTGCTCCAGTGAGGACGCGGCCTTGGCTTCGTGGATGAACCGGGTTTTTGCGGCAGAGTCGGCGGTCAAATGGGGTGGAAGAAACTTCAGGGCCACCGTGCGGTCAAGTCGGGTGTCCTCGGCGCGGTAGACCACGCCCATTCCCCCGACGCCCAGCTCGGACGTGATTCGGAAATGAGATACAGTCTGACCGATCAAGCCGCTCCCCCATCGACGGACAGGCCCCACTGGATGGCCGACAACAATGAACAGATTAAATCAGGACAGGGAGTTGCGTCAAGCTGGGCTATTCCAGCCTGATGTTGTCGACCTCGATGGCTACCGGGTCCTGGGGTCTGCTGAAGTGGATGATGAGCCGGTCCATCTCCTCTAGATTCAGATTGCGCTGGCGGTTCGATAATATGCGGTCGGTAATGGGGACGGTGATGGTCTGCCATTGCCTGGTGGCGACAAATCCCTTGGAGTAGTAGGCCACCTCCTTGATGCCTTCATAGTCGTCGAGCCGCACCCCGAACTTGAAGGTGTCACCGGGGGCCTCGACAAGGCGGACGTCCATTTTCAGAGCCGTGTAATTGGACCAGTCCTCGGGAAAACGGCGCATATAACCGCCCGGCCAGTCGGTTTCCGGACCACCGGCCACCCTGAAAACGTGTCCTGGGCCCGTCGGGGAATCCTCGATATGGCCGAAGGTCATCTTGCCGCTCTGGTTGGGGGTCCACAAATACCGGTCGCCGTAGGTTTCGAAGTCGGCCAGGACGGGGAACATGTCGCGGGCGCGGAAGGCGGCCGAGATCTGCCAGGGCAGATAGTAGAGCTGCAGGGGGATGGCGAACATCACCACCAGAAAAATCCATTTACCCGCTTGCCGCCCGTGCCCCCGCCAATAGATGAAGCCGACCACCAGACCGATGCCCATCAGATCCAGCAGAAAGTCGTGAGCAGGGCCGGGCGGCCGACCAGCAGCTGCAGGAACTCGATGGCGCCGCCCATGACCGCACTCGCCAGTGCCGCCCGCCAGATGCGTCCGCGCAGCGGGCCGAACCAGTAGAGCAGCAGGGTGATCCCGCCGAGCAGCACGATGTGCAGCCTGGTCGCCCAGGGGCGAGATGAGCGGGTGGCGGTGCAACGACCGGGGATGCGGCACGAAGAACGGGCACCAGGAACATGGCCATCAGCCCGGCCCAGGTCTGCCATCGTGTCAGAAAATCGCGGGGCGGCAAGGGCGGGTTCGGTGGCGGCGCCATCAGGTCCTCGGCTTCCAGGTGACCTGTTTGCGTCCCCGCAGGAACTGCCAGAAGGCCACGGCGCTGGCAAGGTTCAACACGCACAGGTAGTAGATCAGGCCGACCATGCGTGGTGGGGACTGCGTGGCCCTGGCGGTTCATGGTGTGGCCGTAGACGGCCAGGGAATAGAAGGCGATCTGGCCAGCATCAGGCCAGGCGCCAGGGGAGAAAACCGGGGCCAGCAACGCCAGGGCCCAGTTGCTGACCAAGGCCCCCGCATGAACAGGAACGCCAGGTAGCGCAGCACCTTGTGGGACCACAGCTGCCAGGCGAACAGGCCGTAGCGAACGGGTTCAGCAGGGCGGCCTTGTCCTTCAGGGCGTGGAAGGCCCGCAGGGTGACGCGCACGCGCATGCGGAACTCGTCGCCGGCCTCGGCCAGGGCGTCCTCGTAGAGCAGGGCGCGCGGCTCGTAGACCACGCGGTAGCCCTGCTCGCGCACGGTCAGCGGCTGCGACGAAATCCGGCAGCTGGTCGGCGCGCATGGGCGGTAGATTTCGCGGCGCATGGCGTCGACGCCGCCGTCGACGCCGACGATGGAGCCCAGATCGCGTTTCCCAGGCGCGCAGCTTGTTCTCGTAGCGCATGTAGGTGGAGCAGCCCTCGCCGGTCAGCGAACCGTCGGGAGCCTTGTAGACCATGCGGCCGGTGACGTAGCCCACCTCGGGGTCGGCCAGGGGGGCGACCAGGTTGGTCGACGGTGTCGGGGCGCGTAGAGGGAGTTGGCGTCGCGAGAAGACGATGATCTCGCCCGTCGGCCTCGGGCATGGCCAGGTTCAGGGCGCTGGTCTTGCCGGCGCGCGGCTCCTGGCGGATCAGGCGCACGCGCGGGTCGCCGATGCCCTGCACGATGTCGTCGGTGCCGTCGTCCGAACCGTCGGAGATCACGATGACGTCGCAGGTGGTCGGCGGGATAGTCCTGTCCGAGCTTGTTGCGGACGGTGGCTTCGATGTGCGCGGCCTCGTTGAAGGCGGCGATCAGCACCGTGACCGTCGGCAGATGCTCCCCCGGGCAGCCGCTCCAGACGCGACGGTGCACCAGACCGCCCAGCAGCCGGGCCAGCAGGGGATAGCCGGCGTAGACGTAGACCAGCATCAGGATGCAGATGGTGAAAAGGTCGCTCAGCAAACTTGTCCCGTCCTTGGCTTGAATCATCCCTGATAACCAAGCATGTCACATATCGTCAATTACGCAAAGGACTGTGTCAAAAGTCCCATTCCGGCCACACCCGCTTCAACCCGATGGTGCAGGGCTCGTTTTTCCAGGTCAGAAATTCTGATAGACCCGGAATCTGAAAAAGAGGTCGTCTGCAGAATTGTCCGGAACGAGAAAAAACTCTTCTTGCTGCCAGGTTGCCTGCAAAGCGGAACCCGCACAACGCGGCTGAAACTCCGTTCCAACCCCAAAGTGAGCGCGGAACTGTTCCCTCTGCAGCCCTTCCTCGCCAGCCAGTTTCAGGAAGAATTCACCGCTTCCGAAAACCCGCCAGAACCGATCGGGCCGGGCACTCCGAAAAGGTACCTGCAGTCGCAGCCGGTAACGTGCCCGCAGGGAATTGACGGAGTTCCAGGTCACGGTGTTGAAATCGAAGCGTTCCTCGAGTCGGACCAGGTGATCGACGTTGGTCCGCCCCCGCGGCCAAACCCAGCCCACGCCCTGATAGGGGCGTATTTCCCAGCGGTTGGTGATTATGTCCGAGATGGTCCAGAAGTTCCCGATACCCGCCTTGAGGGTGACGAATCTGTAGGGAAGATCGACCCCGGGACGCAGGACCAGACGGAATCCATCGTCCTTGTTTAGTTTCGTGCGGTACTCCGGCATCGCCTCCGAAGGTGACCTTGGGTGAGATGAACCACGAAGGATTGTAGTCCAGCCAGAGCTGGCTGGAGGTGTCACTGCGAACGGGCGATGCGGCCTAGGGAAAGAACCAGCAAGGTCCGTGCCGACCAGGGCCGTCTATGAATCATCCGCACTCCAGGGTTTCAATCCTGGCCCTCCGTGAAGCGTCCCGAAACGTCGGTGTAATTACCTATCATGGATCGTCGAGGCGGGCAGGAACTCTCGGGCGATACCCGCCGATTCCAGAAAAGCCTGGGCCGCGGAGGAGAGGAAGCGACCCGGGGCAGAACAAATCCGTACCCAGGTTTCCGAACAGGTGGGAGACGGCAAGTACGTTCAATTCCGGGTCATGTTCCGACGGCCTGCGACCAGGCCGGAAACGATGCCCACGCCCAGGCCGATCTTGACGAATTCGAGCAGGGCCTGCGAGCCGCCCACGGAAATGGGAACCTCGGGTTTCAGGTCGTGACGGGCGAAAACCTGGTCGAGCCTGGTGCGGATGGCGGTTCCCTGCTCGTACATCAGCAGGGGCTCCCGCGGACAGTTCCCCAGGGTCACCGGTTCGGAACGGCCGGCCCAGGGGTGGTCTTTCCGGGTGCAGGCGAACACGTCGTAGGAGACGAATTCGAGGTAGTGCATGCCGCGGAATTCGTTCCAGGAGGCGATGATTCCGAGGTCGGCCTCGCCGCCGGCGATCAGGTTCAGGATGGCGGTGTCGAAAGCCCGGCTCGAGATGACCAGGCGAACCTAGGGATGGCGGTCGTGGAAGAGCTTGACGATGGCGGGCAGGGAGTGGGTGGCGATGCCCCGGAAGGCGGCGATGCGTACGGTTCCGTGAGGACGACCCCGGCTTTCGGCGAAGTCGCTTTTCAGGTCGTCCACGGCGTGAACCACCTGGCGGGCGTACTGCACCAGGCGTTCCCCATCGGGTGTCAGGATGATCCCCGCCGGGTTCGTTCGTACAGCTTGACGCCCAGTTCCGCTTCCAGGGAGCGGAGCTGATGGCTGATGGCCGACTGGGTGACGTGGATCATCTGGGCCGCGCCGGACACGCTGCCCAGCTGCGCCGTCCAGTAAAATCCGCGAAGTCTCTGCAGGTCCATGGCCGGTTTCTCCTTCCGGCCAGTCGGTTTATTACTGCCATGAGTACCCCCCGATATTATATGAAAACTTTTCATATTACAAACAGTAAATATGAGTTAGTTTATGTTTTGCCCAGGACGGCCGCGGGTCGGAATCCCGGCACCGGGGACCGATTCCTGGGGGGAGGTTGATGTCATGAAGGGCCATCCAGGCCCCCCCTATCCGATCAAAGGCTTGGCCGAAACCCTTGCTCCGTCCGCTGCCGACGCTTCTGACCTTACGCCGAATCTCAACCGCCAAGGTACGAATAGACGCACTCAGCCGTGGCGTCGTGTGTTCACCGCCCATCTGCGCGTCTTCAAGGCCATGCTGGTGCTGTTCACCAGAGGTGCCGGGATTCCCGCCGGAAGCCACCGCCCGGTTGCTGATGAGGTGTGACGATCTCACGAAGCACGGGATTCCGGCATCCAGCAAAACCTCGGCTGGATCTCATGAAGGACCTGCAGGCGTCTACCACGAATACGGCGAGCTCCTGAAAGACACGGCCCGGGATCAGAGCGTCCGTCTGCGCAATCTGTTCCGCGACGAGACCGGGCCGCGCAGGCTCATAACCGTCCACAACGACCAGACCTGGCCCTTCGCCGGAAAGCTGAACACCAAGCTGGTCGACGGCTGCTGGTACGACAGCGAAGGGGCCCATGAGAAGGATGGGCCCCTGCTGGCTGCACACCACCGACCTGGTTCTGCTGGTTCCCGGCAGACGCCCCATCCGGCCCGACATCGAGCAGGCCGTAGTCAAGGCGAATATCCCGCATCTGGTTCTGAAGGGGGCCGGTACGGGGAACGATCCACAGAACATGGCCGCGCTCAGAACCGGAACACGGGTACCGCGCAGGGCGGCCACACGGTGATTGCGGCGGCCCTTCGCTCCGCTGCGGTTGTATCAGGCCATCGACGGCTGCTCCTGCGCCAGTCGCGGGGCAAAAAATCCCGTCCCGCCAGCATGGAGTTCGTGGCCATGTAGCCCCGCTAGCGAGGGCATTTGAAACTGACGATTTACCGGAAGCCGAATATCGGTGGTTTCCGGCGAGGGGACGTGCACCTTCAGGTCTTCACCGGGCCTCTAAATGATAATCGATATCAGTCATTCATTTAGTTAGTTCCTGGGACTTGTTTTCCGCTATACTGTGAATGCTAGGCTCTTGCTGCGGCGTGTTGGATTGGAGGCGCTGGCCGGGAGCTCGAGGGATCGCAGCAAACACTCAACAATCCGGAGATGACAACCCAGGGTTTGCTAAAAGGCATCTGACGGAGCTCAGCTGAACATCCAAGCGCCCCGAACAATTCAATCCTACCCGCCGCTCTTTATCTGGCCGCCGGCCGAGCGGAGATTGTGACCGCGACCGCCGGCGTTGACCGGAAGGGGCGCGGTCATGCGCTTCTGGCGAACCCCGCTCGACATCCAGCAAGTCAAGATTCCCCAGGGCGAGATCCACCTCATCGTCGAACGCTGCAAGGGCTGCGAGTTCTGCGTGGAGTTCTGTCCGCGCGACGTGCTGCAGCATGTCCGACGAGTTCAACGCCAAGGGCTACCACTATCCCGAGGTGGTCGCAGCCCGAGAACTGCGTGGACTGCGATCTGTGCGAGGTGATCTGCCCCGACTTCGCCATCTTCTGCCTGCCGGCCGAAGACGAAGCAGCCACGGGCAAGCCGAAGGAGGCCGGCGATGCCGTCGGCTGATCCCAAGCGCGTGCTCACCGGCAACCACTACCTCGACGGCGACCACGCCTGCACCGAGGGCGCCCTGTCGGCCGGCTGCAATTTCGTCGCCGGCTATCCCATCACGCCGTCGACCGAGGTGGTCGAGCGCTTCGCCGCGCCGCGTTCCCACCGTCGGCGGCATCTTCATCCAGATGGAGGACGAGATCGCCTCGATCACCGCCGTGCTGGGCGCGGTCTGGGGCGGGGCCAAGGCCATGACCGTCACCTCGGGCCCGGGCTTCAGCCTGATGATGGAGAACATCGGCCTGGGCGCCATGCTCGAGACGCCCTGCGTGGTCGTCAACGTGCAGCGCGGCGGACCCTCGACGGGCCTGCCCACCATGGTGGGCCAGGCCGACATGATGCAGGCGCGCTGGGGCTCGCACGGCGACTACGAGATCATCGCCCTGGCGCCCCAGTCGCCCCAGGAGGCCTACTACCTGACCATCGACGGCCTTCAACCTGTCCGAGCAGTACCGCGTGCCGGTGATGGTCATGCTCGACGAGTGCATCGGCCACATGACCGAGAAGGTGGTCATCCCCGCGGCCGAGACGATCGAGATCACCCCGCGCCGCATGACCGACGCCGCGCCGGGCGAGTACCTGCCCTATCGCCGTGGGCGGCGGACCATGATCCCGGCCATGGCCCACGCCGGGGAGCGGTCACCGCTACCACATCACCGGCCTGACCCACGACGAGCGGGGCTACCCGGTCATGACGGCCGGACTGCCAGGACAAGCTGGTGCGCCGGCTCTGCGACAAGATCCGCAACAACGCCGACGAGATCGTCATGCTCGAGGAGGACGGGATCGACGACGGCGACGTGGTGGTGGTCTCCTACGGCATCACCTCGCGGGTGGCGCGCGCGGCCATCGACGGGGCGCGCGCCAGCAGGGCATCAAGGTGGGCGGCCTGCGGCTGATCACCGTCTGGCCCTTCTCCGAGACGCGCATCCGCGAGCTGGCGCCGAAGGTCAAGGCCTTCGTGGTGCCGGAGATCAACTACGGGCAGATCATCCTGGAGGTGGAGCGCTGCGCCGCCGGCCAGGCGCCGGTCAGGCTGGTGTCCCCACATGGGCGGCGGCGTGCACGACCCCGACGATGATCCAGAGGGCCATCGAGGAGGCGGTCACGATGAAGCCGACCGACGACCGCAATGCTCAAGCATCCCCAGGAGCATCTGCTGCGCACCGACCGCATGCCGCACATCTGGTGCCCCACCTGCGGCATCGGCACGGTGGTCAAGTGCTTCGCCGAGGCCCTCGACCGGGCCGGGATGGACCTACGACAAGATGGCCATCGTCTCGGGCATCGGCTGCACCGGCCGCGTGGCGGGCTACGTGAAGCTCGACTCCTACCACACCACCCACGGGCGGGCCGATCCCCTTCGCCACCGGCCTGAAGCTGGCCAACCGCGAGCTGAAGGTGGTCGTCTTCAGCGGCGACGGCGATCTGTCGGCCATCGGCGGCAACCACCTGATCCACGCCGCGCGGCGCAACATGGACCTCACGGTCGTCTGCGTGAACAACTTCATCTACGGCATGACCGGCGGGCAGGCGGCGCCCGACGACGCCCCGACCGGCGAACACCTCGACCACGCCCCACGGGCGCCTTCGAGCCGCCGTTCAACCTGCCCCTGCTGCTCGAGGCCTGCGGCGCGTGCTACGTCGCGCGCTGGACCTGCGCTGCACGTGCGCCGGCTGACCAAGTCGATGACCGAGGCCCTGCTCAAGCCGCGGCTTCTCCTTCGTCGAGGTCATCGCGCCCTGCTCGACGCTCTACGCCCGCCGCAACCGGCTGGGCACCGGCTTCGACCTGATGAAGTTCTACCACGACAACAGCCGAGATCGAGCACGGACGCCGATACGGCGCGAGCTGGCCATCGGCTACCAGAACAAGCATCAACGTGGGCAAGTTCGTCGACATCGAACGGCCCACCTGGCACGAGCTCAGCGACGAGCAGCACCTGGCCGGACCCTGGGCGAGAAGTACTACCGCGCACGCGCGAGATGGAGGCGGCCCAGCAGGAAGAGGCAGATGCCATGCCAAGGCGTGAGATCCGGATCACCGGCTACGGCGGCCAGGGCGTCATCATGACCGGCTACATCTTCGGCAAGGCCGCGGCCATCTACGACGGCCGCCACTCGACCATGACCCAGAGCTTCGGGCCGGAGGCGCGCGGCAGGGCCTGCGCGGCGGCCGCTGGTCGTGGACGAGGAGTTCGTCGCCTATCCCTACCTGCGGAAGACCGACGTGCTGATCGCGCTCTCGCGGGAGGGCTACGAGAAGTACGCCGACGAGCTGAAGGACGACGGGGATCCTCATCTACGACGAGGATCTGGTCGAGCCGGACACCGACGGCGGCACCGATCGCGAAGACGTTCGGCATCCCGGCCACGCGGATCGCCGAGGAGCTGGGCAAGCGCATCGTCCAGAACATCGTCGTGGTGGGCTTCGCCACGGCGGCCACGGAGATCGTGAGCAAGGAGGCGGCCCAGAAGGCGGTCGAATCTTCGGTGCCCGAGGCCCTGGTCGACCTGAACCTGCAAGGCGTTCGAGAAGGGATATGAGTACTTCCAAGCAGCTAAGGGGGTGCTGGTGATCGGGGGCGGGATCGCGGGGATCCAGACCGCTCTGGATCTCGCCCGCGCCGGGATTCCAGGTCCACCTGGTGGAGCGGACGCCGTCCATCGGCGGCCGCATGAGCCAGCTGGACAAGGTCTTTCCGACCGTCGACTGCTCGATCTGAATCCTCGGTCCCCTGATGATGGATGCCGGTCGGCATCCCCGCATCACGCTGCACACGCTGTCCGAGGTGATCGGACTGCAGGGTCGCGCCGGGCGAGTTCCGGGCGCGGGTGCGCACGGCAGCCCCGCTACGTCGATCCGGAGCTCTGCGTCGGCTGCGGCCTCTGCAGCCGAGGCCTGCCCCGCGGTCGCGGCCCAACCCCTACGATCGTCGGGCTGAAGGCGGCCAAGGCCATCGACCGGCCCTTCCCGCAGGCCGTGCCCGCCACCTATCCACATCGACCGCGAGGCCTGCCTCAACGACGACGTTCCTGCGTCTGCGAGCGCTGCGTGGACGCCTGCGAGCCGGGCGCCATCGACTTCGACGACGAGGCCCGAGGAATCGACCCTGGACGTCGGCGCGGTGGTCGTGGCCACCGGCTTCGACGAGCTGGACCCGCGCGAGCTGCTGCCCTTCGGCTACGGCCGGGCGCCAGAACGTGCTGACCGGCCTGGAGTTCGAGCGCCTGCTCTGCGCCACCGGTCCCACCCGGGCCACGTCCTGCGGCCCATCGGACCGCCAGGTGCCCGACCGCATCGTCTTCGTGCAGTGCGTGGGCTCGCGCGGCGAGGGCGGGCGCCCCTACTGCTCCCGCTACTGCTGCATGAACTCGGTGAAGTCCGCGCATGCTGGCCCATGAACACGAGCCGGGATCGAGGAATGCGTGCTGCTGTACACGGACATGCGCGCGGCCGGCCGCGGCTACGACGCCTTCGTGGAGCGCTGCTCTGGACCGGGACGACATCACGTCAGGTGCGCGGGCGGCCCGGCCAAGATCCAGGAGGATCCCGACACGGGCGACCTGACGCTCTGGGTCGAGGACTTCCGCACCGGCCGGCCGGAGAAGCTCGACGGCCGGCATGGTGGTGCTGTCCACGGCGGCCTTGCCCGCCCGCGGCATCGCCCGAGCTGGCGGAGTCGCTGGGCATCGAGACCTGGACGAGCAGGGCTTCATCAAGCGCCGCGATCCCGGAGAACGCGCCGGCCGACACCACCCGTCCCGGCGTCTACGTGGCCGGCAGCGCCGGGGCACCGGCCATCATTCCCGAGTGCGTGGCCCAGGGCGGCGCCGCGGCCGCCGAGGCCGGCCGTCCACGTGCTCGACCACCGCGGGAGACCGCGCAGGCGCAGCAGCCCGCCGAGACCGCGCGGACCCGTCGGGCCCGCCGCGCATCGGCGTCTTCGTCTGCCACTGCGGCGCCAACATCGCCGGCGTGGTGGACGTGGAGCAAGCTGGCCGCGCGAGGCGGCCGCGCTGCCGGGACGTGGTCCACGCCACGGACGATCAGCTTCGCCTGCGCCGACATGGCCCAGCGGGCCATCGAGGACGCCATCGCCGAGCACAAGCTCAACCGGGTGGTGGTGGCGGCCTGCACGCCGCGCACCCACGAGCCGGTGTTCCGGGAGGTGCTGGCCCGCAGCGGGCTGAATCCCTTCCTGTTCGAGATGGTCAACATCCGCGACCAGTGCACCTGGGTGCACGCCCACGTGCCGCGAGAGGCGCAGAACGCGGGCCCGCGACCAGATTCGCATGGGCGTGGCCCGCGCGGCCCGCCTCGAGCCGCTCGAAGCCGATCGAAGTGCCGGTCAACCGCCGGGCCGTGGTGGTCGGCGGCGGTGTGGCGGGCCTGCGGGCGGCGCTCGATCTGGATGCCCAGGGTTACGAGGTGGTCCTGGTGGAAAAGAGCGACGGCACTGGGCGGGGTCCTGGCGGCACCCGGACTGCAACGCCTGTACGACAGCGGCGAGCGGGGCCGAGAAGCTGCGCGAGTCTGAAGCGCCGCCTGGTCAGAGTCCGGGGTGGAGGTGCGCAGCGGCACACGGAGCTCGACGCGTGCACGGCTACGTGGGCAACTTCGCGCGTCGAGCTCGTCCGGTCCGGCCGGGACCGGAGACACGTCGCAGCTGCGGCACCATCGTGCTGGCCACCGGCGCCAAGGTCTACGATCCCACCGGCACGTTCGGGCTACGGCGAGCAAGCGCAACGTGCTGACGCAGCGTGGAACTGGAACAGCGGCTCGCACGACCCGGAGGACAAGCTGTTCGGCGCCGGACGGCAAGCTACCCGAGAGCGTGGTCTTCATCCAGTGCGTGGGGTCGCGCTGCGACTGCGAGGACGGCAACCTCGGTTGCTCGCGCTACTGCTGCCCCACCACGGTCCAGCAGGCGACTGGCCCTGGCCGAGCGCGGCACGCGCGTGACGGTCTTTTACCGGGACATGCGGACGTCTCGCCGTGGCGCCGAGGAGCTCTACCGCCGGGCCCGCGGCGCCGGGGTGCTCTTCGTGCGCATCCCGACGACGACGAGCCGCCGAGGTGTCTGGGGACCAAGACCAAGGCCAAGAGGGTCGTGGTCGAGCGACGTGGTGCTGGGCCGCCCGGTGGAGGCGCCGGCCGATCTGGTGGTGCTGGCGGTCGGCATGGTGCCGGATACCGAGATGGTCGGCCAATCTGCAGGAGATCCTCAAGGTGCCCGTGGGCCCCGACGGTTTCTTCATGGAGCGGCACCCCGAGCTGGGCCCGGTGGAGACGGTGGTCGACGGCGTGTTCGTCTGCGGCTCGGCCGTGGGGGCCAAGGCCATCAGCGATTCCCTCGCCGAGGCCGGCGCGGCGGCGGGCAAGGCGGCCCAGCTGCTGGCGCGCGACACGCTGAAGCTCGAGCCGACCGTGGCCGAGGTCGATCCCTGGCTCTGCCGCGGCTGCGGCGTACCTGCGTGGAGATCTGCGAGTTCCACGCGCCCGCGCTGGCGTGACGGGCGAGCTCGGGCGTCCCGTGGCGCAGCATCAACGAGGCGTCCTGCAAGGGCTGCGGCACCTGCGTGGCCTGGTGCCCGAGCGGGGCGCATCACGGCGCGCCACTTCACCGACCAGCAGATCGACGCCATGCTGACGACGCATGCTGCAGTGGGAGGAGACGCGTAGCACTGCAGCGAGCAATTCGAACCCCGCATCGTGGTCTTCGCCTGCAACTGGTGCAGCTACGCCGGGCGCCGACACCGCGGGCGTCAGCCGCCTGCAGCATTCGCCCGAGATTCCGGGTGATCCGCACCATGTGCTCGGGCCGCGTGAGCACGGCCCACGTGCTGAAGCGCCTTCCAGCTGGGCGCCGACGGGGTGCTGGTCTCGCGGCTGCCACATCGGCGACTGCCACTACATCTTCGGCAACCACTGGGCGATCAAGCAGTTCGAGGTGACCAAGAAGCTGCTGCGCACCCTCGGCCTGGAGACTGAGCGCGTGCGGCTGGAATGGGTTTCGGCCGCCGAGGGGCCGCGCTGGGCGGCGCTGATCGACGAGTTCGTGGCCACGATCACAGGGCCTCGGGCCGAGCCCGCTCCGGGCGCGAACCAGCGATGAGTCGCTTTCGGGGACACCGCGTCGGAAGCGGAGGTGAGCGAGTGATGGCCGACCTGCACGGACATCCAGGTCCTGCGCTGTCTCGACTGCGGCAAGTGCACCTCCGCCTGCCCGGTGGCGCGCTACAACCAGATGCTCTCGCCGCGGCGCATGGTGCGCCGCGCAGCTGGCCGAGGCGCCTGGCCAATGGCGACCGCGAGGCGCTCTGGAGCTGCCTGACCTGCATGTACTGCGACAGCGGCTGCCCCCAGGAGGTGACCATCATCCGGCTGATGCCGCGCGTGCGGACCGAGGCGCGGCAGGCGGGCGAGAAGCCGCCGTCCACGCGCTGCGGCGCCATGGAGTCGGTCGCCGATCATCCAGTCCCAGGCCGGAGATTCCGCAGAACCGCCTCGACTGGTTGCCGGACGACCTGCGCACTCGACCCGCGAGAGCAAGACCCTGTTCTGGGTGGGCTGCGCGCCCTACTTCGACGCCTTCTTCGCCGAGAACGGGTGTCAAGACCACCGACGCCGTCATCGACGCCATCCGCATCCTCAACGCCCTGGACATCACGCCCGCCGTGCGCGCCGACGAACGCTGCTGCGGCCACGACGCCGCTCTGGGGCGGCGACGAGGCGACCTTCGAGCGACTGGCCGAGATGAACGTCAAGATGTTCGGCGAAGCCGCAGCCCGATCTGGTGTCACCGTCTGTCCGGAGTGCTCGCTGACCCTCGATCCGCGAGTACCGCGAGCGCTTCGGCGCGCCGCGAGTGCGAGATCAAGCACATCGGCGAGGTGATCGCCGAGCACGCCGCCGAGCTGCCGACTGGACGCGCCGACCCCTGAAGGTGACCTTCGAGGATCCCTGCCGCCTGGGCCGGCACCAGGGCAAGTACGACGAGCCGCGCCAGGCCCTGCAGGCGGTGCCCGGAGCTCGAGCTGAGGGAGATGGCCCACAGCCGGCAGCGGGCCGCCTGCTGCGCGGGCAGCTGGCTCAGCTGCAACCAGGCCACCAAGCGCATCCAGACCGATCTGTTGAAGGAAGCCGCAGGCGACCGGCAGCGAGACGCTGGTCACCGCCTGCCCCAAGTGTCTGATACACCTGAAGTGCGCGCAATCCGGCGACGAGAGCGTGCCCGGACATCGAGATCCGGGACCTCGCCTCCGTCGTCGGGTGCCTGCAACGGAGCGCTGACTCCACGTCGGGCCAACGAAGAAGGAGGTGAACCGAATGACTGAAGCCCTTCCTCGTATCGGTGTGTTCGTCTGCGACTGCGGCAGCAACATCGCCGGCACCGTCGACACGCAGGCGGTGACGGAGTACGCCGCGACGCTGCCCGGCGTCGTGGCCGCCGTCCGCAACAAGTACACGTGCGCCGAGCCGGGCCAGCAGGAGATCAAGAAGGCCATCGTCGAGCACAAGCTCGACCGGGTGGTCGTCGCCTCCTGCTCGCCCCGGATGCACGAGCCGACGTTCCGCGGCTGCGTCTGGGACGTGGGGCTGAACCCGTACCTGATGGAGATGGCGAACCTGCGCGAGCACTGCTCCTGGGTGCACGGCGACGACCCGGCCGGCGGCGACCGAACAAGGCCAAGGACCTGGTGGCGAGCGCCGTGGCGCGCGCCGCGCAGGCTGACGCCCCAGGACGAGATGACCTTCCCGGTGACGCAGGGCCGCCCTGGTCATCGGCGGCGGCGTCGCCGGCATCCAGGCCGCGATGGACCTGGCGGACCAGGGACACCAGGTCTACCTGGTCGAGAAGGAACCGAGCATCGGCGGGATCATGGCCCAGCTCGACAAGACGTACCCGACGATGGACTGCTCGATATGAATTCTCGGACCCAAGATGATGGATGCCGGTCGGCATCCCAGGATCAAGCTCCTGGCCTACAGCGAAGTCGAAGACGTCACGGGTTACGTCGGCAACTTCAAGGTCACGGTTCGCAAGAAGGCCCGCTACGTCGACGCGACCGCACTGCAACAGCTGCGGCGAGTGCGCGAAGGTCTGCCCGGCGACGCATCCGGACGAGTTCCAGATGGGTCTGTCCACGCGGCGGGCCATCTACCTGCCGTTCCCGCAGGCGGTGCCCTCGGCCTACCTCATCGACATGGAGACCTGCCTGGGCACCAATCCCATCGCCTGCGGCAAGTGCGCCGAGGTGTGCGAGAAGAAGGCATCGACTACGACATGCAGGACGAGACTCGTCGAGCTGGACGTCGGCGCCATCGTCGTCGCCACCGGCATGGACGTCTACGACCCCACCGCCCTCGACGAGTACGGCTACACGCGGTACGAGAACGTGATCACGAGCATGGAGTTCGAGCGGCTGATCTGCGCCGGCGGGCCCACCGAGGGCCACCTCGTCCGCCCGGGCGACCACCAGACCCCCAAGCGGATCGGCTTCATCCAGTGCGTCGGCTCGCGCTCGCTGCGGGACGGCGCGGGCTACTGCAGCAACATCTGCTGCATGAACACGGTCAAGGACACCCTGCTGATCCGGGACCACTATCCCGACGTCGAGTGCACGGTCTTCTACATCGACATCCGCGCCTTCGGCAAGGGCTTCGAGGACCTCTACGACAAGAGCCGCGAGGCGGGCGTGCAGGTACATCCGCGGCATCCCGGGCGAGATCACCGAGGACCCCGAGACCGGCAACCTGCGCCTGATGGTCGAGAACACCACCACCCAGCAGCTGGAGGAGCACGAGTTCGACATGGTCGTGCTCTCGGTGGGGGTGCGGCCGCGCGGCGGACGACGACCAGATCCGGCGGCTGCTGACCCTGTCGACCACCTCCGACGGCTTCTTCATGGAGGCGCATCCCAAGCTCAAGCCGGTGGACGCGCCCACCAAGGGCGTCTTCATCGCCGGCTGCGCCGAAGTCGCCCAAGGACGTCAAGGACTCGGTCACCCAGGCCGGGGCCGCGGCGGCCCGGGCCGGCGCGCTGCTCAACGCCGGCAAGGTGACCGTCGAGGCCATCACCTGCGTCGGTCGACGCCGACCTGCTGCAACGCCTGCGGCCTCTGCGTCGAGGTCTGCCCCTACGGCGCGATCACGGCCGACAAGGCGGCGCAAGACCAAGGCGCCAGGTGGTGGAGGCGGCCTGCGCCGGCTGCGGCACCTGCGGCGCGACCTGCGCCTTCGGGCGCCATCACCATGCGGCACTTCACCGACGAGCAGATCATGGCCCAGGTGGATACGCTGCTGGCGGAGACGCAGCGATGGAGAAGGTCATCGTCTTCGCCTGCAACTGGTGCAGCTACGCCGGCGGCGACACGGCCGGCATCAGCCGCATGCAGTACTCCGGCCTCGCAACCGCCTGATCCGCACCATGTGCAGCGGCCGCGTGGACGAGGACGTTCGTGCTGCGGGCCTTCCGCAAGGGGGCGCCGGTGGTGCTGGTCTCGGGCTGCCACTTCGCCGACTGCCACTACATCGACGCCAACCGGCAGACCGTCAAGCGCGTGTACCGCCTCTGGAACTACCTGGAGAAGCGGGGCATCCGGCCCGAGCGGCTGCAGCTCGAGTGGATCAGCGCCGCCGAGGGGCCCAAGTTCCAGAAGACCATGCGCCAGATGGAGGAGCTGCGCCAGACGGTCACCGACGGAGGAGATCGAGCACACCATGAAGGTGCTGGAATCCGAAGGAGGAGAAGAAGCTGGCGAGCGAGGCTGAAGCGGCGAGCAGGCGGCCGCAGGCAGGAAGGCGGACGGCATGAGTGGCAGAAACCGTGGAAGTTTAAGTGCATGCGCTGCGGGCACGACTACATCGAGGAGTACGACCCCAAGGGGGTCATGACCGAGCGGTCGTGCCCCAAGTGCCGCTCCAACAGCGTGCGGCCGCTGGCGCGCGGCCGACGGGGCGAAGGGGCGTCAGATAGGCCCGTAAGAAGGACGACCAGCCGGTCAGCGATCGACCACACGTTTCGCGAGCAGCTGGGCCTGGTTCTCGAAGGCGACGGCGTCAACTACTGCTACCAGTGCGGCGCCTGCGTGGGCGACTGTCCCACGCGCGCGCTTCAGCGAGGACTTCAATCCGCGGCACATCATGCTGGAGGTGCTCTACGGCATGGAGGACGAGGTCGATCGGGCCGGACCTCGCCGGTCTGGCAGTGCTCGAACTGCTTCACCTGCTTCGACCGCTGCCCCCAGGACGTCAAGCCGATCGAGGTGATCATCGCGCTGAAGAACCTCATGGCGCGAGCGGGGGCATCGTGCCCGCAGGGTGGTCGACGGCGGTCGAGGGCATGCTGAAGACCGGCCGCAGCGCCATGGTCACCTCCGCCACCACGCGCCGGCGCGAGGAACTGGGACTGCCGCCGCTTGCCGGAGCTGGATCGATCCGCGGAGCTGCTGGCCTGGTGTCCGAGACGCCCGGCGGCGCCGCACGACGAGGAGGAGTCGTCATGAAGTTCGCCTTCTTCCCCGGCTGCATGATCCAGGTGCGCTACCCGCAGATGGAGGCCGCGGTGCGCAAGACGGTGCCCACGCTGGGGATCGAGCTGGTGGACCTGCCGGGGCTCGGCTGCTGCCCCGACCCGGTGTTCTTCAAGTCGGCTGCACAAGCTCGACTGGCTGACCCTGGCGGCGCGCAACCTGGCCATCGCCGAGCAGGCGGGACTGGACTTCGTGACCATCTGCAGCGGCTGCACCGAGACCCTGTGCGAGGCGGCGCACCTGCTGAACGAGGACGGCGAGCTGCGGGAGCGGGTCAACGAGCGCCTGGCCCGGATCGGCCTGGAATACGACGGGGACGGTGCAACACCCGCCACCTGATCACGGTGCTGCGCGACGAGGTGGGCTGGAGGCGGTCGCGGCCTCGGTCACGCGGCCGCTCACGGGCGTCGCAGGTCGCCGTGCACTACGGCTGCCACCTGCTGAAGCCGCGCGACGATCATGCAGGTGGACGACCCCGACCATCCCGACCATCTTCGAGGACCTGCTGCGCGCCATCGGCGCCGACGCCGGTGGACCACACCGAGCGGATCGTCTGCTGCGGCAAGAGCTGCCGCGAGTGCGACCTGCCGGAGGAGATGACCAGGACCGTGCTGGAGTCGGTGCACGCGGCCGGCGTCGACGTCATGGGCGTGATCTGTCCGTCCTGCTTCGACATCGTTCGACATGGGGCAGATCAAGGTGGCCCGGCAAGTTCGGTCTCGAGTTCACCGTGCCGCCGGTCTACTACTTCCAGCTGCTGGCGCTGGCGCAGGGGCTGGAGCCGGCGGAGGTGGGGCTGGACAAGCACAAGCTCAAGCCCGACAAGCTGTTGGAGGCGATGGCGCAGGAATAGGGGGTGGTTGGGTGGTGGTATTGAGAAAGCGTTATTATTTTGTCATGTGTGGCGGACCAACCGGGCCTGCATGACGTTTCCCAGATGGTTCCGGTGGGCAAGGGGGTAAAAAATGAGTTGGGAATACTGCTGTCCAAAGTGCAAGGCGAATCTCAACCCGGGTACGGCGATCATCCTCAAGGCGGCCTGCGGTGATACGAACTGCATGATCGGGATGAATCCGCAACCGGGAAAGTACGAAATCTATCTTCCACCGAAGGTGTCGTGCGAGGATGGTTGCAAGTGGGATTTCTACTGCCCCATGTGCCATGAAAACCTCATGAATGAAGAGGACACCAACCTGTGCGAACTGGAGCTGGTGCTCGAGGGGGACAATCTGCGGATCCTATTCTCACGAATCGCGGGGGAGCACGCGACGTTCATCCTGCACGAGGACATGATCAAGGAGCGGTACGGAAAGGATTCGGAACGCTACGACCCCTTTCGGGAATTGAAAAGGTCCGCCAGCTATTGAACAGGGCCATAAGAGGGTGATCTTGGGCCCCAAGGCTCAGTCGCCGGCCCCTGCCCGTCCGGGTGGAACCCCGCTCTTCCAGCTTGGGCGGATTTTGACTCCTCTTCCCAAATAACAATTCACTATCGTGTTGGGCTGCACTAAGCTTCGCCCTGTTGCCGGACGGCCGCCCCCTGACTCGGGGTCCGGGCTGGGCTGGCCTGTGCGTCATAGCCGTGATTGAACCGAACCGGGCCTTGGAAACAGGAACGCAGATGCAAGCACTCAAGAGAAGACTCCGCACCCGCCAGGCACTCGGCAAGTACCGCATCCAGGGCCACATCGCCAAGGGCGGCTTCGCCGATGTCTATCGGGCCGCCGACACCATCGAGGGCGTGAGCGTCGCCCTCAAGATCCCCCACGCCCAGCTCCTGACCGACGAGGTGTTCCGTGCCAGTCCTTCGGGAAGTGCGGCTGACCGCCAAGCTGAACCATCCGAACATCCTGCAGGGTCAAGAACGCCGATCACATCGGCGAAGACTTCGCCATCACCTACCGCCTCGGGAACTGTACGCTGGCCGAGAGGATGACCCAGCGTCTGCCGCTTCGGACCATCCTCGACTATATGCATCAGATGCTCGCCGCCGTTGCCTACGCCCACGAAAAGCGCGTCCTGCATTGCGACATCAAGCCGGAAAACTTCATCCTCTTCGGCGACGGCGTGCTCAAGCTCACGGATTTCGGGATCGCCAAGATCGCCAAGCGAACGATTGCGGCCTCGGGGTCGGGGACCGGTGGGTTACATCGCTCCGGAGCAGGCGCTCGGCAAACCATCCTTCCGCTCGGACGTGTTTTCCCTGGGACTGATCTTCTACGAGATGTTCACCAAGAAGCTGCCCGAGTGGCCCTTCGCCTGGCCGCCGCCGGAATTCGACCGTATTAAGCGAAAGGCGCACCCGGACTTCATCGCCATACTCCGACGCGCCTTGGCTGTAGACGCCCGCAAGCGCTACACCAGCGCCGTCACCATGCTCGCCGAATTCGAAAGGGTAGTCAAACGTGCCGACAAAGCCGCCACTGCGGACAGGAAAAACGCCGCCCTTCCTCGAACGCTCGGGGCCAGTGGCGCCTGGTGAAATTCCGGGAATTCAGGCGGCTTTTCGGCAAGGCGCTCCAGGCGCAATCACGAGTGCGGCCATTGCGGCGGTCCGATCTCGGAGCAGATGTCGTCCTGCCCCTGGTGCGGGCACGGCCCCGAGGAATTCGAGGGCGAGACGCAGCCTGCCCGCCACGTGCGTGTCTGCAGTCGCGGCATGAAGCTGGACTGGCGCTTCTGCCCCCACGAGTACGGGCCCGCCCAGGGTCCGCGCTCGAACCGGAGCTATTCGGACAAGCGGTACACCGGACCTGTCCAAAGCCGGATTGCCGGGGCCCGCTGATGCCCTTCATGAAGTACTGCCCCTGGTGCCGCACGCGCGTGCGCCGCAAGTGGAAGATCGAGAACTCGCACGACATCTGCCCCAAGTGCGGCTGGGGAATCGTCAAGGATCTGTGGTCGCACTGCCCCTGGTGCGGCCGCAAGCTGGAGCGCTGAAAGGGCGTCCGAACCTGGGCGACTTCATCGGCAACCTATTTCCTCAGGAGCGAGATGGAGGCGCCCGCTCGGCGACAGCCGGGCCCGGGCCGACGCCTGCGTCTTCTCGTCCGCCGTCCCGGGTGGGACGGGCCCAACGAGGACGCCGCCCTGGTGATCGAACGACGAGCAGCGCTGCGTGCTGGTTCTGGCGGACGGCTTCGGCGGTCATCCCTCCGGCGCGCGCGCGGCCGAGACGGCGGTGCACAGATCGTGGCGGCCTTCCGCGGCCAGGCTGAGGCGGAGAAGGACTGGTTGCCGCCATCGTCGGCGGCTTCGAGGAGGCGAACCGTGCGGTGCGGGAGTGGGGCATCGGCGCGGCCACGACCTCAGCGTGGTGGCGGTGGACGGGAACGCAGGTCCGCTCGCTTCCACGTCGGCGACTCGGCCATCCTGGTGACCGGCCAGCGCGGCCGGATCAAGCTGCGCCGATCGCGCACTCGCCCGTCGGCTACGCCGTCGAGTCGGGATGCTGGACGAGGACGAGGCGATGAACCACGAGGACCGCCACGTCGTCTCCAACATGATCGGCGCCGAGGACATGCACATCGAGCTGGGGCCGGTCGTGAAACTGGCGCCCGCGACACGGTGCTGATCGGTTCGGACGGACTCTGGGACAACCTCATGTTCGACGAAGTCATCGAGACGATCCGCCAGGGACCACTGACGTCACGGGTCCGGGATTCAGCCCGCCTCAGTCACACGCGGATGAATTCCCCCCGGGAATCCGAGCCGTCCAAGCCGGACGATCCTCACCATGGTGGCTTTTCGATTGCGCTGACACCAGGTCGGCTGGCGGGCATCGCTGGATATCCGTTTGTTCGGCTTATGGCGCAGGGGTTCGTTCCAGCCCCGCCTGATCAACCCCAGAACAAGTACGCCACCAGGATGGCCGCTGTCACTCCGGCGCAAGTCCGCGGCCAGCCCGCAGACAACCGCGTGACGGCGGCGCTTGATGCCGAACGGCCCCGAAGTAGACGGCCAGCACATAAAAGGTGGTTTCGGTCCTGCCCTGAATCACGCTGGCCAGGCGGCCGGCGAAGGAATCGGCGCCATGGGTTTGCATGGCCTCGACCATCATGCCGCGCGCGCCGCTGCCGCTGAGAGGTTTCATGAAGGCGGTCGGCAGGCCGTCGACGAAGCGGGTATCGATGCCGAGGCCACCCACGGCGCTGCGGATTCCGTCCAGAACCAGGTCGAGCGCCCCGCTCGCGCGGAACACCCCGATCGCGACCAGCATCGCCACCAGGTAGGGGATGATCCCCACGGCCACCTTGAACCCGTCCTTGGCGCCCTCGATGAAGGTCTCGTAAAGGTTCACACCCCGCCTGATACCTCCGGGCCATGAAAGCGATGATCACCGCGAAGATCAGGAAGTTGGCCAGAATCGATGATTGCGTTTCCATGGCCGCCTGGTCGAGGCGGCTGAAATACGCGACCAGCCCGGCGATCAGGGCCGTCATCCCGCCGAGGTAGCCGAGAACCACCGGATCATGAAGGCGGATCTTCTGGAACAGGCTGGTGATCAGCAGGCCGCAAAGGGTGCTGCAGTAGGTGGCGATCAGGATGGGCAGGAAGATGTCGGTGGGATCACTCGCGCCCATCTGGGCGCGGAAGGTGAAGATGGTCACCGGTATGATCGTCACCGCCGAGGTGTTGATCACCAGGAAAGGATCTGGTCGTTGGTCGCGGTGTCCTTGTCGGGATTGAGTTCCTGCAGTTCGCCCATGGCCTTCAGGCCCAGCGGCGTGGCGGCGTTGTCCAGGCCCAGCATGTTGGCGGCCATGTTCATGACGATGCTGCCGCCGGCGGGGTGTCCGGCGGGAATGCTCGGGAAGAGGCGGCGCATCAGGGGACCGAAGATTCGTGCCAGGATACTCCACGGCGCCGCCCTTTTCCCCGATGCGCATGATGCCCAGCCACAGGCACATCACGCCGGTCAGACCCAGGGCGATCTTGAAGGCCGTTTCGGCCGTGTCGAAAGTCGAGCCGACAATGTCGCGCCAGACCTCGGTGTGGCCCATCAGTGCGCGCACGACCGCGGCGGCGAAGCCTCCGATGAAGAAGAAGGTCCAGATCCGGTTGAGCATCCGTTCTCCGGGTTGGTGGGAGGTTTCACGATCAAGGGGGGAGCATAGCCCGGGGCAAGGTCTCTGTCATGCATTAAGCGTGGGTCAATCGCGCAGGCCCATGCGCCCAACCAGGTCGTGGTAGCGGGGATCCGGGCCGAGGACTTTCCAGTCGGGGTCGTTTTCGACCAAATAGGCCGACCGGGTCAGATACCAGTTGTTGCTGTCATACGCCATTTCCAGATAGGCGAAGGCCCGATCCAGGTCTCCGATCATGGCCGAAAGCAGTGCCAGGTTCATCGGGGAAGAGTTTGACGCTTCGTCGGATTTATCAAGCCATTGGCGAGCCTGGTCCAAATTGTCGACGCTCGCCTCGGCCCGGCCGAGAAGGAAAAACAGCGAATCGGCAGCTGCCCGGGACCGGTATCCTTCAAGATATTCTTTGGCCTCACCTGATTTCCCCAAAGCCATGAGCACGGGAGGGACCAGCAATTGAAGCTCCGGGTTATTTATTGCGGGATCCAACTCATCAACCAAATCCAGGGCCTCCTCGTACCGCCCCGCTGATTTGAGAATGTCGAATTTGGTGTTCCTGTAAAACTGCGGATCGGGATAGGATTCGTGGTACTTGTCAAGTTGACGGAGGGCCTCGTCATACTTCCGGGCGTAGGCCAGGGGCGCCCAACCCACATAATTGATGAAGCGCGACAAAGGATCCAATTCCAGGGCCATTTGCATGGACCTTGTGCTTTCCTGATAGCGGCCCAGGGTCATCAAACAGTAGGAATACAAGGCATGGGCCAAAGGGTCGTTGGGGTTCAGTTTGAGGGCACGGCGAAATTCCCCCTGCCTCCCGGGGGCGGTACTGGTGTTCCCACAGGATATGACCCATGGCGCAGTGGGCTTCGCCCAGGGAATCGTCCAGATCGATGGCTCGGGCGGCCGCGGCGTGGGCCTCCTCGATGGCATGGGAACCAATCAGTCTATGTTCCCTTTGTATGTGGTATTGAGCCGAGCCCGGCCCAGGCGGGCGCATAGGTTGAATCCATTTGAATCGATTTGGTGAAAAAGGATTTGATGAGATGGAAGTTCTCCAGAGCCTGCGGATCTCTGGCCTGGACCCCAGCCAAATCCAGATTGAGCAGGAAGTGGCGGCCCTTGAGATAGGCTTCGTAGGCGTCCGGGTCCACGACTCTTGATCCAGTGCCTGGGACCTGGGCATCCGGGGTCAGGACGATCCGGATCTGTGTGGCGACTTCTCTGGCCAGCTCCGAATACAGGGAAAGGATGTCGGAGATATTTCGTTCATAGGTGTCAGCCCAGAGCTGCTGCTCCTGGGGCCTGGCCCGGATTAATTTCGCCGCCACTTTTACCAGGTTGCCCGAGCGTATCACGGACGCTTCCACCACGGCATCCACACCGAGGGCCGCCGCTATTTCGGGAAGGGTCTTGTCCGATCCCTTGAAACTCATCACGGACGTGCGGCCGACAACCCGCATCTGGTCCGACGCCAATTGCTGAAGCTCGGTGATCAGGGCTTCGGTCATTCCGTCCGAGAAGAACTCCTGCTCCTTGTCGCCGGATAGATTGGCGAAAGGCAGAACAGCCAAGGCGTCGATCCGGTGGCTGTCCTGATACCTGCTCCACCAGGTGAAAGCGAGCGCCGCGATGACTACCGTCGCCGCCACTCCGTATAGCAGCCGTCTATTCCTTTTCAATTTTCGCCGGCGATCGAAATGGGCCGTTTTCCTGGCCAGTTCCTGTTGGTTGAGGACCGCCTCGAGGTCTGCCTGAAACTCATCCATGCTTTGGTATCGCTGGCCGGGGTCCTTCGACAAGGCCCGGTCAATCACCCTTTCGAAGTCCGGCGGGGCGTCCGGCCTGATTTGGGTCAGCGGCTCGGGCTCCTTGTGCTGAACGGCATAGGCGACCGCGGGGAGGTTGTCGCCGCCGAACGGGCAGTCTCCCTGCCAGCATTTCGTAGATCACAACACCCAGCGCCCAGGTATCGGCCTTGGCGTCCACGCTTTGGCCCTGCATCTGTTCCGGGGACATGTAGGCCGCGGTGCCCAGGGTGGTGCCGGTCCTGGTCATGCGAGTGAGGTCGGCGTCCTTGACCAATCCGAAGTCCATGACCACCGCGTGCCCACCGTCGGTGAGCATGATGTTGGCCGGTTTGATGTCCCGATGGACAACACCGGCGGCGTGGGCCCGGCTGAGGGCGTCTCCAACCTCCTTGGCGATCCCCAGGGCCTCACCCGTTGGGAGCGGTCCTTCGCTGGCCAGTCGATCTTCCAGGGTCCGGCCCTTCAGATACGACATCACGATGAAGGTCAGACCATCCGCGTGACCGATTTCATGGACCTGGCAGATATTGGGATGTTCCAGCGCGGCGGCGGCGCGGGCTTCACGTTTCAGGCGGGTCAGGGAATCATCATCGTTGGCGGAGTGAGGCGTCAAAAACTTTAGGTTGTGCCTTTGAGATTGTGTCCGGCCCACCACTTGCGGTGGGTCGGACATGTTCATTTCAAAAACAACCTCCAAATCATGGGCCCCGCCCTTCTGCCCCAACCCCAACTGCATACACCACAACAACTCCGGGGATCCCTGGCCTTACAAGAAAATCGGCTTCTTCAAAAGATTCACCGCTCCCCACCGTATCCAGAGGTTCACATGTAAGACCTGCAAAAGAAGCTTCAGTTCACAAACCTTCTCCACTACCTACTGGCAAAAACGCCCGGACCTCGATGCCCAAATCATCATGAAGACCTCAGGCGCAATGGCCAACCGACAAATCGCCCGGGATTTGAAGGTGTCTCCCGAGACCATCAATCGCCACATCGCACGCCTGGGCCGCCATTGTCTGCTGTTTCATTTCCAGATGATGAAGAACAGCCCCCCTGTCCGGGAAGTCGTCGTCGACGGGTTCGAGACCTTCGAGTTCAGCCAGTACTTCCCCATCCATCATCATCTGGCGGTGGAGAAAGGCTCGGATTTCGTGATCTACTTCACGGACAGCGAGTTGCGCCGCAAAGGCCGGATGACTGCGTACCAGAAACGTCGGCGTCGGGAGCTGGAGCTGAAATTCGGCCGGCCGGACCCCAAAGCCGTCGAAAAGGATATGCGGCAATTGCTGGAGGTCACTTTGCAGGGCCAGCCTTTTGCCACCGTTTTCAGTGACGACCATCCCGCCTACAAGCGGTCCATCAAGTACCCTGACAACGACAATCGATCATCGGATAACCCCCGGTTCGGCTCATCGGGACAGGAACAACTCTTTGTGGGAGGTGAACTTGTTGGATCTGTTGATCCGACATGGCAATGCGAACCACAGGCGGGAAACGCTGGCTTGGTCGAAGCGTCGGCAATCGAGTGCGGAACGGTTGGCGATTCTTTTGTGTGGCGGAACTACATGAAAGGTAGGCGGGAGAAGGTTCGTGGCAGTCCCACGCCTGCGATGGAGCGGGGGATGATGGATCGACCGTTAGCTATCAATGACTTGCTGGCAAGGCGGATATTCCGAACCAGGTGCGAGTTGCCTCCCCGGTGGGCGGAATACTATGACAGGCAGGTCGTCACCCGGGCCTTGAAGAGGAACTTGGAGCATGAGTTGAAGATGGCCTACTGAAAATCCGTTCAAGGCCGAGCGGTGGTAATAGGATAAACACAATTTCAAAGGCACAACCAAAACTTTAGGGCGCGGGTGACCTTCAGATCGATATCCTCGGCCTTGTATACCACGCCCATGCCGCCTTCGCCCAGTTTGGCGAGGATCCGGTAGTGGCTGATGGTCTTGCCGATCAAGTCCTTCCTCCGGCACGAGATAGGGTCCCCCTGGGAAAGGACTACCCGTTCCTGGGCGCTGGGGGGGGCAGTCGAATTATGGCATGACCGGATGGAAGACACAACGGGAACAGGTGGCAGGTTCAGGCGGGGATGGGTAAAGTGGGCCTGCGACTTGGCCATGAAATTGGAGAAATCTCCTACCAGCGAGGAAGTCAGGATGGAAACCGTCTGGACCGGCACCTTGAAGAAGATGCGCGTCGTCTCTGCCGCCCCGGTGGAGTACCACTTCGCCGACGGCTGGTGGGAGAAGGACAAACGCATGGACGACCACCGGGTGAACGATCACTTGGGACAGCATTTGATGATCCACTTCACCGGCGAGATCAACTGCACCGCCTGCGGCCGCAAGACCAAGAAAACTTTCGGCCCGGGTTACTGTTTTCCCTGCTCGCAGTCGCGGGCCGAGGCCGACATCTGCATCGTCAGGCCGGAGCTTTGCCATCACGGCGAACCCGACAACCCCTGCCGCGACGAAGCCTTCGCCCAGAGCCAGTGCTTCCAGCCGCACATCCTGTACTGCTCCATGACCAGCGGCGTGAAGGTGGGAATCACGCGGCAGCCCAACGTGCCCGCGCGGTGGATCGACCAGGGTGCCGTCGCGGCGATTCCCGTGGCCCGGATGGCCGACCGGCGCACCGTCGGCCTGGTGGAAAAACGTCTGAGCGACGAAGGTTTCGCGGACAAGACCCACTGGACGCGCATGCTCAAGGAGAGCCCTGAAGACTCTGACCTGAACGAAACCGCCCAAAGGGTGGTGAAGAGATTGACCGAGTGGGGCGCCGAGGGAATCCTGCCTGCGGCCGAACGGATCGAACACCGTTTCGAGTACCCCGTGCAGGTCTGGCCCGAGAAGGTCAAGAGTTTGAACCTGGACAAGGAACCCGAGGCAGGCGGCACGCTTCAGGGCATCAAGGGCCAGTACCTGATTTTCGATGTCGGCGTGATCAATCTGAGAAAATACACCGGCTACAAGGTGGAGATCCTGGCCGGCTGAAAGTGTGTCTCCACCGTCTGACAATTCGGCTCCGCCCGACTCCGGGCGGGGCCTTTTTCTGAGCCCCGGCCTGCGGTGAGTGTTTGTAAAGGCTTGTAATAAAAACAAAATACCAACTCCGGAGCATTCAGGACCCTCCGTTGCAATGGGCTGCGCGTTCACGAGGCAAGGACGCCCCCCGACAGGAGGAAACCGAATGAGAGAGAACAAGGATTTCCACATCGACCAGAAGGAACTGGAAACCAGCTTGGCGAGGCTGGGCATCAGGGAACTCGAGGAACGCATGGAGATCAGCCCGTTGCTGGCCGACACCGGGGCACGGGTACCGAGGACAACGCGATCGAGCACCTGCTGCACGTGCAAGATTCCGAACCCGTTTGGTCCGGACGGGAACCTGCCCTATCCCACCATCGATCCCAATCCCACCGGACCGACCAATCCCAACGGTTTCGATTGATGAAATCACCGGGTGAAATCCGCCCGCCGCGGTTCGGATCTTCGCGGAGTTCCGAACCCGGCCGGCGGGCCGGTGATTCTGCCGCCCGGTCCGGTCGACAGCTGGAGCGAGGCCGACATCACCTGGGAGCTTTGGAATCTGCGGGCTCTTGAGCCCGATGCCGGCCGCGAAGATCTCCTGGAGATCAAGCGGCGGCAGGAACTGGTACTGGCAAGAGAGCGGGAGGCTCTTGCCGGTCTGTGGACCGGGGACCGGGACATCCTGGCCCCGGGCCACCGATTTCTGGAAGAAAACCCCGACCTGGCCACGGGGGTGACCGTGTCCATGCACCTGGGGCCCTACCAGCTGCTGGCCGAACCCTACCTGGCCGCGGGTCTGGAACCGGCCATCCTGCTCAACCGCAAGGCCATGGAATCATTCCGGCCCGGCACCAAGGCGTTCCTCAAGCGTCTGGGTCACCGGACCCCCATCGAGTGGATCCCCGTCGGCCACAAGAGTTTTGTCCCCAAGCTGGTGCGGGCGATCCGTTCGGGCCGGCCCGTGCTGGTCTACCTGGACGGCAACAGCGGCGACAAGGGCATGGAAGAAACGCGCACCCGCGGCTTGAAGTACCGGTTGCCCGGCCGGGAAATCAGGGTCCGCACGGGATTGGCCCGGCTGGTCTGCCGCCTCGGCTGTCCGGTCCACCGGGTTTCGCTGCACTGGACCGATCACTGGGATCTGGTCTGGCGCCGGGATCCGACCCTGACCTGGGGCCAGCGGGACCATCCCGACCTGGTGACCCGGGTGCTGTTCGACTGGTGTTTCGGGCGGATCATGGCGCGGCCGGAGCAATGGCAATACTGGGCCATGCTGCGCGAGTCGAGTTCGTGTTTCGGCTCCACCGGGCTGGACGAAGTCCGGGTGCCCGCCGGGTTGCGCAACGATTACCAGCAGGCCTATGCCATCTGCCTGGAAAGATCGCCGGAAACGGTGCGGATGATCCTGGAAAAAAAGGTCGAGGTCTGGCCGGGCGACGTGCTGGCCGACCTGACGGAGGACCGCTTCTATCGGGCGGCCGGACTCAGGGACGAAGACCTCGAACCCCTGCGCCGGGGCCAACCCACCCTGGCGGCCCTGAACGCCTATCACGGCCAGGCCTGGGTCCGGTTTCACGGGCTGCGGCTCTGCCTGCTGGGCATGGCCAGACTGGGTGGATGACCATGGCCGGGGTCCTGGAGGTGGTGGCCCATCCTTCCGGGCCCTGGCTGGTCAAGGCGGGGAAGTTCCTTACGCCGTGCCGCCGGGTCTGGGACGGGCCTTGCGCCCTTGGCCGGGCGGCGCCCGGAAGACCGGGAGCTCCGGGCCTGTTTGACCGGCGGCCATGCGGGGCTGGTCGAGAAGATCTGCTGGCGCCCGAAATCGAAACCTGGGTCCGGGAGTTGAGCCGGGCCCTCGAGTTACCATCGGTCGCCAAGATCAAGGGTCGCCAGGCCGGCCGGCCCATCCGGTTCCGGATGCCCCTGATTCCCGCTCGATGGGTGCGGCTGTTGGCCGGTCGACTGCAATTCCTGACAGGAAACCGGAGCCTGGTCGCCATGACGCTTCTGGGGGTCGGCCGGTTATCTGGTGGCCGGGTCCGGGCCGGCCGGGTTCTCCTGGGACCTCGGAACCTTGGCCGCCGGACTCGGCCTGTTCCTGATGTCGGCGGTCTGGCATGAACTGGGCCACGCGGCCGCCCTCGCTAGGTCCGGGTACCCTGCGGGAGGCATCGGGGCCGGGATCCTGTTCGTCATCCCGGTTCTGTTCGCCGACGTCACCGCGGTGGGCGTCTTGCCCCGGATCGGCCGGCTCAGGGTGGATGTATCCGGCGTGGTGTTCCAGCTGGCGGCCGGCGGCCTGTTCATGGCGGCGTCAGGTTGGACTGGAATACCAGCGGCTGCGGCCCAGGCGCTGTTTCTTGGCAGGATCGTCGGCCCTGCTGGCGGTTGCCTGGAGCCTGTTCCCCTTCATCCGTTCGGACGGTTACTGGCTGTTATGCGATCTGCTGGGGATGGACGATCTGGACCGCGCCTCCGGCCGAGCCGCCAACGCCTGGGCTGCGGATTTTTCTGGTCGTCTATCAACTGGCCAACGCATTGTTCCTGCTGCTGATCGGGATCTATTTCCCCTGCCGCATTCTCGGATTGTTGCTCTTTTTGGCCTGCCGGTTGGGGATCTCCCAGGACTCGCCTGAAGCTAAATGGCTGGCCGCGGCCGCGGGGGTGGCCTTGGCGGGAATGATAGGTGTAGGGATCATACGAAAAATGGCCATCCTGATGCGGTCCGCGATGGCCTTGGCGCGGGGTTACTGAAAAATCTCTCCAATTATCCCGGTGAACATCCTGCAAAACCGGGCTATCATTCCTGTCGTACCGAAAGGCGGCACGGGATGGATATTCCTGACGACCCAATTCCGGAAGATGTCGATGCGGTCCCCCTGGAAATCGACGGGGTGCTGGATCTGCATATGTTCCCGCCGAATCAGGTGAAGGATCTGGTGCGCGACTATCTGGACGCCTGCCTGGAGGCGGGGATCCTGGATGTTCGGATCATCCACGGCAAGGGCATCGGGGTCCTTCGGACCATCGTATACAGTATACTTGAGCAGCACCCTGCGGTGGAATCCTTTGGGCACCCAAACGATAGCGGGTCCTGGGGTGCGACCGTGGTGCGGCTGAAGTCTTGACACCGAATCGGGAGCCATGGGCCGGAAGAAGGGCAAAACGAAATCCCAGGGTACGGGCGCCGGGCCGCGCCGGGGCAAACGGCGGTCCATCCGTTACGAGGCCGAGGAATTTTTTCCCGAGGACCGCAAACCGGTACGGGATGATGCGCCGCCGGCCATTCATCTGCGCAAACTGACCCTTGCAGAGGCGCTGGACCGATTGGAAGCGCAGTTGCGGGCCTTTGCCGGGCAAGGCCGGCGTGAAGTTCTGGTCATCCACGGCAAGGGGCAGGGATCCGCGGGCGGTATTTCGGTCCTGGGGCCGGAAGTCCGGAATTGGTGCGACCGGAACCCCGCGCTGGTATCTTCCTGGAGAGAGGCGCCCCTGCATTGGGGCGGATCCGGCGCCATCGTGGTGGTGCTCCAAACATGACAGAGACGGGAAAAATGACCATCGATCAAATCGTGGAAACTCTTCCACAACGACTGGGAGAGCGGGGCTTCTTGGCCGGGACGGCAGCCCTGGTCACCGGTGGGGCCCGGCGGATCGGGCGAACCCTGTGCCTGGCCCTGGCCCAAGAGGGCGCCACGGTGGTGGTGCACTACCGGAATTCCGAATCCGCCGCCGCGGACACCGTCCTGGAACTGGAAGCATTTGGCGGGGAGGCCTACATGGTTCAGGGGGACCTGAGCCGGCCTGCGGTCGCAGCCGAGGTGATTGCCAAATCCGCCGAGGCGGCCGGCCGGCCCCTGGACATCCTGGTCAACAACGCCTCGGTATTTGCCCAGGGCAGTCCGGTCAGTACCACGGTCGAGCAATGGGATCTGCACCAGGCCGTCAACTTGCGCGCTCCGTTCCTGCTTTCGCAGGCCTTTGCCGGGCAATTATCGGCCAGCGCAACAGGTAACATAATCAATCTAAATGACTTCCGGGCGCTCAGCCCGGGGTCCGACCATTTCGCCTACACCATCAGCAAGGTGGGGTTGCACGGCCTGACCCGCAGCCTGGCCCTGGCCCTGGCGCCCCGGATCCGGGTCAATGAACTTGCTCTGGGGGCGGTTCTGGCCCCCGAAGGCGCCTCGGGTGACTACGTGCACACCCTGCGGGGGCAAATTCCCTTGGGAAAATTTACTTCACTAGATGAAGTAAGTCACGCGATGTTGTTTTTGCTTGGAAATAATGGAGTTACAGGAGAAACGATCCACGTGGACGGGGGGCGGCATCTGACATGAATTCTGACGCTAGCCGGGATCTGATCAAAATCAAGGACCTGCTGGTCCGGGGCATCGTGGGCCTGAACGAGGATGAGCGGCGTAAAAGGCAGGACATCCTGGTCAATCTGGAAATGGTGACCGATATCAGGGCAGCCGCGGCGAGCGACGCCATCGAGGGGTCCTGCAATTACCGCACGGTCAGTAAATCGATCATCAGGATGGTGGAGGAATCGTCCTATTTCACGGTGGAAAAACTGGCCACCGAAATCGCCCATCTGGTTCTTGAAGATCATCCGGTGGAAGAAGTTACGGTATCGGTGGAAAAGCCGGGCGCCCTGCGGTTCGCCCGGTCGGTGGGGGTGACGATCACGCGCAACCGAAAAGACTTCGCGTCATGAAACCTGCCATGAAGCAAAGCGTCTACCTGACCTTGGGCTCCAACCTGAACCAGGAACGATGCTACCCTTTGGCCGTGAAGAAACTGGCGGATCTTGGAGAAATCGCCGCCGTGTCCCCGGTTTACCAGACCGAACCGATGGGCCTGGAGGACGGCGCGGGCAAGTTCTTCAACGGGGCGGTCCTGCTGCTGACCGAACTGGACCCGGAGGAGCTGAAGACCCGCCTGCCGAGGATGTGGAAAAGGCCCTGGGCCGGATCCACCTGCCGGGCGAAATCTGGTTGTCCCGTCCCATCGACGTGGACATCGCCCTGTGGGGAGATACCGTGGGCGATATCCTGGGTCGTCCGGTGCCCGATCCGGACATCCTGCGCTTCGTTCACGTGGCCTTGCCCCTGGCGGACCTGGCGCCGGACCTGCTTCACCCGACGGACGGGCGGACCCTGGCGGAAATCGCCGGAGACCTGGTGGGATCCGGACCTTTGCCTGAAGTCCGCCGGGATATTATTCTGGATTTTTGAAATCACCTTGGCGATGGAGAGGTCCCATGCCCCGCTTGAAGAAACAACTCATCGTCGTCGGCGACCGGCTGCTCATCCGTCCCGAAGAGGGGGAAGAACGCACCAACGCCGGGCTGTATCTGCCCCAGACCGCGGTGGCCGCGCGCCAGGCCCGCGGCGGCTGGGTGGTGTCGGTGGGGCCGGGCGTGCCGGTGATCCACCCCATGGACATGATGGACGAACACTGGGGCGACGGCGAAGGACATGGCGA
>CAWGUB010000010.1:0-75136 GCA_963825575.1 uncultured delta proteobacterium
TCCCTTCGGTCTCGTTACTATAGAAACGCTGCGTGGGATAGGCGAAGTCGATATCACCGTGGGCGGCAAAGGCGTCCAGGATATCTTCCCATATCTCCTGCTCCGAGCCACGACGACGGCGTGGCTCGCAGAGATAGCGGATTGTCAGCATCACGCCGCAATCCTTGACCGTGGTGTAGACCATCGGGGTCAGCTTGGAATAAAAGATCATAAATTTCTTGGCGGCCTCCCTGAGCTTGCTGGCAGCAGAATCGCTCAGAGATGTGCCGTGCTTCTGGGCAATTTCGGAGAGCAGCTGCTTTGCCTTGCGCCAGTCGCTTTCGAAGGTTACCAGGACCGGGATCTCATTCCAGATGTATTGAAACCCCTGGCTGTAATTGGCCAGGACCTCGTTAAATATCTTGCCGTTCGGAATATGGATCACACGTCCTGTGCTCTGGTCTGAGTCAACCCAGTTGCCAATTTCCATCAGACTGAACATGAAGATCCGCTGGTCGATGACGTCGCCCCGGTCGGCACCAATCTGGATGCGGTCGCCTACCTTGAACGGTTGTCGCCAGAGGATGAACGCCCATCCGGCCAGATTGACCAGAGGGATCTGCAGGGCTATTGCCAGACCTGCAGAGAGCAGGCCGAGATAAGTCGAAACAGCCTGGAAGCCGGCAAACCATATCCGACCGATGACAAGGAAGGCCAGCGGGTAGATGATATAGGCGACGGTTTTACGAATGCGATACTGAACCTGGACATCACGGTCACGCAGCATAACGGTCATGATCAGTTTTTTGATCAACCAGAAGAAGACGATTGCAAGGATTGTGTAGAAAACCCTGCTTTCGAAAAACTGGCCGCTTAAAAGATGATCTTGCAGTGCATTCAAGGTGTTCATACTTTATCTGTCCCTCCAAGGTTTTTTAATACTAACGAAAAGTCAGTGAGGCGCAATAGCCAGGTGACCATAAAAGGGCTCTCCATTGTGAAGAGCCCTTTTATGGTTTGTTGTCGGTATTGGCCAGTGTGAATCAGAAGGCGATCCGGTAGGTATCGTCAAATGTTCTGACAAAATGGATCTCCAGCCCTTCTTTCAGGTAGTCCGGCAGTTCTTCGTAATCTCTGCGGTTGTCCTCCGGGAAGACCAGGATTTTCAACCCTGACCGGCGCGCCGCAATGGTTTTCTCCTTAAGCCCGCCGATCGCCAGGACGCGTCCGGTCAAGGTCAGTTCTCCGGTCATGCCGAGACGCCTTTTCACCGTCTTGCCGGTGATCATTGAAACCAGTGCGGTGGCCATGGTGATACCGGCGGAAGGTCCGTCCTTCGGCGTGGCCCCCGCCGGGACGTGCAAGTGAATAAAGTGCTCGTCGAAGAACTCCGGATCGCCGCCGAAGTCGGTAATGTGGGCCATGACGTAGGAATAGGCGATCTCGGAGCTTTCGATCATCACATTGCCGAGCTGGCCGGTTTGCTTGAATCCCTTGCTTTTGGCGATCATGGCGGTTGCCTCGATCTGCAGGGTTACGCCGCCGAGACTGGTCCAGGCCAGACCGGTGGCCACGCCGGGAACCCCTTCGAAAATCTCGTCGGCGGTAAAGACCGGCTTCTCGAGATAGTTCTCCAGGTCGTGTGTGCCGATGGTCAACTTGTCCAGACTGTCATTCTCGGCGAACTGCATTGCAGATCGCCGCATGATTTTCTTGATCTGCTTCTCCAGATTACGGACACCGGCTTCACGGGCATAACCATCGATGATCTTCCTGAGAGCAGCTTTGCGAATCGTGACCTGGGCGCGAACCAGGCCATGCGTGTCTAGGGCCTTGGGAATCAGGTAGCGTTTGGCAATTTCGAGTTTCTCCTCGAGGATATAACCCGAGAGACGGATCATCTCCATGCGGTCAAGCAGGGGTCGGGGGATGGTATCCAGCTGGTTGGCCGTGGCGATGAAGAGCACGTTGGAGAGATCGAAAGGGACATCAAGGTAATGGTCGCGGAAGCTGCCGTTCTGCTCCGGGTCCAGAACCTCAAGCAGCGCCGAGGCGGGATCGCCCTGGAAGGACGCACCGATTTTGTCAACCTCGTCGAGCATGATGACCGGGTTGGCGGTGCCGACAGTTTTCATCGCCTGGATGAATTTTCCTGGCATGGCACCGATGTAGGTGCGACGGTGTCCCTTGATTTCCGCCTCGTCGCGCATGCCGCCCAATGAGAAGCGAAAGAACTCCCGACCGAGGGCATCGGCAATACTGTGACCGATCGAGGTCTTGCCGACCCCGGGGGGACCGACCAGGCAGAGAATGGATCCTGAGATGTCGCCCTTCATACGACCGACGGCAACGAACTCGAGAATCCGCTCCTTGACGTCTTTGAGGCCGTAATGGTCGCGGTCGAGGATTCTCCTCGCCCGGGCGATATTGTACGAATCCTTGCTGAAAAGGCCCCAGGGCAGGATTGTCAGCCAATCGAGGTAGCTGCGGCTGACATTGTACTCGGGAGATGAAGGTTCAATCAGTTGCAGTTTTTCCAACTCGTCTTCAACGGCCCGCTCTGCTTCCTCGTTCAGTTTGAGTTTCTTGAGCCGTTTCTGGAATTTCTCGATTTCCGTGACCTTGCCTTCTTTTTCCAGCCCCAGTTCCTGCTTGATTGCCTTGAACTGCTCGCGCAGAAAGAATTCGCGCTGCTGGGCGGAAATCTTCTCCTCGATCTGCCTGGAGATCTTGGTCTGCAGGCGCGACACCTCCAGCTCCTTCTTGAGCAGGACAAGCACCTTGTCGATGCGTTTGCGAACATCGAAAGTGGCCAGGATATCCTGCAGCTGCTGACCGTCAGAATTGGTCAGGTTCGCGGCGAAATCGGCCAGGCGACCCGGATCATCAAGGCTGGACCGGTTCAGGAAGAGCTTGATCTCCTCGCTGTAGAGCGGGTTGATCTGGACTAGCTCCTTGAGGGTTGAGAGGATCGCCATCGAGTAGGCGCGCAATTCCGGGTTGACCGAAAGCTCGGTGGCAAAGTGGTAGCGCACCCGTGCGTATATCGTCATCCCGCGTTCCTGAATATCTTCGATCTCAAAACGTTCCAGGCTGTTGACCAGTACATGTGCTGCGTTTTTCTCGGTGTGGAGGACCTTGATGATTTTTGCGGCGACGCCGACCTTGTGCAGGTTCTCAATGCTGTCATCACCATCAAGCTCTCTGACCATGACCAGGCCGATCGACTGGGCCTGGTGCTCCATAGCCTGGTGCATTGCCGCCACCTGCGCCTGGCCGTTGAGAACCAGGGGGATCATGATGCCGGGGAAGGCTGGTCGCGGGCGCAGCGGTATGATCGGCAATCCTGTCGGCAGGACCTCCGAAGCCACAACCAACCCCCCCTCGTTGGCGTGTTCCTCGATAATCTCGTTCATTTTGTCATGATCTATTTCAAAATCGGACATCAGATCATTAAACTCATTTTCATCAGTCATGGATACAGCTCCTCATTGCAAAGATAAATCCTTAGAAAAGCTAATCATTTCAGAACGTATTGTCAACCACGTCCTGGTGAGTTAGTGGTCATATTCACTTTGCCTCAGATTTTCTTCTCCTTTGCCTCTTGCACATCTTGTGAAATAATACCCGCCACCTGACCCTGAAGGAGCATCGCCATATGTCTGACCAGCCCCAGAGGCTTTTCCTGATCGACGGTTCGAGTTATATCTACCGGGCCTACTATGCCATTCGTCACCTGAGTAATTCGCAGGGAATGGCCACCAACGCCATCTACGGCTTTACCAATATGCTACTCAAGGTGATGCGCGACCTGAAACCGGATCAGCTGGCGGTGATTTTCGACAGCAAGGGGCCGACTTTCCGTAAAGACATTTATCCCGAATACAAAGCCAACCGTGCGGCGATGCCGGAAGACCTGGTGCCACAGATTCCTTATATCAAAAGGGTCGTGGAGGCATTCGGCCTGCCGGGTATCGAAATGCCTGGTTTCGAGGCGGACGATATTATCGCCACTCTAGCGAAAAAATTTGCCGCCCAGGGAATGGACATCACCGTGGTGACTGGAGACAAGGACCTGATGCAGATCGTCAACGATCGCATTCACCTGCTCGACACCATGAAGGACAAGGTCTACGGTCCGGCCGAGGTCGCCGAGCGTTTTGGCGCTGCGGACAAGGTCATCGAGGTCCAGGCCCTGTCCGGGGACAGCTCCGACAATATTCCCGGTGTCCCGGGGATCGGCGAGAAGACCGCAAAAATGCTGATCGACGAGTATGGTGATATCGAAACGTTGCTCGCCAGTCTTGATCAACTCAAGGGCAAGCGTCGTGAGAACCTGGAGAAGTTTGCCGATTTGGCGAGACTGTCCAAAAAACTGGTGACGCTTGTTGATAATCTTGACCTGGAGGTTGACGATCATGCCTTTGCCTTGACCGAGCCGGACCGTGAAGCCTTGACCAAGCTCTTCAGGGAATGTGAGTTTTACAAGCTGCTTCAGGAGTTTGCTGTTGACACAAAAGATCGAGCTGAAGGCGCAGGCTACCGGGCGGTATTGACGGAATCCGGACTTGCAGAGCTGGTCGCAGCGCTTGAAGGTTCCGAACGCTTCGCTTTTGACACGGAAACCACCAGTCTGGATGCCATGCGTGCCGAACTGGTTGGTCTCTCATTTGCCGTGACAGCGGGTGAGGCCTGGTACGTCCCGGTCGGGCACCACTACCTCGGGATGCCCGAGCAGTTGCCGCTCGACAGGGTCCTAGATACAGTCAGGCCTCTGCTTGCTTCGCCCCGTCACCTGAAGATCGGACAGAACCTCAAGTACGATATCCTGGTCCTGGCGCGGGCCGGCGTCGAAGTCGGTGGCCCGATCTATGACACCATGCTGGCCAGTTACCTGGCCAATCCGGCCGCCCGATCCCACGGCATGGACAACCTGGCCGCCGAGCTGCTCAACTACCAGACCATCAGCTACAGCGAGGTCGCCGGCAGCGGCAAGAAACAGATCGGGTTCGAAGAGGTCGAGGTTGAGAAGGCGACCACCTATGCTGCCGAGGACGCTGACATCACCCTGCGCCTTTATGAAAAACTCGTGTTGATGGTGACCGAGCAGCAACAGGATAAACTGCTCAACGACGTGGAGATACCCCTGCTGCAGATACTGGTTGGCATGGAGCGGGCCGGTATTCGGATCGACCCGGAGTTCCTCGGTGGGCTCTCCGCCGACATGGAGAAAAAGCTTACCGTCCTCGAGGCCGACATCCATCAGCTGGCCGGTGGCCCCTTCAATATCGGTTCGCCGAAGCAGCTCGGCGAGGTGTTGTTCGAGAACCTTGGCCTGCCCAAGGGCAAGAAGACCAAGACCGGCTGGTCGACCGACGTGGAGGTGCTGAACAACCTCGCCGAGGAGCACGAGATTGCAGCGAAGATTCTCGATTATCGCTCTCTGATGAAACTGAAGGGGACCTATACGGATGCCTTGCCAAAACTGATCCATCCCGAAACCGGTCGCATTCATACCAGCTTCAACCAGGCAGTGACGGCTACCGGCAGACTTTCATCGAGTGATCCTAATCTACAAAATATTCCGATCCGGACCGAAGAGGGCAGGCGTATCCGCGAGGGATTCGTCCCATCCGACGGTTGCGTCCTTTTATCGGCAGATTACTCACAGGTCGAATTGCGCATCCTCGCCCATATGGCAGACGAGCCGGCGCTCAAGGAGGCCTTTGCCCGTGGTGAGGATATCCATCGCAGCACGGCCAGCGAGGTGCTCGGACTTTTCCCCGAAATGGTGACCGACGAACAGCGTCGCGCAGCCAAGGCGATTAATTTCGGCGTTGTCTATGGCATCAGCGCCTTCGGTCTGGCCAAACAGCTTGGCATCAATCGTCGCGAGGCGCAGCAGTTCATTGATACCTACTTTGAGCGCTATCCAGGTATCCGAACCTTCATGGACGCCTGTATCGCCGAGGCCCGCGAAAAGATGTACGTGACGACCCTGCTCGGCAGACGCTGTGCGATCCCGGAAATCAACAGCAAAAACGGCGCGGTGCGTGGTTACGCGGAACGCAACGCCATCAACTATCCGGTACAGGGCTCGGCTGCCGACATCATCAAGCTTGCCATGGTCAGGATTGCTGCCCGTCTCGCCGAACAAGGCTTGAAAGCCCGCATGCTTTTACAGGTGCATGATGAGCTGGTTTTCGATGTCCCGCATGCAGAGCTCGAAAAGGTCTCAGCTCTTGTCAAATCGGAAATGCAGGGGGCCGTCGACTTGAGCGTGCCGCTTCTCGTCGAAGTCGGCAGTGGGAGCAATTGGCGCGAAGCGCACTAGGTCTGCTGCTGAAGCTTGACAAAAACATGAATAACAGTGATGCTTGCCAGCATCGTCGGATAGATGTCTGACTAATAATTATGGTTCTCGGGAGGTAAAACAATGAAACATTTGCGTCTTGTCCTGTCTGTCTGGGTTGCACTGCTGTTATTTTCCGGCTCGGCTTTTGCCTATTTGCAACCGAACGTCAATCTCGGTTTCACGAGTTTCCTCGATGGTGGACCACCTGCCGGTCCCGGACATTACATCTCTGAATACCTGCAATTTTACACCGCGGATGATCTGAAAGACGGCCCTCCCGGTAATAATGAGGTAGATGTCTGGATCCTCATGAACCAGTATATCTATCAATCGGACCAGGCCGTGCTGTTCGGTGGCAAATGGGGGCTCAACGTGATGCTGCCCATTGTCTCCCTTGACGTGGATTCCCTCTACCTGAGTGACAATGGAACCGGCGTCGGTGACCTGCTGGTCGGCCCTTATATCCAGTGGGACCCGATTATGGGCGAAAACGGGCCGATCATGCTCAACCGGATTGAATTCCAGACCATCTGGCCGACCGGTGATTACGATGACGACAAAAACCTCAACCAGGGCAGCAACCATTTTTCCTTCAATCCGTATTGGGCAGCAACCGTTTTCCTTGGCCCCAAGGCGACGGTCTCCTGGCGCCTGCATTACCTCTGGAATGACAAGAACGATGAGTTTCGGGCAACCCCGGTAGGCCTTTCCCCCGTGGATTTGGATCTGGAACCAGGCGATGCTATCCATGCTAATTTTGCGGCGGCCTACGAAGTGCTTCCCAAACAGTTGCGCCTCGGTATCAACGGCTACTGGTTCGACCAGATCACTCATACCAAGGTCGAGGGCAATGATGCCAATGACGACGAAAAGGTCTTCGCGATCGGCCCCGGACTGGTTTACCACTTTTCCCAGGATACGCATCTGTTTGCTAACGCCTACTTCGAAAGCGGTGCTGAGAACCGCCCCGAAGGTGAGCGTTACAACCTGAGGTTTGTGCATCACTTCTAGGCATTACCCGGATTGCAGTTATCTTCCCAGGGCCATCCGAGACCGGGTGGCCCTGCAGATTGTTGACAACCCCCGCAGCGATGCGGGGGTTGTTTTTTTACCTGGAAGTGGAGTTTTTATGAAACTAAGGGCAACAGATGGTTAATCTGTTGCCCTTTTACATTGGACTTTGGAACTTAAAGACAAAAGAAAAATCCGGGGGTCGCGCCCCCCGACTGCGCCTTACTCTTTTGCTGGCCCAAAAGAGTAAGCAGAAAAGGGCCTGCGCTGCGCTGGGCATGTCTGGTTCGTCAAGGCGGCAACCTCAATCCGAATTATTCTAATCGAGCAAAAGCCTACGCTTCCCCCGCAGGTGACGAGGCTCTTGTGAGCCTCTCCTTCTGTGGAGGATTGTTTCAGTGGTTGTGCTTTTCAGGCTTTTCCCTTGTAAGTCACACTGCAAGGAAGGCCCCCCTGTAACGGGCCGGCTTCTTGAGCTCTGTCGTCTATTGATGACTCAGACATCCGGCAAAGGAGATGCCCTCCGCAAGGAGCAGGCACTTTTGCATACTTTTGTTGCCGGACAAAAGTATGGCGTTTGGCGGGACGCGACCCGCCGGTTTTGTCTTTCAAAAAAAGCACAAGGGCAACAGATAACCATCTGTTGCCCTTCTAAACACCAATGCTGGTATGTATGTTTTCTCTGTCCACGACGCAAATCTTGCCACGGTCACCCAATCGTGACATGATGCCCGCCGCTGAAAACTTATACAGGATGTGTTGATGGTTAAAGAGAACGACTTCGTCGCTATATTCCATTCGATCCATCGGGTTCTCAAGGCCGAGAAAATTCTCAAGTCTGCGAAGGTGGACTTCCTTCTGATTCCGGTCCCCCGGCAGCTGAACTCAGACTGCGGCCTTGCCTTGCGTTTCTCGCCTGAAGTCAAAGATGAACTGCTGGCGGTGCTTGCCAACGAAAACCTGCCACCGGTTGAATTGCACCAACGTAAAGCGGGTGCCTACTTGGCGGTAAAACCCGGCTGAGTTATGCGGCGGCGGAGCCGGAAGACGCCCTGTTTTCGCTTGACAAAGTCCTCGCGGGTTCACTAAAGTGCAACATTTGTCCATACTGCAATTCGGGCAATAAAGTGACTGGCAGATGTTTGATACCTTAACCGAGAAATTTGACAACGTTTTCAAGCAGTTGCGCGGACGTGGGCGCCTCTCCGAAGAGAACATCCAGCAGGCCCTGCGTGAAGTGCGGTTGGCACTTCTGGAAGCGGATGTCAATTTCAAGGTTGTAAAGGATTTCGTGGCCGCGGTTCGTGAACGTGCGGTTGGTCATGATGTCCTCGAGAGTTTGACCCCGGGTCAACAGGTCATCCAGATTGTCCGTGACGAACTGGGCCGGTTGATGGGCGGGTCGGAAAACAACCAGCTTGACCTGGGCGCGCGTCCGCCGGTACCGATCATGCTCTGCGGCCTTCAGGGTGCGGGCAAGACCACAACCTGCGGCAAACTGGCCCTCAAACTGCGCAAGGAAAAGCGCAATCCGTTGCTGGTCCCGGCTGATGTTTACCGGCCTGCTGCTATTGAACAGCTTAAAACACTCGGCCGTCAGATCGATGTCCCGGTGTTCGACAGCCGAGCCGATCAGGACCCGGTCGAGATTTGTCGTCAGGCCCTCGAGTTTGCCGACCGGCAGGGTTACGATACACTGATACTCGATACCGCCGGCCGCCTGCATATCGATGATACGCTGATGCAGGAGCTGGAGAGGATTCGCTCCAGCGTGGAGCCGCGTGAAATCCTGCTGGTGGCGGATGCCATGACCGGTCAGGATGCGGTCAACGTGGCCAGTTCCTTCAACGAGCGCCTTGGCCTGACCGGGATTGTGCTAACCAAGCTCGACGGTGATGCCCGCGGTGGTGCCGCCCTGTCGATACGGGCAGTCACGGGCAAGCCGATCAAGCTGGTCGGTATGGGAGAAAAGCTGGAGGCCCTGGAGACCTTCCATCCCGAAAGGATGGCACAGCGTATCCTGGGTATGGGAGATGTACTCTCCCTGATCGAGAAGGCCGAAGCCGCTTTCGACGAGAAGGAAGCCGCCAACCTGGAGCAGCGTCTCCGTGATGATGGTTTCACCCTGGAGACATTCAGGGAGCAGCTCAAGTCGATCAAGAAGATGGGATCGATGGAGTCGATGCTTTCGCTGATTCCGGGGGCGGGCAAGGCCCTCAAGAAGATGAAGGGGATGCAGCTCCCCGACGATGAGCTGAAAAAGATCGAGGCGATCATCAACTCGATGACGCGCAAGGAACGACGAAATCACAAGATCATCAATGGCTCCAGGCGGTTGCGTATCGCCAATGGCAGCGGCACGAGGGTGCAGGACGTCAATCAGCTGCTCAAACGATTCACCGAAGCCCAGAAGATGATGAAGAAAATGCAGAAGATGGGCCCCAAAGGTATGCGCGGCATGATGGGCCCTGGTGGTTTTCCGATGTAAGCTGCTGCCCGATCCGGTGTCGGATGGTATGACAGATAATAATCAATAACACAGGGGTTACCCCATAAATTAACAAGAGTCACAAGCTCAGGAGGAAAGAAGTCAATGTCAGTAAAAATCAGGCTGGCCCGCGGTGGCGCCAAGAAGAAAGCTTTTTACCAGGTTGTTGTTGCGGACGAGCGGTTTCCCCGTGACGGCCGTTTTATTGAAAAACTGGGGCAATACGATCCGAGGCAGGATCCCCCGATGTTCAACGTTGTTGAAGAGCGGACCCTAGAGTGGCTGAACAAAGGTGCTCAGCCGACCGACACGGTTCGTCAGTTGCTGCGCAAGCAGGGGATCTGGGCCAAATTCAAGCAGGCTTAAGTCCCTGAGCTTTTGCGGCGCCCGAGGAAGTTGACTTTTGTCAGCAAAGGAAGGACGCCATGAAAGAGCTCATCGAATTCATCGCCAAAGCTCTGGTGGACAATCCGGACGCGATCACCGTCACTGAAGAAGTGGACGTCGACGGTACGATTCTCGTCAAACTGGCTGCTGCCCAGGAGGACATGGGGCGTATCATCGGCAAACAGGGACGAACGGCAAAGGCCATGCGTACTCTGCTGAACGCCAAAGCGACACGCGAAAACAAGAGAGCCGTGCTGCAGATCCTGGAATGATGAAAGACAAGTCGGAAGATTTGCTGGAAGTGGGTGTCGTCATCGGCACTCACGGTCTCAAGGGCGACCTGAAAATTCGCCCACTGCCGACCGGGGACTTGGCCTTGCCGGGTGCTCGAACGGTTTATCTTAGGGACAGCGAGGGCCTCCCGGTCCGACACGAAGCTGTCCGATCCTCTCCCCACAAGCAGAACATTCTGTTGAGACTCTCCGGGCTGGAGACCCTCGTTGCAGTGGAAGGCCTGATAGGGGCTTCCGTACTGATGGACAACGCCGACCTCCCGGAGCTCGACGATGACCAGTTTTACTGGTCCGACCTGGAGGGGCTGACCGTGGTTGATCGCCAGCACGGCGAGATCGGCCGGGTCGTGGGCATGTTCAGTACTTCGGCGCACGACATCCTGGAAATTGAGGGCCCGGCAGGGGAAATCCTGGTTCCGGCTGTCGAACCTTTCCTGGTAGAACTTGATCGCGACAAAGATTGTCTGCATGTTGATCTGCCGGACGGACTGATCCCTGAAACTGGGGATGAGGAATAAGGCACCCATGCGTTTCGATATCCTGACACTATTCCCGGGCATGCTTGAAGGTCCTCTTCAGGCGAGCATCATTGGCAAAGCGGTTGACAAGGGGCTGATCACCGTCAACCTGCACAACCTGCGTGACTGGGCTGAAGGCCGGCACCAGGTTACGGATGATACCCCGTACGGCGGCGGTGACGGTATGGTCATGAAGGTCGACCCGGTTGCCTTTGCTCTAGCCGATCTCAAAAAACAGAGTCCGCGATCTCGCGTCCTGCTCATGTCGCCGCAGGGCAAACCTTTTCGCCAGGTCGATGCCGAACGTTATAGTCGCGATTCCGGGCTGGTTTTGGTCTGTGGCCGTTATGAGGGCTACGACGAGCGAATCCGATCACTGGTCGACGAAGAGGTCTCGCTGGGCGATTTTGTCCTGACCGGCGGCGAACTGGCGGCAGCGGTGGTGCTCGATGCGACGGCACGCATGGTGCCGGGCGTTCTCGGCGCCGCGGGCAGCGCCCTGACAGACAGCTTCAGCGACGGCCTGCTTGAATATCCGCAGTATACGCGCCCTGCGGAATTCAACGGAAACCGCGTCCCCGAAATCCTGCTTTCCGGCAACCACCAGGCCATCGCCCGCTGGCGACGCCGCGAGCAGTTGCGGCGCACCCTGGAGCGGCGTCCGGAACTTCTTGATGAGGCTCCTTTGACCGACGACGATCGACGTTTTCTCGAAGAGTTGCGGTCCTTGTCGGGAAAGCAGGCCACGTAATGCTCAAGCCGATGGCGATTGCCCTGGTGCACCACCCGGTCCTGGACCGACGCGGTGATGTGGTGACGTCCGCGGTCACCAATCTGGACATCCATGATCTGGCCCGCCTGGCGACGACTTACGGTCTGTGCCGCTATTACATTGTGACTCCCGCCGCAGAACAGCAGCTCCTTACCGCCAGGATTGTCAAACATTGGCAGGAAGGGTATGGCGCCAGCTACAACCCTGACCGGTGTCGTGCCCTCGACTGCCTGCAGGTGACCGACAGCTTTGATACTGCCTTTGCAGACTGGTGCTCCCTGAACGGACAGGAAGGCGTTGCCGTCCTGACCGGTGCCGGCCACGAGAACGGCATCGACTACGCGGACGCGAGAGCGCTGGCTGCACGACAGCCCGTGTTGCTGGTCTTCGGTACCGGGCATGGTTTGGCCCCGGAGCTGTACACCTCTGAACGCCCCTGCCTGGCCCCGGTTCGGGCCGGTCGCTACAATCATCTCTCTGTGCGTACTGCCGCAGCGGTTGTCATCGACCGGTTGCTCGGCGAACAGAATTCGCCCCTGCCCCTGCCATAGCCTCAGGTGTTTCCAAAGCGTCGTGCCTTGTCGTATGGTATGAGTTACAACTTTTATATCTTGAAGGCTGGAGTATGAATATGTTCAGGCGCCTGTTGATTGCGGTTCTGATGCTGTCCCTGTTTGCGGCCTCTCCGGACGCTGCCGGATTAACTGTTAGCAAAAACCTGGTCTTTAACCTCGATCCTGTCGGCGGCTGGACGGTTCACTCGACCGATCCTCCCGAGGCGCTGGTGAAGGAGACAGCCCGTCACGTCGCCCATGAACCTGCAGCAGCCAAAGCGACACCTGAGCAGATTGAAATAGTCGCCCGCAAGAGGCTGGCGTCGAACGAAGCGATTGTCTACCATGCCTCCAGCGGCGCGCACCTTGATATCGACTTCAGCCCGCTTGATGAGGGGGCTTCGGCCCCGAACTCCAGGATGCTGAAAAATTCTGCGGAATACGCTGCCCGCAGTCTGGCAAACGAGAATGATGTGACAGACGCCATATGGGATGTCAGGGCGGTCAAGTTTGATGGTGCAAGGGACACCTACCTGCTCTCGGTAAAATTCCTCAGACATGGCGACCCGATGGTTTTCCGGGGCTACATCGGTACGGTTGAAAGGCACTGGTTCTTCCTCTACTTTACCGCCCCTGGAGATGACCCGCAGGTTCTGCAGGAGATGGAGTCGATGCTCGCAAATGCATCGATCCGTATTGTCGAGCCTTGAGATGATACGAGCCGCTAAGGCCCATCTCGGCAAGGGGCCCTTAACGATGCCGAACAACCGCAGATGAAGGAAAAAAATCATTTTTTTGTCTTGACACTTTTCTCTATAATACGGTAAATAAGCGGTTCGCTTATCTGAGGAGGCTAAAACGATGAACGTTGTCAATTACATCGGCATGGAAAATATGAGGAAAGACATCCCCCAGTTCAAGGCAGGGGATACACTGCGTGTACACGTCAAGATCACTGAGGGCGACAAGCAGCGTATCCAGGTCTTTCAGGGTGTCTGCATCAAGCGCCGTAACAATGGTGTGGGTTCGACCTTTACCGTGCGCAAGGTCTCCAATGGCATGGGCGTAGAGAGGGTTTTCCCCCTGCACGGACCGGTCCTCGACAAGGTTGAGGTGATGATGGTCGGCCGGGTTCGCCGCGCTAAGCTTTACTACCTGCGCAATTTGCAGGGTAAAGCCGCACGTATCAAGGAAGTGCGCTTCCGCTAAGCTGGCAAAACATAATCTTTTCAAGCCCCGGCCAATCGGCCGGGGCTTTTTTTGTCTGACACCCCTTGCCGGAAAAATCCCGGCGCTTCCAGGACCTTCAAAATATGATTATTCTGTTCCTGGCTTGGGAAGCTCAGACATTGTTAATCCCTTTATCCTGTTGACCTGAGCCGGTACTGGTGTAAACTGTTAAAATATTAATTTATCGAGGTTTTTTAGGCCTGCGCAAGCTGGAGTAACTTTAAGATGTCCATGAAAGTCGATGTTGAGTTAAAAGATGGTGCTGTTTGTCTGATGGCTAAGCAAGCGTTTAATGTTTTTCTCTCTTTGGACAGGGTGGCCAGGTTCAGGCGATCTGATGGCTGGATTGTTGTCAGAAAAGGACCATTGAGAGACTTGGAGAAGGACAACGATTATCCCGCCCTCGCTGACCGCAGAACCGTCGTCTGAGGGCCCTGACTTTACCAGGTTTTCACTCACCGGAGTGTTTTGTCGGTTTCTTTTTATTGAATTGCCTTGCCAATTCATGAATACTGTTGGCCAATCCTGCAAGGCCTTGGTCAATGGAACTCTTCCCGGAAACTCAACAATCACAGCTCTTCTTCGAGGCTATGGCACGACGTCATGGCTATCGTGCCGTTGCCGGCATCGACGAAGCCGGCCGCGGCCCTTTGGCTGGCCCGGTTGTCGCTGCTGCGGTGATCCTGCCGGAAGATTTTGAACTGCCCGGACTGAATGACTCCAAGCAGATTTCCGAAAAGAAGCGCAATCAACTCTTCCCGATGATTTACGAGCAGGCTCTGGCGGTCGGCATAGGTGTCAGCCGCGCCGCTGAAATCGACCGGATCAACATCCTCCAGGCGACCCTGCTGGGGATGTCACGCGCCGTGAAGCGCCTGCCGGTCGCGCCGGATTTTCTACTGGTCGACGGGATTACCCCCGTTCCCCTGGGGATCGAGCAGAAGACGCTGAAGAAGGGTGACTGCCGTTCCCTTTCGATCGCTGCGGCATCGGTTATCGCCAAGGTCGTACGGGATCGCATCATGCTCACCTATGACCGGCTCTTCCCTGAGTACGGTTTCTCCGGTCACAAGGGTTACGGCAGTCAGAAACACCGCGACGCCGTGGCCCTGTATGGGCCTTGTATCTGCCATCGACGGACCTTCGCCGGGGTCAGGGAACACTGTGAAACGCCATGACTGAAGCAAGGCTGAGCCTTGGGCGCATCGGCGAAGATGCCGCTGCGCAGTACTTGCAGCGCCTTGGCATGACAATCCTGCAACGTAATCTCAACACTCCGGTCGGCGAGATCGACCTGGTTGCACGTCATCGTCGCACCCTGGTTTTCGTCGAGGTTAAGACCCGGCGCAGCTCAGCCTTCGGCTCTCCTGCCGAAGCTGTCGGCCCACGCAAGCAGCGGCAGATAATCCGGGCGGCCAAGTGGTATCTGAACAACAGTCCGGCAAAGAGCCTGCAGCCACGTTTCGACGTAGTCTCAATCCTGGTCAAAGGCAGTGACTTCGAGGTTGAACACATCCCCGGAGCTTTCGAGGCCTGATCCCGCCGGTTGCCGAACTGTCCTTAATTGAGCCAGATCGTTTGTTCTGTTTGCTTTTCCCCCATTAGCCAATTAAAATATTAGTTCTTTCAGTTATTTCCATTACCTGACTTGCCGGTTCAAGGAGTTGCCAGTGTCAATGTTGCTGCGAGAAATGGGTATGATCCGGGTTGCGGCGATCTCGCCGGCACTGAAAGTCGCCGACGTTGACTTCAACCTGGCGGCTATCGAAGAGGCGACCCTGCAGGCCGCTGACCAGGGGGCGCAGCTGGTGGTCTTCCCCGAGCTGTCCCTGACCGGCTATTCATGCGGCGATCTGTTTTACCAGCAGAGCCTGCTTGAACGGGTCCGCGAGGGGCTCAACACCCTGACCACCTTGAGTGATCAGACCGGGATGATCCTGATTGTCGGAGCACCGGTGCGCCAGTCCGGGCGATTGTTCAACGCGGCCGTTGTCATGAGCCATGGGCGGATCTGTGGTGTGGTGCCGAAAACCTACTTGCCGAACACCCAGGAATTCTATGAAGAACGCTGGTTCTCGAGTGCTTTTGACCTGGTCGATGACCAGCTGGCCTGGCTCGAAGAAGCTCCGCCGTTCGGCACCGACCTGCTGTTTGACGTAGATGGTATGCCGGACTGCCTGTTCGGCATCGAAATCTGCGAAGATGCCTGGGTGGCCAGTCCCCCGAGTGGCGCCATGGCCTCCGCCGGTGCGACCCTGCTGATCAACCTTTCTGCGAGTCCTGAGATACTGGGGAAATGCGATTATCGACGGGCCCTGGTCCAGGCACAGTCGGCGCGCTGTCTGGCTGCGTATATTTACGCATCGGCCGGGCCTGGCGAATCGAGCACCGACCTGGTATTCTCCGGGCATTCACTGATCGCGGAATACGGCCAGATCCTTGATGAGACCGAACGTTTCCAGTTTACTAGCCAGATCGCCATTGCCGATATTGATATCCAGCGACTGGTCCACGAACGCTTGCGCAACAACAGCTTCGCCGCCTGTCAGGCGGAGCAGGACTTTTTGCTGGTGCCGGTCGAGGTCACGGTGCGTGATGCAGACAAACTGCTCAGGCCAATGCCCAAGACCCCTTTCGTTCCGGCTGATCCCGCCGAACGGCAGGCCCGTTGTGAAGAAATCTTTGCCATCCAGACAACCGGTTTGATGAAACGCCTGATGCATACCGGCAGCCAGAAAGCCGTGGTGGGGATTTCCGGCGGCCTCGATTCGACCCTGGCGCTGTTGGTGACAATCAAAGCCTTCGACCGCCTTGGCTGGTCCCGGGACGATATCCAGGCTATAACGATGCCCGGCTTCGGGACTACCGACAGGACCCGGGGTAATGCAGCAAGCCCTTGCTGGTGAACTCGGTGTCAGTCTCCGCACAATCAGTATTGATGCCGCTGTCCATCAACACTTTGCCGATATCGGTCAAGACCCAGAGAACCATGACATCACCTATGAGAATTCCCAGGCCCGAGAGCGGACCCAGATTCTCATGGATCTGGCGAACCAGGTCGGTGGCCTGGTCATCGGCACCGGCGACCTGTCGGAGCTGGCGCTCGGCTGGGCCACCTACAATGGCGATCACATGTCTATGTACGGGGTCAATGCATCGGTTCCGAAAACGCTCGTGCGTTATCTGATCGAATGGTGTGCCGAGGCCGAATTCAGCGGCAGAGCGGCGGACGTCCTGCGCGATATCTGCGCGACCCCGGTTTCGCCTGAATTGCTGCCACCGGATGAGTCCGGTGAGATCAGCTCAGAAGACCGAGGACCATGTCGGACCCTACGAGCTGCACGATTTCTTCCTTTTCCACGTAGTTCGCAACCAGTTTGCCCCGCGGAAGATACTGGATCTGGCTTCACGAGCCTTCGCGGAAGACTACCCGCGGGACGAGATCCTGAAATGGCTGCAGCTTTTCTATCGCCGCTTCTTCTCCCAGCAGTTCAAAAGGTCCTGTCTGCCGGACGGCCCCAAGGTCGGCACGGTTTCCCTGTCGCCCCGTGGAGACTGGCGCATGCCGAGTGACGCCAGCGCTGCATTATGGCTTGCTGAACTCGATCAGATTGCCGTCGGGAAAAAAAGGAAGGGCTCCTGACAGCTATGCAGGAAGGGCATGGTAAAGAGACCCCGGGAACGCTCTACGTAGTGGCGACACCAATCGGCAATCTGGAAGACATCACCTATCGGGCGGTAACAACCCTCGGTGAAGTTGACCTGGTGGCTGCAGAGGACACCCGTCACAGTCGCAAACTCCTTGATCGCTTCGGTATCCGGAAGCCGTTGTTGTCGTACCACGACCATAACGAGCGGCAGCGGTACGGAGAAATCCTGGAACGCCTGCAAGCCGGTGAAAATGTTGCCCTGATCAGCGACGCCGGAACACCGTGCATCGCGGATCCCGGCTATCGCCTGATCGCCTCCTGCAGGGTTGCCGGCGTGCCGGTGGTGCCGATCCCCGGAGCGTCTGCCCTGGTCGCGGCGCTCAGCGCCTCCGGCGTGGCAACCGATCGTTTCATCTTTGAAGGTTATCTGCCATCGCGTGCCAAGGCGCGGACCGACCTGCTCAAACGCCTGGCTGGTGAACAGCGCACCTTGGTCTTTTATGAAACCCCGCACCGGTTGATTGCCGCTCTGAACGACCTGGCACAGGTCTTGGGTGGAAAGCGTTCGCTGGTTGTTGCCAGGGAACTGACCAAGCTGCACGAGGAGTTTTTTCACGGTACGGCAGATGACGCTGTCGCACATTTTTCGCGACAACCGGTGAAAGGCGAGCTCGTGCTGATCCTTCCGCCAAGCGCCGAGGGCCCGCAGATGAATGCGCGTGATGCCTTGCGCAACCTGCTGGATGAAAAAAGTCTGTCGCGTCGTGAGGCGGTCAAAATGATCGCCAAGGAATATGGCCTGCCTGTCAGTGATGTGTACCGGGAAAGTCTCAGCCTGACAGAAGAGGGCATAGAAGAGTGACAGCAACCGGATCGTGTCGCGTAGCGATCCTCAAATTGTTCCGAACCGTGATGAGCCTGCCGCGAGATACCCGGTATCCGGTCATTTCGCATAAGCCCCTACCCATGATTGTCAACATCTCCTCCCCCCGCTGCGGAACCCCGGACTCCGAATAAAAATATGCATGTTCAACCCGCCGGGATTTATCCGTTTTTGTCTTACTTTAGCTCATGCGGCGAATTGGTATACCCCTTGCTCTTATCTCCGTACAACGGCAGACGACAGTGTTGCAGATCTGAATGCAGTTCAGAAATGGAGGTGCCCCATGCTTTTCACCAAGCGAATGATGATTGTCGTAGCGCTAGTAGGCTTACTGGCATCTCCAACCCTGGCCGATGAGATCGTCTCGCTAAAAGGTGGCTATTACAAACTGGAGCCCTCCGGAGATGTCGGTGTCGGCGGAGACGCCCTGGACATCGAAGGTGACCTGGGGATCGATGACGACCACGGTTTCTTCGCCGAAGCCGCTTTTCAGTTGGGGGGGGTTCGACTATTTGCCAGCTATATGCCGATGAGCTTCAGCGGTTCAAGCGTCCTGTCCCGGGACATCGATTTCAGTGGTGAAACCTTCGTCGGCGGGGCAACGAATTGACAGCGATATTGATATCGATATCTACGAAGCCGGCCTGGCCTGGTTCCTGATCAATATGGACGACCTGCCGCTACGGATTCAGATCGGTCCGGAAGTGGCGATCAAGTACATCGATACCCGGGTCGAAATGCAACGACAAGGGGCTTAACATGTACCAGTCAGAGAGCGTCGGTGTGCCGATCCCGTCTCTGGGTGCGAGAGCCCGCATCGCCTTCGCCGATTATCTCGGTTTGGTCGGTCGGGTAGGCTATCTTGAATACAAAGGCAACAGCTTAACGGATGTCGATGCCCAGGTGGAGTATTCACCGATCCCCATGGTGGCACTTTTCGCCGGCTACCGGTATCTGGATATGGACATTGATGAAGATGGTGTTCTGGTTGATGCAAAATTCTCCGGTCCGCACGCCGGAGCGCTGATCCGCTTCTGATTGATTGCCTCCTTCAGTCATGGGTCATGAAAAGGGCAGCCGTTTGGCTGCCCTTTTCTTATTTCAGGGGCCGAGAGAATCTCGCATTTATGCCAAATTTGAGGTTATCAAACAGTGTCGGAATCTTTATAGGAAAGTTGTGTGATGCTCCTGCATAGTGTAGACAATGAATATGTGAATAAAATTTTCCAGCGGGACGATGCACTCCGTCAACAAATTCTTCGCAAACAATACTTTCAACTATGTTATTTTCGGACTGTAGCAGGCCTTTGATGGATTTTTCTTGCCAGAGATTGAGGTGAGAAGAACCCAGAAGGCGGCGTCTTGATAACGGACATATGGTTTCCAAGCATATAACATGGTCGACAAGCGATAAGTCTGTTTCTCAAGAACGAGTCATATGCGCAAGGATGCTCGATGAAGTTTTTCACAAGCCAGTTATTGTCTCTCCTTATCCCGGCACGTGCACGCCCCAACATCCGGGCTCTAGCAAGTTATTCGCTTCTGTTGATTGCGACCGTTGCGCTCTTTGCTACCGGATTCCGCCTGATCATGTACCATGTCGAGGGGCAGGAGCACTCTTGGGTCACGGGCGTTTACTGGGCTCTTACGGTCATGACCACCCTCGGATTTGGTGACATCACCTTCCACAGCGATCTGGGTCGCCTGTTCAGTATCGTGGTCCTCCTGACTGGCGTTGTCCTTCTCCTGATCGTGCTACCGTTCGTATTCATCCGGTTCTTCTACGCGCCCTGGATGGAGTCCAGGATGCGGTTTTATGCTCCCAGGAACGTCCCCGTCGGCACTCAAGGTCATGTCATTCTGTGTAACTTCGACAGCCTGGCCACGGAGTTGCTGGAGCGGTTACGACTTCATGGCATCGCCCACTTTGTGATCGAACCGGATCCGCTCAAGGCTACACAAATGCATATCGACGGCATGCCGGTGGTGACCGGAAGAGTCGAGGGCCGGGGCACCTACGAGGCCTTGGAGGTGGCACAAGCCCGGCTGGTGGTCGCCAACTGCGCCGATACGATCAACACCAACATAACCCTCACGATCCGGGATCTCTCTCAACAGGTTCCCATTGCTGCGGTGGCGGAGCACGAGCAGTCCATCGACCTGCTGGAGTTGAGTGGCAGCAATCACGTTCTGCCCCTCAAACTTTGGCTGGGTGAGCATCTCGCCAACCGTGTCAGCGCGGGACATCTCCATTGCCACGTTGTCGGGCGTTTGGGAGATCTACTGATCGCAGAGTTTCCGGTGCATAACACCCCGCTGGTCGGCCGTTCCCTCCGAGACGTGCAATTGAGGGATACCTTTGGTTTGAACGTGGTGGCGGTGTGGGAGCGGGGACGCCTGGTCCCGGTTACGCCCGAAACGATCCTTGCTGACGGGAGCTTTCCAGTGGTGATGGGGTCCAGAGAGCAGATCACTAATCTCGACACTTATCTTGTGATTTACAACACAAATTTCAACCCAGTGCTCGTAATCGGCGGCGGCAAGGTAGGCTGTGTCTCTGCCAAAACCCTCAGGCAGCGTGGAGTGACAGTCCACATGATCGAACGTGATGAGGCGCTGAGGGACTCTCTGGAGGGAGTCGCTGATCAGTTGTTCATAGGCGACGCGGCTGACCTGAAACTTCTCATGGGGGCGGGGTTGGCCGATGCTCCAAGCGTGTTGCTCACCACTAATGATGACGCCATGAACATCTACCTGGCGGTGTACTGCCGTCGCCTGAATCCGGAGCTCCGGGTGATCAGTCGCATCACTCACGAGCGCAACATTGAGGCAGTCCACCGGGCTGGCGCAGATTTTGTGCTGAGCTACGCGTCACTAGGAGCCGAGGCCATTATGTCTCTATTGCAAAATCGAGAGTCAGTGATCTTGGGTGAGGGGTTCGACCTCTTTTATATCCCCGTGCCTGCGAGCCTAGCTGGGCGGACCCTGGCGACCAGCCACATCAGAGCGCGGACCGGTCTCAACGTGCTGGCGCTACGACTACCTGGCGGCGAAGTCGTCTCGGCGATGGCCTCGACAGTCCTTGCTCCGGATTGTGAGTTGGTGATGTTGGGGAGCGAACTCCAGCGTCTGAATTTCACCAAAGAGTTCCGTTGAGGAGCGGGCAAAACCTCGATTACCAGCGTCTTGATAACAAGCAAGTTCTGTGGCAAGGGTCCCCTTTGCTGCGTACCATAGAAATACAGAGACACTTTAACGTAAGGGTCATGACAGCAGTTTAGCATGCCTCGTAGGTAGCTTAACTAGTCATGACCCAAAAGATAATATGGGCAAATGTTCTTAGAAGTTACTCGCCAGCAAATATCCGGTATAGCCGATGTAGCAAGCAAGTAAACCAGCACCTTCATAGCGATTAATACGGCCGATCCCACGAAATCCATAGCCGATTATAAAGAGAGAAACCGTCAGGATAACCATCATGGACAGGTCTCTGGATATTACTTCAGGAGCGATTCTCATCGGTTGAATTGACCCGGCAATGCCGACCACGGCGAGAGTGTTAAACAGATTAGAACCAAGTATGTTGCCAAGGGCTATATCGTGTTCTCCTTTTCTGGCAGCAATGATCGATGATGCCAGTTCCGGCAAGGAAGTTCCCACGGCAACAATGGTTAGCCCGATGATGAGATCACTCACCCCGAAAGCAAGGGCAATCTCTACCGCTCCCCACACCAGCAACCGGGAACTCGCTATGAGCAGCACCAACCCGATTACAAGCCAAAACAGGGATCTACCAAGGGGTTTAACCCGCCCTTCAAGTTCTTGTTCGATTTCATCCCCGAGGGAGTCACTCTTTTTGTGAAGGCCCTGCCAGATAGTCCAGATCATCAAGCTAGCAAAGACCCCCAAGAGCACAAATGCATCACTGCGTGAAAGTTCATTATCCCAGAGTTGGAATACAGCAAGTACGGTCACGGCAGTGAGGATCGGTAACTCTTTACGTAGAACCAGAGAATGCACGGCTATGGGACTGATCAGAGCCGTCACTCCGAGGATGAGGGCAATATTCGTGATGTTTGAGCCGTAGGCGTTACCGAGTGCAATGCCTGGATTGTTTTGCAGAGCAGCGAAAGCAGAGACAACCATCTCTGGGGCAGACGTGCCGAACCCGACAATGACCATGCCGATTAACAACGGCGGCAGCCCAAAATAGCGCGCGGCAGACGCTGCGCCATCAACAAAGCGGGACGCACTCCAAACGAGCAGCATCAACCCCACGACAAGTGAAAAGAAGGGAAGCGTCATCCAATGTAGCCTAGTGCACTAAAGAAATCATCCTGGAGATCTTTGTAGATTCTCCGGGACGGTGCGGTATTATCTGTCATGATCAGTTATTTAAAAATATCAAAGATGCTTTTGCGCGCTTTTTTAACGAAACCCTGGTCATCGAACAAGGCATCAAGTTCCCCAGCATCAAGGTGGAGAGCCCCGCATTTTTCATTGACACAAAGGTCAATAGAGACCTTTCCCTTCTGGATCTCTACCAACGATTTTGTCCCGCAGCGGAAACAATGATATTTATGTTCCTCTTGATATCTCTGGTTGTTCTCCAGAGCTGCTTTTTCCCTCAAATCCTTGATTTGCTTCTGCGCCTGCTGGGCAAAAAAGCTTTCTTCTTTGCCCACTTTTAACTTTAAACGGTCAGTCATGGTAAAGACTGCTTTTTCATATAAATCACTTAAAGGATGCTATTATGACTTTTGCTTCTCAAGCCAGACGGCCAAGCGTTGATTTTTATCTCTTAGAGACTATCATCTAGTAAGGTAGAAGCAAAATTTACTGATATTGTTCGCGCTACTCTAAACTCACGTGGAGAACGAAAATATGAAAAGAGTCATGCTGTTCATCATTACCAACCTCGCAATTGTTCTCGTGCTCGGCGTAGTCATGAGTTTGTTCGGGGTCAACCGGATTCTCGATGAGCAGGGAGTGGGCCTCGACCTGTACAATTTACTGATTTTTGCTTCCGTCTTCGGTTTTGGTGGATCACTGATATCACTGGCTATCTCAAAGTGGACGGCCAAGCGCATGACTGGCGCACAAGTCATCACTTCACCCAGCAGTGAAGTTGAGGTGTGGCTGGTGCAAACCGTCAGGAAACAAGCCGAGATTGCCGGCATTGGCATGCCCGAAGTCGCAATCTATGACGCTCCTGATGTCAACGCTTTTGCGACCGGTATGCGCCGCAACAATGCTCTTGTGGCTGTGAGCACAGGACTGCTTCGCTCCATGAACCGCGATGAGGCCGAAGCTGTTTTGGCCCACGAAGTCAGTCATGTTGCCAATGGTGACATGATTACCCTGGCGCTCATTCAAGGGGTGGTCAATACATTCGTCATCGTCGCTTCGCGGGTCGTGGGTCATTTAATCGATCGCATGGTGTTCAAAACTGAAAGAGGGCACGGACCTGCTTTTTATATTACCTCAATCCTCGCCCAGATCGTCTTTGGCATTCTCGCCAGTCTCATCGTTTTCTGGTTCAGCCGCCAGCGCGAATTCCGCGCTGATGCCGGTAGCGCCCATCTTGCAGGGCGAGAAAAAATGATCGCGGCCCTTGAAAAACTGCGCCGCAATGTCGACCAACCTCACCTACCAGACCAGATGGCTGCCTTTGGTATCTCTGGCGGCAAAGGTCAGGGTTTCAAGCGCTTCTTCATGACCCACCCGCCACTTGAACAACGTATCGCAGCGTTGAAACAAAGGGCCTAGTTATTCCAACAGCAGGCGCTTCGACGCTTTTCTCAAATCAATAAGTTAATTGCGCAGACGATAAAATTTGGACTTTTGTTCTTGAGAAATCAGGTTACGGAATGACACGCAAAAAAAGAGCCTGGGAAATATTAGAGGTGGCCGAAGAGGGTGACGTCGTAAGCCGTCTGTTCGACATTTTTATCCTCGGGCTGATCTTTTTGAATGTCACGGCTGTAATCTTGGTGTCTGTTGATAGGCTTGAGGCAAAGTATGCTGCATATTTCGACACCTTTGAATTGTTCTCTGTCGCAGACCTGCGAATACCTGGCCCGTCTCTGGTCTTGCATTAATGACCCCCGCTATCTCCGATCTATTACCGGTCGATTGCGCTTTGCTGTGACCCCGATGGCAGTCATAGATTTACTCGCAATCATGCCATTTTAGATAGGGCTGTTTGGCGTTGACCTGCGATTCATTCGCGCCCTTCGACTGTTCCGCATAGTTCGGCTGGCGAAAGTCGGACGTTACATGAAGGCCCTGCAGCTACTTGCCCGCGTATTGAAGAACAAGCGTGAAGAATTGATTCTGACCTTGGGCATGATGATGATATTGCTGATTATCGCGTCCTGCCTGATGTACTATGTGGAGAATCCTGTTCAACCGATCAATTTCCCCGACATTCCTCATACCATGTGGTGGGCAGTCGCAACCTTTACCACCGTTGGTTATGGTGATATCTATCCCGTGACCGGTCTCGGCAAATTTCTCGCTGGAATCGTGTCCATTCTCGGTATTGGACTCTTTGCACTACCCACAGGTGTTCTCGGCGCAGGCTTTGTTGAAGAAATGCAGAAGAAAAGAGACCAGCAAAGCTGCCCCCATTGCGGCGAATCAATCCACAGCAATAAATAGTCGAAAGGGACAAGGCCATGACGACCCTCACCTGGATCTGCATTCTCCTCTGCTTATCTCAATCCGCCATGTTTTCCGGTCTCAATTTGGCCCTTTTTGGCATCAGTAGACTCCGGCTGGAGGTCGAGGTCCAATCTGGAAACAAGGCGGCGTCGAAGGTCCTTGGTTTCAGGAAAGATTCAAATTTTCTCCTGACGACTATTCTGTGGGGCAATGTCGGCATAAACGTCCTGTTAACGCTGCTCTCTGATTCGGTCCTTGCCGGAGTGAGTTCCTTCATTTTTTCTACCGTTGTCATCACCCTGGTCGGTGAAATCATGCCGCAGGCTTATTTTTCCAGAAATGCCCTGCGAATGGCTTCGCTGCTGGGGCCATTGCTGCGATTCTACCAGTTCCTTCTGTATCCCGTAGCAAAGCCTTCTGCCAAAGTATTGGACTGGTGGCTTGGAAAAGAGGGTGTTCAATATTTTCGCGAACAGGACCTGATGGAAGTGATCAGGAAACACATTGATGCAGACGAAGCCGACATAGACCGGTTTGAGGGTTTGGGTGCGATGAATTTTCTGGCGATAGATGACCTGCTCGTCACTCACGTCGGAGAGCCGGTCGACCCAGAAAGCGTCATCTCTTTACCGGTTTCCTCCGGTCGCCCGGTTTTCCCGGAATTCACAAGATCTCCCGAAGATCCATTTTTGGGCCAGGTGAATAGATCGGGACGTAAATGGCTTATATTAACAGACCCGGAAGGACATCCGCTGTTGATTATGGATGCGGACGGTTTTCTGAGGGACGCTTTGTTGCACGACTCGTCAACGAATCCTTTTCAGTATTGCCATCGTCCCATCGTCGTCAACGATATCAATACGCCTTTGGATAGCGTTATCAGTCAGTGGACTGTGCATTCGGACCACCCGAGTGACGACATCATCGATAAGGACATTATCCTTATTTGGGCTGAGGAAAAACGCATCATTACAGGCTCTGACATTCTTGGGCGTTTACTGAGAGGTATTACTATCCGCAAGAATAATTCACAAAATGTTTCTCCCTTGTCAGATCAGCACGAGCTATGAAGAGTCATGGAAACCACGCCCGGTTAATAGGAGCATCACAAAGGCCTCAAGAATTCTTCCCGTGCCCATCTTCGTCTAGTCGGACCCGAACCAAAACAGCCGCTCTTGTTCTGAGCGGCTGTTCTGTTAACGGCGAATCCCAAACCGGTCAAGCTCTCCAACAAAGTCCTGCCATTCTAAAGACACATCAGTCACCCGTGCAGCAGGAGGTCCTTGCCGGCACCACTCGATAGCTTGGTCGACAGCCAATTTCTCTCCTTCAAAGACAGCTTCGACATAACCGTCAAGGCAATTTCTTACCCAGCCGGTCAAGCCCAGGCTGTTGGCAGCTTCCACTGTCGATTGACGGTAAAAGACACCCTGGACTCGACCCTGTATTTTGAGCTGCACACGGACCTTGCTCATAGCTCGACCCCAACCATTTTGGCAAACGTCGCTTCATTGAGAGCTTCAACGCCGAGTTCCTCGGCTTTGGCCAGTTTGCTCCCGGCGTTGTCTCCGGCTACGACATAGTCGGTTTTTTTGCTGACGGAACCGGACGCGCGTCCGCCGAGCTGTTCAACAAGCTCTTCGGCTTCCTTGCGTGACCATTTCGACAGGGTGCCGGTGATGACGAATGTTTTACCTGTGAGAGGGCCATCCTGCTGGATGATCACTTCGCCCCGCGGATCAACGCCGGCCTGCTTTAGCTTCTCCAATAACAGAACCTTCTCAGGATTGCTGAAATAATCGACGATCGATTCGGCGACTTTGTCGCCTATCTCGTGGATGGCGAGCAGTTGCTCAACGCTACAACTGGCCAGGTCATCAAGCGAGGCAAAACGCTTGGCGAGAATTTTGGCGGTGTTCCTGCCGACGTGGCGAATGCCGAGGCCGAACAGGAGCCTTGAGAGAGGCTGGGTTTTGCTGGCCTCGATGGAACGCAATAACTTCTCTGCCAGGATGTCGCCCATGCGCTCCATAGCAAACATGTCTGCTTTGTTCAGCAGGTACAGGTCTGCGACGTCCTTGATCTTGCCGGTGGCCAGCAGTTGGGCAAGCTGCTTTACGCCAAGGCTTTCGATATCCATCGCATCGCGTGAAACGAAATGTTTGAAGCGCTCGATAACCTGGGCGGGGCATTGCGGGTTGATGCAACGCGGCACGACTTCGTCCGGGTTTTTCTGAACCAGGGTATTACATTCCGGGCATTCGGTGGGCAGCGGAATCTGCCGCTCTTTGCCAGCCCGTTGCTCTGTCAGCACCTTGACAACATCGGGGATGACATCCCCGGCGCGCTCGACGATGACATGATCACCGACACGGATATCGAGACGTTCGATTTCGTCCCAGTTGTGCAGGCTGGCCCGGGAGACAGTGACCCCGCTGACAATCACCGGTTTGAGATGAGCAACCGGGGTGATGGCGCCGGTGCGGCCGACCTGAAGACTGATATCTTCGACGATCGTCTGTTCCTGGCGCGGGGGAAACTTGAGGGCAATCGCCCAGCGCGGGGAGCGGCTGACCATGCCGAGTTCTTCCTGAAGGGCTCTGTCGTTGACCTTGACGACCACTCCGTCGATCTCGAAAGGGAGGGCGTCGCGGCGGCTCTGGAGGTCATTAAAGGTCTCGACCACAGCATCAGCGCCCAGAGCGACAGTCGTGTTCTTCAGGTTCACGCGCAGACCGAGCTTCTCGAGCTGTTGCAACGTCTCAATCTGGGTGGTGGTTGTAACGCCCTGCATACGACCGACACCGTAGCAGAAGATTCGTAACGGGCGCTGTGCCGTGATGTTCGCATCCAGCTGGCGCAGACTGCCGGCGGCGGCATTGCGCGGGTTGGCGAAGGTCTTCTCACCATTTTCTTCCTGTGCGCGGTTCAGGGCCTGGAAGTCAGCCAGGTCGATATAAATTTCTCCCCGGACATCGAGAATCTCCGGGCAGGGGGCCCTCAGAGTATGTGGAATATCGGCAATCGTTTTGACGTTTTCAGTGATGTCTTCACCGACGAAGCCGTCGCCCCGGGTGCTGGCTCTGGTCAACCGACCTTTCTCATAAATCAGCTCAATCGCAACGCCATCCATTTTCATTTCGCAGGCGTATTCTAGCTCCTCTGAGCGGGCCAGGAAGGTCTTGCGCAGGCTGGTGTCAAAATCGTGGAAGTCTTCGGCATCCTTGGCATTTTTCAGTGAGAGCATCGGTACGACGTGCTCTACAGGAGTGAATTTTTCCGAGGCCCTGGAGCCAATCTTCTGGCTCGGCGAATCGGCAGACATCAGCTCCGGAAATTTCTCTTCAATCTCCAGCAGTTCACGGAACAAGGCGTCGTACTCGGCATCGGTTATTTCCGGGTGATCCAGCTCGTGGTAGAGGCGGTTGTGGCGGGTTATCTTCTCGCAGAGTTCGGTGTAGCGTTGTCGGGTGAAGAGGTCGATCATCGGGTGCTGCTCCAACGGGTTGAAATAGCTGTATCCGTTCAGATTTGTGAGTTCAGGTAATATAGCAGATTTTTCATTGTTTCGGGAGACCTGAGAGTGGTTTGGTAGTTTTTGTAGTGGATCTTGCTAAGTCTAAAAAAGAAACAAAAAACGAAACTAAAAGCAAAACCGGCGGGTCGCGTCCCGCCCGACGCCATACTTTTGTCCGGCAACAAAAGTATGCAAAAGTGCCTGCTCCTTGCGGAGGGCATCTCCTCTGCCGGATGTCTGAGTCATCAATAGACGACAGTGCTCAAGAAGCCGGCCCGTTACAGGGGGCCTTTCTGGCAGTGTGACTTACAAGGGAAAAGCCTGAAAACATGACCACAGAAGCAATCCTACAGAGAAGGAGAGGCTCACAAGAGCCTCAGTCACCTGCGGGGGAAGCGTAAACATTTAGTCGGTTAGTATGGCTTGAATTGAGGTTGCTGCCTTATCGAGCCAGACATGCCCAGCGCAGCGCAGGCCCTTTTCTGCTTACTCTTTTGGGCCAGCAAAAGAGTCAGGCGCAGTCGGGGGGCGCGACCCCCGGGTTCTGGTCTTGGATTTTAGCGTTTAAAGAAAAACGGCTGACATTATTATTTACGGCTGTGATTAAATGTATGGGATGCTGACCGCACTCCGTCATTGGTCGTGTCGGGGGGGCACGCCCCATATTCATTCTCACTTCTCCACATAACCAATTGTTTTTCCAGCCACTGTCAGTTATATTCTCTCAAAGCCAAAAAAATCAGTCCCATCCTGAAACGGACAATTGCACATCATGACCCAAGATCAGTGGCTGCACATCGTCGGCCTGTTCTTTCTCTTCATCTTTTCGGCGTTCTTCTCCGGCTCGGAAACGGCGCTGATGTCGATGGACACGATGCGTATCAAGTACCTCGCTGAGAAGAACCGTCCGGGAGCACGCAAGCTTGCCGAAATTCTCGCGCGGCCCGACAAAGTCCTGGGCGCGATACTGGTTGGCAACAACCTTGTCAATATTATGGTGTCGGTGTTTGCCACGACGCTTTTCATCGATTTCTTCGGCCAACGTGGCGAGCTTCTGACCATCGTCATTCTCACACCGCTGCTGTTGGTCTTTGCCGAAGTCTGCCCAAAAACCTACGCTGCGCAATATCCCGAAAAGATATCCTTTACGGTCCTTCATCCGATTCGTTTTTTCGTGTGGCTGCTACGTCCGGTGACGTGGCTGGTGGGTGGTGTTTCAAAGCTGCTGACCCATTTTTTACATGGCGAAGCGGATCGGCCCCTGATCTCCGAAGACGAGATCCGTTCGATCATCGAATACGGTGAACATGCCGGGGCTGTCGGCAAGGAGAAACGTCGCATGCTGCATGGCGTGATAGACCTTTCCGAAATACGGGTCCGTGATGTCATGGTGCCACGCACCGAGGTGGTGGGCATCGAAGTCAATACGAGCTTTTCCGAAGTCGTCAAGTTGGCAGCACAGGCCCATCACTCCCGTTTTCCGGTTTATGCAGGAGACCTGGACCGTGTCGTCGGGATCATCCACTCCAAGGAAATCCTCAACTATCTTGACCGACCGGAAGAGTTCTCCCTCAGCGGGTTGGCCCGCCCGCCATATTTTGTTCCTGAAGCCAAGCCGATTGAGGCGCTGATGCAGGCGTTTCGCACCAAGCACCTGCACCTCGCAGTCGTCGTTGACGAGTATGGCGGAGTCGAAGGAATCTGCACGCTTGAAGATATCGTCGAGGAAATTGTCGGCGAGATTCAGGACGAGTATGACGAAGAGGAAATTCTCGTCACGAAGCTCGGCTCAGACCTGTACCTGGTCGACGGCAGCACCGCCATCCGATACATCAACCGGCGCTTTGGTCTGAGCCTATCAGAAGAACATGTCACCACTCTGGCCGGTTTCCTGTTGCGATCGCTTGGCAGTATTCCCGAAGAAGGTGATGTCTGTGAAGTGGCTGGGGCCATTTTTACGGTGCGCGAGGTTGTCGACCGCCGCATCGAGAAGATCGAAATGCATATTTCTGCAGAATAGAAAGAAACAGCTTTAAGGCTGTACGAATTTTAAACTTTAAATCTATGCGGCGTTTCCTGCTTCATCCAATTTGTGAGCTTTTTTCCCTATCTCCTTGAAAAATAGCGTCTTGTCCCTTACACCCTTCGTGAACGTCTTTTGCCGACATCGGTATCGGTGCATCAGGAAGCTCTTTTTTGACCTCCACAAAACGACCTAACCCCCTAGAAAATTGAAATATTTCTTGACACCTGAGAGCTCTGCGACTATATTTGCCCAGAAAGTGGTGAATAGTGTATTTTTAGGCCAAAGAGGGCCAAATGGGATTCCAGGGCGTCTACTTCAATTCAATCGATGCAAAAGGACGGGCAAGCATTCCGGCCAGGTTTCGCGAGCAGCTGAAAGAACTGTTCGAAGATGAAACGCTGATCGTGACGCAGGATCGCTGCGGCATCGTTGCGTACCCTGTCTCCGAGTGGGATCTCTTCCTCGAAAAATTCACACAACTCCCAAACGACCAATTCCGGGAAGACCTCTACTTTACAACAGTAACCCCCGCAACCCAGTGCACCTTCGACAAGCAGGGCCGCATCCAGCTGCCGCAATCCCTGCGTGAGTATTGTCAGCTCGATACGGACGGCGTGCGCGATGTGGTCATTGTCGGCGGGGCGAAGAAAATCCAGATCTGGAACAAGACAAGATACCTCGAGATGCTCGCTGAAGCAGAACAGCGCCTCGCAGATGATCGGCAGAAGCGTTTCGATCTGGGATTATAGCTCTTTGACTTCGAATGCATTCAGGCATGTTTCAGTGATGGCGGAAGAGGTGCTGCACTACCTCGCACCCCGTCGCGGAGGCACCTACCTGGACGGTACACTGGGCGGTGGCGGTCATGCCCGCCTGATCCTTGAGGCGACATCCCCTGATGGAACCCTGATTGGCCTCGATCACGATGCAGAGGCATTGCAGGCTGCCGGAAGCAATTTGGCGGAGTTCGGTGACAGGGTGATGCTTCGACAAGGCAACTTTTCCGAGATGGAGGCTCATCTCGATGCACTGGGGATTGCGATGCTCGATGGAGTCGTGCTGGATCTCGGGGTTTCCTCCTACCAGCTTGACAGCCCGGGTCGCGGGTTCTCGTTTCGGGAAGAAGGCCCTCTGGATATGCGGATGAACCCTGCTGCAGGGATTTCCGCCGCCGGTGTGATTGCCGAAGCCGAAGCAGATCATTTGAAGCGCATCTTCCGTGAATACGGCGAGGAGCGCTGGGCAGGTAGGATAGCACGGGAAATCGTGGTTGCCCGTGAACGGCAGCCGATCGAGACTACCCTGCAGCTGGCAGAACTGGTCAGCCGGGTTGTGCCTCGCAGCAAGGGCCCGCAGCGCATCCACCCGGCAACCAGGGTCTTCCAGGCGTTGAGAATTTATGTCAACGGTGAGCTTGACAGCCTGCAGACCGGCCTGGATGCTGCCCGACGGAGATTGAAGGCCGGTGGACGGCTGGTCGTCATCAGTTTTCACTCTCTTGAGGACAGGATCGTCAAGCAGGCTTTCCGGGCCATGTCTACCGGCTGCATCTGTCCTCCCCGCCTGGCCGTCTGTGCCTGCGGGCAGAAGCCGCTTGCCAGGGTTGTGACCCGCAAAGGAGTGCGAGCAACTGACGCTGAAGTTGAAAATAATCCCCGCGCCAGAAGCGCCGTGTTGAGAGCAATGGAAAAGATTTAAGCAGAGGAGAACCACGATGGCTGACACAACCATTAAAGCGTTACCGAAAATCAATGGCTTTACCCTGCGTCGACCGAACCTGGTTCCGGTGCTCGGTTTTATCGCCCTGCTGCTTTCGGTGTCGCTCTTTTTTGTCTGGTCCAGGGTCCAGGTCACCAGCCTGGAGTATGAAATGTCCCAGGTGGAAAGTACGCTGCGCGATCTGCGACAGGAGACCTCAAACCTGCGCCTCGAGGCAGCCAGCCTCAGGAGCCCTGAACGGATTGAACGGGTCGCGCGGCAGGAGCTGCGTCTGCGCCTGCCTTCTTCTGATCAGGTGATTACGGTGGATTGATGAAAGAACTGGAGAAAGGCGTCCGTTTTCGCATCCGGCTGATAGGAGTGGTCTTTACCCTCTGTTTTGCCTTGGTGGCGATGCGTGCCTTCGATCTCCAGGTCCTGCAAGGGCAGCAGTGGGGCGAACGTGCCGAGCGACAGCATCAGAAGATCATTCCTTTAACCCCCCAGCGTGGCACGATTTTCGACAGGAACGGTGAGGAACTCGCCGTCAGCGTTGATGTCGATTCGGTTTATGCCGAGCCGGGCAAGCTCCAGAACCCTTCAGGCACAACCAAATCCCTGGCCAAGGTCCTAGGTATTTCAACAAGAACAATCAAAGCCAAGTTAAAGGGCAGTAGAAACTTTGTCTGGCTGAAGCGCCAGATCACGCCGAGCCAGAGCGATCAGATTAAAGCAATGAAGCTTGATGGCGTCGGCATGATCAAGGAGCACCGGCGCTTCTATCCCAACTCCAACATCGCCGGGCATCTGCTCGGTTTCACCGGCCTTGACCCGAAAGGTCTGGAAGGGTTGGAGATGGAGTACGACAAGATGATCCTCGGACGCGGCGGATATCTGGTGATGGAGCGGGATGCACTGGGTCGTGGCCTGGGTGCAGGGTCGCCTCAGGTCCAGGGGGCAACGCGCGGACATGACCTGTACCTGACGCTCGACAAGAACTTGCAGTATCTTGCCGAACGAGAACTTGCCGAAGGGCTACGCACGACAGAAGCCAAGGCGGGAACTGTGGTCATGATGGAGCCGTCAACCGGCAAGGTGCTGGCGATGGCGAGTGCGCCGGATTACAACCCGAATGCATTCTTCCGCTACAAGCCTTACCAATGGCGGAATCGTGCTGTCTGCGACGCTTATGAGCCCGGATCGACCTTCAAAATATTTTTGATGGCGGCGGCTCTGAACGAGGCAGTCGTCAGTACGAAACAAAAAATTAATTGTGAAAATGGCGTATTTCGTGTTGGTGGTAAAGATATCCATGACCACAAGAAATATCAGAAGCTGACCCCTGCAGAAATTATCAAGTACAGCTCGAATATCGGATCGGCAAAAATCGGCAAAATGCTGGAGCGAAAAACCTTCCATCGTTATCTTTCCGCTTTCGGTTTCGGTGAACCAACCGGGATTGATCTGCCCGGCGAGGCGAGTGGCCTTTTGCGACCGCCGGAAAAATGGTTTGAAGTCGATCTGGCGGCGATTTCCTTCGGCCAGGGTGTCAGCGTGACACCGATCCAGTTGACCGCAGCCGCGGCGGCGATCGCAAATGGCGGCTACCTGATGGAGCCATATGTTGTCGAACAGGTCGTCGATAGCCAGGGTCAGGTGACGCGCAAGAGTCAGCCTAGAGTCGTACGCAAGGTGATTGCCCAGGATGTGGCCCAGCGGGTTGGCCGGATGATGGAGATGACCACCGAAGACGGTGGTACGTCTACCAATGCCCGGGTGCCGGGCTTCAGGGTTGCCGGCAAGACCGGTACGGCGCAGAAGGTTGACCCGGTCACGGGAGGTTACTCGGCGGACAAGAGGGTTGCCTCCTTTGTCGGTTTCCTGCCGGCCGAGGCGCCGCGGGTCGTGATGTTGGTGACGATTGACGAACCGAAAAAAGGCGTGTATGGCGGATTAACCGCGGCGCCGGTGTTTTCAAGGATTGCCGCCCAGGCGATGCAATATCTCAAGGTTTCGCCAAACCAGGAGACCCAGGACGGTGAAAGTCTGCCGTCGCTGGAGCAGATATTTGTTGATGCGGCCGCACCGCAGCGGGCTAACCTGCAGAACCTGATGGTTGCCACGACATCTGGCGGACCGCAGATGCCCGATTTCTCCGGGTTGAGTTTTCGCCAGGTTCTCGAGCTTATCGAAGAAAAGCAGCTGAACGTCGATTTTCGAGGGCGTGGCCGGGTTGTTGAACAGTCTCCGACCCCCGGTGCATCGATTCCCTATGGTGCCCCGGTCTGGGTGCGCATGGCACCACCATCCTGAACGAGCCTGAAGTGGCGGCGGATGATAATGAAATTAACAGAACTTCTGAAAAACTGCCCGGTCAGAAAGATCCATGGCATCACGGATATTGATCTGAACGGCCTGCATTACGATTCGCGCCAGGTCAATCGTGGCGATGCTTTCTTCGCCTTGCGCGGCGTGGTCAGCGACGGGCATGATTATATCGCCAGCGCAATCGCGAACGGCGCCAGGGTGGTCTTCTGCGAGGAGCTGCCGGAACCTGCCAAAGCCGTGACAGCTGTGCTGGTAGACAATGCCCGCCAAGCCATGGCGCTCGTCTCGTCAGAGTTCTATGGCAACCCGACGCGCGAAATGCAGACAGTAGGTATCACCGGGACCAATGGCAAAACCACCATTACCTACCTGCTCGAAGCGATCCTCAATGAAGCGGGTCTGAACCCGGCTGTGATCGGTACGATCAACTACCGTTTCGGTGCGGATCTTCGACAGGCACCGCACACCACTCCCGAGGCGCTGGACCTGATGAAGTTGGTGAGTGATTTCCGGCAAAACGGAGCGTGTTCCCTGGTTATGGAAGTCTCGTCCCATGCGCTGGACCAGTACCGGGCCGACGGCGTACATTTCCGGGTCGGCGTCTTTACCAACCTGACTCCGGAGCACCTCGATTACCACCGGGATATGGAAAGTTATTTCGCCAGCAAATACCACTTGTTCAAGGAGCTACTGCCGCGCGACAAGGGTCGCGCCGTAATCAATATCGATGATGACTACGGCCAGCGTCTTGCGGCGATGCTTCCCGGAGCCCTGACTTGTGGTCGTAGCAGAGAGGCCGATATCCATCCGGAGAGCGTCGAGAGCCGTTTGACAGGCATCCGTGCCAGCGTAGCAACACCGCACGGCACAGTGGCCGTCAATTCACAATTGCTCGGTGACTACAATGTGGAAAACCTGCTCTGCGCGATCGGTGCCGCAGTTGCATTAGAGTTGTCCCCCCAGGTGATTGCTGCAGGGCTGGCTATGGCCAAGGGGGTGCCGGGTCGATTGGAGCAGGTGGAAAATGATCGCGGCGCAGTGATCCTGGTTGATTATGCTCATACCGGGGACGCCTTGCGTCGGGTCATCGAGGCCATGCAGGAGCTCTCACCACGGAGGATCCTGACTGTTTTCGGTTGCGGGGGCGACAGGGATCGCAGCAAACGGCCGCTCATGGCTGAGGTTGCCGCGCAGGGTTCCGATATCGCGATTGCAACCTCCGACAACCCCCGCACGGAGGATCCTCGGCAGATCCTGGAGGATGTCCGTGTCGGCCTTGCCAGGGTCCATGAGCAGGAATGGAGCAGGGAAGACGCCAAGACTTCTGCAGGGAAGGGATACGTTGTCATTGAGGACCGCCGCGAGGCCCTGGGCTTTGCAGTCAGTCTTCTGCAGCCCGGTGATCTTCTGCTGGTAGCCGGAAAGGGGCATGAGGATTACCAGATTCTCGCCAGCGGGCGCATCCATTTCGACGATCGTGAAGAGCTGCGCAAGGCCCTGCAGCAGGGAGGCCTGCAATGATCCGCATGGACGTCCGTACCGTTGCAGAAATCACCGGAGGGCACCTGATGCAGAATGGTGCGTCGGTAGAGTTCCGGGGGATATCCACTGACAGCCGGACGCTCCAGCCGGGGGAACTGTTTATCCCGCTGCGCGGCGAGAATTTCGACGGTCATGATTACCTGACCCAGGCGATCCAGAGGGGAGCTGCAGCCTGTTTAAGTGAGGAGATGATCGGCGGTCTGCTGGTGCCGGTGGTCAAGGTGAAAGACACACTTCAGGCGCTTGGTGACCTGGCCGCCGCCGTCCGGGGCCAGTTCTCGGCCCCGGTGATCGGCATTACCGGCACGTCGGGCAAAACCACCTGCAAGGAAATGCTTGCCTCGATCCTGACAAGTGTCGGCCCTGGCCTCAAGTCCGCCGGCAACTACAACAACCTGATCGGTGTGCCGCTGACTCTGTTCGGCCTGCAGTCCGAGCATCGCTGGGCTGTCGTCGAGATGGGCATGAGCGCCCGCGGTGAAATTGCCCGCCTGGCGGAGATTGCCCGACCGAACATCGGCCTGATTACCAATGTCGGTGCAGGACACCTGGAAAACTTTGACGGACTTTCGGGAGTGGCCAGGGCTAAAGGGGAACTCTTCATCAGCCTCCCTGCCGACGGAATTGCCCTGGTTAACGCTGATGACCCGGAAGTGAGCGTCCTGCCGGTTGCCAACGGTGTTCGCAGGGTGCTGTTCGGGGTTAATCGGGACGCTGACGTCAGGGCTGAGAAAATTGTCGCTCAAAACGGCTCGGTGAGCTTCCTGCTGGTTATCGCCGGTGCCGTACAGCAGGTCGTCCTGCCTTTGCCGGGACGGCACAATGTTGCCAATGCCCTGGCTGCTGCAGCAGCGGCAACGGTAATCGGTGTAAGTTTGCAGGACATTGCTGCGGGGCTGAGAGCGTTTCAGCCTTGCCCGGGGCGGATGGAGCTGCTGGAGTTGCCGGGAGACGTGGTGGTGCTCGAAGACAGCTATAATGCCAATCCTCTGTCAGTGCATGCCGCCCTCGATGCACTGCACGACCTGGGGGCGCCCGGTCGACGGATCGCGGTCCTGGCCGACATGCTCGAGCTCGGGCCGTCAGCACCGGAGCTGCATCAACAGATCGGGGCGATCATCCCGGAACGGGCAGACTGGCTCTTTACCTATGGCCGCTTGGCCGAAGATATTGCGCGAGGTGCCCGCGAAGCGGGGCTGCCCGAGGACAGGATTTTCAGTGCGGCAGACCACGATGAACTGGTCGCGCACCTGCTCGGATTGCTGAGGGCCGGTGACCGGGTGCTGATCAAGGGGTCGCGCGGCATGCGTATGGAAAAAGTGACCGCTGCTCTGCGGGATTCGATGCAGCAGCCGGCTGTGAACGGGGACTGAGGGAGATTATAAGTGCTTTATCACCTGCTCTACCCACTGCATACGGAATTCTCAGTATTTTACGTATTCCGGTTTATAACCTTCCGGACGATCTATGCCGCGATCACCGCACTGATCATCAGCTTCCTGCTCGGGCCGTGGCTGATCGAAAAGCTCTCTGCTCTGCAGGTCGGGCAAAGCATCCGTCGTCTCGGGCCCGAATCGCACTTCAAGAAAGAGGGCACGCCGACCATGGGTGGAGCCCTGATCCTGTTCGCCATCGTCTTGCCGACCTTGCTCTGGGCTGATCTGAGCAACCTCTATGTCTGGCTGGTGCTGCTGGTCACATGCGGTTACGGCATCATCGGTTTCGTCGATGATTACCTGAAAGTGCGTCTCAAGAGCAGTGACGGTTTATCGCCGCGCAAGAAGATGTTCTGGCAGATGCTGATCGCTTTCGGCGTCGGCGTGGTCCTGATGACATATCCGGGCTTTCAGTCAACCCTGGCGTTCCCGTTTTTCAAAGGCGTCAACCCTGATCTCGGCTGGTTCTACGTGCCCTTCGCCATGCTGGTAATTATCGGCGCCAGCAATGCTGTCAATCTGACCGATGGGCTCGATGGCCTGGCGATTGGGCCGGTGATCATCGCCGCAGGGACCTACCTGCTGTTTGCCTATCTGGCCGGGCATGCAACCCTGTCAGGTTATCTGCAGATCAATAACGTCAAGGGCGCCGGAGAGCTTGCGGTCCTCTGCGGGGCGATGGTCGGGGCCGGGCTCGGTTTCCTCTGGTTCAATACTTACCCGGCTCAGGTCTTCATGGGCGATATCGGCAGCCTGTCGCTCGGCGGCGCCATCGGTACAATTGCTGTAATCACAAAGCAGGAGATCGTCCTGGTGATCGTCGGTGGCATCTTCGTCATGGAAGCCCTCTCGGTAATCGTGCAGGTGACTTCGTTTCGACTCTGCGGCAAACGCATATTTCGCATGGCACCGATTCATCATCATTTTGAACTGAAGGGCTGGCCGGAGCCGAAAATTATCGTTCGTTTCTGGATTATCAGCATCATCCTGGCCTTGATTGGCCTATCGACGCTGAAGTTGAGATAAAGGTATATGGACTATCGGGATAAAAAGATCGTGATTATCGGCGCCGGTTCCACCGGTCGCAGTCTGGCGCGCTTTTTCCTTGCACGTGGAGCGCAGATTGTCCTGTCCGATTATCGCTCCGCAGAGCGTTTCGATGATCTCGATGAGTTGCACGCCCTGGGAATCCAGTTGGATCTCGGCGGTCATACGCAGGAACTGTTGATGGCCGCTGACCTGATTGCTGTCAGCCCAGGAGTGCCGCTCGATATCCCGGTTCTGAAAGCCTGCCAGGGACGAAAGATCGCGATCTCCGGCGAAGTGGAAATCGCCTGGCACGAACTGTCCGGCATCATGATCGCCATTACCGGGACCAACGGCAAGTCGACAGTGACCAGTCTGATCGGCGAGATGCTGAAAGCCTGGGGACAAAATGCCTTCATCGGCGGGAACCTCGGAATACCACTGATCGACGCAGTCGGCAAGGACTACGACTGGCAGGTGGTCGAACTATCGTCCTTCCAGCTCGAAACGATCGAAGCGTTCCGGCCGCGCTATGCCATGCTTCTGAATATCAGCGAGGATCACCTGGATCGTTACCCGGACATGGCCAGCTACGTGGCTGCCAAGCAACGGATCTTCGAAAACCAGCAAAAAGAAGATATCGCGATCCTGAACCACGACGACCCGCTTGTCGCGAACTCTGCGAGCAATATCCGTTCGCAAAAGGTGTATTTCAGCAGCCGATCCGTGCTGGAAGAGGGGATGAGTCTGGTTGACGACCGGATTATCTGGCGATGGAACGGACAAGAGACGCTCTTTCCGGTCTCGGAGCTGCAGATTCGCGGACGGCACAACCAGGAAAACGTGATGGCCGCCCTGATCCCGCCGCTGATGGAAGGTTGTCCGGCAGAGATCGCCTGGGGTGCCGCGAAAAACTTCACCGGTCTCAAGCATCGCATGGAGTATCTCGGTGACCTGCATGGGGCGGGCTGGTACAACGATTCCAAAGGGACCAATATCGGCAGCGTCGTCAAGAGTCTGGCCGGGCTTGACAAGCCGGTCGTCCTGATTGCCGGTGGCAAGGATAAACAGGGCGACCTGTCAGCACTGATTGAGCCAATCCGGGAGAAGGTTGAACAGCTGATCCTGATCGGCGCCGCCGCTGAACGCATGGCCGCAGCCTTTGCCGGCCTGACCAGGATTCATCGTGTCGACAGCATGCATGCCGCCGTTGAGCTGGCCGCTCACTTCAGCGGCCCCGGCGCCACCGTACTCCTGTCGCCGGGCTGCTCCAGTTTCGACATGTTCGAGAATTTTGCCGCACGCGGTGAAATCTTTGCCCGCGAATTTCGTGCTTTGAGCGGGCGCGGGGAGTGTGTCAATGGAAATTAGGCAGGGCACAGATCATTCGATTCTCCTGCTGGCAGTATGTCTGACCTGCCTGGGTGTGGTCATGGTGTTTTCCTCATCATCGATCATGGCAGTGCGTGATTATAATGACAGCCTGTATTTCCTCAAGCGGCAGGGTGTGTTCGCGCTGGTCGGGTTCGCCGCCATGGCGCTTTTGATGCGGGTAGATCTCAACGTGCTGCGCAAGGCCGCGTGGCCGGTCCTCGGGATCTGTGCACTGTTGCTGATCGCCGTTCTGATTCCCGGAGTCGGCAAGAAGGTCGGCGGCGCTGCACGCTGGCTCAAAGTTGGGGCGGTTACTTTTCAGCCGGCAGAGCTCGTCAAAGTCGGCCTCGTCATGTTCCTGGCCCATTCGTTGGCCCGTAAACAGGATAAGGTCAGGAGTTTCCGTTTCGGGTTTCTGCCCTATATGCTGGTTCTTGCTGTGTTGCTCGGCTTGCTGGTGGCTCAGCCGGATATGGGTAGTGCTCTGACGCTGGCCGCCGTAGCGGTTGCAATGCTGCTGGTAGCCGGGACCCGATTGAGTTACCTGGCCAGTATCGGCCTGATATCGTTGCCGTTCCTCTATTTTATGGTGATGAATGTCGATTATCGCAGGCGCCGGATCCTGGCATTCCTCAATCCGTGGGAGGACCCGAGTAATTCCGGGTTCCAGATTATTCAGAGTTGGATCGCCTTCGGTTCCGGAGGGGCCTTTGGCCAAGGACTGGGCGAGAGCAAACAGAAGCTCTTCTACCTGCCCGAAGCACATACCGATTTCATATTCTCGGTGGTCGGTGAAGAGCTCGGCTTCATAGGTGTAATTGTGATCGCCGCGATGTTCATGCTGCTGATTGTACGCGGTATGCGCACGGCACTGAACGCACCGAACGAATTCGGTTGCCTGCTGGCCTTCGGTATCACCATGCTGATTGGACTACAGGCCTTTGTGAACATGGCCGTGGTCATGGGAATGGTCCCCACCAAGGGTCTGGCTCTGCCTTTTCTTTCCTACGGCGGGACGAGCCTGGTGACGACCTTGGCTGCAATTGGCCTACTGTTGAACGTATCACGGCATCTTCCGGGAGAGGTGCGATGAAGCTGCTCCTGGCCGGTGGCGGTACCGGTGGCCATCTTTTCCCGGCGATCGCCCTGGCCGAGCAGTTCAAATCGGAAGAGCCGCAAGGTGAAGTCCTCTTTGTCGGTACTGAACGCGGGCTGGAAGCACGCATGCTGCCGGAACTTGGCTGGAAACTGGAGACGATAGAAATGAGCGGTTGGGCGGGGCGCGGATTTATTGCCAGGTTCAGGGTTCTGGGGCAGCTGTTCAAGAGTCTTGGCCAGTCGCGGAAAATCCTGCAAAATTTTGGCCCCGATGTTGTGGTCGGGGTCGGTGGCTATGCCTCGGTGCCGGCACTGCTGGCGGCAAAGACCTTGAAGATCCCGTACCTGGTCCACGAACAGAATGCCTGGCCCGGGCTGGCCAATCGCCTGCTGGGCTACTGGGCGAAAAGGGTCTGCCTTTCATTTGACGAGGCCGACCGTGCATTTCACCGCAGCGCCACGGTCCTGACCGGCAACCCGGTCCGCGTCGCCATGGAGAAATGCCCGGGTTTGAACGACGAGAAGACCTGTCTGTTGGTGTTCGGTGGCAGCCAGGGCGCCATCGCAATCAATCGGGCGATTGTCGCGGCCCTGCCGCTGCTGGGCGAATGGCGCGGCAAGCTGGAAATCATTCACCAGACGGGAGAGCAGGATTACGCGGAAACCGTGCAAGGATATCGTGATAACAACTGGCCGGAGATGGAAGTGACGCCTTTCATCAAGGATATGGCCGGCGCATATGCAAGGTCGACCCTGATCGTCTGCCGGGCTGGTGCGACGACCCTCGCGGAACTGACCGCCTGCGGCCGACCGGCGATCCTGGTGCCGTATCCGCACGCCGCGGCAGGGCACCAGTCGACAAATGCCAGGGCAATGGCTGCCAAGGGCGCTGCAATGACGATGGAAGAAACCGACCTGACCCCGGAACGCCTGGCCACTTTGATCAACGGCCTGCTGCACGATCGAACCAGCATCAAGACGATGGCAGCTGCTGCCAGGGGGCTGGCACGGCGCGGCGCCGCAGCCCGGCTGCTGCAGGAATGTCGAGCCGTCCTCGACGAAGCCATCTGACAGGGATAGTTATGTACGGCAAGATTCAGAAAATTCATTTTGTTGGTATCGGCGGCATCGGTATGAGTGGCATCGCCGAAGTGCTGATCAACCTTGGCTACCAGGTGTCAGGCTCCGATCTCAAGGAAAGTGAGATCACCAGGCGATTGCACAAGCTGGGTGGTGCGATCTCATACGGGCATCGCAGTGAGAACCTCGCCGAAGTGGATGTCGTGGTAACCTCGACGGCCGTGAAACAGGACAACCCGGAAGTCGAGGAGGCCCACAGGCGAAAAATCCCCGTGATCCCCCGCGCCGAAATGCTGGCCGAACTGATGCGCATGAAGTACGGCATCGCGATTGCCGGAACGCATGGCAAGACAACGACCACCAGCATGGTGGCGACAGTTCTGTCGCACGGCGATATCGACCCGACGGTGGTGATTGGTGGTCGGCTCGATTCCATCGGCTCTAATGCCAAGCTGGGGCAGGGTGAGTTCCTGGTTGCAGAGGCCGATGAATCTGACGGGTCGTTTCTTAAGCTGTCGCCGACCATTGCCGTGGTCACCAACGTCGACGAGGACCATCTCGACTACTACGAGGACCTGGATGAAATCCGCGCGACCTTCATCGATTTTATTAACAAGGTGCCGTTTTATGGGCTGGTCGTGCTCTGTCTCGATGATCAGAACCTGCAGGGCATGATCCCCCAGGTGAAAAAACGCCTGGTGACTTACGGCCTGACCAGCCAGGCTGATTTCCAGGCTTCCGAAATCGTGCACGAAGGCGATCGTACCCGGTTCATGGTGCAATACCGTGGAGAGGAACTCGGCCGACTGAGTATCCGCATGCCGGGTCGGCACAATGTTCTGAATGCCCTGGCTGCGGTGGCCGTCGGTATGGAGCTGGATATGCCTTTCAAGTCGATAGCTGAGGGCTTCCAGGACTTTGGCGGCGTCGGCCGCAGGTTTGAGATCAAGGGGGAGCCGGAAGGGATCATGATCGTCGACGACTACGGACATCATCCTGTAGAGATCAAGGCGACTCTGGCCGCGGCCTGTTCAGGTTGGAACCGGCGCGTGGTCGCGGTGTTCCAACCGCATCGTTACAGCAGGACCGAAGCGCTGTTTGATGATTTCACGACCGCTTTCTACCAGGCCGATCACATCGCCGTGATGGATATTTACGCCGCCGGTGAGCAACCGATCGCGGAAGTTACTGCAGAGAAGTTGGCGAACGGCATCAGTGGTCATGGTCACAAGTCATGCTGCTACACCGGGGATATAGAGGCCACTGTCGAACATCTGCAGGCCGTGTTGCAGCCCGGTGACATCATGATCACGCTTGGTGCCGGTAATGTCTGGCAGGTCGGCGAAGAGCTGAAGCGACTTCTCAGTGGGTCGGACTAAAGCACAGGGAACAGGTTCAGGAACGGAATCATGTCGAATCGCAATGTATTGACAGAGAAGAGAACGGCCGTACTGATGGGGGGACTCTCCGCCGAGCGTGAGATTTCCCTGAAGACCGGTCATGCCGTACTCAAGGCGCTGCTGGAGAACGGCTGCAATGCCGTAGCCGTGGATGTCGGGCACGATCTGCCTGTCCAGTTGCGGAACGCGCGTGCCGAACAGGCCTTTATCTGTCTACATGGACGTTATGGTGAAGACGGCACTGTCCAGGGCTTGCTGGAGATAATGCAGATTCCGTACACCGGCAGCGGCGTTATGTCTTCGAGCATGGCAATGGACAAGGTAGTGAGCAAGCAGCTCATGCTCTACCACGAGATATCGACCCCCGGTTTCGTAGTATACCGTTGCGGGGACGACCGGGGCGCGCTACTGCAACGCTGCAGGCACTTCCCGCTGATCGTCAAGCCGGCCAGGGAAGGCTCGACGATCGGTATTACTATCGCCCGTGACCTGGACCAGCTCGAGACCGGCCTGGATGAAGCCCTGCAACATGACGAACTGGTCCTGATCGAGGATTTCATCAAGGGAGATGAAGTGACCGTCAGCGTACTGAATGGTGAATCGCTGCCGATCATCAAGATCGTGCCGAAAAGTGGTTTTTACGACTACCAGTCGAAGTATACGCCGGGACAGACCGAGTACCTCTTGCCGGCACCGCTGGATGCGGTCCTTTACAACCGGCTGCAGGAGACGTCCGTGGCTGCCTGTCGGGCGTTGTCGTGCCGAGGAGCCGCGAGGGTTGACTTCATGGTTCGGGAGAAGGAGTTCTTCTGCCTTGAGATCAACACGATCCCGGGGATGACAGAGACCAGCCTGTTGCCCAAGGCCGCCGCAGAAGCTGGCGTGTCTTTCAATGAACTGGTGATGCGGATTCTCGATGATGCAGATCTGAACAAGTAACAGGTGACGGATAAGCGATGAAAGACCTGAAAATCAACAAGCAGAAAAAGCTCAAATCCAATCGGCGCAAGCAAGAGAAGCAGGCGCGCGACTGGAAGCAGCTTTTTCATCGTTTGCTGCGGATCGGCATCGCTTCCGGAAGTGGTTTCCTGCTGGCCAGCGGCGCTCTGCTGACCGCGCAGATGCTGCTCGAGTCGGGGTATTTCGGAGTGGCCCAGATTCGTGTTGAGCAGCAGGTGAGAGTTAGCGAGGGCGACATCCTTGATGCCTCCGATATTAAAATCGGCGACAGCCTGTTTGATCTGGAACTGCACATGATTGGCCGCAAGATAGAAGAGCACCCTTGGATCGCCAGGGCCGAAGTGGAACGATCGTTCCCCGACCAGGTGGTGATCCGGGTGGTGGAGCGGCAGGTGCGGGCGATTATCGATCTCGACTACCTGTACTACGTGGATCGGGAGGGCGCGGTTTTCAAAATGCTCGAATCAGGAGACGAGCTCGATTACCCGGTGATTGCAGGTATCGACAGACAGTACCTGCTCGATCATCCGGACCAGACCCAGGACAGCCTGGATCTCGCCTTGAGCTTGATGGATTTGCTTGAACAACGTCAGCTTTTTAACCTCGACGATGTGTCGGAGATATATTTCGACCAACAGGAGGGGCTGATTGTGTACACCCGCATCGGCGGCGTACCGGTGCGGATGGGTAAGCAGAATTTTTATGCCAAGCTCGACCGTCTGGAGGCCATTTACGACGACCTTGAGCCACGATTGCTGGCTCTCGAGTATATCGACCTTAACGTGACCGATCGTGTGATTGTCAAAGTGGATGTCAAACGCACGGCCGGCAGAAGCTAGATTTAGAGGGAAGGGGAGACACATGAACAGTAAACGGGAAAATCTCGTCGTCGGACTCGATATCGGCACGACCAAGATCTGTGCCATTGTCGGGGCAATGACCGACGAGGGGCTTGATGTCGTCGGAATCGGGACCAGCCCGTCGCGCGGTTTGCGCAAAGGGGTGGTCATCAATATCGAAAGCACGGTCAACGCAATCCGCAAGGCGATCCAGGAAGCAGAGCTGATGGCCGGGTGCGAGATCAAGGCCGTTTTCGCCGGCATCGCGGGTGGTCACATCAAGGGGATTAACTCCCAGGGTGTGATTGCGATCAAGAACCGCGAGGTCACTACCGAAGATGTGCGCCGCGTGATCGATGCCGCCAAGGCCCTGGCGATTCCGATGGACCGGGAGGTGATCCATATCCTGCCCCAGGAGTTCATCATCGATGACCAGGACGGTATCAAGGAGCCGCTCGGCATGAGCGGAGTGCGCCTTGAAGCGAGGGTGCATATTGTCACCGGCGCAGTGGCCAGTGCCCAGAACATCATCAAGAGCTGCAACAAGGCCGGTGTTGATGTTGGTGATATCGTCCTCGAGCAGCTGGCGTCTTCGGAGGCCGTGCTGACCGCCGATGAAAAAGACCTCGGGGTAGCCCTGGTCGATATCGGCGGCGGCACTACGGATATCGCCATCTTCGTCGACGGGGCGATCAAGCATACCTCAGTCCTTTCACTGGGTGGCAACCACCTGACCAACGATATTGCCGTCGGCCTGCGCACCCCGACTGCCGAGGCAGAAAAGATCAAGCAGATCTCGGGCTGTTGCCTGACGTCAATGGTCGGCAAGGACGAAACGATTGAGGTGCCCTCGGTAGGCGGCCGCGAGCCGCGCATCTTGTCGCGCCAGCTGCTTGCAGAAATTCTCGAGCCGCGTGTCGAGGAGATCTTCACCCTGGTAAATCGGGAGATCGTCAAGAGTGGTTTCGAGGACCTGATTGCATCCGGAGTCGTGTTGACAGGTGGCTCGGCAATCCTGCCGGGAATGCCTGAGCTGGCCGAGCAGATTTTTGATCTGCCGGTTCGCCGCGGGACGCCGATAGATATCGGCGGCCTGACCGACGTGGTCAACTCGCCAATCTACGCGACCGGCGTAGGCCTTGTGAAATACGGTAGTCGTAACATGCAGACGCGCAACTTCGTGATCGGTCAAGAGAACCTCTTCGATCGCGTCGCGCGCCGCATGAAGGAATGGTTCGGAGAATTTTTCTAAAGAGAAAATCAAGGCAATGTGCCAGAAACTTAAACTGACGGGGCCATGGAGAGGCCCCGGACACAACAATGGCGGAGGGAGTCATTATGTTTGAATTTGACGAGAATATTGACCAGGTAGCAAAGATCAAGGTTGTTGGAGTTGGTGGTGGCGGCAGCAACGCAGTCAATACGATGATTGCCGGTCGCATCGATGGGGTCGAGTTCATGGTGGCGAACACCGATGCGCAGGCATTGCGTGCCAACCTTGCGTCACTGCGGGTGCAACTCGGCACAAAGCTGACCAAAGGGCTCGGTGCCGGGGCCAACCCGGAAGTCGGCCGGGAAGCGGCTGAAGAGGACCGGAACCGCCTGAAGGAACTGCTGCAGGGCGCAGACATGGTCTTTATTGCTGCCGGCCTTGGCGGAGGTACCGGGACCGGTGCTGCGCCGGTGATTGCCGAAGTCGCAAGGGAGATCGGCGCGCTGACTGTTGCAGTTGTAACCAAGCCGTTCTCTTTCGAGGGCAAACAACGCATGATCAAGGCAGATGAAGGCGTCGAGGAGCTCAAACAGGTTGTCGATTCTCTGATCCTGATTCCGAACGATCGTCTCAGCGGACTCGCCGATAAGAAAATGGGTATCCTCGATGCGTTCAAACCTGCCGACGATGTACTGAGACAGGCTGTACAGGGGATCTCGGACCTGATTACCACCCACGGCATGATCAATGTTGACTTTGCCGACGTCAAGGCGGCGATGAGCGAACGCGGCATGGCAATGATGGGTATCGGTCTTGCCGAAGGTGAAAATCGTGCCGCAACAGCAGCACAGCAGGCGATCTGCAGCCCGCTTCTGGAGGAGATCGATATTTCCGGTGCCAAGGGTGTGCTGGTCAATGTGACCGGTTCTTCGAGTATGACCATGAATGACTACCAGGAAGTCGCCAATATCATCCACGCGAAAGTTCATGAAGACGCCAACATCTTCATCGGTCTGGTCATCAACGAGGAGATGGGCGAGAAAATCCAGGTTACTGCGATCGCGACAGGGTTTGGCTGCTCATTCGATACCGGCAAGCGTGGTGCGAGCAATGAACTCGGTTATCCGACTCCCACGGCGCCGAACAAGATTGACCGTGACATCCCGGCTTTTATCCGTAACCAGAACCTGGACAAGCCGCGTGCCAGCATGCGCATCGGCAATTACAGTGAAGACGAGGAGTACGATATCCCGACGTTTTTGCGTAAGCGGGTCGACTGAACCAGATAATTTCCCGAAGGGCTGATTTTTAAGAGCCCGACGGCCAACTGCTGAACTACAATTCCGTGGCTTGTCAAAAGAGTGAGCAGCCGTGCCGGTTCTCCGCCCGGCGTCTCACGGTTTGTTCAATGCTCTGCGCCTGCCTGTAATGGGACTCCCTCAACAACATTGGGCCGCCTCGTGCGGCCCCATTTTTTTGTCCCGGGATCCTTGCCGTATTGATCAACTTCGAAGATGCCTTGGTTTGGTTGCGCTCTCTTCAACCGGAATGACCTCTTCAACACGGTCTTCCATAGCCAGTGACCAAATTGCATTATTACTGCAGTGCAGCCTCGGTCATTCCGGCCAGGGCCTTGCCAAGTTTTCCGGCAACCGGACAATCAGCCACACCGTGGCGTTTTGCCAGAAATTCCGGATCATTGTAACCCAGCCAGACTTGGGAGGAGGCGTCCTGCCAGACCAGGGCTTTCAGCGGCAGGTCGATGCCGACCGTCTGCGCACACTCCATAAACGGCGTCCCGCCTTGCGGGTTGCCGAATATGATCACTTCAGTGGGGCGTAGCGATCTGCCAATCTTCGACGCGCCGGCGGCGTGGTTGATGCGCGTGAAAACGTTCAGACCGCGCTCGTTCACCACTGCTTCAAACCGGTCCATCGTATCTTTGGCGCTGTAGGGACTCTTGACGGCAATCAAGCCATCAGCCGCACCGGCTACCGAAACGATCACTGCGAGGGTGAGAATCATAAATAATTGCAGGACTTTCATGGGAACTCCTCTCTACAGGTGCTCATGAGTTGTCGAATTTTTGTACTTCCCCCTGCATTATAACCTTTCCCCTTAAAAGTTTCTGAAAACACCGCTTAAGGCCTCTGTTCATGCGTTGCCCTTGAATCTTTCGGGGCCTGCTCCCTTGCCGACATTGAGTAATCGCGCATGATATGACCGACCCGAATCCGGTAATCCCTGAACAAACTGCCGCGACCTTTCGCCTGGGCCGCTCGGTGCTCTGCCAGATTTCTCCAAATGGTCACCGAGGCTTCGTCTTCCCAGAAGGAAAGTGACAGGACCTTGTCCGGGTCTGTCAGGCTCTGGAAGCGTTCAATTGATATGAACCCCGGCATTTCAGCCAGATGTTCGCGCAGATTTGCGGCGATAGCGAGATATTCGGCTTTTCCTGTCTCTTTCGGGGTGACCTCGAAAATGACTGCGACCATTGGTGTCTCCAGAGAGTTAAATGGTTTCTATGCCTATCACAGTCGAGTCACTCGACTGCGTATCTTCAGCCCGCTTGTGTGATGTGTTAAGCGTTTGTGTGGATATACCATCCTGGCTCTTGGGCTAGATACGCCGCTTGACCTTGATGGCAATGGTGCCAACACCCAGAAAAGCCACGCCCATGAGAACGAGGGTGAGCGGCCAGCCTAATGAATTCGCGAAGTGCTCTGCAGAGAAATAGCCGATGAAACCGAGCATCGCGATGACAGTTGTCAACAAAAGCGCCCGGCTTTGCAGCACGACACAGGCGTAGAGAATCGCAGCCGTCACGGCAAGGTAGAGCAGTTCAACGGGCGTGTCCTGCACAAGATCGAACAAGCCGCTGTAGAAGAGGATCGAACCGATGAAATAGCCAAGGCCTGCCAGGCGATAATGCCGCTCATCCTTGTGCAGGCCGTACGCCGTCAACATCACGCACACTCCTGTGATCACGCTCGCCCAGTTGGCGGACGTGACCAGCGCCATCTGGTCGAACAAACCACCGTTGAGCCAGCAGATCCCGATGAACAAAGCGGGTTCAGCGAGCACGCGGTGAGAGGTGTCTCCCAGGGCAACACCAACCAGGAACAACGAGGCGCCGAGCGCAATCGCGATATAGGTGACCGGGATGCCGAGCATGTCCAGGCCGACCTGCATAAATCCATAGACGAAAAAGAGTGCCGTGAATACCAGCACGGTGTACCTGTACTTGCCGAACAAGACTGTCTGGTGCAGGGTCATCATGCCGAAGACGAAGAGCGTCGCGGCCCGCCAGTTGTCGCCGTGCGGGAACACCTCGTGGATGAGGACGAACCAGCCGCTGGTCATCATGAACGCACAGGCGATCGTCAGAGGCAGGATCAGCCTGGGAAATTTTTTCTCGTGCAGAGCGGACACCAGCACGATGAGGAGAACGTAGCCAACGCCCAGGGTCACGAAAACCCGCATGATGCTGCCCATGTTGTCCCAGAACATGCCAATGTAGGTGCCGACACCGGCGAGAATGAAAATTGCTCCGAGGTAGGAAAAGAGAGTCCTGGCGATATCGCTTTTGCTGCGCTTTGTCGCCGTCGCATCGATGGCAGCAGGTGTATTCAGTGCGTTTTCGACTTCGTCGAGCGTGATGTCGTAGGTCTTTATGAGCTGCGCTATCTGCTTGAGTGCGCCGGATTTGTCGGTGACGGCCGATAGGCCAAGGGCCCCGGCCAGCAACGGCCAGCCCCAGATGCCCCCACCAATTAACAGCAGTATGACGATCAGGATCAGTAGCGAGATCATGAGGAGACAACCCAGCCAACGAAGTGAGTGTTGCTGCTGTAATACCGATCCACAGCATTCGGCAGGCGGATGCTGCGCCCGTTTTTCGTCAGCACTGCTTCATGGCGATAGCGCGACGAATAAAAGATCTCGCCGAAAATATTCCCCGAATAGCGAGTGCTGCCTAACCTGAATTCGTATCCATCCGGTGCAATGCTGGACGAATCAACCGTCAGCCCTTCCAGGTCAGGGACGCTGAGTACAGTTGTTTTGAGGCCTTCCTCAGGGGCTTGCTGTGACTGGCCTGCCGGGGTCAGGCCGGAGGGGAGGATGATGGCGATCTCTTTTACTGCCCCGGTTTTCGGGTTGTAGCGCCACAGGCGCGGTTTCCGGTTGGCCTGCTCAGTACCCTGGTAGACAACCTGGACCTTCTGGTCTACGACGGATACCTGTACACCGTTTTGGTAATTGTAATACTCAGTCGCGTAAATTACTTCGTATTGCGGGGGATCTACCAATAGAGTGGGTATGCCCGAAACCAGGAGGAAAATTATAACAAGCAACAGCGGCAAACCCAGGCCAAAAGCGATGGTGGGGTTCTCGCGAAGAAAAGATTTCATGCCAACGTCTCCCTGTGTTCATAGTTTTGGCCCGGACTCAAAGGTGCTTGGTTCAAGAGCTTTGTGTTTTTATCCAGGAAGAACAAGTATCTGCTATAGAGATTATATCAAAATGTAAAAACGCTTAACGGACCGAGCTAAGCGGGCTGGAGCTGGTCTTTTTCAAGTGTGTAGAAACCTTTACGCGAACCACCGACGTATCACCCAGTCCGCTTGAGCGATTGGTTAGCCTTTCTCCCTTTTGGACGCCTTACGGTAAACAAGGTTCTTATCTCTTTTGCCAACAGCAACGACCAGTACGACAATTTCATCTTCAATGATTTCGTAAACAAGTCGATACCCGCTGGCACGAAGCTTAATCTTGTAATGATTCTCGAAACCGTGGAGTCGACTTGCTGGGACATGTGGATTCTGTAACCGTTCTCTTAGCTTCTTCTTGAGTTGGCTCTGGATGGAGGGATCCAGTTTTTTCCACTCCTTTAATGCAGTGGGCAGGAATTTCAGGCCGTATTTACAACTCATCGATATCAATTTCTACAGCTTCGATTTTTTCATTCTGCCTCTCGTTCACAAGCAAACCAAGTTGATAGTCTTCCAATCTCTCCATGAGCGCTTCATACGTTGCGGCAGGGATAAGATAAGCCGTGGGTCGGTTGTGATTTAATATTGCTATTGGCTCTCCCTCTGACTCGTCAATAAGGGCGCTTGGATTCTTTTTTAATTCGGAGATGCTGGCAGAACAGTTTGCTAGAACGGATTTCATGATGTTCACCTCTGGGCTATATTAAGTGCCATATAATGGTCGTAAAATAGCACTTAATCGTTGCGGTGTCAATTTTGAATGGTGTTTAGGCTAACGGTTCTGAATTGAGCGGCGAACAAACTCAAAGCAGGCGTGTAGACTGTCTAAGCGAACCACCCCTGCTTCACTCGTCGCGCTCGGATGATTGGTTATGAGGCCGCCTAGGTGACGTGCCGTCGAATAAGAAGCCATAAGAGTGGAATCAACGCTATGGCAATAAAGAAAGCTGTTGAAGCCCGCGTTGCCCCTGAGCGTAGCTCAAAAACCCCCTGTACGGCACCCACTCCCGCCACAACGACGCTGAGAATGAGTGGAAGCAAAAAAAGAGGGGCAGTTGACCACGCACCCCATCCATCGAAGTTGCGAACGTAGAATTCTACCGCTACGAGACTGACGATTGGAAGCCAGCAAACGAACGTGAGACTGTTCCTCGTTTTTTTGGATGTACTCGTTGGCAAATAAACCTCAACCTGCTGGATAACGGTTTGGAGCTGAGCTGCGGGTCACCGGGCGTGGAGTCGCTGTGTATTTTTCGAGAAGCAAGACCGTGATCCCCGTCAGCTCTTGCGATTGGTTAGAGCCTGCTCCTGGGTATCGACGTAGGCATCGATCAGTTGCCGAATCATGCGCTGATATTGTGTATGGTGCTTGCCCGCTTCCGTTTTGAAGAAATCGACACTCTTTTTGCTGAGCGCGATGGTCACCTTGACTGATTCTTCTCGGAAGGCCAGTTCCTCGGGAGAGGGGAGGAAATCGGAGATCACCCTAAATTCCCCGAGGGGCTCATCGGTGTATTGAATTTTCTTGCTCATAAGTCACCTTTCCTTTTCGCCAGTATCCAGCCTCGATGATGCGGATGACGTGTTCGCGGTAAGTAAATCGTACCGTGAGGATACCGCCAGCTACTTTGCCGAAACAGTAGTAGCGCCGTTCCTGATCGCTATGGGTTACGTCTGCGGCAATGACGCGGTGCGGGTCGGCGAAAGCATATTGGGCCTCGGAAAACGCAACGCCGTGTTTCTTCTGATTGTCTAAGTCTTTTTTCTGATCCCACTCGAAGCGCGTCATTGTCATGGCAACATTCTATCACAAGATGGAGATAAAGCCATATTTATGTATGGCTTAAAGTATGGCTTGCTTCTATGGCTCTAACGTAAAATTAAGGGGCGCCGATAGGCGTCCCGCTTGAATGACGGGTTAGATATTTATTACAAATGGCCTTTATAAATTACCTTTTTCGCCAACTCATAACAACCCGCACAGATCAACTTAAAATCTGCTAGTTTTTTGAACTCTTCAGACCATTCTCCCCCGTTCTGGAGCAACCAGTTTTCACAGGAGCTACACCAAGCAATGACTGGTAGGTCGTCAGTAGCATCCGACCAGAAAAAACCAACTCGCTCTTCAGCATCAATTGCCAAGCCAATATGTATGCAAACAAAGGCTATTTTGGAAGGCCCATGAAGATGACAATTTACAGTTTTCGGTGATGAGTTGGTCATTCGTATTTCTAACGTTTCGCATCAGTGGCAAATTACGGAGCGCAGCGGAGCAATTTGTCCGCCTGCATGCGATTGTTATGTGCGACTTATGCAGTTCTTATATATTTATAACTCATCATCTGGCTCGAGCGCTGGTTCATCAAGTTCAGTTAACTCGTATCTTTCAGATAATGTTCTGATAACTTCTTTAATCAAACTGCTATTCAAATGTTCCGATTTGACCTGATGTTTCATGCTAGAGAAAGAGTCAACGGCCACTTTTTCGTCTCCCGCAAAGATCCATATCCAGGAATCTCCTTGAAGCCCATGCTCGATATTTGGGAACTTGCTTTTCAAATACTCGACAAGCTCGAAATGTATTTCCGAGTAGTGCTGCTTGTATTGCAATTCGGCGAAAATCATCTTCAAGTCGTATTCAGTCTGGAAATTACCTCAAGCACATAACATTGATTGAACAAGTGAGTAGACTCGATATTGCTACGCACCTGTTAGTTTAAAGTTTTGCCGGCAAGTTTCCGAAAAACAAACCGAACCGACAGTGTGAATACAAAAATATCCAGAACAAAAACCGAGTTAAGCTCGTCAGTCTGTTCTGGATATTCTCAAAAAATCCCCCTCAGTGTTCGTGTGCAATTTTCGGGTGACAGAGTTCACTGATTTCGCTATCTTAGCCACATTTAATGCCTTTGGCAATTGTTATCGATTCACCACACAGGAGGGAACCATGCAGAAACCACGTCTTTTGGACCAGGTGCGCGATGTGTGCCGGGTTCGTCATTACAGCCCCCGTACCGAAAAAACCTACATTCAATGGATCAAGCGCTACATCTTCTTTCACGATAAGCGCCATCCGAAAGATATGGGTGCGCAGGAAATCAATGCGTTCTTAAGCTGGCTGGCGACCTCACAAAAAGTTTCGGCGGCCACGCAGAACCAGGCGTTGAATGCGTTGGTTTTTCTTTATCACCAGGTGCTGAAGATCGACCCCGGTGATTTCGGTGAAGTCGTGCGGGCGAAGAAAAAGAAACGCCTGCCGGTGGTGCTAGGCCGCGACGAGGTGCAGGCGGTCCTGTCGAATCTGCACGGCGACTGGTGGCTGGTAGTCAGCCTGCTGTATGGCTCCGGGATGCGTCTGATGGAAGGGATCAAGCTACGAGTCAAAGATCTCGATTTCGAGAGGTTGGAAGTGACGGTGCGCGAAGGCAAGGGCGGTTATGACCGACGCACAATGCTGCCGCAGTCTTTGGTTGAGCCGTTGCAGAAGCATCTGCGCAAGGTGAAGGCGGTTCATGATGATGATCTGGCGGCAGGTTACGGCGAGGTGTGGCTGCCCGGCGCCCTGTCTCGTAAATACCCCAACGCCGGGCGCGAGTGGGGCTGGCAGTACGTGTTCCCGGCGTCGCGCCGGTCACGCGATCCGGAGAGCGGCGAGATTCGTCGCCACCATACGTTTGAGACCAATATCCAGAAAGCGGTCAAGGCGGCGGTGCGTGAGGCGGGCATTACCAAGCGGGTCGGTCCGCACACCTTTCGGCATTGCTTTGCGACGCACTTGTTGGAGGCCGGTTACGATATCCGCACGGTGCAGGAACTTTTGGGGCATAAGGACGTGAAGACGACGATGATTTATACGCATGTTTTGAATAAGGGGGGGAAGGGAGTACAGAGTCCGTTGGACTCTGTTCCCCGGCGGTAAAGCCGTAAAGCCCTAAAGCCTACCCTTCCGTTGGACAGCTCCTGGAAACGTAGTATCATGAGAAACTGTCTGTTGTGAAAAATTCCATCCCTGCCAGATAAGGAGATCTGCAATGCGCAAGATGTTGTTCCGTTCGATGCAACTGTTATTAATAGTCGTTTGCCTGGCCGCTTTGTTCGCCTGCGGCGAGCAGCAGACCAAGGCTCCCGAAGTTGCCCAGAAAGCAGCAGAGCTGGAGCAGAAGATCTACAACTGGAAGCTGGCCATGACCTGGCCGGATAACTTCCCGATCTTCAGTGACGCGGTCAAAAACGTCGCTGAGAAGGTCAAGGTCATGTCCAAAGGCGAGCTGCTGATCGACATTGACGGTGCCAACAAGCACAAGGCAGCGCTCGGTGTCCTCGACATGGTCAACGGTGGCCAGTACCAGATGGGCCATACCGCCTCCTACTACTGGAAGGGCAAGGATGCCAGCACCATGTTCTTTACCACCATGCCATTCGGCATGACAGCGCCAGAGCAGTACGCCTGGTTCTACTACGGCGGCGGCATGGACCTGATGCAGAAGGTTTTTGCCCGACACGGGGTCTATTCTTTCCCCGGCGGCAATACCGGCGTCCAGATGGGTGGCTGGTTCCGCAAGGAGATCAAGACGCTTGATGACCTGAAAGGGCTGAAGATGCGCATCCCCGGATTCGCTGGCGAGATCTTTGCCAAGTTGGGCGTAACCGTTACCAATATCCCACCGGGCGAGCTCTACACGTCATTGGACCGTGGCACGATCGATGCGCTCGAGTGGGTGGGCCCCGCACTTGATTTGAAGATGGGGTTCCAGAAGATTGCACCTTACTACTACACGGGTTGGCACGAGCCGGCTTCCGAGCTGCAGTTCCTGGTCAACCGCAAGGCTTTCGATGAGTTGCCAAAACATTTGCAGGAGATCCTCGTTACCGCCATGAAGGCGGAGACACTCGATGCCTATGCGCGGATGTTCAACGACAATGCGGTCAACTTTGCAGCCATTCGTACCGATTACCCGGAGGTCAAGATCAAGACTTTTGCTCCAAAGATTCTTGATGCCATGAAAGTGGTGAATAACCAGCTGCTCGAGGAAGCTGCGGCAAAAGATGAGCAGTTCAGGGAAATCCTCGACTCGCAGAGGGCCTACCAGGCCAAGGCGCGCGCCTGGACCGTGATCTCCGATTATGCCTATGTGAAGGATAACCAGGGCGAGTAGCAAAGCTTGTTGTGATTCACGGAGAGGGCAACAGAGGGTTAATCTGTTGCCCTTCTTTCTTTGTACTCTGGGATTTAAAGACAAAATCAAAGTCAGAACCCGGGGGTTGCGCCCCCCGACTGCGCCTTACTCTTTTGCTGGCCCAAAAGAGTAAGCAGAAAAGGGCCTGCACCTAGCGGTGGGCATATTCCTTTGCCAGTTTCCGGTGATTTCTTTCAGTGATAGTGTATGGGTTCCGGCCCGTTACAGGGGTCCTCACGGTACTGCCGTTATGAGTGGATTTGTGAAAACAAGCTGGCTGCTTGATGTGCCACTGATGGGGTCGCGTAGAAGGTCTCATGAGCGTCATGAATTTGGAGACTTGTATCGGTTGTCATGTTTTTACGCTTTTCCCCTGTAACTTAAATAAGAAAGGTCAGGCCCTTTGAAACAGGGCCGGATCCCCATCACAGATGTTTCTTGAAGTCACGGAAATCCGGCAAAGGAGATGCCCTCCGCAAGGAGCAAAGGCGTTTTTGCTTACTTTTGTCGCCGCATGGGCAAAAGTAAGGCGTCTGGCGGGACGCGACCCGCCGGTCTTGCTTTTAAAGATTTAAATGTAAAGAAAGAGGGCAACTGATGAACCAACGGTTGCCCTCTCCATCATAAAGCCCACCTTTCTTTGTTTGACTTGCCCGGGTGGCTGTTGTAGAAATTCTGGGTATAGTCAAATAATGAATTCGGAGGCTTATCATGGCCCTTTCCAAAGACCTGCTTGAAATTCTCGCCTGCCCGCAGTGCAAGGGTGAAATCGTACCGGACGAAAAACACGAAAAGCTGATTTGTCAGACCTGCAAACTGGCTTACCCGGTGCGTGACGATATCCCGGTGATGCTGATCGACGAAGCCCAGCCGCTGGACTGATGATCGTATCGTGATTCCAAAGTTGATTTGTAATCCTCCTCTCGCTCGTCCTACAATGTGACTGATGTCACGCCACCTGATCGAAAAATACCGCCAGAGAGCGGCCGAGGAGACCGGCGCATGCGCCAGACCCCGCGGCGGTCGGCTGACGGTGGCCCTGGTTTATCCGAACACTTACTACCAGGGGATGAGCAACCTCGGCCTGCAGACCGTCTACCGCATGCTCAACAGCCGCGAAGACACTCTCTGTGAGAGGTTCTTCCTGCCCGATCCTGAAGACCTCGACGAACACCGCCGAACCGGCTTCCCACTGGTGTCGATCGAAACCCAAAGCCCCCTCGACGAGTTCGACCTGGTGGCTTTCTCAATCTCCTTTGAAAACGATTACCTGAACCTGCCGGCAATTTTCGAACTTGGCCACCTGCCTCTCTGGCGCGAAGAGCGCAATGAGCGGCATCCGTTGGTGCTGTGCGGCGGCGTCTGCGCCTTTTTGAACCCGGAGCCGCTGGCCGAGGTTATGGACCTGTTTGCGGTCGGCGAGGCGGAGGTGATCCTGCCTGGCCTGCTCGATACCATGCTCGACAAAGAGGAAGGTCGCCGCGATCAGTTGCTGGCCCGGTTAGCGCAGCTGCCGGGGATCTACCAGCCCTCCGGATATGACGTCAGCTATAGGGAGGACGGGCAGCTGCAGGCGATGAATCCGTTCGGCGATTGCCCGGCACAAGTGCAGCGCCAATGGCAGGCGCAGCTTGACGACAGCCAGAGCAGCACCTGCGTGGCGACACCGGATACGGAATTCGGCAGCATGCGCCTGGTTGAAGTCTCGCGCGGTTGTCCGCGGGCCTGCCGGTTCTGTGCGGCAGGGTTTATCTATCGACCGTTCCGGGAACATTCCGTTACCCACCTGCAACGTGAAGTGCTCGGCGCAGAGCAGCAGCCGGGCCGGGTCGGGCTGGTTGCCGCCGCGGTCTCCGATTACGGTGCCCTTGCGGAGGTCGGCCAGGCCGTGCTCGACAAGGGCGGCGAGGTTTCGGTCTCCAGTGTGCGAATCGATGCCATCACCCTGGAGCAGGTTCGGGTGTTGGCCGAGTCGGGGCACAAAACCCTGGCCCTGGCGCCGGAAGCCGGCAGTCAGCGGATGCGGGATGTGATCAACAAGGGGATCGACGAGGCGCAGATCCTTGCTGCGGTCAGGATGTTGGCGGAAGGTGGTATTCTGAACCTCAAACTTTACTTCATGATCGGCCTGCCGACCGAAACCGTGGATGACGTGCAGGAGATCATCGACCTGACTGTAAAAATTCGCCAGGTATGGGAGAAAATCGGTAAAGGACAGGGTCGGCTTGGCCGCCTGCAGCTTTCGATCAATCCGTTTGTGCCCAAGCCGTGGACGCCGCTGCAGTGGGCGCCGATGGAACGTCGCAGCTCACTGGAAAAGAAATACCGACTGCTGCAGAAACAGCTGCGGCCCATACCGAACGTCGACCTGAACTTCGAATCGCTGCGTCATGCCGAACTCCAGGGGTTCCTGGCCCGCGGTGACCGCCGGGTTGTCAAGATCCTGCCGTCTCTCGCTGCAGGCAAAAGCCTCAAAGCGGCGTGCAAACAGGCTGATCTCGACCCGACCTTCTACCTGTACCGTGAGCGCGACGGCGATGAACTCTTCCCCTGGGAGATCATCGGCCAGGGTGTGCAACGAAGCCACCTATACGAGGAGTACCTGGATTCTCAGCAGGCACGACCAGGCTATACATGTCATCCCGGCTGTCGACGCTGCGGGATGGTCTGTTGATTTGTCATTGAATTCGCCTTCGACTAAAGACACCAGTCAGTCATGTCTTCCGCAGGAGAAGGTACTTATGCTTAATGTAATGGGGACATGTACTTGTTCCGTGTCCCCATTACATAACGTCCAGCGGGACGCGACCCGCCGGTGTTGGTTTTCACTTTCCGAAATTTAGAGACAAAATCAAAGCAGAACCCGGGGGTCTCGCCCCCCGACGGCGCCTTACTCTTTTACTGGCCTAAAAGAGTAAGCAGAAAATGGCCCGCGCTGCGCTGGGCATAGACGTCCACATGATTTCTGTGGTTGCTAATGGTTTATGTGAACGGCAACCGGCCCGTTGCTGGGGGCCTCACGGTACTTCTTTCTTGACCCGGTGGCCAATAGATGCATCGTGCTCGATGAATCAGCGGATAACTTTTTAAGTTACAAACAAATACAGATACATAAACCCGTTAGCCGACGCCGGAAATGAATGGATTAAAGTCGAGCAGCGGGACGCGACCCACCGGTGTTGGTTATGGCTTTGATTTTATCGTCAAATCTGTAACAGACGTAAGTCACATTATTCTAAATAGCCACCGGTGGCACATCCACTCTTGATCCGCTATACTGCATCTCTGTGCCTGTGAAGCCTGCTCACCGACAATCAATCGATATCCATATCCAGATCTTCAAAGGAGAACACCCATGCCTGATTCAAAACTGCTGCTGGAAAAAAACGCTGCCATCGCAACAATCACCTTCAACAGTCCCAAGACCCTCAACGCCCTGACTGTCGAGACGTTTGCCGGGTTGGAAGCGTTGTTCGATGAGCTGGAAGCCGACGCTAAAATTCGCGTGATCATTCTCACCGGCGCCGGTGACAAGGCTTTTGTCGCCGGCGGCGATATCAGCCACCTGGCCAGTCTCGACGCCAATGGCGCACGGGAGTTCGCCCTGCTGGCACAGCGGGTCATAGATCGGATCGAGGCTTTCCCCAAGCCGGTTATCGCCGCGATCAACGGCTACTGCCTGGGTGGGGGCAATGAGCTTGCCATGGGCTGCGACCTGCGGATTGCCGCCGATTCGGCGAAGTTCGGCCAGCCAGAGGTCAAGCTCGGCATTATCCCTGGCTTCGCCGGTACCCAGCGCCTGTCCAGATTGGTCGGCAAGGGTCGGGCCAAAGAGATGATCTTTACCGGCGAGATGATCGATGCCGCAGAAGCCTGCCGGATCGGTCTGGTCAACCGCGTGGTCGCAAAGGATTACTTGATGGAGGAGGCAAAAGCCCTGGCGATGAAGATGTGCGATAAGAGCGCCTCGGCGATCGCACTGTCCAAGGAGGCGATCGACAATGGTCTGGAGATGGACTTTGCCCGCGCCGCGCGCTATGAGGCCGACCTTTTCGCCCTCAGTTTCACGACCGCGGATTGCAAGGAGGGGGTCAGCGCCTTTCTGGAGAAGCGTCCGGCGAAATTCTGAGATAAATCTGCAGCAGAAGAAGGCTCTCTGCGCTGATGTCGCTGCGCCAGTGGTCAACATGCAGGCCCATTCGGCGCCGCTTGGCCTGGTCTTCTACACCGGCAAAGCCTTCCCGAAAGAATACAGGGGCGACCTCTTCATCGCTTTCCACGGTTCCTGGAACCGCAGTGTGCCGACCGGCTACAAGGTTGTCCGCCTGCAACTTGACGGCAGCCGCCCGAAGGGCCCGGTCGAGGATTTCGCCACGGGCTGGCTCAACGAACAGGAACAGTCAGCGTCGGGGCGCCCTGTTGGCCTGGCGGTCGGTCCGGACGGTGCGCTGTATGTCAGTGATGACAAGGCGGGCATGATTTACCGGATCAGCTACAAGGGTGTGTAATAAATATCCTCAACAAAAAAGAGCCGATCACTTGTGACCAGTTCCGCTTCATCAGTATGTGTCCTACTGTAAATCCCAAGGACTTCTGAGGGTGTGGAATTAGCAAACATGAGAAATTCTTACAGGCTCTTCAATCCTAGATACTGCTCGGTCACTCATCCCTCATTCAGAAGAGCATCCGGAATTTCGTACTTCTCTGTATCACCAACAGTGACGATAGTGAAGTCGTCACTGCGGGTAAACGTCAGTGTCTCGTGGGAATCTGCTGTCTCCGGTTTCCCTCTCAAAAAAAGGCTGCTCCGTTTGACGCCGGGAGATGGGTGGTTCTCAATTGTAGCCGTGCCGTCGAAGCCACGGCGAATGACGAAAGCCTCGCACATTTGCACCTTGGCGTCGTGGGTGAAAGGGGGAATACAAGAGCTTTGTGTAGAGGCGTGGAACGACGTGCCAGGCAAGATTACGTCTTTGTCATTTGGGGTCTGCTTAAGGGCTTTACCTTCAATGTGAATAGTCAGTGTGTAGTCACTCGTTTCATCTCGGAGCCGGCACTGCGCATCAGATAGACACGAAGCGTATAAACACCGTTGTTTGCCATTACTTTTACGCATACTGCTATCCTGGACGAAATTCATTTACCTAGGGGCCCCTAATAATTTCGTAATAATTATCCGCCGGAACATAATCTAAGTCCCCATAAATGAACAGCATAAAACCAGACGACCACCAGCATTTTTACGGATCGCCTGTATCATTTTTCGCTGTACCCACAGTGGGTTCTCTCCAATTCAAACTAGTGAGACATGAGAACCGGTACCGTCATCGACTCCAGTATGGTGCGTGTCGCACCACCCAGAACCCATTCTCTAAGACGGGAATGTCCATAGCACCCCATCACAATCAGGTCGGCAGATAAGTCTGACGCACGTGAAAGCAGTTCATTGCCGACGTCAATCTCGATACCGTGCAAATCCTTAACCTCTGCTCGTATCCCAAGGCGTTCTAAATAACGAACCATGTTCTCGCTTTGGATAATCTCTTTCTTGCTGGTTTTGGAGTTGACCGCCATGACATAGACACTGTCTGCAGACCTGAGAAAGGGCGTTGCATTTGAAACGGCTCGCGTCGCCTCTTGGCTGGCATTCCAGGCAACGAGAATATGTTTCCCGATGGTGGGGAATTCACCGGCATTCGGTAAAATCAATACCGGTCGACCGGCGGTGAGGACTAAACGCTCCGGGAAATCCATATCGAGACCCGAGCCGTCCGCAGTATCACTCTGACCGATCACGACAAGGTCGGCATTCTGAGCGTGCAATGACATGGCATGAACCGGCTCACCGTACGCAGTATGCCATTCAATATTATCTAAACCAGCTGCGCAGGTTTGTTTGCGGAAGACTTCTTCGGCACGCGACATTGACTCAACGGCGATTTTGTTCTGGGCTGCTTCGATCTCCTCCCCCATTTGAGCCATTATGTAGCCAGGTGGGATATAGGGAGAAAAAACGTAAAGCCCCACTAAATATGCATCGTACTTTTTGGCTAAGCTAATGGCGACTTCCAGGCGCTTTTCAGTGTGCTTCCCAGAGTCGATGTGCACAAGAATGGTTTTGTAGCTCATGGGGCCCCCTTCATTGGCTGACTGTCAAGGGTTCAGGTTTCACTATGCTACGAATGTTTAGCAAAGTTCCAGATTCGCAATCTTAATATTCAGGCCTATGACTTATTTCAAACAGTCTTCGCGCCACAGGCACTGACCTTGATTACACACGTCAGCCTGACCGGTCTGGAAACAGCTTTCGTTGCCTTCCTCCCTTTGCATCGTGCGAATCAAGTCAACCTTCTTGAGACGACCCGGGTTCAGACCACGGCTTATAGCAATCTGCTTGATCTCATTCATGTTCATGGTTTTAACCTCCGTTCCCACGCGATAGATTCGCGCTGTCATGAGATTCAATCGATGGTGAATTTACGTAAATTCAGCACGACTGCCAAACGTTAATATTGTTTAACCGCTTGCTGTTAACGATATTACTTATATGCTTGTTGTCAAGGGGGAGAGGGGGATATGTGCGGTATAATCCAGAACACTTAACCACATGTTTTATAACAACAAAAAAATTACTTTTTTATCAGGAGCAGGTGTGATTTCAGCAGGATGACTCAAGAGAGGTGCCATGATCATTCTGGCTCACGACGGTTCAATTTACGGTGATTGGGTCGCACGTTATGCCCTGCAGTTTGCTACCAGCGAAGCAGACCGCAAACTACTTCTCCTGCATGTTTTGGACGGCAATATCAAGCCAGACATTGTTGAAACCAGGTTTGCCCGGTTAACGAAGGACTGCCAGGAGGCTGGAGTGGAATGTTCCCCTCATCTTCTCCCGCTTGGCAAAACGGTCCATCGCAGTTTGCATCAGGCGATTCCCCACGATCCTGAGGCACTGCTACTATGCGGTACTCGGCTAAAACCTAACAAAAGTTCGTTTCTGAGCGGATCAGTGGCTGAGAAACTGTTGCGCACCCATCAATGCCCGGTTCTGGCCTTGCGGGTTGTACAGCCAGGTCTCCTTGGTAACCCACATGACCTACTCGTACCGCTCGCCGGGCATCTGAGCGGTTTTGCCCGGGTCTGGCCAGTGTTCCGCCGCTTGGCGTTAAATTTAAATACGGTTCACCTCTTCCGAGCATTAGCCATCAACCCACTATTGCAAACTCACCTGACACCAACCCGCAAGCAAGCACTAAAGAACATTGGTCGTACACACCTTGCGCAAATCTGTGCCGAACTAAAGGGATGCATGCCGATTCAGCCCTTTCGCCTGGACCAGAGCATCTCGGTCACGACCGACTGGCCACATGCAATCCTGACTTTGTCCAGCCGACTCAAAGTCCAGATGATGCTGCTCGGAGTGAGTGAACGTAGCCTTGCACACCGCATTTTCCACGGCGTTGGTATTGAGAAGGTTCTGCGCGAAACGCCATGCGATATTGGCATTTATCGGGGACCATGAACGTACATGGACAAATTCAGAATCTGTCTGTCGAGAGTGTCTATCGCGCCCTGGGGAGTGGCGCGGACGGTTTAGACCTTGCGGCGGCCGCTGATCGCCTGCGTGAAGTCGGCCGAAACAGCGTCGAGGTGAAAGATCCCTGGCGGCTACTCCGCAGCCTTATGCATCAATTCACTAATTTTTTCACCCTCCTGTTGTTTGCCTCGGCGGGAATTTGTTTTGTCGCTGAGTACCTACAGGCCGGGCAGAGCATGTTGGTTCTCGGCTGGGCCCTGGCTGGCGTGGCGCTACTCAACGCGCTGTTCAGTTTTATCCAGGAGTATCGAGCCGAACGGGCGATGGAATCCTTGCGCCAGTTTCTGCCGCCGATGGTACAGGTCGTGCGCGGCGGACAGACGCTCTGTTTGCTGAGCGAGGAGTTGGTGCCGGGAGATCTCCTCCTACTCAAAGAAGGTGACCGGGTACCGGCTGACACCCGTCTGGTCCTGGCCGAAGACCTGGTCGTCAACAATGCGCCATTGACCGGAGAGTCGCTGCCGGTCTCCTTGACGGCGGAACCGGTCGACCGCCGACTGGTGGAGAGCAATAATATTGCGTTTGCCGGATGTCTGGTGCTGCGTGGTAGCGGTCAAGCCATAGTCTTTGCGACCGGTTTACGTACAGAATTTGGTAAGCTGGCCCACCTCTCTCAGGCACTGCGCCGTACTTCTTCACCGCTGGAACGGCAGATTGCCCACATGGTCAGAACGCTGACTTTGATTGCCGTCAGCCTTGGCTTTTCTTTTTTCCTCTATGGCATGCTCAGTGGTCGGTCACTCTGGGTCAATCTTGTCTTTATGATGGGGATTATTGTTGCCAATGTCCCCGAAGGGCTGTTGCCGACCTTTACTTTGGCACTGGCCATGGGTAGTAGACGCATGGCTCGCAGGAACGTGCTGGTCACCAGCCTGAGCGCAGTCGAATCACTGGGTTCTGTCCAGGTGATTTGTACCGACAAAACCGGCACTCTTACCCACAATCAACTTGCCGTCACCCGCCTGGTGCCAGCAGGCGCTGAATCTGAATTCAATGATCAAAAGGAGCGCAAGCGCCTTCTCGAACTGGCCCTTTGTGCCTCCCAGGTCCGCAAGACCGATGCAGGCTACAGTGGCGACCCGCTTGATGTAGCTATCATCGAACGGCTTGTTATAGAGGCTGGGAGTACGGCACAAATACCGCCTGACGCGCAACGGCACTTTCCATTTGATGTTGATAAAAAGCGGGCAGCCGGTCTTGGAACAGTCGAAGGACAACAGGTCTTCGCTGTTAAGGGCGCCTGGGAAGCTATTCGTCCGATGCTGACCGGGATTGAATCCGGTGATGGCAAGGCGCTCGCCGTAGATCAAGCCGCTCTCGATCGGGCGGAGAGGACTATGATCACCCTGGCATCGACAGGCTTTCGGGTCGTTGCAGTTGCCTACCGCTCAATCAAGTCGGCTGCAAACCTGCAATATTCTCAGGATCAATTGGAAAGGGAGCTTGTCCTGGCGGGTTTCCTTGGGATTGAAGATCCGATCAGGGATGAGGTCCCGGCTGCCCTGGCCAGTTGTCACGCCGCTGGGGTCAAAGTCATTCTGATTACAGGAGATCATCCTGATACGGCCATGAACGTTGCCACGCGTTGTGGTCTGATTGATCAGAGTGCTTCTGCAGAAGTGGTTATGACAGGAGATGTCCTTGAAGAATTGAGTGAAACAAAGCTCGTCGAGGCTTTGACCACAGGGGTTCGCATCTTTGCCCGCACCAGCCCGTCGCAGAAAATGAAAATCGTCATGGCGATCAAAGGAATGGATCAAGTTGTGGCCATGACCGGCGACGGGGTCAACGATGCTCCGGCACTCAAAGCAGCCGACATCGGTATAGCGATGGGGAAAAGTGGGACTGACGTGGCCCGCGCTTCTGCCCAAATTATCTTGCTTGATGATAACTTTGCCTCGATCGTTGCCGGTATCGAAGAGGGGCGAACAGTCTTTATGAATATCCGTAAATTCACCAATTACGTGCTTGTCAGCAACGGCCCGGAAATTCTTCCTTATCTCATTTATATCCTGCTTCCGGTGCCTTTGGCACTGACGATCATCCAGATTCTCGCCATCGATCTGGGGACAGACATTATCCCTTCCATGGCACTCGGTCAGGAGCCCCCCGACCCGGAATCGATGCGACAGCCACCTCGCGGCCAGGAATTCCGGCTTCTCAGCCCTGGATTAGTCGTTCATAGCTACCTATTCCTGGGTTTTCTGGAGGCAATGTGGTCACTCGGGCTTTTCTTCTATGTGCTGGTCGATGGTGGCTGGCAGTTTGGGGTGGAACTTGCGGCAGACGACCCTCTCTATCGCTCGGCGACCGGGATTGCCTTGGCAACCATCCTCCTCATGCAGATCGGCAACCTGATCGGTCGTCGCTACGCCAATTTATCAGGACTTGATCTGGGAATATTCAGAAACCGCTTAATGATGGCGGGGATTATGATTCAAATAATCTTTTCCTGGGGGTTGTTGTACTTTCCGCCGTTACAGAAAATACTGGGAACCGGACCTGTGGCCGGTTCAGTTTACCTGTTTGCCTGGTTGGGGGTCCCTCTGATTTTTGGTGCTGACTATCTGCGAAAACGGTTGTTTTTAAGAAAAGCAGAGCACAATGATTCTCCTCACTGTAGGAGTATTCCCTGACCTTTCAGATTGTTGAAAAACCCCGCATCACATGCAAGGCGGCAACATCAACACAGTCAAGACTGTCCGACTAAATATCTACATTTCCCGCGCAGGAGCCGAGGCTCTTGAAAGCCTCTCCTTAATTATGAAGGGTGGCAACGGGAGTCATACTTTTAGGTTTTACCTTTATAGGTCACACTGAAAGAGAGGTCCCCCTTAACGGGCCGGCTTATTAAGCTCCGTCGTTATTGGATGTCCCAGAAAACTGGCAGAGGAGATGCCCTCCGCAAGGAGATAGGCGTTTTTGCTTACTTTTGTCGCCGCATGGACAAAAGTAAGGCGTCGGGCGGGCCGCGACCCGCCGGTTTTGTCTTTCAAAAAAGCAACAGGAGCAACAGATTAACCATTCCTTCTATCATGAAGTTTGGCCGAACTTTGTCAGCAGCCTGAAAGGTCAACCACTTTTCGGCTGACCTTCTTTTGTTGGGTGATGTAACGATGATGCCCTCTAACTTGCCGTTAGAGACGAATCCGGTAAAATGAATTACGGGTTTGCTCTCCCGATACAAAACTGTATCGGATCGATTTTTATTCTACGGGTTGTTGTTGAGGAGGTCACATGCAAATCAAGCCGGAAAACCAGTCATTTGAAGACGTTCGTTCGCTTTTGGGAGCCGTTGTCCGTTTCTTGTTGCCTTGCCTGATGATCGTCGGGTTGTTGCTCATCGGTTCGGCCCAGTCCGTTGTGGCGGCCAGCATCGAAGAGCGGCTTCAGGCGCTTGAACAGCTCCTCCAGCAGGAGCGTGAGAAAAACGAAGCCCAGGCCAAGACTATCGAGCAGCTCCAGAACCAGCTGAACGCGATAGAAGTGCCGGCCTCCGGGGCTGCTGTCGTCTCAGGCCAGGACGGTGCTGAACCGGCCAAGCCCGTCGTCGAGTCCGGTAACGATAAAGTCAAAGTTCAATTGTACGGTCAACTCAACCGTGCTGTGCTGATTGCGGATGATGGCGACAGCACTGAGACCTACCAGGTCGACAACGACAACTCCTCAACACGTATCGGCCTGTTGGGTTCTGTCGCGCCTGACGAAGGCTGGGGGATCGGCACCAGGTTCGAGGTCGAGTTCGAATCGAATTCCAGCTCTGTGGTCAATCAGGATGACCGGAACGGGGTCGGCGGCAACAACTTCCACGAGCGCTGGGCCGAGATTTTCATCCAGTCGCCCTACGGCAAGCTCTCGCTGGGTCAGGGTGATACGGCATCAAACAACACTTCGGAGGTTGACCTTTCAGGGACCACCGTGGCCGGTTACTCCGATCTCAACGCCGTGGCCGGTGGCATGTTTTTTTATGATGACGACGCCGATGACCTCTCTGGTACCAAGCCGAAGGACGTGTTCAGCAACTTCGACGGTCTCAGCCGCGATGACCGGATCCGCTACGACACCCCTGAGTGGAACGGCCTGAGCCTGGCCACTTCGGCAATCTCCGGTAGCGGCGGCGACGTGGCACTGCGCTATTCCTACAAGAACGATCAGTTCAAGCTGGCAGCCGCAGCGGCCTATTCCAACCCGGGCAGCACCTCCGGTACGATCGACGATACGGTGAACGGCTCGGTGTCACTGCTGCACAACAGCGGACTGAACCTGACCTTGGCCGGCGGCGTCCGTGACCTGAAAGATTCCGCTCGGGATGATCCATCGTTCTTCTACACCAAGCTGGGCTATCGTACGTCTATCTGTAAACTTGGCGACACGGCATTCTCCATCGACTATGGCAGTAACGATGATGTCAACGTTGATGGCGATGAAGCAGAATCTTTCGGTGCCCAGCTCGTGCAATATATCGACAAGTGGGCGACCGAGTTCTACCTGAGCTTCCGCAACTACGACCTTGATCGTTCCGGCACCGATTACGAGGATGTCAATGCCTTGCTGTCCGGCCTGCGGGTCAAGTTCTAGGTATCAGGACATGAAGTGTCTTGCGAGGATGACATGCAACTTCTGGCTGGCTGTGACGGTCCTGGCCTTGACTGGCTGCGGGGGCGGTTCGCAATCGTTTGAATACCATGCGGCCGATGACCCGCCTCCCGGCCCCGGGCTCTTTTCCGGGACGGACGGAACTTTTACGATCTACCAGAACAAGGCGGAGGAAGATGCCGCGGATACAGGACTCCACTCGCAATGAGTCAGGGGTAGCGACGACATCTTGTTCACTCATAAGTTCAGGATTAAATGGCCACCCGGGTTAATTCCCGGGTGGCCCTGTTATTTTCTCTCCCTGGCTTTAGTTCCCTGAAATCTCTGTTTTAATAGTAACTGTTCGGTGTATTCAAATACCTCTTCTTGATTCCGACATGCAAGATGGACGCACAGCTAGATAAACAGGAGTAGGGCTGGCCGACGGCTGTAATATAACCAGTCACGAGAGTGGATCTTTATGAGTCAAGAATCATTGATCGGGGCGATTCTCATCCTCCTGAACATTTCCCTGCATGTTGCGTTTGTCGTCAGGGTTTTGTTGCGTCCCCACCGGGAGCCGGCTTCACGGATCGCCTGGGTCGTGGTGATTGTCGCTGTGCCGCTGCTGGGCATCCTGGCTTATCTGTTCTTCGGTGAAACCAACATCGGACGCCGCCGTGTAGCGCGACTGCGTGAAAGCATTGCACGGCTGCCGGGCTGGAGCGATGCTGCGGCCGAGAGCGTGATACGGCAGCGGGAGGACATCCCACAGCGCTACATGCATCTGTTTCAAGCCGGGCAAACAATCAACGGATTTGCTCCCGTGGGCGGCAACCGGGGCCACTTGCTGCCGGATTCCAACGCGACAATTGACGCCATCGTCGCCGACATCGATGCCGCACAGAATCATGTCCACCTGTTGTTCTATATCTGGTTGACGGATCACAACGGCTGCAAGGTCATCGAGGCACTGAAGCGGGCGGCGGCTCGTGGTGTGACCTGCCGGGCGATGGCTGATGATTTGGGCTCGCGCAGTATGATCGGCTCGAAACACTGGAAGGCTATGCGCGAAGCCGGTGTTCTTTTGGCCGTTGCTCTGCCGGTCGGCAACCCGTTATTGCGCCTTTTGATAGGTCGTATTGACCTGCGGAATCACCGCAAAATCATCGTTATCGACAATCAGATCACCTATTGCGGCAGCCAGAACTGCGCTGATCCGGAGTTTCGGGTGAAAGCCAAATATGCCCCCTGGGTCGATGCCATGATCCGCTTTGAAGGACCGATCGCCCGCCAGAACCAGTACCTCTTTACCAGTGACTGGATGGCCGAAACGGACGAGGATATCAGTGGCCTGCTCAGAGAACCCATTTCGGAAACTGAGACCGGATTCCCGGCACAGGTGATCGGCACCGGGCCGACTGTCCGTTACTCCGCCATGCCCGAGATGTTCGAGACCTTGATCTACGCCGCCCGCAGGGAGCTGGTTATCACAACGCCTTATTACGTTCCCGACGAGTCGATGCAGGCAGCCCTCTGTGCGAGCGCCTACCGGGGCGTCGAAACATCCATCATCTTTCCGGCACGAAACGACTCATGGATCGTCGGTGCCGCCAGTCGCAGTTACTACTCTGACCTGCTGGCTGCCGGCGTCAGTATCTTTGAATACGAGGGTGGGTTGCTGCACACCAAGTCTCTGACTATCGATGGCGAAATCAGCCTGATCGGTTCGGCGAACATGGATCGGCGCAGCTTTGAGCTCAATTTCGAAAACAATATTTTGTTTTACGACCAGGCGCTGACGGCTGCCCTGCGTCAACGGCAGGACAGCTACATCGCCAGCTCCAGAATTGTTGCAGCCGATATGGTGGAGAGCTGGAGCTGGCAGCACCGGCTCTGCAATAACGCGATTGCCATGTTCGGGCCGGTCTTGTAATTCAGAAATTCTCTGGAGATCGTGCTGATTGGTCGCGTCGCTTGTGTCAAACACTTTTTAAAAACCTGAAGGAATCTAAATAGATGATAGAATGTACGGATGCAATTCGTTTCGTTTATGTTCTGCACCGTCCGGAATTTGTAATTCGAGTTAGGTGGCTGATTTATGTATGAAAATCTGGCAATCCTGGCAGCGTTTGTCTTTCTTTACAGTCTGGTAAGCGGGGGGCTTGAAAAAACACCTTTTAACGGCGCGGTCGTCTTCATGGCTTTTGGCCTGATCTTGGGCCCTCTTGGATTGGGAGCCCTGACTCTGGAGGTGGACGCAGAGCTCCTGAGCACTCTCGCTGAACTGACCCTTGCCATGGTCCTCTTTACGGATGCTTCCAACGCAAATCTCCGTGAACTCAAGCATTCTTTCAAGATCCCCCAGAAACTGTTGTTGATCGGTTTGCCGCTGACGATCCTGCTTGGGTTCGTCACCGGCTATCTCTTGTTCGACGGACTGGCCCTGCTGGAAATAGCACTTATTGCGACCATGCTGGCGCCCACCGATGCCGCGTTAGGTAAGGCGGTGGTGACCAACGAGGCCGTGCCGAGCAATATCCGCGAGGGGCTGAATGTAGAGAGCGGGCTGAATGACGGCATCTGCGTGCCGATCCTCTTCATCTTCCTGGCCCTGGCGACCAGAACCGGTGCTGAGGGCAGCACCTCGATGCTTGCGCTGAAGCTGATGGCCGAAGCAATCGGCATCGGAGTTGCCGTAGGCGCTGGCTTGACTTTTTTTGCTGTGCGCCTGGGTACACAATGTGCGAACCGGGGATGGATTACTGAGACATGGCGGCAACTCCCTGTCCCGGCTCTGGCAGTGACCTGCTTCGCTGTGGCGCAGTGGCTCGGCGGCAGCGGTTTTATAGCCTGTTTCGTCGGCGGCATGCTGTTCGGCCGTCTGGCAAAACAACATAAACACAAACTCCTGCTCGCGGCTGAAGGAACCGGTGACACGCTGGCCCTGATCACCTGGGTGGTTTTCGGCTCGGCTGTCGTCGGGCAGTCGATCGGGGCGTTCAACTGGCAGGTTGTCGTCTACGCTCTACTCAGCCTTACCCTTATCCGTATGCTGCCGGTCTTCCTTGTACTCAAGGGTATGAACCTGCGCACTGACGAAAAGCTGTTCATGGGCTGGTTCGGCCCGCGTGGCCTGGCCAGTATCGTTTTTGCCGTGATCGTGCTTAACGAACACCTGCCAGGTGGCCATACGATTTCGATGACCGTGGTTTGTACCATCATTCTGAGTGTTGTCGGGCACGGCCTGAGCGCCACCCCTCTGGTCGCTGCGCTCGCAGCAAGGCTCAAGGCTTCCTCGGGGGAAACTGTTGTGAACTGACCCTGTTTTTGTAGACATTCCCGAACAGTGATAGTTACACTCACAGAAGGTTTCTTATGAGTACCAGACGTTACACCATCGAGTTCAAGCTTGAACCTGAAGTCCGGTTTCAGACGTTGGTCCGCCAATGACCGTCGAGATTCGGCAGGCTATCCGTCAGTTGCTTGAGAGTCACAACACGATCACGCTGGCAACCACTGACGGTGAGAGCCCATGGGCTACGGCTGTCTTCTTTGCCAGTGATGCGGAGTTGAACCTGTACTTCGTGTCCGACCGGCGTACACAGCACGGTCGCAATCTCGCTGACAACGGACGGGTGGCCGGCGCGATCAGTGCCGATTGCACAACCTGGAGTGAGATCCGGGGTCTGCAGTTGCAAGGGCAAATCACTGTACTCGAAGGGCTTGCGCGCCTGTCGGCATTGAAAACCTATCTCTCGAAGTTTCCGGATGTCAGCTCTTTACTGGAACGGCCGCAGGACAAGAACGAAGAAACCATCGCCACGCGCCTGCGTGAGGCCAACATTTACCGGCTGTCACCGGACTGGATTCGCCTGATCGACAACGGCCTGGGGTTCGGCTACAAGGAGGAGATCATCCTGCGCAGACCTTAGAAAGAATCCTCAGGCGAAACCGGCCAGGAATCTCCTGGTGCCGATTGAGGTTTCGAAAGATGTGGTTAAAGACAACCGGAGTCGAACTTGTAAACTCTTTGACCCGGTTTTATAAAATGTTACCCACTGCGTAACTAAACAGGAAGGTAAGATGGACTCCTTGTCTGAACAAAAACCTCCTGAATCTGCCGGGAAGCGGCTTCGATACCGGCTCCTTGGAGGCGTCGTTGCGCTGCTGCTCCTGATGCTGGCGGGGCTGTTGCTTGCCGGTCAGTACATCTCTTCTCCCACGGTCATAAAAAAAATTCAGCAGGTGGTCGCCGAGCAGGCCGGGATCAAGATGGAGTTCCAGTCGATCGAACTGGATTACTTCCCCCAACCGGCCATCGCTCTGCAGCAGGTCAACCTCATCATCCCGGATTATGGCCAGGTCAAGGTTGTCGAAATCAGCCTCTCCCCGGCCCTCCTGGCCTTGCTGGTCGGTGATCTGCGCCTCGGTCGTCTCAGCCTGGAGAAGCCGGAATTCAGTCTTGATCTGCCGGACTCAAAGTCGCAAAAATCACCGGCAACATCTGGTCCGGATGGCGGGCTTGAGGCGAGCCTGGCCAAGGGGTTCGCGAAGTTCGGGCAGGTCTCCCCCGATTTTGTCCTGGCGGTCAGCGAAGGGCAGTTAAAGGTTGGCCAAGACCAACAGTGGTTTGAAGCTGAAGACCTGGACCTGCGGTTGAGTCTGGCAGTGACGGATGCCCGCAAAGCAAGTGCATCGCTGCGCAGCAAGGCTGCCGTGTTGCAGATTCGGCGCAATGGTCATAAAGAGATCCTCAAGGGAGCAGAGCTGAACGGCAGCATTGCGATTGACGGTGAGACAACCAGCCTGGCGCTCAAACGTCTGGCTCTTGACGAACCCGGTCTTGAACTGAGCGGTAAAATTGAACAGGCTTCGGTGACACCGTCGGTCGCCTTGGAGATCTCCGGCAAGGACATCGATGTCGATGCGACGCGCCGGGTTGCCCTGGCCCTGGCCGGAGATATTTCGCTGGTAGATAAAATTTTCACCTACCTGCGGGGCGGAGCGGTCTCGCAGATCACCGTTCAGTCGCACGGCCAGACGGTTGACGAACTGGGTGAACTGAAAAATATCCGCATCGAGGGCAAGCTGCAGAATGGTTCTGTTTCGATTCCGGAGATCGAACTCGACCTTACCGAGACGGTCGGTGATGTGCTGGTTGCGGATGGCATCCTTCAGGGTACTAATATGTCAACCCGGTTGGAAGGCTCCACCGGGCATGACGGGACTTTGAAAGTTGGTCTGGCCGAAGATGATGCCCTGTTTCAGCTGCAGCTGATGCTGGACGCAGACCTGGCTCAGGCCAAGCAGATCCTTGAACGTATCGTCGTTAATCCGGAGTTTATCGAGGAAGTGAACCGGATCACCCGTCTGCAAGGCACCGGCACCGGAAAATTGACCCTCGGCGACAGCATTAACGACCTCAATGCCGAGGTCGCTGTCTCGGATCTGAATTTCACCGCCGATTACCAGCGGCTGCCGTTTCCGATCAAGGTCACCAATGCCCAGGTTGCGTTTGCGAAAGACCTTATCAGCCTCAAGGGTTGGCAGGGCACTGTCGGAGATTCGGAATTCTCCGAACTTTCCTCTAAAATTGATCTAGCCAGTGATGACAAAGACGTTTCACAGGGACCGGGCAGGATCGAAGTTGGCCTCGATGGCACACTGGAGGAAGATCTTGTCAAATGGCTCAGCGAAGCTTTCGAGGTGCCGCAGACCTACATGATACGCTCTCCTCTCAAGCTTTCCGCGGCCGAGCTTGACTGGCAAGAGGGGACAAAGACCACTTTCAAAGGGGGCCTCTCCGTCAAGGACGGCCCGGACCTGGTCCTTGATCTTGTCTGGCAGCCTGAACAGCTCAATATTCATAGCCTGAGGCTCAAGGATCAACACTCCGATGCCGATCTGTCCCTGGATTACGGTACGAGCGGGATTGCCCTGAGTTTCACCGGGGCTCTGCAGCATGAAACCCTGAACGCGCTGTTCGTTGAGCAGGATTTTGGCAAAGGCAGGGTGGAAGGCGTTTTTTCTGTCAAAAAGCCTGTGACGAAACAGGCCGGGGTCCTGGCAACCGGACATCTAGAAGGCTCAGCCCTTGTGTTTACCCTGCCGTCAGGCGATCAGCTTGCTGTACAGCAGGCCGCTCTGATTGCGAGTGGTGACCAGATCGACATCGACCTGTCGAAGCTGTCGTGGCAGGACCTGACCTGGGATCCCGTCAAGGCCACACTCGATTTCAGTCAGGACAAGCCTCGTGTCAGGGTCGCGGAAGCGAATCTCTGCGGCCTCAATGCGCCCGGAGTGTGGACCATTGATGGTGAGAACCTTGCCCTGGACGTCAAACTGAACGGCAAGGCGCTCGATGTTAAAACCGTTTCGACCTGTGTGGAACACGAGCAGGTCATAATGACCGGAACCCTGGATTTTTCAGGGCAGATCAGCGGCCAAGGGCAGGTCGGTGAGTTGGTCAATGCTCTGCAGGGCCCCCTGGAAATTACCTTTTCAAACGGGACGATTCAACAGAGCAAATACCTCACCAGGACCCTTGAAGTGCTTAACGTCACCGAGATTGTCAAGGGTCGACTCCCCAGCCTGAGCAGCGAGGCCTTTGCCTATACGACCATCACCCTGCAGGGGGAATTCCAGGCAGGCAAGCTGTTGATCAGCAAGATCGAGATGCACGGCAAGACTCTAGATGCCCTTGGCCAGGGTGAAATCGACTTGGTGCAGAAGACAGTCAACCTTGAACTGCTGGCGGCCCCTTTCAAAACCGTCGATACGGTGGTCAAAAACATACCCGGGGTCAATTACCTGATGGCCGGCAGTCTGGTGGCCATCCCGGTCAGCATCACAGGGCCACTGGATGACCCGAAGGTTCGGGTCCTGTCGGCATCATCGATCGGCTCTAGTCTGCTGAGACTGGGGGAGCGGACCATCAAGTCGCCGCTCAAACTGATTGAAACGTTTAC
>CAWGUB010000011.1:0-6786 GCA_963825575.1 uncultured delta proteobacterium
CAGAACCGGAATAATGCTGCCGACTGCGAGCATCAATGTCGAGGCAGGCAAATAACCCAGGCGATTCATTCCGATCAGCATAACAACACTTGACAAGGTAAACGAGATGTTGATCGCCTGGACAAAATCATTTTTGTGCATGTTGAGTGATAAAAGGTAAGGCAATGAAGGCATCACCTGTGATCCTGTCAGCCCATTAATGAAGCCAGTAATCATGCCTGCCGGTACTTTTAAATTGCGTTCCCACTCTTTTGACAAGGAAAAGGACATGTTGCACAAGGCCCAGACTGCGTAGGTGACCAGCACCAGGCCGAGGATAACTTTTGCGGTCACCACATTGATTGCGACCAGGATCGACAGCCCCAGCCAAAGTCCCGGCACACTAGAGGCGTACATCGGCCAAAACCGCTTAAGCGCCTGGCGGAAACGTCCCGCCTGGATCATGACGGCAAGGTTGCTGACTATGGAAGGGATGATAACCAGAGGGATAGCGACTTTAAGGTCCAGGCGCAGGGCCATAATAGGTAAACACGATGTCGAAAAGCCGATGCCGGTCAACCCCTTGATGCTGGCGGCGACCACGTAAGCTATCAGGATAAATGTGTAATCAAGCCAATCCACTTATTTGTAGATCCCGGGAAACGTCACCAGTTATTAACAATTCCAGCGCAATAAATCAGGCGCCATTGAGAGGGCTGGCTTGTCGCGACAACAGCCCTCTTGCATTGTATGTTGAGAAAGGGCAAAGACAGAGTAGTCGTATTCCCGGAGATATTCCACAGCCAGTTTGAGATACGGACGCGGCAAGACTGTGACACCAACTCCCAGGCGTTTCTTCGGCAGTAAATCTCCCAGAGAGTCGCTCTGACCATAAGTTAATGCCGCGATGACCTCGATATTCCTGATCTCATGACTGAACGAAATCTCGGTATTCCAAGCTTCAGAGCGTCCCAGATCAACGGTATCATCCTCATCAATAACCTCAATATGCTCGAGGGCGGCAACATATTCACCGATCAGCGTTAGCGGGCCGTACTCCAGAAGAGAGTAAACGACAGCCCCCGGTGTTCTGTCTTTGAGATGCAGGTTCTCTTCATCAAGAAACTCTGAGAAGCTGTCAGCGTCAGCAATATTCTCAACCCAGCCCCCCCCCGACCATGAACACCACCTCATCTTCTTGATAAAGATAACCGGCTCCGGCACCAAAGACTTTTAAATCTCTCCCGTCATCATCACCATCAATCGTCGAACCATCATAGATAAAAGTAGACGCATACAGGCCCTGCCATTCAACCCCAAGTACACCTGCATAGGTTTTGATTTCCCCTATCTCCTGAGTTAAGGGATCGCTGATCATACTGGTTTCGAACAGACCGAAAGGAAGCGTTAATTTTCCGGCAGTGAGGAAAAGTGGAAAGGTCTTTGTATCACCGACAGTAACGAAGCCCTCGTCGATTTCAAGCGGCGTTTCATCATCCCAAGTGATAAGCAGATCCCCCTTGAACCAATCGCAAGGTTGATAGCCAAACTCAAGGTCAAGTGTTGCAGAGTCAGAATTTGTAGTGGATGAGCTTGCATCCTCCGTATCATCGAAGCCCTCTTCGGTTCGATATTCAAACTCAAGACTGGCGTGAAATTCTATACCATACTCTTCGAACGGTTGAGGGAAGCCACCACCATCATTTTCTTCATCACCGGCAAACGCCAGGCTACTCGAGAACATAATGATAAAAAAAACGGCTATTTGTAAATTGTTTTTCATGGTCAGGGATCCATTGAAATTAAGGCTCTGACTGTGTTTACCGATACATTAAATGGCATTTTAGCAGAGCGTCATCAACCGCAAAATTACATAAATGTAATCCTTGTGCAAGCGTTACGAAATGTTGCCTATGTATATATAGACACAACATATTTAGGGCCATGCCCAGCAACATCAAACCATCTGGAAAGGAGAAAGACATGAACAGAGATCTTTTCAACCCAGGCAGGAGTCGCAAACAGATAATGATTCGGTTTGTTTTCATGGGAGTAATGCTTGTTCTCCCCTTGATTTTCAACGCCCCTGCCGGTGCCAATGAATCCTATGGTGACAACTTCTGCTCTGCGACAGCGAAGGTAGCCAAAAAATCCTGTTTCCAGGAGATGAAGGCGGATTATTACCTGGCCTCCGGAAAATGCATAAACCTGGAGGATGAGGAGGCTCGTGAAGAGTGTCAAGAACTGGCTAGAGACGACTGGGACCTTGACGATTGCAAAGATCAATATGCTGCCCGGAAAGAGATATGTGATGACCTTGGCGAGGATCGATATGATCCGTTGATCGATAAGGCCAACTTTGTTGACTCATCGGGCGACCCACTCCCTATCGACAATCCATTCCTGCCAATGATTCCTGGAACGATTATGACTTACGAGGGCGAGCGACGAGACTATCGTTGTGACAGTGACCTACGACACCGTGGACATCCTCGATGTCCCCTGCAGAGTGGTCCGCGACACAGTCACGGAAGATGGTGAACTTGTCGAGGACACCTGGGACTGGTTCGCCCAGGATGTCGACGGCAACGTCTGGTACTTCGGTGAACTGTCAATGGAATATGAGGACGGTGAACTGGTGAGCCTGGAGGGTTCCTGGAAAGCTGGCGTAGATGGTGCGAAGCCAGGTATCGTCATGCTGGCCCATCCGGAAATAGCAGACAAAATGTATCGTCAGGAGTTTCTTCTCGGCGAAGCCGAAGACATGGCTGTCGTCGTTGATACGGACCAGGATGTAGCTATCGATTATGGCGACTATAACGGCGTACTGGTTACCGATGAATGGACGCCGATTGAACCGGAGGTCCATGAGAACAAATACTATGCCCCAGGTGACGGTATGATCCTGGAAGTCAATTTAGAAAACGGAGAAAGAGTTGAACTGATTGACATAAGTTATTTCTAGTCTCATTGACACGTTAGTTCGGGAGTACCTGTGCCTCCTGACAACCATGGGAAATGCCAAGGTTGATCTTCAGGTGCTCCCTTTTTTCGATATTTGTCAGTGATCACTGACGTCGCAATCAATGGAATCGGGGCCAGGAGGCCTGGCAATGGACCCCACAATGTGCATTTGCAAGAAATCAGGTTCCATGTAACAATTTGCAATGGCCAACGCTGTCTGTTTGGAACTTCCCACAGATGCTGCCTGATACGCATCCTCTCTATTGAGAGGCTTCTTGGCAGGACTCGTTTTGCTCAGCACCAGCATAATCAACTGAGCCAGCGTTCGAAACATCATTATAGGGTGGACACCTGATGCGACTGCTCTTTATCGAAGATGATATAAAAATCGTTTCTTTCGTGGTCAAAGGGCTGGAGGCCGCAGGTTTTGCAGTAGATCATGCAGCGGACGGCGAGGACGGTCTGCACATGGCGCTGACTGAGCCTTATGACCTGGCGATTATTGACCTGATGTTACCAAAGCTTGATGGCTGGTCAGTGATCGAGACCTTGCGGAGCCAGAAAAGCAACCTGCCCATCCTAATCCTCAGCGCCAAGAGGTCAGTCGACGATCGTGTCAAAGGTCTTCAATTGGGCAGCGATGACTACCTGACCAAACCCTTTGCCTTCACTGAACTTCTTGCCCGGACCCAAGCCCTGATCAGACGTGCCACAGGGGTTTCTGAACCGACCTCCCTGACCCTTGGTGGTCTATCGATGAACCTGCTCACACGTGAAGTGTTGCGCGACGACCAATCGATCAGCCTCCAGCCGGCAGAGTTCTCATTGCTCGAATACTTGATTCGCAACACGGGTCGAATCGTCTCTAAAACCATGATCATAGAGCACGTCTTGAACTACAATTTTGATCCACAGACGAATGTCGTCGAAGTCAGAATGTGTCGTCTGCGTGACAAGATAGACAAGGGGTTCACAACCAAGCTCGTCCACACCGTCCGCGGAGTCGGCTATGTCCTCAAAGAAGAAAAATAATTTTTTCAAGACTCTAGCATTTCGCCTGACTCTTCTTTATACGGGGTTCTTTGTCGTATCGACAATCGTTGCCTTTGCGTGCATCTACATGCTGACATCCAGGGCCCTCATCAAGCAGGTGGATGAAGACCTCTTCGATGACGTTGAAGAGTTCTCCGTGATTTATGTGGAAGAGGATATGGCGGCTCTGGATGAGGAATTTTCTCAGGAAGCCGAGAGTGACGGCGAGGAGAGCGTCTTCTTTCGTCTGTTCGACTACGAAGGGAAAACCCTTTTTACCACCAGTCTTGACGCCTGGGGTGACCTTGAAGACGGTGCTTATCTTGCGCGGCGCTATAAAATCGAAGGCAGGCCTCTGTTCAGTACGATCGCCATCCCAGGAACCGATCACAAGGCACGCACAATCTTGGCTCCACTCACAGATACATTATTGGTCCAGTTCGGTGAATCCCTGGAAGAGAGCGAGAGACTATCTGGCAGTTTTTGTCGAGATTTTTACCCAGACCATGCTCTTCGTCATCATCATAGCAGCAATATGCGGTTGGCTGATGGCACGCAGGGCTCTCGGTGGCGTGGAAGAAGTTACCCAAACCGCCCTACGCATTTCCAAGGGGGAGTTCACCCAGAGAGTGCCGATCAAGCTGAGAGGGTACGAGATTGAGAGGCTCGCATCCACCTTCAACTACATGATTGACCGCATTCAGTCGTTGCTCAACGGTATTCGCGAAGTGACCGACAATATTGCCCATGACCTGCGTAGCCCGATTACCAGCATGCGCGGAACGGCAGAAACAACCTTGATGAATGGATCGGATATTGATGATTTCAAGGCTATGGCTGGCAACACTGTCGAAGAATGCGACCGGCTGCTATCAATGGTCAACGCAATGCTCGACATCTCGGAAGCTGAAGCCGGGGCCAGCAAAATGGAGATCGAGGAAATCGACCTTTCACAAGTGGTCAGGCAGGCTTGCGAAATTTTCCTGCCCATTGTCGAAGAGAAGGAGCTGTCGCTGGATATTCAGGCGCCACCCGCCTGCAACATCAGGGGAGATTTGAAGAAAATTCAGCGTCTGATCAGCAACCTGCTCGACAACGCCCTTAAGTACACCCCTACAGGAGGCACGATATCCATAGAGGTGTCGGCACATGAGAAAGAAAGAATCATCACAATTGAAGACAACGGTATCGGTATCGACGAGAATGATCTACCGTACATCTTTCACCGCTTTTATCGGTGTGACCATAGTCGCAGTCAGGAAGGCTGCGGACTGGGGCTAAGCCTTTGCCAGGGCGATCGTCACCGCTCATGCAGGACAAATGAACGTATTCAGTCGCACGCCTGGCGCTGGCAGTCGGTTCGTCATAACCCTCCCTGAAACACCCTATTGAGACCATCGGAACAGATAAAACCTGAAGTGTGCACAGCGCCGACTGAAATCAGAGCTTTTCGGCGAGATTGTGCAGGATACTGATCCACGGCTGCTACTCTGAAAGACTTGAGTTTGTCATCCAGAGCTGCAAAGGGGGAATGAGAAAGCGCAGGGCGCTCCGGGCGATCTGAAGGGCTTTCTTTGGCTCGTTGTTCCTGCACACCACGGGTATGTTCATGATCGTGGCAATAGAGACAGAGCAGTTCCCAGTTGCTGCCGTCGGGTGGATTGTTGTCATGGTTGTGATCCCGGTGATGGACCGTCAACTCGCGAAGCTTCTTGCCTTCGAATTCCCTGACGCATCGGGCACAGACATGGGGGAAAAGCTTCAGGGCTTTTTCCCGGTATCCGGCCTGGCGCAACTGCTCTTCCTTGCGCATCTTTGCGACGACCTGGTTGTATCGCTCGTTCTCGGATTCGGTCACAATATCCCCTTCAACTCTTTGTTGTCAGGCTCCCAATAACAAGTCTACTACAACTCCTGCGATCCGTGATTCAACTATTTTCAAAAGCATCCCGCATGTCAGTAAGGATTTGTACCGGTTGAAAAAAAAGAGGATTTGGAATTTATTGTTGAGATCGCTCCTTGCAGGAAAATCTATTTTTCAGCAATGAATGTTGGAAATGAAGGTCCTATTAATGCTAAGGACATCTAGGAACGAAGTTGCAGGAGCTTTTATAAGAACCTGTTTTTTTGATGGATTATTTAGGGTTACCGTGACTCGTGACTTATGAACACGTAGAGCAATCTGATAGCACACCTGAGCTTTTAAACATCCTTCACCGCCCCCAAGGAACGCACCTGAATGACGTCCATTTGGGATGTATGTGCACAGAGTGCGAAGGAAACGCTTCTGCTTCGTGAACAGATTCGCTACAATATGTTGAAAGGAATGTGTAGGTTATGTCTGCGGGAGAGGCTAGATCGTTTATAGCTCCTGACGAGAGGGTTCAAATTATGTCTGAAGCGCGATGGGGGAAAAGGTACGAACAGCGACTTGAGGCGACGTATGGGATCGAAAGCTATGATGAGAAGGGTTATGTCTACGATATTGCGCCCTTTGGTTTGTTCCTCAATGGCGATCGCTTCTATCAACCCGATACCCAAGTTGAAGGTTAAAATCGTACTCGACAACGAATCTCTGGTGGAATTTGAAGGGAAAGTTTGCTGGTGGAAGACTGAAGAACGTCTAGGTTGGTTCGACCAGCGAATCTGGAATGGGAATCAAGATCTCCCGTTTTATTGAAGGTGAGCTCTATTATCAGGACTTATTACAACAACTTTGTCTCACACATAAAACACGCACATCACCGTTTGGGGATAGATGCACTATAATCGAGGTGGCCATTATTTTGTCGATTAACGAGCATTCCAAAT
>CAWGUB010000012.1:0-32373 GCA_963825575.1 uncultured delta proteobacterium
CATGCTGGCAATCCCCTTCGGCGTAGTCGGAGCGGTCCTGGGGCATGTGATCATGGGTTACAGCCTCAGCCTGATGAGCATGATGGGCATGGTTGCACTGGCCGGCGTGGTCGTCAATGACTCCCTTGTCCTGGTCGACTATGCCAACCGGCAGCGACTTGAAGGCGACACAGCGCCTTTGACTCGATCAGCGCTGCCAGCACCCGCCGCTTCCGCCCGGTCATCCTGACCACCCTGACCACCTTCGGCGGGCTGGCACCGATGATTTTTGAGACATCGCGCCAGGCCAGGTTCCTGATCCCCATGGCGCTTTCGCTGGATTTCGGGATTCTCTTTGCCACACTCATAACCCTGCTGCTGGTCCCGAGCCTCTACCTGATGCTGGAAGATTCAATCCCACCCTGAAGAGAGTCTTCGGTACTGAGTCGGACGAGGGGGCATCGTGACGGGACTGAACTGGTCCCTGTCGAGGAAAGAATCGTTGCTTTTGCAACGGGCTGCCATCCTGCAGAAGAGTCCGCGGCTTCTTCGTAGAGCAGGGCTACCTCGAAGTGGAGACTCCACACCGCATCCCCGCCAACGCCCCGGAGCCGCACATCGATGCTGTGCCCAGCGGCGACTGGGCATTGCACACCTCGCCGGAACTCGCCATGAAGCGTTTGCTCGCGGCAGGCCATGAAAAAATTTTCCAGATCTGCCGGGTTTGGCGCGAAGGCGAACTCGGCCGATACCACCTGCCGGAGTTTTCACTGCTTGAATGGTACCGGTCAGGGATTGACTACCACGATCTCATGACCGAGTGTACGGCACTGTTCCAGAGCATTATTCCGGTGGGGAAAATCACACGATCGGGACGAGAGATACCCCTGACTGCGCCCTGGGAGGAGTTGACCGTTGCCGAAGCCTTCTCCAGCTATGCCTCGATGAGCCTGGAACAGGCCCTTGAGACAGATTCTTTCGAGGAGGTCCTGACCGCCGAGGTTGAACCAAAGCTCGGCAAAGCAGGACCGACGTTTTTGACAGAGTACCCGGCAGCCATGGCCGCCTTGGCAAGGATCAAGCCCGACGATCCGTGCGTAGCCGAACGATTCGAGCTTTACATCGACGGGCTGGAGTTGGCCAACGCCTTTTCAGAGCTGACCGATCCCCGCGAACAGCGCAAACGTTTTACTGCGGATGAGGCCCGGCGGAGAGCCGCAGGCAAAACACCCTACCCGCTCCCGGAAAACTTCCTCAACGACCTCTCTGCAATGCCCAGAGCCGCAGGGGTTGCTCTTGGTCTCGACCGCCTGGTGATGCTGATTACCGACACGGAAAAGATCGCCGATGTCGTAGCATTCACCCCTGATGAGCTGTAGCCGGTGAGGTGAAAAAATCTCCGAAAAAAGGGAAAAGGGGCTTGTTTTTCATCCGTCCGACAGGCTATAAAAAACAAGGACGTGTTAAGTTTCCAGACCACCGAGGCCCATGTATTTTAATTCCCAGACAGCGTTACTAAATGCCTGCCGAACCCTGTTCGGCAAAGAAGTCAATCTGTCCCACGAGTTTCTCCACTATCTCCAGCCCAGCGGCGCCAAGACGGCTTTCCGCAACCAGGCCAAGGCCCATCACCCCGACGCCCACGCGGGTTCCTCTCCGCTCATCCGCCAACAGCAGACAGAACGTTTCCGGGAAATCCGCCAGGCCTACGATTTGCTGATCGAGTACCTGGAAAAGCGCCCTCGTATTCGCCCAACCTCGTTTAAAAACAGGCCTACGCAAACAGCATCGTACCGGGCGAAAAGCACGCCACGGCAAAGCACACCGCAGAGACCGCACCCTAAACCGTTGTCGATCCCGTCGATCCCGCTTGAATTCGGCATGTACAGCTTCTACCAGGGGAAAGTGACCTATCAGCAATTGATCGAGGCCCTGGTATGGCAGAGGCGACAGAGACCGACGCTCGGCGCCATAGCACAGAAATGGGGCTGGTTATCCGAAGCCAAGGTCGCCCAGATCCTCAGCTACCGTGGACAAGCCGTACGTTTCGGTAAAAAGGCGGTTGAGATGGGACACCTCAAACCTCACCAGGTCGAAGCGTTGCTGAACTATCAGAGGACTCTGCAGAAGAGAATCGGCCAGTATTTCGTGGAGAAGGGTTTGTTATCAGAAGCGGAAGCCAACCATATTTCGCAACACCTCACAAGGCATAACAGGCAGATCAGCCAGCGCACCAGAAGCCGTTCCGAGAACCGTCGCTAGACAACATCCCGCCTCCGACGATTTGGCAGCTCGATAATGCCACGAGACTGTCTTCAACCTGAGAGAAGCCCCTATCTCCAGAAGATTTTCCGGCAGCAGCGGGACCTTGCCTTCACCTCCGGGCGGGTCAATCACGTATTGCGGAATACCGAGTCCGGAGACCTGACCACGCATCACCGCAACAATCTCCAGGCCGCGCTCCACCGGCACCCGGAAATGCGATGTGCCACGGGCCTGGTCCAGGTGATGCAGGTAGTAGGGACGCACCCTCATCTTTAGCAGACCGCGACACAGTTCGATCATCACGACCGGATCATCGTTGACGCCGTTGAGCAAAACCGTCTGGTTGCCCAGCGCCAGACCCGCGTCAGCCAGGCGGCCACAGGCTGCGGCGCTCTCGGCTGTCAGTTCGCGCGGATGGTTGAAGTGGGTATTCAGGTAGAGTGGCTGAAAACGCGATAAAATCTGACAGAGTTGCGGCGTGATGCGGTCCGGCAGGGTGACGGGCACACGGCTGCCGATGCGGATCATCTCGACATGGTTGATCTGCTGAATTCTCGTCAGGAGATCAGCCAGGCAATCGTCGTTGAGCAGCAGCGGGTCGCCGCCGGTCAGGATCACGTCCCTGATTTCAGGGGTTTCAGAGATATATGCGATCCCCTCCTCGATCTGCGCCATGGAGAAACTGAACCCCCGGGTGCCGACCCTGCTTTTGCGGGTGCAGAAACGGCAATAACCGGCACACCGCCCGGAAACCAGCAACAAGGCACGGTCCGGGTAACGGTGTACCACGGCCGGGACCGGAGCAAAAGCCTGCTCGTTCAGTGAATCTTCGGGCAGGTCATCAGCCGCCAGTTCACTCAGGTCAGGGACACACTGTCGCCAGATCGGGTCGCCCGGTTTTTCGATCAGCTTAAAGTAATGGGGGGTGATGAGCAGCGGGTAACGGGCCGCCACAGCCCGCAGTGGTTCCGGATCGATGCCAAAATGCCCGGCCAGCTGTTCGGGGGTGGTGATGCTGTCGGTGAGTTGTTGTTTCCAGGTCATTGGAGAGGCTCGTGGCGCGTGGCGAGTCGCGCGAAAAATGGTCGTCAAACTTGACTGTAGCTAGGGGCCTGACACTCTGCAGCTTACAGAACGACAGGGAATTAGCGACAAGCCAGCGGTAAAAAAATATTCAAGAACTGATTTAAGAGGGTTCCTCGCCACGCGCCACGCGCCGCGCGCCACGCGATCCTAGCCGACTGCGCAGCCACCAGGTCAGCACCACCAGGGTCATCAGTCCGACATCCCGCAACAGGGCCACGCCGGCGCTGACATCCTGCCCACCGGCCGGATCGAAACAGCCGCAATCGATATCAAGCCCCCGCAACAACACCGAAACCAGCGCGATCATGAAAAGCAGGGTCATGCCACCAATCGCAACCAGAGCCGGGCGCACCCGGACATTAAGAAGCAAAAGGACCCCGGCCAGGAATTCCACGTAAGGCAGGGTCGCCGCAACCAGATAATTCATGGCGTAGGGGAGGAATTGGTAAGCCGCCACATGGCCGGCAAATGCGATTATATCCTGAATCTTCACTGCACCGGCGTAGACAAAGACCAGGGCCAGGGACAGCCTGATCAGGTGGTAGAAAAACCATTGAAATCGACTCATTGGCCTTCTCCCGCAACCGCAAGCCCGGCATCCCGCCATTCCGGGTAGCCTCCTTCAAAAACCCGGACATCGCTGAAACCTGCTTCGATCAGTCGCATGCCGAGGTCAAAGGAATCCGGACAGCCGAAGCCACTGCAATAGGTCACGACAACCTGATCCCGATCGACGCGCACGATAAAGTCAGCCAGGACTTCGTCGATATCCACCAGTGGCAAAGAGATCGCCCCTTCGATGTGACCTGCAGCAAACAGTTCCGGGCTGCGGGCATCGATGAGCAGCCCGCCTTCGGCCATCAGCTGCTGCACCTCATCCAGCAGAACCGGCACCGGCAAAGCCGTAGAGACATGCTCCTGAACCACCTGGCCCGTCTTAACCGTCGGACGCTGGGGAACCAGGCGGCCGGCGAAGGCGTCCAGAACCAATTGGTGATTGATGGTCAGACCAAAGAGCGCACCGAAAGCGATCAGGACACAGGCTTCCAGGAAAATGCGCTTGAGATTATCAGTCATGACTATTCATCGGGAGACTGGGTAAGTTCCGGGCCCATGCTGCCAAGCATCTCGCGCAAGGCGCCCACCTCACGCTCTAGCCGGTTAATCCGGTTGTTCGCTGCGGTCAATTCCACGTTCAGCTCTTCAACCAGGTGATTCTGGTGGGTAAAGCGAATCTCGAGCTCAACGATTCGTTCGGTCAATTTGTCCATGGTCTTCTCCTTGGCCTTTGCCGTCACATGCTACCAGAAGACCCTGATCTCCGCAATCCGCGCAACGCATGAGAACTAATTGCATATTTTTCCAAAGTTGATATCATTACCGGGATTGTCTACTCCTCAATTCTAACCCCTTACAGGATCCAATGAACATGCAAAGAACCTTTGGAAACTGGTTGCACGCAAGAACCTGTCTATCTGTTACCTGCAGCCTGTTTGTCTTTGCTCTTCTGCTCAACGTTCCTGCGTTTGCTGCCGTTCCCCAACACAGGCATGACGAACCGGCTGAAATGTCCCATGACCAGCATGCCGCTACCGAACAAACGAGCGACACGGCACATGCAGGGCATTCGGACGATGCCGGCAAAATGGCCGACATGGAACATGAAGGTCACAAAGCAGCGGCCGAAGACATGGCGGACATGGAGCACAAAAATCATGCCGCGATGGGTGAGGAGACGGGCGGGCATGTGCATCCGGTCCAGACCGAGGACAGCGCGGCCAAGGTTGGTCTCGATGAAAAGCTCGGCACCCGGATCCCTCTCGACCTGACCTTTCGTGATGAGAAGGGTCAGCTGGTCAAGCTGGCCGACCTGATCACCATGCCGACGATTATCGCCCCGGTTTATTACCGCTGCCCCAACGTCTGCCATTTCCTTCAGGGTGACCTGGCCCGCGTGCTGCCCGGACTCAAGCTCAAGGCTGGCGAAGACTATCAGGTCGTCTCGTTCAGCTTCGATGAAAAGGAGCAGCCCGAGCTGGCCCAGCGCAGCCGCAACACCTACTATGCGGCGATGAAAAACCAGTATCCCGAGAGGGCCTGGCGTTTCCTGACCAGCGACATTGACACGATTCACAAGCTGACGAATGCTGCCGGCTACCGCTTCCAGAAGGTCGGGACCGAGTTCCTGCATCCGGTCGTATTTTTCGTGGTCTCCCCGGACGGCATGATCGTGCGTTATCTGCACGGCACCCACGTGGTCCCGAAGGACCTGACTCTGGCACTTTACGAGGCCAGGGATGGGCACGTCGGCACCACAATCCGCAAAATGGTGCAATACTGCTTCAGCTTCGATCCGGAGCAGAAGACTTATGTATTCAACATCTTGCGCGTCTCAGCCACAGTAATTCTCACAACCCTGGTAATCTTTGCCGCCTTCCTGATATTCGGCGGCAAAAAGCCCAAGAAGGATAAGAACTTATGAGTGATGTGACTGCCACGGCAACTAACAACCGCGGCTTTTTCGATGAAGGAAACTACCCCGGCATCTTCGGCTGGCTGCTAACAACCGACCACAAACGCATCGGCCTGCTGTACTTCTGGTGCATCGTCACCTTCTTCTGCGTCGGGGCCATTCTCGGGCTTCTGATTCGCCTGGAGCTTTTCGCCCCGGGAGAAACGATAATGGGCGCCCAGACCTACAACGCCGCTTTCACCCTGCACGGCGTTATCATGATCTTCCTCTTCATCATACCCGGCATCCCGGCGGCCTTCGGCAACCTGATCATGCCGATCCAGATCGGCGCTCGCGACGTCGTCTTTCCGAAGCTCAACCTCTTCTCCTGGTATCTCTACGTCATCGGCGCCCTGATGGCGGTGACTTCGCTCTTTACCGGCGGCGGTCCACCTGATACCGGCTGGACCTTCTACGTGCCCTTTTCCGCCCAGACCAGCACCAACGTGTCGCTGGCTGCAATGGCAGTATTTGTCCTCGGCTTCTCATCGATCCTGACCGGGTTGAATTTCGTTACCACCATCCACAGACTCCGCACCAAGGGAATGACCTGGATGCGCATCCCGCTCTTCACCTGGTCGCTCTACGCCACGGCCTGGATCCAGGTCCTCGCCACCCCGGTGATCGGCATTACCGTCGCCCTGCTCTTCGCCGAGCGGGTGATCGGCACGGGCCTGTTCGACCCCACCCAGGGCGGCGACCCGATCATGTTCCAGCACCTGTTCTGGATTTACTCGCACCCGGCGGTCTACATCATGGTTCTGCCCGGCATGGGCGTGGTTTCGGATATCGTCCCGGTGTTCGCCCGCAAACCGGCCTTCGGTTACAAGGCGATCGTTGTCTCAAGTGTCGCCATCGCTTTCGCCGGCTCCCTGGTCTGGGCGCATCACATGTACACCAGCGGCATGAGCGACATGGCCGTCCTGGTCTTCTCATTTTTAACCTTTACCGTTGCCATCCCTTCGGCGATCAAGGTCTTCAACTGGCTGGCGACCATGTACCAGGGCTCGATCCTGCTCGACCCGCCGCTGCTCTTTGCGCTTTCGTTCATCCTGCTCTTCACGATCGGCGGTCTGACCGGCCTGGTGCTCGGTGCGGCGGCAGCTGACGTGCACGTGCACGACACCTATTTCGTGGTCGGCCACTTCCACTTCGTCATGTTCGGCGGCACCGGCATGGCATTTTTCGCCGCTATGCATTATTGGCTGCCGAAAATCTACGGCCGCATGTATGACAAAAAGATCGCCACGGTAGCCTGGGGGATCATCTTCGTCGGCTTCTGCATCACCTACATCTCGATGAAGATCGCCGGTATGCAGGGCATGCCCCGCCGCTACTACGACTACGTGCCCGAATTTACAGGGATCAACCAGATATCCACGATCGGCTCCTGGATTCTGGCCGTCGGTCTGATTCTGATGTTTGTCAACATCTTCCGCGGTCTGTTTAAAGGCGACCCGATCGGACCCAACCCCTGGGGAGGTGCCAGCCTCGAATGGCAGATTCCTTCACCGCCGCCGCACTCGAATTTCGGTGAGGAGGACCCGGTGGTCACGCATGGCCCCTACGACTTCAAAAAGGCAGGCATTCTATGAGCGGGCATGTACACAAGGACTACACCGGCGCCAAGTTCGGTATGTGGCTTTTCCTCTTTACCGAGGTGCTGTTATTCGGCGGCCTGTTCATCCTCTATTCAGTATACCTGGCGCGCTATCCCAAGGAGTTCATTACCGCAGGCAAGGAGCTCAACGTCTGGTTCGGTGGCGGCAACACCCTGGTCCTGCTGACCAGCTCACTCTTTGTTGCGGTATCGATTACCGCCCTGCGCCGGGGAGCCAAACGGCTTTGCCTTGGCCTGCTCGGTGGTACTATCGCCTGTGCCGCGATCTTCATGGTCAACAAGTACTTCGAGTGGAGCGCCAAGATCCACCACGGCATCTACCCGGGCTCGGCGCACATGAAGGAACTGCAGCCCGGCGAGATGGTGTTTTTCAACATCTACTACGTGACCACCGGCCTGCACGGCATCCACGTGGTGATCGGCGCGCTGGTCCTGGCCTGGAGCATGATTCTGATCATCAAGGACCGGGTCAATGCTGACGATTGGGTGATCCTGGAGAACGCCGGCCTCTACTGGCACCTGGTCGACCTGATCTGGATTTTTATTTTCCCGTTGTACTATTTGATTTTGCATTAAAGAGAATAGGGGCGAGGTGCGCGGTACACGGAACGCAAACAACAAAAGCTTTCAACGCCCGCTCGCTGCGCTCAGTCAAGACGCAAAGACGCCAAGGAGAGCACCAAAGTTTTGCTTTTAAACAATTATAGGTTTGATTTTCTTCGCGCCTTTGCGCCTTTGCGTTAAAAATAGTTTTTCAAATGAGGTAGTTATGTCAGAAGAACACGCACATATTGTCCCGTACAAGACCTTCATGATCATCTGGATCGCGCTTTTGATCCTGACCGGCATCACCGTGTGGGTTGCCCAGTACAACCTTGGCCCCCTGAATATCTGGGTGGCCCTCGGCATCGCCACGGTCAAATCGTCACTGGTGGTCGCTGTCTTCATGCATATGAAATATGAGAGCCGCCTCTTCAAGCTATCGCTCTTTGCGGCGCTGGCGATCCTGGCGATTTTTATCGGCTTGAACTTTTTTGATGTTCTTTACCGCTGAGGAGAGTCTGTGAACACCCAACCCTTGATCACTACCACTGAAGCTGTCGACAAGGTCTTCTATGTCATCTTTGGCATCAGCGGCATCGCCCTGCTTGGCATCACGGTAGCCACGGTTTATCTTTGCTGGCGCTACAGCCGCAAACGGTATCCTGTGCCGCTTAGCCAGAAAGACCACAACATCTGGCTCGAAGTCACCTGGACTGTTATTCCAACGATTCTGGTCGGTATCATGTTCTGGTACGGCTGGGAAGGCTACCTGTCGCTGCGACGAGTTCCCGACAATGCCATACCGGTCCAGGGAACGGCGCGCATGTGGTCGTGGCTCTTCACCTATGAAAACGGCAAAACCTCCGACAAACTTTACGTGCCTGTTGGGCAACCGGTGAACGTCAGGCTCAACTCAGTGGATGTTTTGCACGCCTTTTACGTCCCGGCATTTCGCGTCAAACGTGACACTGTTCCGGGGATGGAGACCTATGCCTGGTTCGTCGCCGAAGAACCAGGCAGCTACGATCTGTTCTGTGCCGAGTATTGCGGTGTCGCTCACTCCGCCATGATCACCACAGTTGAAGCGATTCCTGCGGCTGAATTTGCCGCCTGGCTCGAAGATAAACCCGTTGCAGCAGATGTCGGCAAGGCCCTGCTGCAGAAGCACGGCTGTCTCGGCTGTCACTCCCTCGATGGCACACCGTCGGTCGGTCCGACCTTCCAGGGGATCGGCGGCCGCCAGGTTACTGTGATCACAAACGGTGAAAGCCGGACCCTGACGACCGATCGTGCCTACCTGGAAAAATCTATTCTCGAACCGAATGCCGATATCGTCGAAGGTTTCCCTCCGGCCATGCCTCCATATGCCGGAAGCGTCCCGGCAGAGGATATGACAGGGATTCTCGATTACCTGATGGCAGTGAACACCGCGGGAGAGGAAAGTCCTTCAGCAGTCGAACATGAGTCGGCCGAAGATCATAAAAAACCCGAAGCAGACGAATCGCCCGGTCACGCTGAGCAAGAAGCTGCCGAGCACACCGCTAAACCAGTGACTGTCGGTGCTGCCCTCGATCCCGTTCAACAGGGAGAGCAACTTGCAGGACAGAATGGCTGTCTCGGCTGTCACAGCACCGACGGTACCCGCAAAGTCGGTCCGAGCTTCAAGGGGCTGATCGGTAGTGAGCGTTCCGTTACCAGGGATGGCCAATCGGTCAAGGTCCAGGCGGATACGGACTACCTGATCCGGGCCATCCGTGAGCCGGGCGCGGAAGTTACCGAGGGTTACCCGGCGGCCATGCCGCCCTATCCGGGTCTGAGCGATGACGATATCAAAGCGATGCAAAGCTGGATGGAAACGTTGAAATAAGACGTGCCGCAGATGAACTTAACTGGCCACCAAGACTCCAAGACACAAAGAGGTCCTCTGATTAGTGTTATTGCAGGAATTGCAAATTTTTTCTTTGAGCCTTAGTGTCTTTGTGGCAGACGAAACATAACCTGGATCGACAGAACCAATAATGCATGCCTCCTCTCGTACCATGACCAACCTGACGGCCCTGAGCCGCCTGATCCGCCTGCCGCTCTCGGCAATGGTCGCCCTCTCGGCACTGGCCGGAGCGCTGGCCGCGAGCCCTTACCTGCCCTGGCTGAAGCTCTGGGCGATCATCTGGGGGATATTTCTCCTGAGTGCCGCCTGTTCGGTCCTCAACCAGGTCCAGGAACGCTTCACCGACGCCCTGATGCGTCGCACCTGTCGCCGGCCACTCGCTTGCGGTGACCTGGCCCCGGGAGCTGGCATGACAGTAGGCCTGCTCCTTGCCAGCGGCGGTCTGGGCATCCTGCTCACAACAATTGGGACTACGGTCAGCCTGATGGGATTGGGCGCAACCGTCTGGTACCTGGCAGTCTATACACCGCTGAAGCGGGTCTCTTCCCTGGCCGTAATTGCCGGCACCCCCTGTGGCGCGCTGCCGCCACTGATTGGTTGGATTGCCGCAGGAGGTGATCCGTTTGACCCTCGCCCCCTCTCCCTGGTTCTGTTGATGGTGCTCTGGCAAGTTCCTCACTACTGGCTGCTGGCCATCCCCGACCGTGAAGAGCTCCTGCGCGCCGGCTTCAAGGTCCTGCCGGCCAAGATGTCGGGCCATCAATTGTTGAGTGTCAGCCACTTCTGGATTCTCGGCATGATCACCGCTACCCTGCTGTTACCGCCGTTCAAGCTGGTGCAGCTGCCATTACTGCAGAGCCTGGTTGCCGGACTGGCGATCACCTTCGCAATCTGGACCACCCGGGTCCAGCGCAAAACCCTCTTCATCGAAAAAGCCGCGCAAAAACTCCGTATCGGCCTGCATCTCTATCTCGGCCTGGTGTTGGGCACCATTCTCCTCAATGGATTATTGCTCCGATTCATCTACTAAATCAAAGACCTCAGGCGGCAACCTCTACATCGGTCGCTGATCACATTTGATCAAAGCGGATCGTCATAATTTTTAATCATCCTTTTCAGCTTTGATCAGCAATCGAGTCTCTTGCGATCACGTTTCTTGTCCCCCTGCTTGCGCTTCGCATCCAGGCGTCTGGCAGTGGCGGCCTTGCCGGGGCGGGTCTTGATCCTCGGTCGCCGCTTTCTCAACCGCGCGACGATCTTCTCCTCGAGGCGTGCCATGGCACGTTGCTGGTTCATGTGCCGGGAACGTGATTCCGTAGCAGTAACGACAATACCGGTCGGCAGATGGGTAATACGCACTCCCGTCTCGCTGGTGTTGCGGTGCTGGCCGCCGGGACCGGAGCCGCGATAATAATCAATTTTTAAATCTTTAAGATTTAACATAACTTAAACCGGTGGGTGGTACATGGAGAGTGATTCGTGGATAGTAAAAAAATCACGAGTCACGAACCGCGAGCCACGCGCCAAAGAGTTAGTGTTCCCTGCCTGAATTTATGATAGAAAGATAAAGTTATTCAACCATTGTGTCAAAGAGGGAGTCTGCCATGAACCATTTCGCCCTGACTATCGTTGGCCGCGACCGCCCCGGGATCGTCTCCCAGGTGACTGAGATTCTATTCAAGCAGGGCTGCAATCTTGCCGATTCAAGCTGTTCGATTCTCGGTGGCCAGTTCGCCATGATCCTGATTCTCGGTCACCCGGAATTCACCGACCGGGATAGCTTTGGTGACGCCTTCAAGCCCCTGGAAGATTCTGATTTGTCGGTTGCCTTACGAGTCCTCAAGCCGGGCGGCGAGGTTCGTTCACACATTGAAGGAGACCTCTGCATGATCTCCGTCTACGGCTCCGACAAGCCGGGCATCGTTTACCAGGTGGCCAATGTGCTTGGCGAAAACAAGATCAACATCACCGACCTGAACACCAAGCTGGTCGGCACCGAAGAGCGGCCCGTTTACGTGATGGTCATCGAGGCGGCTCTGCCCGAAGGGGTTGATGAAGAGGATGTCGACAACTGGCTGGCACCGATCCGCGATGAGTTGCAGGTCGACATAAACGTGCGCACCATCCCGACCGTGGAACTCTGACTATGGCCGTACGTCCCATCCGGGTTTATCCTGACCCGATTCTCAAGCAGGTCGCCGAACCGGTTGAGGAGATTGACGAGAGCCTTGTCGAGGTCATCCAGGACCTGGTTGACACCATGCTTGATGCCGGTCATTCGGTAGGTGTTGCCGCGCCGCAGATCGGCGTACTGCAACGCGTGGTGGTGGTCGATGTTTCCAAAAGCAAGCTCGGCAGGGACAACAATCACGGCCTGCTCGAAATGGTCAATCCGGAGATTATCGAAAGGTCCGGCAGCAAGATGATGCGCGAAGGCTGTATGAGCGTGCCTGACTACACCGGCAATGTCACCAGGGCCGAGCATATTGTTGTAGAATTTACCAACCGCAACGGCCAGCTTCGCGTCATCGAGGCGAGCGACTTCGAAGCGGTAGCCATCCAGCACGAAATGGATCACCTCGACGGGTTGCTGTTCCTCGACCGGGTCTCGAGTCTGAAAACTGACCTTTATCGACGGAAGAGCAAATAAGACAGGCTGAACCGTTGAATTGGGCTATGTCAGTTAAAAGTTTTAACATCGCCGCACTTCAACAATCGAAAAAAACATTTAACGCAAAGACGCAAAGTTAAAAGAAAGTGTTTTTAACTCCTTTTTGAAAAACTTTTTCTTTGCATCTTGAATTACACCTTTGCGCCTTTGCGTTTCAAGTTTTTGTTTTTTGGAAAGATAAACATCTATGACCTCTCAAAAAACAACTCTGGTCTTGCTCCCCGGACTCGACGGCACCGGCCTGGTCTTCGAGCCGCTGCTTGAGCATCTGCCCGGAACCATTGATCCGATAATGGTACGCTACCCCGATGACAAGCCCACGTCCTTCCAGGAGCACATCGATTTCGCTAGAGCACAGTTGCCAAAGGATAAGCCTTTCGTTCTGCTCGCCGAGTCATTTTCCGGCCCGATCGGTCTGCAACTGATTGCTGACCCTCCGACAAACCTGGCCGGGGTCATTTTTGTCGCAACCTTTGAACGCTATCCGAAACCCTTTCTGCTCGATCTGGCCCGCCTCCTGCCACAGGGTTTGCTCCTGAAACTGTTCGTGACGAATCTTATCTGCCGTTTCTTCTGCCTTGGCTCAGCGGGCCGGGATGCCGTCGTTCTTTTTCAAAAAGTCCTGGCAAGCGTCAAGCTGTCCGTCTTGTCACAACGTTTGAAGATTCTCGCAGAGCTGCCGCCCCCACCAGAAGCGGGCTTCGGCGGTCCGTGCCTGTACCTCCAGGCGAGTCACGACCGCCTGGTCCCTGAACGTGCCGCAGCCAGGCTCCAGAGACATCTTCCGCAAATGCAGCTGGAGCAGATTCCCGGCCCGCATATTATCCTGTTAGCCCAGCCGGCAGCGGGGGCCAGAGCAATCAGCAGCTTCATCGACAGTCTGTCGGAGCAACCATGCACGAGCTGACCGCAGAGCAACTGAGTGAGCAGCACCAGGCTTTACTCAAACTGCGCAAGGAGATGCAAAAGCAGCTCGAAGACTCCAGTGACGGGGCCAAACCGGTCAGTCTCGATGAACCGATCGGCAGGCTCTCACGCATGGACGCTATGCAGCAGCAGAGTATGGTGCAAGCCAATCGCCGCACCGCCCGAACCAGGTTGACACGCATCGAAGCTGCCTTGCGTCGATACGACAACGATGAATACGGCCTGTGCATGGAATGCGAAGAAGAGATCGGCTACGCCAGACTTAAAGCACAGCCGGAAGCACCATTCTGTATCGGCTGCCAAGGGAACAGGGAGGCGCGTGGTGAGTAGCGCGTAAAGTATTTTATCTGTTTCCCCTTTCCCCGTTCCCAAAACCTTTTACCGCATATTTTATGAACCTTTCCTCGAAAAACCGCCTGACCTACAAGGAGAGATTTCTCTTCCCCGGCGACACCCTGCTCGACAAGGTGGGACGAGCTGTCTGCGAAGCCGAATGCCTGCCGCGCAAGGAACTTTTTGAAGCGTGGGAAGTTGCCCGGCGGGTAAGACGTCGGTTTCGCGGCGGGCGTGTCGTTGACCTGGCGTGCGGTCACGGTTTGACTGCCGCCCTGCTCCTGCTGCTCGATGACACCTCGCCGCAGGCCTATGCAGTAGACCGATCGATCCCGGCCTCTGCTCGCAAACTGCATGAGGTCCTGGTGAAGAGTTGGCCGAGATTGGAGGGGAGGATTATTTTTGCAGAAAAATCCCTGGAGGACGTTCAGCTTTCAACGCGCGACCTGGTCGTCTCGGTACACGCCTGCGGTGGTCTCACCGACCTGGTCCTGGACCGGGCCGCAGAAGCAGGAGCGCGTGTCGCCGTACTGCCCTGCTGTCACAACCTGGGTGAATCGGACAAGGGAAACCTTGATGGCTGGATCGATGGGGCCATGGCGGTGGACATCACCAGGGCAAGCCGTTTGAGGAACAAGGGCTACCGGGTCTACACACAGACAATCCCGTTAGAGATCACGCCGAAAAATCGCCTACTCTTGGCGGAACCGCTCAAACCTGAGCTTTCCTCATCTGCGAACCATCCCTAGAATTCCCAACCGTCAGCCCCCTCATCCAGCCACAAATAGTCGGCGACCTTGTCATTGACATTACGGCGATCGATACGGCCGATAATCTCGGGTAGAATCACCCGGTAGCTGATCTCGGCCTGCTCGACCAGTTGTCGGGGAATGCCGAATTTCCAGGCATGGCCGCTACCGGCCAGCACCACGACCCGGTAATCCGGGTTCTCTTTGAGAAAATCGACCAGATTCCTTGCCATAATGGTGTCCCAGAGCAACTGTGCCTCGCAGAAATAGAGGAACTGGTCTCCGTGGCCGCCATGGCCGCCCATGGCCTGCCGGATATATTCGCCATAAGCCTGGTTGACCTCGCACTGGACATTGCCAAGCAGCAGACGCTCCTCACTCGATAACGATTTGTAACCGTTTCTGGCCACTTTACCGGTAATGGTGCGCGGGATATTCAGGCCAATCATCTTCACATTTTCATTGCGGGCATGCATGAATATCCGGCTGTATACCGGCCACATGGCCCAGTTCTTTTGATACGCCTGCATAAACTCCAAAAAAGATGATTTTCCAGCGGTCCAGACATCGAGATCTTCCTGGCTGTCCCGGCGAAACATCTCCAGACCAATCGCCAGAGGTCTTTCATCATTATCAAGAGCATCGATGATGGACAGTTGAGCCTGGTGATGGCCAGGGTTGTCATGCAGCTCACCAACGAAGATGACCTGTGCCTGGCGCAGATCATCGAGCATGACATCAGGGGCAACTTCGACTTTTTCCTTCACATCCAGGAGATGCGGGTGAGCCAGCACAGCAGCAGGAGCCATCCAGACAACGCATGTCAACAGTATCTTCAGCGTCATTATAATTGTGGGTTTCATCTTGTTGCGTCCTTATGAAAGAGCACTTCCAAAGGGGAATTATCGGGCTCCCAGGTTGCCTTGACCTGGTTTTGACCATCGCGGAACACGAGGTAGCTGTAACGTCCATAGTGCGGGATGCGACGGGCCGTGTCTTTGGCAGCAGCAACCGAGCCGGGCAGGAAGTAGGCGACAACCTGATCAGCTTTTTCCGTTTTCCCGATCATGAAGAGGACATCCCGGTTATCGTCACTCAATTTGCCGCTGATAGCAAACTGTTGTGCAGATTCAGTGACTTCAAGCGGCAGGTCAGGTTGCAATGTCTGGCTTCGCGGCCAGCCCAGGAAGAGGAGATCCATGCCGGGCGAAGGTGAGGCCAGATACATTTCTTCGTTGATGATTTTCGCCTGATGCCACTGCAAACCACGCAGCAAATCTCTGGAGGCCTCGATCAACTTTTCAGAGCCAGAAGCAACCACCACCAAAGGGCTCTTCGAAGCACGCAGATCGTTGACGGTAGCCGGCAGTTCAGCCGGGTCGAGCCTGCGGAAAAGCCGATTGTCATGATCAACGGTGAGGCTGACCGGTTGCTCGGCAACGGTGAAGACGAAACATTCCTGCTTTCCGGAGAGGCCGATCACCTGCTCGTAGACCAAACCCTCCGTAACCAGCTGCAGCGGAACGGCAAGCTGGTAAACCGGCATGTCCTGGCTGATATTCCCCGAGATCTGCCAAACAGGCCCGGTATTGACGACATCGACATCGGAAAGGCTCAGATGCGGCGCGCCTGGTCTCTCGACCCATTGGACAAAGAAGGTGTCCAGGTCGACATCGGAGACAGCCCCGAAGTGTCGCTGCAGGTCGGCCCAGCCATACTCTTTGCCAAGACCATCGCGAGCGATACCCTGCAGCCCTTTCCAGAAAGCTTCATCACCGATCAGGCCCCGTAGCATATGAAAAACCATGGCGGACTTACCATAGCCGACCGTCTGGTCACGCCTGGATGTGCGGCTGCGGAACCCAGAGAGGGGCAAATGGTCCTCTTCAGCCGCAAGCGAAGCATAATCACGCAGAATTTTCCGGCGATACTCGAGAGCTTCCCGCGGATCAATGCGCTCCTTCAAATAGTAGTCGGCGACGTATGTGGCCAGGCCTTCTGCCCAGTTCCCCGTTGCATAGTCGACCTTTATCGCATTGCCCCACCAGGCATGAGCGATCTCGTGCGGCAGGCTGGTCGTACGGATAAATGGCAGCCGGACCACGCTGCTGCCCAGCAGCGTCCACCCCGGCAACCCGTAGCCGGTGGGGTAGAAGTTTTCCACCACGGCAAATTTTTCGTAGGGGTAAGGGCCGAACAGTTCCTGGTAGAGTGACAGGTACTCGCGGACCGATTCGAGGTAGCCGGCAGCCAGCGGGACATTGCTCTCGCTGAAAAAGGCCAGCAGCTGGATCTCGCCGAGGCTGTCGCGCCGGAGTTGATAATGGCCCGCAGCCAGAGACATCGCAGACGGTTGCATAACGGTTTGCCACGTGGTCACCGTCTCAGCTGCAGTCCTGGTAATATTCGCCAGACGACCGGACGTCACGCCGGTCAAATTCTGCGGTCCGGTGATCGTGATTGCGAACCGCTGGGGGGTATCAACCGCATGGGGATACCAGCCAGACCCAGCAGACAGGTAGGCACCCTCCGGCATGATCGTCGCCCGGACACCGTAGGACGGGTCTTCAATGCCAATCGTGTCGCTGGGTACGGGATCATCGAATACGACCGTGTAACGGATCGACAGTATCGACCACTCGCCAGCAGCGGGAACCCGTAATTGCCCGTCATTAAAATCAAACGCCAGAGGTCTGTCATCCGCAGTGACCGACTCGATCCTTGCCCGGGGGGCGAGCAGAAAAAGCTCAGGCCACTCCACCCTGTCGTCAGCCAGGGTGATTGTCGTCTTTGCTGTGAGCCGATGCGCGGCCGGTTCGAGCCGGATGGAGAGCTGTTGCTCAATGTGGCCGGCAGCCATCACCTCGAAAGGTAGTACGCTGCAGAAGATCAGGGTCGTGAACAAGACAATTCGGTACATGCGGATAAGTATATCATTAAAGGGTGTCGAAGTGTGAATAGGGCTCGCCGGGCAAACGCGTGCATAGGTTTGTAATGATTGCCATGCATGGCCCGGAAAAGATACAATCCGACCAAGTGCTGACCAGATGACATGACAGGAAAATTAGTGGTTAATATCTATATCCATTCATTTCGGTTCGGAAACAATGTCCATCTAATGGATCAAGCCTGGTCCTGTCTCTCAGCGGAAGAACTGGTTCGTGCGGACAGGTTCAAGGTGGAGCCCGCCAAGCATAACTTCCTTATCTCGCATTATCTCCTGCGACAGACACTTTCCCGGTATCTGCAGACAGACGCCAGTACGATCCGCTATCGCTACGGAGAGCATGGCAAACCGCATCTGGACACTCCAGACGAGCGAAACCTGCAGTTCAGTCTGTCCCACAGTGGCAACAGGCTCCTGGTTGCGATCTGTCATGATGGCGAAATCGGTGTGGATATTGAGCGAATTCAGGAGAAAAGCAACCCTCTTCAGCTGGCGCGTCATTTCATGTCCAAGGATGAAGCTTTACAACTGGCCGAGTTGAAAGACCCGGTAGCGCAGCGGGAATTCTTCTTCACCCTCTGGACTCGCAAGGAAGCCTATGTCAAAGCACTCGGCAAAGGGTTCTTCCATGCAATCAACAAAACCGACATGAATGAGATTTCCGCGGGTATCCACGTCCCAAGCTCAGAAGACCATCGAGATTACCGGGTGATCGACCTGGATATTGCCGGGGATTACAAGGCTGCGGTTGCGATCCAGATGAGTGGTGACAACTATTCAGACACAATCGAGTTGAAGGTATTTGAAGAATAAAAAAGCGACGCTCCCGGGCAGGAAAAGCACCGCTTTTTATCTAAGGATCGGCTGAGAACCTTCTGCTTGAGTATCGACCGGCGGTCGAGACAGGCAACTCAAGAGAATTGTTGAACTCAGCCGACCCGCTTGACCGGCCGGCCTTCGAGAACCCACTTCTGTACCCCACCATCGACCATGACGACATCTGTGTAGCCCTGACCTATCAGGTATTTCACGGCCGTGGGGGAACGCTTCCCCTTCAGGCATATAATCACGATCTTCTTATCCTGCGGCAATTGCGCTAGACTGACATTCAATTCATCGAGAGGGATATGCACACGTTTTGCATGATCAATATAGAACTTGTGGGCATCTTCCTTGAGGTTGATGTCAACCAGAATGACGTCGTCGTTGTCCAGCATGACCGCTAGGGCCATAGTCGAGATCTGCTCGATCTCGATATCGGGCAGAGGGTTGACAGTGACCAATGGATATCCGGCCTTCTCCCAGCCGGGAATTCCCTCGCGGAACGCATAAACATTCTTGTATCCCAGAGCAACGGCTTTCTCGGCAGCCCGCCAGGAAGCAACGCATTTAATTCCCAGGCAGTAAAAAACAATCTTTCGCTCTTTATCCTTTGGCAGGTCATATTCCAGCATGTCCATAACGATATTGACAGAACCCTTGATGTGCTTGTTATCAAACTCTATGGGACTCAGTGGGAAAACTACCAGTGCGCCTCCATTCTCCATCAACGCTTTGGTACCTGCCGCATCGATGTCCTGATAGCCTTTTTCAGCAAGAGCAGAGGTTGCAGTCAAAAGTACAGAGATAATCCCGACTATCAGAATCAACAGTAGTTTACGCATCTTCTTAACCTCCCAATAGAATTATATGTTGCAAAATTAGCACATGCTAATCGTACATGAAATGTGCAAAAAATACACCCTATAAAATACAACTTAGCCGGAAGGGGAGTGTGTAATTTTTCCAGTATGGGATAACAGAAGGCAAATTGGTTACTAAGTTTATTGCTTGGTGTTTAAAATCAAAGGCAAAACCGGCGGGTCGCGTCCCGCCAGACGCCATACTTTTGTCCGGCAACAAAAGTATGCAAAAGTGCCTTCTCCTTGCGGAGGGCATCTCCTTTGCCGGATTTCTGAGAAGTCCAAGCACGACGGAGATTGATAAGTCGGCCCGTTACAGGTGGGCCTCCCATTCGGTGTGACTTACAAGGGAAAAGCTTAAAGATATGACCGACGTTTCAATCTTCCACAAAAGGAGAGGCTCACAAGAGCCTCGTCACCTACGGGGGAAATTTGAACCCTTAATCAACAAGAAAGATCTGAATTGAGGTTGCCGCCTTGACGAGCCAGACATGCCCAGCGCAGCGCAAAGCTTTCTTTTGCTTCGTTTTCTTTGTCGCTACAAAGAAAATGAAGTTGCTGTCGGGCAACCCCGACGGTTTTGCTTTTGTCTTTAAATTCCAGAGGACAATGAAAAAAAGCAACAGATTAACTATCTGCTGCCCTTGTACCAATCAACTAATTATTCGATTTAATAAACTCAATCATCTCATCAAGAATATTTTCCGCCTGTTCGTACGGAACCTGGCAGGTCCCGACAACTTTGTGCCCGCCCCCGCCGTATTTGAGCATCAAGGAACCGACATCGACTGTCGCCGTCCGGTTGATGACACTGTAACCGACAGAAATGGAGACGAAATCACTATTTTTCCCGTCCATCATACGGATCGAGATATTAGCTTCAGGATAAAGGGAATAAACCAGGAAACGATTTGAGGGCGGAGCCAAGCCGATAATACGAAAATCCGAAATGACGATCGGTCCGTCCATCCAGGAGCAGTTTTTGTAAAATATTTTGGCTTTTTCGGTATTCTCGAAGTACAGCTCTGTGCGCTCAATCGTGTCCGGATGAGCCAGGATCTCGTCAATGGTCATGGTCCTGATCATCTCGACCAGGTTAAGGCAGTATTCAAGGTTGCTGATTCTGAAGTTCTGGTAATAACCAAGTCCGGTCCTTGGGTCGGCGAGAAAGCCGAGCAGAACCCAGCCGGTCGGCTCAAGAATCTCTTCCTCGGTCAGTTGCCCCGAATCGATCTTGTCAACCTGCTCAAGCAGTTCAGCAAACCGGGGAAACTTTGCAGCACCGTAGTAGTCACTGATAACGCGCGCTGTGCTCGGTGCCGATTTGCTCAAACCTTCATATTTCCCTAGCAGGCCGTTGCGTTCCTGTTCACTTGAATGGTGGTCGAACCAGAGGCCGCAACCCGGTACATAGGGGACATTGGCAAGAATGTCATTTTTGGTGACAGGGACCTTGCCATCCTGCAGGTCTTTGGGGTGAGCGTAGACCATTGCATCGACCAGGCCAAGTTCCTTCAACAGGACCGCGCAGCATGTACCATCGAAATCGGAACGTGTCAACAATCTCACGAAAATATCCCAAAGTTGAAAACCACAGAAAAATCCAGCTTCACGAACAGCTCACTCTATAAGTAAACTCTAATACTTTCAAGAGGATTAGAGAGACCGCGAGCATCAGTCGCTTTTCTTCAGGCAGGAGACAACCTGTTCACCGGCCTTGTTGGCGGCATTGACACAATCATTGAGGCCGACGCCGAAAAAGGCATTGCCGGTCAAGATCAGGCCGGGATGCCGTTTCAGGTTGTCATCAATCGCCTCAAGCCGGTCTGCATGCCCGACGACATACTGCGGAATGGCCCGTTGATGACGGAAGATCCGCACGAAATCAGGTTCGGCGACAATCCCCATGATCTTTTTCAGTTCCGCCATGGTCCGCTCCCTGACCGCGGCATCGCTGAGCCCGATGGCATCAGGATTGGTCGCACCACCCATCATGGAACGCAGCAGGACATGCCCCTCGGGGGCACGTTGCGGGAAAATGCTTGAATCCCAGAGAGTACCGAGAATTGCGCACCCTTCTTTCTTAGGTATCAGATAGCCAAAGCCATCCAGGTCACATGCAATTTTTTCCCGTTCATAGCCGAAACAGATGACGTTCATCGGCGCGTAAGGAATGCCGGAAAGCAATTCGGCGAGTTTTTCATCGAAGGAGGTGACAAGTTCCTTCAGGATATGTGACGGTGCCGCAGACACCAGGATATCCGCATCAAACTTGCCGCCATCGGTCAACTCAAGCTCCCAGCCGCCCGAAACCGGTTTCAGGCTGGTCACGGCACTGCCGAGCTGGACCTTGCCATTGAGGCTGTTGGCCGTGACATCGGTTAATTCCTGGATGCCTTCAACGAAGGACGTCAGCACCCCGCCCGGACCGGCGGCACTGGCAACCTGTTTGCCGGCTTTGATTTCGGCTTTCTTCTGCTTGGCCAGCTTGATCATCGCTTTCAGCAGACCGCCAAACTCCTGCTCCAACTCATGGATTCGCGGGAAGCAGCTCTTCAGGCTCATGGTTTCAGGATTGCCGGCAAAGATACCGGAGACCATCGGGCCGATCAGCTTGTCGAGCGCTTCCGGACCGAGCCTTCGACGGGCAAATTCAGCCAGGGTCTCGTCGACCCCGTCGGTACGTTTCGGCTTGATGAATTCCTGGGCCAGGCGAATCTTGCCAGGCCAGCTGATCAGTTTTGATTGCAGGAACATCGGACCGTTCTCCGGCAGCCGGTTGAGAATGCCGCCGCTGTAGATGAAACGCTTGCGGGCGTTGTCATTGGAACGTTCCAGCCGGTCACGGATGCCGAGATGGTCACACAGCTCCAGGGTCATCGGTTTGCTGTCGAGAAAACCGTTCGGGCCCCATTCGCAGAGATATCCCTCTTCCTTGATGCTCCACATTTTACCGCCGGTCCGTTCTTCACGTTCAAAGACCGTCACGGCAACATCGATCCCTGCTTCCGCAGCCAGACGTTCTACAGCATTGGCAGTACTCAAACCGGAAATACCGGCACCGATAATTGCAATTTTCTTCATGATTCCCTCCGGAAATCAGGGACGCGCCTTAAAAAAACGTCCTTGTTAAAAAAAGTTTTTTCGCGACACGTACCGCGCGCGCCTCTGTTCAATGCCCCACCGAACCGAAATAACCCATACCAGGCTGTTCGAGCTGTGCGACGACATTTTTCAACCCTGACTCGAGATCAGGATACTGCAAAACGACACCGAGTTGCGCAATCATGTTCCGATTGTCCATACGCCGGGATTCCTGGAGGTAGGAGAGCATCATCGGATTCATCAGCAGCTTTGCTTCCTCCATGCTGACCTGCTGCGGTCGCGGCAATTCGAGCAGATCGGCGATCAGGTTGAAATATCCGGTCATCGTCCCTGACTGACCGTCGCTGACATTAAAGATATCACCATCGGCGGCTTTTTCAGCAGCTGCGACACATACGGCAGCCAGGTCGTCGGCATGAATCCGGTTGGTCGGCGGCGATTCTGTTTCGTTCAACACCGGATGTCCCTGTTGGAGCCTTGCCAATGGCAGTCGACCGGGGCCATAAATACCAGTGACCCGCAAGATGACTACCGGCACTGCGCAAGCGCGACCCCACTCCAGCAGGACGTTCTCAGCATCAACGCGGCGTTGCGCGCGGCTGGTTTGCGGATTGACCGGCGTCGCTTCAGTGACCCTGGCACCACCACAATCACCGTATACACCGCTGGTACTCATGTAGATGACTTTTTCCGGAGCCTGGCCACTGTCGACAGCCTCGCAGAACGTGCGCATGCGTCCGTCAATCGGGCCGCCTCCGGGAGGCGGGGCAAAATAGAGGACCAGTTTTCCCTTGGTCGGCAATTCCGTCAGGGAATCGGCATCATCCAGATTGCCCATGACAGGTTCGATATCGAAACCCCGCAAGCGCTCTGCACCTTCCCCGGAGCGGGCCAGACCGGCAACCTTGCATCCCGAGGCCTGAAAAATTCGGGCCACTCGAACGCCGATATCGCCGCAGCCAATGATCAGAAGACTTTTATGCACAGGATTCACCTCAACCCCAGGTTGAATTGTTAAATTGACACATGAAGTGCCGTTGAGTCGCTGAACCGGTTCAACAAATCAAAGGCTCCCCTAGTTCAACAGGCTCTTTTCGACAATTTCACCGACGTCGTTCGATAATTTTGCATGCCGCCTGATCCGCTCGAGTTGGTCACGCATCAACTCCTGGTATTCCTGCGCGTAGCGCTTCCATCTGCTGAGCGGCGCCAACATCCTGGCGGCAACCTGTGGGTTTGTTGCATCCAGTTCAAGAACCCGGTCTGCAACAAAGGCATAACCGGCACCGGACGGGTCGTGGAAGCACGCCGGGTTGCCATGGGCAAAGGCACCGACCAGGGAGCGCACCCGGTTCGGATTACGCATGGTGAAAGCCGGATGTTCCATCAACTCCCTGACCTGAGCCAGAGTCTCCGGTCGTGGGGCCGTTGCCTGCAGGCTGAACCACTTGTCGACGACCAGCGGGTCATCCTGGAATCTGTGGTAGAACGCTGCAAGCGCTTCCTGGTATTTAGGCAACCTGTTGTGCACCAGACAGGTCAAAGCCGCCATACGGTCGGTCATGTTGTCGGTATCGACGTACTGATCGAAGCAGGCCTGATGGACCTCCGCGTCATCGACCAGCGTGAGGTAGGCCAGGCAAAGGTTTTTCAGGCTGCGCCGGCCGATAGAGACGGAATCGGCAGAGTACAGGCCGTGATCCTGCATGGCTGACATAACCAGTCGGAAATCCTCGGCCAGTTGTTCGGCCAGAGCCTTGCGCACCCCCTGTCTGGCGGCGTGGATTGCAGCAGGGTCGGCGATAACCATGGCTTCGGCCAATTCAGGTTCCGCCGGCAGCGTTAAAGCCAGTGCCAGGAGTGCCGGGTCAGCCTGACTGTCTGCCAGGGCCGTGCGAAAAGCGGCCATGAACGCTTCCGGAATTTCCGGCCTCCGGTCCACATCCAAGTTTGCCGCCATTTCCAGGATCACATCCGTCGCCAGGCGTTGCCCCGCTTCCCAGCGATTAAAGGCATCACTGTCGTGGGCAAACAAAAAGGCGAGGTCCTCACGGCTGTAAGGAAAATCGACCTTGACCGGAGCGGAGAAATCACGCAGCAGCGACGGAGTCGGGGCAAAGGGCAGATTGACAAAGTCGAAAGTCTGTTCCGTTGCGGTGACACGCAATGTCCGCGAAGACCCCTGATTGTGGCTCTCTCCGGCAAGCTGCAAAGGCATATCCCTGCCATCAGGGCCGACCAGGCTAATTTGCAGTGGCACCAGGAAAGGTTGTTTGTCTGGTTGTCCGGGGGTTGCCGGGCAGGACTGCCTGATGTGCAGCCTGTACTCCTGAGACTCTTCATCGTACTCGCCGATGATATCGAGAACCGGCGTACCAGACTGCCTGTACCAGGTGCGCAGCTGGTCAAGGTCGAAGGCATTGGCATCGGCCATGGCGGCGAGGAAATCATCAGTGGTAACCGCCTGGCCATCGTGACGATCGAAGTACAGCTTCAGGCCGTTTTTGAACCCTTCTTCACCGAGCAGGGTCTGGTACATGCGAATCACTTCGGCGCCCTTGTTATAGACCGTCGCAGTGTAGAAGTTATTGATTTCGATGTATGAATCAGGTCGTACCGGATGTGCCATGGGACCGGCATCTTCTGGAAACTGGATATTGCGCAGCAGGCGTACGTCATCTATCCGCTTGACGGCGCGGGACCCCATATCAGCGGAGAATTGCTGGTCTCGGAAGACCGTCAAACCTTCCTTGAGGCTGAGCTGGAACCAGTCACGACAGGTGACCCGGTTGCCGGTCCAGTTGTGGAAATATTCATGGGCGATGACGCCCTCAATCCCCTGGTAGTCAGCATCCGTGGCCGTCTCCGGCCTGGCCAGAACATACTTGGAGTTGAAAACGTTCAGCCCCTTGTTTTCCATCGCCCCCATGTTGAAATCGTCAACCGCGACGATCTTGTATTCATCGAGGTCATATTCCAGACCGTAGGTCTGTTCGTCCCAGCGCATCGCGTTCTTCAGTGACAACATGGCGTGGGTACACTTGTGGCGGTTACGCTCTTCGACGTAAATCTGCAGGCTGACCTCGCGGCCAGTCATAGTCCTGAAACGGTCTTCAATCATCGTCAGCCGACCGGCCACCAGGGCAAACAGATAGCTCGGCTTCGGAAAAGGGTCTTCGAAGGTCGCGAAGTGTCGCCCGTCTTTGAGCGTCCCTGAGTCAACCAGGTTGCCGTTGGCCAGCAGGACAGGGGTGCTGTCGACATCTCCCACCAGGGTCGTCGTGTAACGGGCCATGACGTCCGGTCGGTCAGGGAAGAAAGTGATTTTGCGAAAGCCCTGAGCTTCGCACTGGGTGCAATAGATGTCGCTGGCGCGGTACAGCCCTTCAAGTGCCGTGTTGGCCTGCGGGTTGACCTCGACCAGCGTCTCCAGGACAAACTTTTCCGGTACACCGGGGATCGTTATCCCTTCGTCATCCAGAGAGAACTCATGACTGGCAAGCTCCCGACCATCGAGCATGACGCTCAGAAGTTCAAGCCGCCGGCCATGCAGATAAAGCTGTTCAGACCGTTCATGACCTTCCGGGTTTGCGCGTATCTGCAGCCTGGCCCGCACCCGGGTCTTTTCAGGGGCCAGGTCAACATGAAGGTCGACGCTATCGACCAGGTGTCCCGGGGGGCGATAATCTTTGAGATAAGTTGTCTGCAGATCGTCTGTCATCCTGTTCCGTTCCCTCAGCAAATGGACATTTTCAAGATACCTCAATTCGATGCCGCTTGGCAAAGGGCAATACCCGGTAATCGCCAGCCGTCTTGACAATCTTGGAACAATGCTTGCTTGATTCTACTGATAGTGAGACCAAACCTGGCCCTTCTCTAACGGAATGGACGATTTATGTCCCGCACTTTACGAAAATTGGCCGTCGGGCTGGTATTTTTGCTGCCGATTCTGTTGTTTGCGGCGTGTTCCGGGACGCCTGGGCCCACACCAAAAGCCGCAAACTCTATCGGCAAGGCAACAGCGCCTGCCGAGATTGTCCCTCCGATCAGAAATGCCGGGAGGATTGCTCTCGATGCCGCCCGCAGCGTACTCGGTGTCGCCTATCGCTACGGCGGCACAGGCCCGCGCGGATTCGATTGCAGTGGCCTGGTGCAATATTCATATGCGAAGGCCGGGTTAAAACTGCCACGCACTTCACAGGACCTCTTCAGGGCCAGCCAGTTGGTCGATCCCGCCAACCTGCAGGCGGGCGACCTGGTCTTCTTCACCATCTCATCGAAAAAAATCGCCCATGTCGGCATCTATGCCGGCAACAACCGTTTCATCCATGCGCCCTCATCCGGCAAAGGCGTCAGCTATGCCAGCCTGGAGAACCCCTACTGGAAGGGACGACTGGTCGCGGTCGGGCGATTTTAGCTGTTTCTTGAGCCATCCCCAGAATGATTATGTCACCGGGCTTCCCACGACACAATCACAAGGTCTATAATGGGAAAAAGAGTAAACGGAGTTAATGTTGATGCGCTGTCTGAGAAAAACGCTGATCATCTTGCCGATGATCCTGTTAGTGGGTATAGCCTTGGTCAACTGTTCACCCAACAAAGACTGGCGCACTGCCAGCCGTGAATCCGCCGGGATAGCGCCCGACCCCGCCGTTACAGAAGAAGCGGTCCTGCATGTCTACGGCGCCAGAGCCTGGGGTTGGCGCGGCTGGCTCGCCATTCACACCTGGATCGCTGCCAAACGCACCGGCGAAACGTCTTACACGGTCTACGACGTGGTCGGCTGGCGCGGGCAGCGCGGCCAACCGGTTATGCGGATCAACCAAGACATTCCCGATCGTTACTGGTTCGGTGAAAAACCACGGATCCTCGTAGAGCACAGGGGGGCAGGCGTCGACGAACTGATTGATGCCATCCATCAGGCCGCTGAGGATTACCCATGGAAAGTCACCTACAAGGTATTCCCCGGACCGAACAGCAACACCTTCACAGCCTGGATTGCCAGGCAGGTCCCGGGACTGAACCTCAACCTGCCCTTCGCCGCGATCGGCAGCGGTTATGCCGATTCTCAATGATCTGCTGATTATTTTCGCACTTCGCGCCACGCACTTGTGCGGGTTACTCTTGACTCCCCACATGCGACCAGCCAGAATAGCCGCGAATCCCGCTCCGAACGGTTAAGATCCGATGCTCTACACTCCTGCATTCTGGGCCATGGCTCTGGCAAACCTCTGCCACACAGCCAGCTTCAGTGCGTTTTTCCTGCTTCCGCTTTATGTTATGGAACAGGGCGGCGGCCAGGGGGATATCGGCATGGTCATGGGCATATTCGCCATGGCGTCGGCGGTCTGCCGACCCTGGATTTCCAGCATGATCGACCGCATCGGACGCAAGCGCAGCTACACTCTCGGCAGCATCCTGATGGTAGTCGCCCCCCTGCTCTATACCACCCTGCACGATCCGCTCGGTGCGGATTACCCCCTGTTTATCCTGCTCCGTCTCGTCCATGGCGTGGGCCTGGCCATCTGCTTTACGGCGGTCTTCACCTTCATGGCAGACATCCTGCCGCGTGACCGCCTCAACGAAGGGATTGGCATGTTCGGCATTTCCGGCCTGCTCGGAATTGCGATCGGCCCGGTATTGGCGGAAGCCACCCTGGCACGTTACGGCTTCCCAGGCCTGTTTCTGGTTGCCGGCGCCCTGGCAGGGACAGCCCTGCTCGCCCACCAGCCGCTGAAGGAGAGCCACACACGGCAGATCACGGCGGACGACAACCATATCAGCTTCTTCAGCTTACTCAGGCGGGAGAAATTCATAGTTGTCGGCCTGCTCTCACTCATGTTCGGGGTCGGCCTGGCCGCCACGGGAAGCTTTGTCGCCCCACTTGCCGAAGAGCGCGGGCTTGGCTACATCTCGGTCTATTTTTTCTGTTATTCGGGCGGCGCGATCGCGATCCGTTTCGTCGGTGGCAAAATTGCTGATGAAGTCGGTGAGCGAACCATTCTACCCTACAGCATCCTGCTCTACATTGCCGGAATTTTCATGCTGCCTTTCACCTATAACCCGTTCATACTCTGGATTGCCGGCGCGCTTTCCGGCATCGGCCACGGCCTGCTCTTCCCTCTCCTGAACACCATGGCCGTACGTGACGAGCCGGGCGACCTGCGTGGTAAGGCGACCGGGATCTTTACCGGCGGCATAGATACGGGAATCTTTGCAGGATCTCTGATATTGGGCTATATTGGCGACTGGTTCGGCCTGAATGTGCTCTTTGTCTGCGCCGGATTGAGCATGGCAACCGCATTTGTCGTCTTTCGTTTCCGTAGAGCAAGAGCCGTGACATAAGTACAGAAGAGACCATGAACGACATCAAGGCATTTTACCAGGGCACCGAGTATCACAGTCCGGAACGCAAGATCGGCTGGCTGGCCCGGCTCTTTCCGTCAGCATCTTTCTATCTGAAAAACTTTCTGATCGTCTGGAAAGCCAGTTCCGAGGCAAAACGCGGCGTTTACAATTCAAAGTCGTGGCATGACAGCAGTGCCAACGTCGTCCGGGTCCTGGAAGAGACCGGCTGCCATTTTGACATTACCGGGATCGAGCACATCATCGGGCTCGACAGGCCGTGCGTCTTCATCGGCAACCACATGAGCACACTCGAGACCTTCGTCTTGCCCTCATTGATCATGCCGCATGTTTTTGACCTGACCTACGTCATCAAGCGTAGCCTGGTCGACTACCCGGTCTTCGGCAACGTCGTCAAAACCCGCGCCCCGGTTGTCGTCGATCGTATCAACCCGCGCGACGACCTCAAGGTGGTCATGGAAGAAGGCTCCAGACGGCTGGAGCAGGGGCACTCACTGGTCATCTTCCCCCAACACACCCGCACGGTGGAATTCGACACTCAACAATTTAACAGCATCGGCATCAAACTCGCGAAAAAGGCCAACGCCCTCGTGGTTCCTGTTGCACTGCTGACCTGGGCCTGGACGGCCGGCAAAAAGCTCAAGGACTTCGGCCCTATCATTCCGGACCGAACCATTCATTTTGCCTTCGGAGAACCCTTCGAAGTGACCGGCAAAGGCCAGGAAGAGCAGCAGCGCGTGGTCGACTTTATCCAGCAGCATCTCGCCGAGTGGCACAAGACAGACAAGGGCAGCGAATAATTCACAACCGTCTCAGGAGGTTTTCGATGAGCGATCTCAGATATTTGGAAAATGTCAGTACACTCGAGCTTGACCCGGAAAAATGCATCGGCTGCGCCATGTGTGCCGTGGTTTGTCCACACGGGGTATTTGAAATCGAGGAGCGCAAGGCACAGATTGTTGATCTGGACGCCTGCATCGAGTGTGGGGCCTGTGCCGGGAACTGCCCGGTCGAGGCTCTGACAGTGAAAGCCGGAGTCGGCTGTGCCAGCGCGATCATCAACGGCTGGTTGAGCGGGGAGGAGCCCAGTTGCGACTGTGGTGGTAGCTGTTAAATCAACCAAACCGAACTTAACAACAAAGCGGGCAGAGATTTCTCTGCCCGCTCAGATTATTGACAAACCCGCACGTGATGCGGGTTTTTTTGCCTGGCAGGTGAATTTCTATGAAGCGTGGGGCAACAGATAATTAATATGTTGCCCTTATTCTTTTTTTGGGTATTTGGAATTTACTGTTGAATCTTAAATATCAAGGTTTGTAATAATTCGGTGTTTTTGCATATCTGGAGCCTTCAAAAGAATGCGAGAGGATAAATAGTAAATCCTGAGAGTGGGATCAAACCAGTGCCCCCTTGCTCCCGAAGCTGGCACAGAAAAGTGAACCTATCCCGGAGTCACCCTTGAAGGTTTTCAGGAAACACCCCCGCCACCACACAAACGTGCTGATGTTCAAAAAACTGCTAAGCTTATGATAATGATCTTGTTTACCCTGAAGTATCTGTCAAAAAAGGTTATAGGAGCCACATGATTATGCAACGAAGCTCACTAATCATTTTCATCATGATCATAATATTTTCAGGAGCACATAGCGCCATGGCTATTGAAGAAGCCTCATACGAAGTCGTTAAAGTCGAAGGTTCTTTTGAGGTTCGCGATTATGCTCCCCATATACTCGCTGAGACTTTGGTCGATGGAGACTTCGATGAAGCTGGGAGCAACGCATTCCGACGCTTGTTTCGTTACATCTCCGGGGACAATCGGTCGCAAACAAAAATCGCAATGACTGCGCCGGTTTCCCAGCAGCCAGGCGAGAAGATTGATATGACTGCCCCGGTTGGGCAACAGAAGTCCGGAGATCAATGGTTGGTGAGCTTTATGATGCCCGCATCCTACGACATGGGAACCCTCCCTGCTCCTGACGATCCTCTGGTGACGCTGCGGCAAGTTCCTGCCAGACGTATGGCTACAATTGGCTACTCTGGGTTCTGGAGCGAAAAGAACTACCAGAAAAATAAAATAAAATTGGATTCCTGGATTCAAAAAGAAGGCCTGACGGTTAACGGAGAAACAATCTGGGCACGTTACAACGCACCTTTTGTTCCTTGGTTTATGCGTCGCAATGAAATACTTGTTCCGGTCTCTAAATGAGGAGGGTTGCAGACTTTATGACAAAGAGGCGTAAGAGTTGTGGCCACCAAGGACCGAACCCTGGTGGCCGTTCTTGTAATGCAGGGTTTGTAGGATTCATGCAGATTTGCAATTTTGGCTCTCGTGAGCGTCTGACACAAATTGTAGGACACTCGGAATTTTGACGTTTCAGTCCTTTTGCTGTAAATTGCCGAGGGCCTCACTTGTTTGGCGAATAGGAATCGGGGGACTATTGAACGATGGCCACAAGCTATCCGTGAGACTGCGGGTGGCTTTTTTGGGTCAAAGATGTCTACAAAAATAGGGTCGATTTAGTTTAATGAAGAAATAAGCAACGTTTCCTTATCCTTTTTTGTGAGAGAGCCCATGGATCTGAAAAAAATTGCAAAACTAGACGCAGCATTGATCGAAGCAGCGCGAGGTGTCCGGGTTTTACCGAACATCTCCTGGCCCCTAGGGAGTGAAGAGACCTTTCTTCGAAACTGGCGCGCCGGCAAAAAGGTCTCTCTGCCTGACAGCGGGGTGCGACGGCTTGACCTGAGGAACAATATCACGGCGCTGGAAAAGATTTCGGCGCAGTGCAACGAAGATGACCCCGTTGAGAAATTTCTATTTGAGACTGCGCAAAGTTATGCCAATGCAGCTCGCATGCTTGGTGCGGTTGGCACACGCGATTTCACCACCTGGTCGGTCAGTCTCTACGGCCGTCCCGACATGATTTACAAACTGCAGAGGATGACCGCTGTCGATGCTGCCGGTTTTTTTCTCAAGTTGACCGACAGCCTGATCGGCACCGGGCACATTCCACCGGCGGAGAGTAATATCAGCGCGACCGATTTCACCGCCTGGCTGAAAACGCGAGTCGATGAGTTTTTTGGCCCCGACGTGGTCTCGATCGTTGAAGATGCGGACCTCTCGGCCAAAGCCGCTGCTGGGGCAACCCGAATCAGGGTTCGCTCCTCTGCTTCTTTCTCCGCGCTCGACCAGGCGCAGCTGCTGAACCACGAGGCGTTCATCCATACCGCGACCATGCTCAACGGCAGGCACCAGGTCAACCTGCAATCACTGGCTCTGGGCACTCCACGCACAACCCGCACCCAGGAAGGGATTGCCGTTCTCAGCGAACTCTTCACCAACTCCATGGACATCGCTCGTCTGCGCCGGATTGCCCTGCGGGTGATTGCCGTGCAAAAAGCCCTGGATGGCGCCGACTTCATCGAACTCTTCAAGTTCTTTCTTGAGGCTGGCCAGTCGGAAGAAGATTCCGTACGCTCATCACAACGCATCTTTCGCAGCGGCGCGACCAAAGACGGCATCGTCTTTACCAAGGACGCCGTCTACCTGAGCGGCCTGCTGGAGGTTCATACCTTCATTCGCATGGCCATACGCGACAGTCGACCGGAACTGATCGGCCATCTCTTTGCCGGTCGTCTCACCCTGGCGGATGTAGCAGATGTACGAGTCGAGCAGCAGGACATTACGTATTGCTCGTC
>CAWGUB010000013.1:0-106081 GCA_963825575.1 uncultured delta proteobacterium
CGGGATACAGGAAAGCCGAGGCTATCCTGACCATAATCGGTGAAAATGTTGCACAGGCAGGCAATTAGCAAAATATTTCGGCAAATCCTTGCCTTAAGCTGATCTATCTGGTAAGACAACTCCCGGATACTCAATCTTCAGGAGGACGTTTACATGGGTTTGATGGATGGCAAGCGGGGCGTTATTTTTGGCGTTGCCAACGAGAAGAGTATCGCCTGGGGGGTTGCCCAGCAACTCCACAGCGCCGGTGCTGAACTAGCGTTCACCTATCTCAATGAAGCGCTGGAGAAGCGGGTCCGTCCCCTTGCAGAAAGCCTTCAGTCCAAGATCATCGTGCCGTGCGATGTCGCTGCCGACGATGATATCGCTGCGGTTTTCAAAGAGCTCGAAAGACAGTGGGGGACGATTGATTTTGTCGTCCACGCGGTCGCTTTCGCCAACCGCGAGGATCTGAAGAACCCATTCAGTCAGACCAGCCGTGAGGGCTTTGCCCTGGCAATGGATATCAGTGCCTATTCCCTGGTGGCCATGACCCGCTATGCAATCCCCCTGATGCCGGACGGCGGCAGTATAGTTTCGATGTCCTACCTTGGGGCCGTGATGGCGGTCCCCGGCTATAACGTTATGGGCGTTGCCAAGGCAGCCCTGGAGTCTTCGGTGCGTTATCTGGCCGCTGAACTTGGCAAACGGAATATCCGTGTCAACGCTGTCTCTGCCGGCCCGATCAAGACTCTGGCGGCCTCCGGAATTGGCAATTTCAAGGATAAGCTGCATGTCATGGAAGAGCGCAGCCCACTGGGTCGCACCGTCAGCCAGGAGGAAGTAGGCAAGGCCAGCCTTTACCTGCTGTCAGACCTTGCCTCCGGTGTGACCGGCGAGGTCCATTACGTAGACGGTGGCTTCAATATCTGGGCCGGATAGCTCTCGTTGAACAGCACCTGCAAAAAGGCTCCGGAAGGGGCCTTTTTTTGTGTAGGATAGAGGCAGCAGGAGAGAGGCAGGCAGTGTGCTTTCCATCTCTCCCTCACTATTGTCATAGAGGTCGAAATGATTCACGGCAATACCACAGGCCTCAAGCCGAGCCAGGTCAGGGCCCTTGAGAGAATCTACCGGAGGCGTCTGGTGGCCAGCGAGGTTATTTCTCCGGAACTGGCCCGCTACCTGACAGAATTGTCCGGAGAACTGCGCCGCCAGATCGGCCTGATCATCGACCGCAGTGGCGAAGTAAAAAACGTCATCCTCGGTGATGACCACGAAATAGTTATCCCCGACCTGTCCGGTTATGGCCTCGGTCGCAGCGGTCTGCGAGCTCTGCGCTGTATCCACACTCACCTCAAGGGTGAGCCCCTGTCCCAGGACGACCTCAACGACCTCGCGTTGTTACGTCTGGATATGATGATCAGCATCGCGGTCGGTGAGGATGGTCTGCCCGGCCAGGTATCTATGGCGCATCTGATCCCTCCCGCCCCGGATGGACGGATTCACTTGCTGCAGACAATCCCATCGATTCACACCTGGGAGATCGATTTCGCAAGCTTTATCCGCGCCCTGGATGCGGAGCTTGAACAGTCGCGCTCGGCGACCGTCGACCTAGGAGACCCGCGGGAAAAGGCAATCCTCCTGTCCGTGACCCAGGCGCCGGTCAGAGAAGCCGAGGATGCCATGGACGAACTGGCAGAGCTGGCACGTACCGCCGACGTGGTTGTCCTCGATCGCATCATGCAGCGGTCGCGCAAGCTGCACCCGCGCTCTCTGATGGGGGAGGGCAAGCTTCAGGAGGTCGTCATCAGTGCTTTGCACAAAGGCGCGACCCTGCTGGTTTTCGATCAGGACCTGACTCCAGTGCAGGCGCGGACCATTGCCGCCATGACTGAACTGAAAGTCATCGACCGCAGCCAGTTGATTCTCGATATCTTCGCCCGTCGTGCCCACACCCTGGATGGCAAGGTGCAGGTCGAACTGGCCCAGCTCAAGTACATCCTGCCGCGACTGACCGGAAGAGGCACTGCGATGTCGCGGCTGATGGGCGGTATCGGCGGTCGTGGCCCCGGTGAAACCAAGCTGGAAACGGACCGGCGGCGGATCCGCGACCGCATCACCCGCCTGGAAAAGCAGCTCAAGTCCCTTGGCAAGGGGAGGTTGCAGAGGCGGCAGAAGAGGATCAAGACCGGTGTGCCGATCGTGTCGATTGTCGGTTATACCAATGCGGGCAAGTCAACCCTGCTCAATGCCCTGACCCAGAGTGAGGTCTTTACGGAAAACCTGCTTTTTGCAACCCTGGACACCTCGACCCGCCGTTTGCGTTTCCCGCAGGAGCGCGAGGTGATCATCACCGATACGGTCGGTTTTATCAGGGCTCTGCCGAAAAGCCTGCTCGGGGCTTTCAAGGCAACTCTGGAGGAGCTGGCCGATGCTCACTTGCTGCTACACGTGGTCGATATCTCCAACCCGCGTTTCGAAGAACAGATTCGCTCTGTAGACCGTATCCTGCGCGATCTGGAGTTACATGAAATCCCCCGGCTGCTGGTTTTCAACAAGATCGATCTGGTTGCCGGTGAAGAAGTTGGGCCCTACTGTCGACGTTTTGATGCGATTGCCGTCAGTGCCCGCAACCGTGAATCATTTTCTGACCTGTTGTGCGAAATGGAAGAAAGGTGCTGGGGTGAGCAAATGCGGCGAATTTGACATTTGCGGCTGATTTCGTGTAGCCTGAGCCCGTTCTTGGAGGTTTTTTGATGCGGCTTTACCAACTCATGATTTGTCTCCTGTCCGGATTCTTCCTGGCGGGTTGTTTTGCCAGCAGTCCCCAACCCTCGATACACTCCGAGCCGGTTACCTCCTTCCTTTTTGAACAGGACGATATAGCAGCGGCAGATGTTCAGTTATTGCCTGACGAAGAGAGCGATACCGGGGATTTTCTTGTTAATCCCTTTCTTGGCGGTCCAGAGGATTTTCTTGTCAATCCCCTTCCCGGCGATGCCGTTGAGAACGTAGTCGTTGACAGTGCTGATCAACTTGATGATGAAACCCTGGCCGACAACCGGGTGCTGCAGGGTGATGACCAGGTGCCGCCGGAGGATCCCGGGGAAATCCTCGCCCACGAGGAACCGGTCTTCGATTTCCCCGTGGTGGAAAACGAAAAAGTTCGATATTTCATCGATTATTTTAGCGGGCGGGCGAAAAAAACCTTTACCCTCTGGCTGGAACGTTCCGGTCGTTACTTGCCGATGATGCAGGAAGTCTTTGCCGAGGCCGGTCTGCCCAGGGACCTTGCTTACCTGGCCATGGTCGAGTCCGGTTTTAACGACAAGGCTTACAGCTGGGCGCATGCCGTTGGCCCCTGGCAGTTCATAGAGAGCACCGGCCGTCGTTATGGACTGAAGAACGACTGGTGGTATGACGAACGGCGTGATCCGGAAAAGGCCACCCGTGCGGCAGCCCGTTTTCTCTCAGATCTCTATGACGATTTTGATGGCGACTGGTACCTGGCCGTGGCCTCGTACAATGCCGGCCCCGGCAAGCTTCGCAATGCGATCAAGCGTTACAAGACCAGGGATTTCTGGGAGTTGTGCCGTGGCAAGTACCTGAAAACCGAGACCAAGAACTACCTGCCGAAACTGCTTGCCGCGCTCATGATTGCGAAGCAGCCGGAAAAGTATGGTTTTACCGAACTTGAATATCATGAGCCGCTGTCGTATGACACAGCAGCCCTGCCGAGCAGTACGGACCTTGAAGTCATTGCGCGGCTGACCGGTGCCGAATACCAGGTGATCAAGAAGCTCAATCCGGAGCTGAAGCGCTGGAGCACGCCTCCCGGGGCAAAGGATTACCAGATCAGGCTGCCGATCGGCAGCCAGGAAGCCTTTCTGGCCAATTATACCGAATTGCCGGAACGGCAACGTGCCAACTACGTGCGTCACAAGGTCAGATCGGGTGACACGCTTTTGGCTCTGTCCAAGCGCTACGGTGTGCGGGTTCAGGATATCAAGAACCTCAACCGCATTCGAAATACACGGACCATCCAGATCGGCACCAACCTGATCATCCCCCTCAACCCTGATGCCAACGGTTCGACTGCACTTGCCGAACTCAAGGATGATTACAAGCGTTCCCGCAAAACCTACTACACTGTGCGTTCCGGCGACTCGCTCTGGAAAATCTCCCGTAAATTCAATGTTACGGAAAAACAGTTGCGGGTATGGAACCGTCTCGGCTGGAGCAATGTTATCCGTCCCGGCCAACGCCTGATCGTCTCTGCAAAAGCGGCGCCCTCCCAAAAAGTCGCCGTCGTCAAGGATGCCGGACCGTTGCAGGAATTGGTGTACAAGGTTCGCCCCGGCGACACTCTCTGGGCAATCGGCCGGGAATTCTCGGTTGCGACCGCTCAGATTCGCAACTGGAACAACCTGGCCGAGAACCATGTGCTGCAACCGGGTGAAAAGCTGACGTTGCACGTGAGCAGCAAGAGTCACGGTTGAAGCTGAACATACCCGTTTAAAGACCTCCTCATGGCCAGCCCCCTGCCAAGCTTGTCGGCCTCGGCGTCGACCGCATGTCATACCCCCGATAGACCTATAGACCAGACCTTGCGGGCCGTTTGTTTGCTTTGACAACACTGAATCAGGCTGATAGAATACGCCGCTTCAAATCATTTGCATCTGAAAGGACCTGGTCACATGTTGTCCACATTTATAGCTCTTGCCATCGGCGCCCTGTTCGGTGTCGCCCTCCACTTTACGACTAGCCTGCACCCGGTTGTTCCCTCTATCGCCGGTGTCATGGTTTTTTCGGTCATCTATGTCATTATCCTGAAAAAAATCATGGCAAGGATCAACGATGCCATGGAAGCCGTGCAGAAAGACATTGCTTCCAACCGCCCGGATGCGGCGATCCACAAACTGGAAGCCGTGAAGAAGAAATACGAGCACTGGCAGTTCTACATCAAGAAGCAGATGAACGCCCAGATCGGCATGGTTTACTACCTGCGTCGCGACTTTAGCAAGGCGTATGATTATCTCAAAATCGGCTTCGTGCGGCATTGGGTGGCCATGGCGATGCTGGCAATTATCTACATGAAGCGCAATCAAACCAAAAAGATGATTGCCACGTTTGACAAAGCCGTTGCCGTGACCCGCAAGGAGCCTTTGCTCTGGAGCCTCTACGCTTTTTGCCTGGAGAAGATCGGTGACCGCAACAAAGCCATCACCATCATGGAGAAAGGCCTGAAAAAGATCGGCAGCAACGAAGTGATGTCAGCCAACCTGGAGGCCCTCAAGGAAGGCAAGAAGATGAAGATGCAGGATTACGGCGATGTCTGGTACCAGTTCCAGTTGGAGAAACAGGGTGCACTGATCCGCAAGCACACCAAGGCAATGCAGGGACGGCGCAAAATCGTCAGAAGGTAATCATGGCGAAAAAGAAAAACAGACAAAATATATCCATACCGAAAGACTTCTCCAACAACCCCTTCAAAAATGTGAAGGGGTTGCCTGCTTTTGAAACAAAGAACAATGCATCCTCCTGTAGCAAATCTAGCCAGAAACATCCTGACGCCTCAAAATCCGGGAGCGATGAAGCGCAGACCTCTTTTACCGAAGAAATGACCTTTCTGGGTGTCAAGCCGCTCAAGAGGGATGAGCAAGGCGATGTCGCCTCCTCTGAAAGGGCCAAACGCGGCACAAAGCCTGCTGTCGGAACTGAACGGGATGAGGGTGATCTAAGTACTTTTCTGAATGCCATCGGTTCCATGGAAAAAGTATTCAAGGACGAATGGTCCGAAGATGTTCCGGAAAAACGTGCCGTGCCGCGACGCATGAAACAGTTGGAACGTGGACAGCTCCTGCCGGAAGACGAACTCGATCTGCATGGACTGACTGTTGCCGAGGCGACAGCCAAGGTCCCGTTCTTTTTGCAGAACGCAATATCCCGGGGCTTTTGTACCGTCCTGGTGATTACCGGCAAGGGGTTGCACTCTGAAGAGAGGCCTGTCCTGCGTAGTGCAATGGAGAGATTGCTTAGCGAGAAAAAAGAACAGGTTGTAGAGTGGGGCGTGGCGCCACGTCGATATGGAGGGGAGGGGGCGCTGGCGGTTTTCTTGCGGCAGCCGGGACAGAAAAATTACTGAAAAAATAATTTTTAGCTTTCCCCTTGACATACCTGACTAAATTGGTAAGATTACCGCAACAGAGTAAGACTTCTTCATGTTTTACCTCCTAACCAAACCCTTGCCCCACAGTCCCCTCCTGGCTGTGGGGCTTTTTTTATAAAATAAACGGCATTTAAATCAGCAGGCAGGCTTCCCTCCCCCCGGAGGTCTTGCAGAACATTAAAAAGGCCGCCTCGTAAAGAGGCTGCCTCCATCTGCTGACAAAGTCCAGCCAGAATTCATGATAGAGATGGCAACAAATGGTTAATCTGTTGCCATCATTCTTTATTTTTTAAGAGTAAAACCGGCGGGTCGCGTCCCGCCCGACGCCATACTTTTGTCCGGCAACAAAAGTATGCAAAAGTGCCTGCTCCTTGCGGAGGGCATCTCCTCTGCCGGATGTCTGAGTCATCAACAAACAACAGAGCTTAAGAAGCCGGCCCGTTACAGGGGGCCTTCCTTGCAGTGTGACCTACAAGGGAAAAACTTGATAGCAAACGACCGATGCAATCAACCAAAGAAGGAGAGGCTCTCAAGAGCCTCGTCACCTGCGGGGGAAAGCTGGGCCCTTGATCGATAAGAACAATCCGTATTGAGGTCGCCGCCTTTCCGACCCAGACATGCCCAGCGCAGCGCCAAGCTTTCTTTTCTTCGTTTTCTTTGTCGCTACAAAGAAAATGACGTTGCTGTCGGGCAACCTCGACGGTTCTGATTTTCTCTTTAAATCCCAGGGGCCAATGAAAAAGGGCAACAGTTTAACCATCTGTTGCCCTAAGCTTCATAGAAACTCCACCTGCCAGGTAAAAAAACAAACCCCGCAATCACTTGCGGGGTTTGTTAACAATCTGAGGCCGCCTCGAAAAGAGGCGGCCTTTGCTTTTATTCTACAGCCGATGGTTCGGATTCCACCTTTTTTCGGGCCGGTCTGCGTCGCCTTGGCTTTGGCTTCTCATGTTCGGTAACCTGAGGAGTTGTAGTCTCCACATGTTTTTGATTTCCAGTGTCGACTGCCGAAGCAGATCCCTCCGAGGTCTCAGACGGCTTCGCTTTTGCTCGAGGTGTCCGGCGCCTTTTGGGCTTTGCCGGTTCTGCCCCGACGGGACCGGCTCCAGCTGCTGCTGCCGGGCCTGTTTCGCTTGCTGTGGTTGACTCAGTTGTTGCGAGCGTTGTCTGAATATTGTCCAAACCGGGTTGCACAGTAACGGTCGTTTCGGAGGCGGAGGCTGTCTTCGCCGAGCCTGCAGCAGCCTTGGGCTTACGCCGGGCACGACGAGGCCTAGGTTTGGTTACTTTGGTCTCTTGAGTTTCTACAGGAGATCTATCCGGAGCGTCTGCAGTTACGGGTTCCGCAGCAGCACTTTCCACAGCAGTTACGACCTCTTCAGTGGCCGGCTTTGGCTTGCTGGCTGGACGCCTTTTCCTTTGCGGTTTCCTGGTCGACGGGGCAGCAGCTTCCTGCTCGGCAATCGGTGCGTCAACTGTCTCTGGAGGTTCCGTTACCTGCTGGTCCACACCCTCAACAGAAGCCTGGGCAGCGCTTTCGGCAGGCTGATCGACCCCTGCAGATGCTGTCTCGGCGGGCTTGCGGCGTCTTCTCCTGCGACGTTTTTTGGCCGGTTCGTTACCGTCGCCAGCAACCTCCGACTGGGTAGCTTCGTCACTCTCTTCCTTACTTTGTTCAACCGGAGGCATGGGCAACAGCGCGGCTGCCACAAACTCCGGCTGCTGCGCTTTGTCTTTTTCCTTCTTCTGGATTTCTATTTCTACCTGGTCTGCCAAAAAATCCCGGTTGCCATGAATGTGGATCTTCAGCTGATGGTCCCGCTCCATGGTGACCAGCTCTTCCCGCTTGTGATTCAGAAGGTAGGCTGCAACATCCCTGGGTAATTGCGCGTCAATTCGGCTAACCTGGCCTTTGGCCGCGCTGGCATGAATCTTTCGCAGCAGTGAAACAGCCTGGGACTCGGGACTCTTCAGACGGCCTGCTCCGTCACAGTGAGGGCAGGGCAGATAGGACCCGGTCGCGAGTGTCGCCTTGAGCCTCTGGCGACTCATTTCCAAAAGACCGAATTGACTGATGCGGCCGATGCTGACCCTGGCCTTGTCATTTTCCAGGGATTTTTTCAATTCTTTTTCAACCTCACGCATGTGTTTTCGATCACGCATGTCGATGAAATCAATGACGACCAGGCCACCGAGGTCGCGCAATCGCAATTGCCTGCCGACTTCCTTAGCCGCCTCCAGATTGGTTTTCGTTGCCGTAGCTTCCACGCCCTGTTCCGACGACATTTTGCCGCTGTTGACGTCGATGGCGACCAGTGCTTCAGTCGGGTCGATGACGATTGATCCGCCCGAGGGGAGTTGAACCTTGTTACGGCTCAGCGTTTCAATCTGTTCTTCAATCTGGTAACGCGAGAAAATCGGGCGGCGCTCCTGATGCAGCTTGACCAGCTTGACATAGTCAGGCATGACCATCTGGAAGAAATCCTTGGCCTCGTTGAAAACCTGCGGGTCATCAATCATGACTTCATCCATGTCAGTCGTAAAATAGTCACGAATCGAGCGGATGATCAGGTTTGATTCCTTGTACAGCAGGGCGGGAGCGACTTTAAATTTTTTGTCAAGCTCCACGATACTTTCATAAAGGCGGATCAGATAGCGGTAATCGCGCTCCAGTTCTTCACGGGTCTGGTTCAGGGCTGCAGTGCGCACGATGTAGCCGACATTTTCAGTCATCTCGAGTGATGACATCGCTTTTTTCAACTCTTTCCGCTGCGAGTCGCTTTCGGCCTTGCGCGAGACCCCCCGGGTCTGGCTACCGGGCATGATTACCATGTAGCGTCCGGCGAGGGACAGGTAGGTAGTGAGGGCCGCGCCCTTGGTGCCGCGTTCCTCCTTGGTGATCTGGACGAGAATTTCCTGGCCGCGCTGCAGGAGATCGGTGATCCGTGGTCGACGCCCGTCTTCCGCAGGCTGGTGTTCCGGCTTGACGGCGGTGTAATTGATCTCGTCGATCTGCAGGAAGCCGAGGCGTTCAGCCCCATAATCAACGAAAGCGGCCTGCAGGCCGGATTCAACCCGGACTACAACCGCTTTATAGATGTTTCCTTTGGTGGGCTCGTACCCGGCAACCTCGATATCAAGCTCTGTGAGGATACCGTCTTCGACGATTGCCACCCGGTTTTCCTCGTGGTGGGTGGCGTTGACCAGCATTTTTTTGGACATGTAATTCTTCCCGGTTGCCGCGGACGACAACCTTGATTTGTTGGGGGCAAATGCCCTGGCCCGAGATCGTTGGCTCAACCGGAAATGGGAGCTCGCTCAGGGACAGGATCAATGCCGAAACTTTATCTCGCGAGGGTTCGAATAACCCTTTAAGATCGAAAAAACGCCTATAAAAAAGGCGGATAGAGAACTATACCAAATTTTATGTTATTTGAATAGTGAAATGCTGAAATACGTTTTCAACAGGAGGCTGGATGCGCTGCTGTCTGCAACATGTCCGATCGCGTAGCTTCCGCGGAGTGATAACCATCAGGGAAGGTCACGAGCTGAAATTGACTGGAAGGCCGCAATGGACGCACTTGCGAACCGGCAGGAAGGTCGGACCGTTGGTATGATACGGTTTGGCGCAGCGAGGACACTTGACGACTGTCGCCAAGGCAACGACAACGCAGAGAAGAAGGATCCATAGGCCAAACAACCAGGCCATGACCCTTGATGGCGCCTGCAACTCGAGCGCAACCAGCATGCCCGGTATGTAAATCAGAATAATCCCCCACAACAGCCAGCGACGACTGCGAACTTTTTTCAGTCCTGCCATGATATCAGCGGTTTCAATCGTGTTGTTGTCGGCCACTGGATGCCCCTTCGGCGAGATACTTTGTTTATGTTAATGAAATATACTACATGCCGCTGGCCCGGTAAACAGGTTAAGTGTAGATCTTTTCTTGATTTGTGATGGTTTCATAGCGAGGCCGGAATCGAAGATTCCGGGATTTGCTCAATGTCTCTCTGTCATTTAATCGGATAAGACCAGACCCCCCTTTTTTTGCTTGGAGACTCTTCCTTCCTTCCGTTAGAATAACTTTCTCATTTTGCTCCATGCAAGCCTGCTGACTCTGTCTTGATAATCAAACTAAGATAATAAACTATTGATTTATTTTTAAGGGAGAAGTGCTAATGAATAAGAGCATCGAGGCTGAACGCAGTAAACAGTTGATGAGCACTCTGCCGGGAGATGATGTCCGCCAGATCATGTGGCGTTTCAGCGACCGTTACGATTTGCAGATGGTGGTGCAGTCAACCCGTGGCGTGGCTCGTGGCGTGGTTGCCAACCTGGTGGCCAACGGTGCCCGCAACACACACGATTGGACTCCGGAGAAGGCCAGCATTCTCACAGCTTTCGACGAAGCCGGGCTTACCCAGGTCTTCATGGACCCAGCCGAAGGCGGCTTTATCGAAGGGCCCAAGAATCTTGCCCTGGCGTTGGTAGCCTTCGAACTCGCCTGGGTCGATGGCGGTGCCGCAACCTCTTCTCTGGCCAGTAATCTCGGCCTTTCGCCGATCCATGAGAAAGGCACTCCCGAACAACGCAGCAAATACATGCACATGGCAACCCCGCCCCAGCCGGGTGAAGATCGCCAGATCAAGCGTGGCGCCTTCGCCCTTACCGAACCGCTGCCCTTCGTCGGCGTCGACACCGGAGTGGTCTCCGGCAAGTTGCGCATCGACTCATGGGAGGAGGGCCAGGAGCCGCTTCTGCAGGTTGAAAAGCGCGGACGTTTTATCACCAACATGGGGTTTGCCGACTTCGTTACCGCTGCGGTCGACTCTGACGACGAACGGATTAAAGGCAGCTGCATGGTCATCCTCGAAGAGGGTGATCCAGGTCTTTATGATCGTGGTGTACCAACGCAGAAACTGGTCCACCAGCTTTCCTCGACCCGCGACCCGGCGTTTAACCTGAAGATCCCTGCTGACCGTATTATCGGCGGCTATACCGTCAAAGATGGCGTCATCATCCCCAATTACAGCCACTCGGAGATTATCGAGTCGGTGTTCCGGCGGACCCGCGTACCGGTAGGCATTATGAGCTCTGCCAAACTGCTCTCGGCGCCTGAACCAATCATCCGCTATCATCGCCAGCGTTTCCGTGGCGGCCCATCGATCGTGCCCGGTTCGCCGCGTTTCGATCTTGGCCTGCAGCAGAAGGAAGACTGTCTGCAGCGCCTGGTCGACATCTGGGCTGCCGGTGAAGCCGGTTCTTCCCTCGGCTTCTACTCAGCACGCATGTTCGATGATTTTGATATGGTGGAAAAAGAGAAGGAGAAAATCTTTGCTGAGCAAGGGATCAAAGGGCGCGCTCAGCTTAAGGTGTTCCGCAAGGTACAGAATGATGCCCTTGAATACCTGACGATGAAAACCCGTCCAGCCGAGGAGCAGGATGCTGCACGGATGCAGGAATTGGAGAACGATACCATCACCCAGTTCCTGATTCTGGACTCTTTGGCCAATGTCTTCTGCCCCGCCGGCAAGCTTTGGAATACCGGTCACGGTGCCACCATTTTGCGCGAAGCCGTCAGCCTGATGGGCGGTTATGGGATTACCGAGGATTGCCCCGGATTCCTCGGCCAGAAGTGGATGGATGCCCAACTCGAGGCGACTTACGAAGGGCCAGAGGCGGTACAGCGCCGCCAACTGAGCATCACCATGACCAACGAGTTGTTCCTGTTTCAGTTCCGCCAATGGATCTCCGAGTTGCGCCGCATCGCCAGCACCCACCCCGACTCGGGCGCCTGTACCTTGGCGAGTGCCATGAACCTGTGGTTATGGACCCTGGATTACCTGCAGAAAACCAATGATGCCGATGGCAAGCCGCTGTTCCATGGCTCGCGTCACGGTGTGGTCTTCCCCTTCGCCGACGCCCTCTGCTGGCTGCTCGCTTCACGTTGCCAGATTCTCGACATGCTCGAGCTCGAACAGAAAGGGCCGGAGAACCCGATGGTCGCTGAGGGACTTGAAGGCTATGTGAATTTCTTCAGTGATCTTTGTCACGTTCAGGCTGCCCGCGCTGCTGGCGAGGTCGGACGAATCTGTGCCGAACTGGCATACGGTTATCATCCTCATCCGCAGTGGGCAGGCGAGTGCGATGAAAACTGCTACGATGGAGAATACCTCGACGCCCTTGATACCATTATGCCGGGAATCGCCAGTTACGGCCGCGGCTTCGGAGATACCATCGAGAAAGACGGTACGCATATCGACAAGGCTGGACCTTGCGCTAAAAGCTGTCGTTCCGGTTTCGTCAAGCTTCGCGCCCGGCTCGATGTCTGCATGACCGGCTCGCGGCTCTCGAAAGACCGGGCGGCGGCAGCACTCGCTCAGGTGATGATCCCCGAAGCCCTCGACTACCCACGCTAACGGGGAAGATGACATGAACATTGATCGTCAGACGATGGAAGTCGATATCGCCTGTGTCGGCTTCGGACCGGCTACCGCCGGTTTCCTCCACACTCTCAGTCAGGCAATGACTGCTGAGGACGGGTCAATTCTGCTCGAGAGCAAGGTCATGCCCGGCATGCCGTTGCAGGTTGTTTGTTACGAACGTGCAGATGACATCGGCTTCGGCGTTTCCGGGGTCGTGACCCGTGGCAAGGCGCTGCGAGAGAGTTTTCCCGATCTTGACCCGTCACAGATTCCGATGGCTGCGCCCGTCAGTGAAGAGCAGGTTCTTTACCTCAAAGACCCTCTTGGCAAAAGTCGGCGAAGCTCAGGTGTCCGCATGCTCGACCGTCTGCTCGGGCTGCTCGGCACCTCTGATCACGCGGTCAACCTCCCTTACATTCCGCCCTTCCTTTGTAAGAAAAACGGTCTGGTGCTCTCCATCGGCCAATTCTCCCAATGGATCGGCAACCAGCTGATGGGGTCAGGTCTGGTTCAGGTGTGGCCGGGTATGCCGGTCTCCGCTCCGTTGCTGGAAGAGGATCGGGTCGTTGGCATCCGCCTGGTTGACCAGGGCGTGGAGACCGATGGTACTCCAGGGCCTGGCTATATGCCGGGAATGGACATCCGGGCGGACCTCACCGTGGTCGGTGACGGCCCGGTCGGACCGGTTGGTCAGAAGCTCGACGAGCATTTCGGGCTACCCGATGGCAACCACCAGGACGAGTGGGCTGGCGGCATGAAGTTCGTCGTGGAACTGCCCGAGGATTGCACCCTGCAACCCGGTTTTGTGCTGCATACCCTCGGCTACCCTGAGCCGGAGATTTTTGGTTTCCTCTACGTTTACCCCGATCGTGTCGCTGCGCTTGGTCTCTTCGTCCCTTCCTGGCTCGACAGCCCGGTCCGCTCCAGCTATCGGCTGCTGCAGCACTGGATGCAACATCCTGCTATCTGGAAACATCTCAAGGGCGGGACCTTGCGCTCCTGGGGTGCCAAGTCGCTCCAGGAATCCGGACAGCGCGGCGAACCAGTTTTGGCCGGTGACGGTTTTGCGCGGATTGGCGAGGGCTCGGGCAGCACCAACGTGCTCACCGGTTCCGGTTTCGACGAGGCCTGGGCGACCGGTGTCCAGTTGGCTGAAGGGGTCATTGAACTGGCCAGAGCTGGTGAACCGTTCAGTCGTGCCAACCTGGAACGCACCTACCTCGCTCGACGGCGTAGCAGTTGGGTGGAAACTGATGCCAGGATCGCCAAGCGGTCCCGCGATGGCTTCACTCGCGGCATGATTCCCGGCCTCTTCGGCATGGCCCTTTCCGGTATGAGCTGCGGGCGCTTCAACGTCGGTGGAGCCTTCCGCCGTCCTTGGGAGCGCATCCCCGCCTTCAAGGATTATTTCCGTGGTCAGATTGCCGAACAGGAAATCGACAGCATCGTCGAGGATTGCCGTCAACATGGCAAACCGCTCTTCGAGCCGCTGATGGACAAACTCGGCTGGCCTGCGATTGAATATGATGGACAGCTACTGATTTCCCATCAGGATGCCCTGTTGATCGGCGGCAAGGTCCAGGCGGCACATGGCTTTGCCGACCACGTCCGGTTTATCGATCCGGACGCTTGTAATAAATGCGAAAGCCAGGTCTGCGTGGCAATGTGTTCCGGCCAGGCGATCACTGCCTCCGAGGGGGGCGGCGTACCACAATTCGACCGCGAGAAATGCATCCACTGCGGCATCTGCATGTGGAACTGCACTACCGGTCGAGCAGGCCAAACACTGTGGAGTAATGTGAGTTTTGAAGCGGGTTCAGGTGGGCTGCATTCAGCTGAAAACTAATCAAACCATGAAAGCTATAGAGGAGTAGAATCGATGAGTGGAGGATTTCATATCGTGGTCTGCGGCAGCCTGGTCCCCGACCCGCTGCAGACGCTGGAACCGATCGAGGGCCCGAACGGGCCAGCATTGAAAAACGAAATGATGCTGCCTGCAGTGCTCGACCCCTGGGCAGGGCATGCCCTGTTCGAGGCCGCCGCACTTGCCAAGCATGTCCCTGGCAGCAAGGTCTGGCTGGTCAGCCTTGGCCCCAAAGCCAAGCTGCAGCAGTTGATGATGTCGATCGCCCAGAAAGTCTCTTTCGAGCTGGTTGCTATTGATGGCTCAGCCGGCGGCTTCACCGACCCCTTCGATGTCGCGGCGACCCTGGCTGATGCGATTGGCAAGATCGATGGCCTGGAGCGCTCCCGGCTGTTGCTGTTCGGTGGCTGTGCCTCTGCCTCTCGCGATTCCGGAGTGACCATGCAAATGGTTGCCGAGCGACTTGATATTGTCGACCAGTTTCTGGCCGTCGACAAGCTCACCGTGAGTGATGACGGTACCATGGAAATCCTCGAACGGATCGAAGCCGGCCGCTACCAGGTCTCCAGTTGTGACGGTGCACCTGCGATGCTCGGCTGGGCCACCGGCAGTCTTCCTGAACCACCCAATAACCCCCAGGTGGGCATGATGAATATGCGCACGGTTATGCCTGCTTTGCAAAAAGCTCAGGCTGCCCAGGTTGGTGTCGGTGGTTTGAGCTATGCCGCGGTTGAACTGCCCAAGCAACGCAGGGTTACGCGCGTGGTCAAGGACACTCCGGCAGCAGAGATCGCACAAGAAATTGTTGACTGGCTGAAGGCCTAGGAGACTGAAATGGATAAGATATTATTGCTTGCTCACACCCAGGACGACGGTTCGTTGCCGAAGGGTGCTTATGAATCTCTCAATGCGGCGCTGAAATTGGCTGCCGACCTTGGTGGTGCTGCCGTGACCGTCGGCCTCCTCGGTGGTGAGGTGCAACCCGCGGCTGACAGTCTCGCGGCATGCGGCGCCGTGAGTATTCTTGCCGTGAGTGGTGAGGATTTCGCTGCTTCGCGCTACTCCTCGGATACGGTTGCCGTGGCGGCACTGGTCAAGGCCGCCGCGCCGACGCTGGTCCTTGCTCCGACCAGTTCACGCTTCTCACGCTGCCTGCCGGGCGCGGCCTATCGTTGCGACGGGCGTATCGAGACCCACATTACCGGTATCGAGGTCGTTGATGGAGCGGTACAGGTGCAGCGCTGGTATTATCGGCAACGTATGGTTGCCACACTCTCGCGTGCACAGCGTCCCTGGTTTCTGGTGATTGATTCAGGCGTCTTTGAACCATGGCAGGGCGCTGCCGGACCTGCTGATGTGCAAAGTCTCGATGTCACTGTTGATGATGGTTGCCGTCGTACCAGGGTGATTGGTGTACAAACTCCGGACAGCGACGCCCAGACGATTCGTCCCGATGCCAAGCTGCTGTTTGTTGCCGGTGCCGGATGGACCAAGAAGCAGGCTGACGGCCAGCTGCATATCAAGAAAGCCGAAGGGCTGATCCTCGATTTTATCAATAACAGCAAAGCATCGCTCGGCAGCAGCAAGTCGTTGGTTGACCAGTCCACCGAGGGTGAAGTGATCAGTTTCATGAGCCACCTCAACCAGGTCGGCCAGACCGGCTCCACCCCGCGCCATCCAAAAGGACTCGCTACATGTTGCCATGGTGAAGAGCCGCACACCGTTGGCTGGCGTTTTGTCAACGAGCGTCGCGCCATCAGCCTAGATCCCAACTGCGGCTGGGCACAAGGCAAGGCCGATGTCCTCTATGTCGCCGACGCTTTCGAGGTGATTGCCAAAGCGAACGAGATTCTTGCCAAAGGATAATGGCTTGCATGTCATGAATTGGGATCTGGGGGCGCTCAAATGTAGAGTGCCCCCAGATTCGTGTCGGGCTCTGTACCGCGTCAGAAAGAATACGAGTGGCAAGATCCCTAACGGGTCTCTTTTTCAGCCGTTAAATTTCTGTGTATTATGGACAATGACTATTTCAGTAGTTTTTGATTCACTGGAGTTCCTGGCACAATTTGCGAGACACTTTGACCTGCAATCCGGACTAGGCTAGAGTTACAAAAGGTCTAACAATAACTCACCAATGATTAAAGGGCTTCACAATGAATAAGAAGACCATATTACTTGTCGATGATACAAAACTCTTTTTGCAGCTCGAAAAAACCTTTCTACAACGATCAGACATTAATATTGTTACTGCAAGCGACGGTCGTCAAGCCCTGGAATTAGCACGCAAACATTATCCAGACGTGGTTTTTTTAGATCTCAATATGCCAGTAATGGACGGTGAAGAATGTTGCCGTGCCATGAAAAACGATTCAGCCTTAAAAAATATCAGAATTGTGATGGTGACCACAGATGGACGCCCACAAGACCAGCAGCGATGTCGTGAAGCGGGATGCGATGAAATATTGCTCAAGCCGATAAATCGGGCTGAATTTGTTGCGACCGCTCAGAGGATGTTACAGCTTCCGACCCGGAGCGAACGGTTCAAAGCAAAAATCCAAGTCCAGTACGGTCAGAATGCTGACAAGACATTAAGCGGTTTCAGCGTAGATATTAGTTCTGGGGGTCTCTTTATTAAAATGGACAACCCCCTGGAAGTTGATGAGAAACTAGTAATAGGATTTACGCTTCCAACCTCTGGGCGGGTAGTCAATTGCTCTGCACAAGTCGCATGGGTTAATTCACCTTTAAGCTCCGTAAAAACAGCACGGCCTCCTGGAATGGGAGTCAGGTTTCTTGACTTGACCCTTGAAGATCTTCACGCCATACGCAACTACATAGAAAACAACCAGCTTGAGCCGTCTTGATAATAGGTTAAATGAAGGCTTTGTCGTACAACTGTGTTGATTTTCAATAGCATAACCATCCCCATGAACAAACTGGCGACCTTGTGAAAGGTCACATTCGACTGACAATTGGACTCTTTGGCTGGATATAAAAATTCTGCTGAAGACTTTTTGGGTAGTAATTAAAGAAGAAGGTAGTTGTTAAGCTTACGGATTCAGGCGTGTGAAGATGGTCGATTCGGCCAGAGAAAGATTTGTCGAGGCGGAGTTGTCCTGACGAGTATGTGACATATTCTGTCTCAATAGCATCTAATATGTAATCATAACCCTCAGGGAGGTAATTATGATCTACATCGGAACCACAGAAGACAACGGTAGCGCCATCTATTTTGATATTCATTCTGCTGAGCGACAGGGCCGCGGCATGCGATTCTCAGGTACGGTTGGAGATGGCTGCTATGAAGGAGAAGTCCTGGTTGAGGTCGGGCGCAGCGAATCGGTGACCTTTGCCGATGCATGGCTTGGTGGTTCCGGCTTCTCTGAATTTATCGATCGTTGTGGTACGGCAATGCTTGAAGACGCCTTGCTGGAATCCGTTCGTGAGATGCCGTTTTTCTGTGCGCGGCGCAGTCAGCCGCATGGAAATAGTGGCGCATATGATGCTGCCCTGATTGCAGAATCTTTACCATTATGGAAGTCCGGTGTCTGTTGATTGATTCTATTTCCCGGTTGAGGTAAAAAGGGGCGTATATAATCTCTTTCGGGAAGGTATTCATGCGTACCATCGTCCTCGCCTCGACCAGCCCATATCGTATGCAACTAATGCGTCAGCTTGAACTGAGTTTTCATGTCGCCGCGCCGCGTTACAAAGAACAGATGACTGCCAGCGTTTCAGCTGAATTGCTGGTCAAACACCAGGCTCTGCAGAAAGCGAAAAGTATTGCGGACCAATACGATAATGCCCTGATCATAGGCTCCGACCAGGTTTTTGTCGACGCCCGGCACCGTGTCCTGGGTAAACCGGGAACCCCGGAAAAGGCCGTTGAACAGCTGATGGAGATGCAGGGACGCAAACATACTTTCTATACCGGCCTGGCGATCCACGACAGTGCCAGCGGTGACAGCGTCGCTGAATTCGAAACTTTCTCCGTGACGATGCGCGAACTGACCGAAAAACAGATCAAGCATTATGTGGAGAAGGAAAATCCAGTTGACTGTGCCGGTTCGTTCAAAATAGAGGGGCTTGGCATCGCGCTTATGGAAAAGATGGCCGGCAATGACTACACCAGCCTCATCGGCCTGCCACTGATCCTGCTGGTTAACATGTTGAGCCACTTCGACGTCGAGGTTTTATAGCCGGGAATGTTGGACGGGGTATCCGTAATCCAATATCCGGAATGTTTGCTGCCATAGTTTTTAGTGTTTCCATGCGGGACGGATTTTCTGTATTCTGTAGCCGTTCTCTGAGCGTCGCTTGCCGTTTTTTCTGTCACCACTCTTGTCGATTATGTCCTGTATTTTGAGAATACTGAATACTGAATCCAACTTTAGGTTCTTTACATCTATGCAACACGCCAATTTTGTCCATTTACACGTCCACACCCAATACAGCCTGCTTGATGGTGCCATCCGAGTCGGCGATCTTGTCGAACGGGCTAAAGAATATCGCATGCCTGCCATGGCGATTACCGATCACGGCAACATGTTTGGTGCTCTGGAGTTTTACACCAAAGCCCATGCCGCAGGTGTAAAGCCGATCATCGGCTGTGAAGTTTATGTTGCCCCTGCTTCACGCCATGACAAATCCGGGGCATCCTCCTCCGGAGACGCCTCCGGACATTTGGTCCTCCTCTGTAAGAACCGCACGGGCTATCGCAATCTCTGCCGGCTGGTTTCCACCGCCTACCAGGACGGCTTCTATTATCGGCCGCGTATCGACTGGGAGCTCCTTAGCGACAACAACGAGGGTCTGATCGCCCTGACTGCCTGTCTCGGCGGCGAAATTCCCAGCCTGATTTGCCGTGGGCGTATGGATCATGCCCGGCAGAGGGCAGAAGAAATGTCCCGGGTCTTTGACAACAGCCGGCTCTATCTCGAACTCCAGGAGAATTATCTGCCGGAGCAGGAAGTCGCCAATAAAGGCCTGATTGAAATCGGCAAGGAACTTGGTTTGCCGCTGGTCGCTACCAACGACTGCCATTATCTGACCAGGGACGACGCCTTTGCCCACGAGGTTTTACTCTGCATCCAGACCGGCAAAACAATGGACGACCCAAACCGGATGCAATTTGCCAACGATGAGTTCTACGTCAAGACTCCCGACGAGATGGGAGAGCTTTTCAAGGCTCTTCCCGAGGCGGTCAGTAATTCTGTCGAAATCGCCGAACGTTGCAACCTGGAGCTGGATGTCAGCGGTAAAAATTATCATTTCCCGTCACTGGCTCTCGGGGCAGGGCAAACTCCGAGTCAGGCGCTCGAACAGCAGTCGTTTGCTGGTCTTGAACAACGGATTTCTGAAATTTGCAAGGTTCGCACAGATTTCTCGGCAGATGATCACGTTGCGTATAAAGCCCGTCTCGAACAGGAACTGAAAATCATCAACCAGATGGGGTTCCCCGACTACTTCCTGATTGTCGCCGATTTTATTAACTGGGCGAAGAATCACGATATCCCGGTTGGCCCCGGACGTGGCAGCGCCGCCGGCAGCCTGGTCGCTTATGCTCTCAGAATTACCGACATCGATCCCAAACCCTACCATCTTCTTTTTGAACGTTTCCTGAACCCGGAACGTATCTCGATGCCGGATATTGACGTTGATTTCTGTATCAACGGCCGTGAAGATGTCATCAATTACGTACGCGACAAGTACGGCAAGGATAATGTCGCCCAGATCATCACCTTCGGTTCGATGATGGCCCGCGCGGTGATCCGCGATGTCGGCCGTGGCATGGGGATGCCGTATGGTGAGGTGGATACGATTGCCAAGCTGATTCCTAACCCGGCCGGCAAGAAAGTAACACTCAAGGATGCGCAGAAGCAGGAGCCGCGCCTGCGAGAACTGATCGAAAAGGATCCCAGAATCAAGAAACTCTTTAAGGTAGCCCTGTCGCTGGAGGGACTCACCCGCCACGCATCGACCCATGCTGCAGGGGTCGTGGTTACCCCGGAGCCTCTGACCAACTACTTGCCGCTCTACGTCGATCCCAAATCACACGGCCAGGTTACCCAGTACGACATGGGGTACGTAGAGAAAATCGGTCTGGTCAAGTTCGATTTCCTCGGTTTGAAAACCCTGACGGTCATTGACAAAACAGTCAAGCTGATCAAGACGAAAACCCCTGAATTCGACCTCGGACTGATTCCCCAGGATGATGGAGAAACCTTCCAATTGCTGAGCCGTGGTGAGACTACCGGCGTCTTTCAGCTCGAATCTTCAGGGATGAAGGAGTACCTGATCAAGCTCAAGCCGTCCTGTTTCGAAGACCTGATCGCCATGGTCGCTCTTTACCGTCCGGGCCCGCTCGGCTCAGGGATGGTTGATTCATTTATCAAGCGTAAGCACGGCGTCGAGGAGTTCAGGTACGATTTCCCGCAATTGGAGCCGATCCTCAAAGACACCTACGGCGTTATTGTCTACCAGGAACAGGTCATGCAGATCGCCCAGGTCCTTGGTAATTACAGCCTGGGAGGCGCTGATTTGCTGCGCCGGGTGATGGGCAAGAAAAAACCCGAGGAGATGGCCAAACAAAAGAAAGTTTTCCTCGATGGCGCCAAGGCGAACAAGCTGGAGACCAAGAAGGCCGAGACCGTTTTCGACCAGATGGAGAAATTCGCCGAGTACGGCTTCAATAAATCCCACTCTGCAGCTTACGCTTATATCGCCTACCAGACCGCTTACCTGAAGGCCCATTACCCGGTTGAATTTATGGCGGCATTGTTGACCGAGGATATGGAGAACACCGAAAAAATCATCAAGAATATCAATGAAATCAGGAACATGGGGATTTCCATCCTGCCACCTGATATCAATGCCTCATGCCGGAATTTCACCGTACATGAAAAAGATATCCGCTTTGGTCTCGGCGCAGTCAAAGGGGTCGGTGGTGCTGCCGTGGAAGCGATCGTCGAAGCGCGAGGAGAAGGCCCGTTCAGCTCTCTGCATGATTTCTGCGAGCGAGTCGATTTGCGTCGTGTCAACAAGCGGGTTGTCGAAGCGCTCATCAAGTGCGGCGCCTTTGATTCATTGCAGCACAAGCGGGCTCAGTTCATGGCCGCCCTGGAAGAAGCGATGGAATACGGCCAGAAAGTCCAGCGTGAGAAGGAATCCGGTCAGGAATCCCTCTTCGGTACGGATCAGATCGTCACCCAGAGCGGTCACATGTACGGCCAGTTACCGGATCTTGAGGAATGGCCGGAAAATGTCCTCCTCACAAATGAAAAGGAAGCGATCGGGTTTTACATTACCGGTCATCCACTGGCACGTCACAGTGATGCCATCAAACGTTTCAGTACCTGTGACACGGCAGGGCTGATAGAGCGTGCCGATAAAGAGGAAGTCAGTGTCTGCGGTATCGTGACCGGGATCAAGCTGCTCAATACCCGTAAGGGCGACCGTATGGCGTTCGTGACTCTTGAAGATCTCAGCGGTTTTGTTGAAATGGTAGTTTTTCCCGAGACATACACTGAATCGGCCGAACTTCTGAACAGCGAGGAGGCTCTGCTGGTCAAGGGAACTGTAGACGTCGGCGAGGATGCCTGCAAGATCCTGGTCAATGAAGTCCTCTCTCTCAAGGACGTGCAGGAGCGCTTGACCAGGATGGTTCATTTCCGTCTGACGACTCCTGGTCTCGAGCAGCGGCAACTTCGCTCGCTCAAGGAAATTATGATGCGCTACCATGGCGACTGCGAGGCCCTGATTCATCTCGTCGTGCCCAATCGCAGCGAAACCGTGATATCATTACCCGAGGACCTGCGCCTGCAGGCCAGTGATCAAATGATGGATGACGTCGAGAAGTTGTTCGGTTATAATGTCGTCACTTTCGAATAGGTATGACCACCTTACCCCGGTCGCCGATGAACTGACAGGAGCCTGCACATGCAGTTTTTTCTAGATTTTGAAAAACCTATCGTTGAGCTCGAGCAAAAGATCAAGGAGCTGCGGGACTACTCAACTGATAGCGTCGACTTCTCCTCAGATATCAAAAAGTTGGAGAAGAAAGCTGACAAGTTACGTGATGAAATATTCTCCAACCTGACCCGTTGGCAGAGGACTCAACTGGCCCGGCACCAGAACCGTCCATACACTCTCGATTACATCAAACACATCTTTACCGACTGGTTTGAAGTGCATGGTGATCGCAACTACCGGGATGATCCGGCGCTGATCTGTGGTTTCGCCCGGCTGGATGGCGACCCTTGCGTGGTCATAGGGCACCAGAAGGGGCGCGATACCAAGGAAAAGGTTTACCGGAACTTCGGTATGCCCAACCCGGAAGGTTACCGCAAGGCGTTGCGAGTCATGCAGATGGCTGAACAGTTCGGACTGCCGATCTTTACCTTTGTCGATACGCCCGGGGCCTTCCCGGGAATCGGCGCGGAAGAACGCGGCCAGGCAGAGGCGATCGCCCGAAATCTCCGGGAGATGGCGGCCCTGACCGTGCCGATCATTGTCACGGTGACCGGTGAGGGCGGTTCTGGTGGTGCCTTGGCTATCGCTGTCGGCAACAAGGTTATCATGATGCAGTACTCAGTTTACGCGGTTATATCTCCGGAGGGTTGTGCTGCGATTCTGTGGAGCGATGGAACCCGCGGTCCCGAAGCCGCCGAGGCCCTCAAGCTGACTTCCATGGACATCGATTCGCTGGGTATGATTATTGATGACATCGTCCCCGAGCCGGTTGGTGGTGCTCACAATAACCCTGTCGCCGCTGCCGGGACAGTGAAAGAATATCTCAAGAAGCATCTGGCTGAACTGAAGGAGCTTTCTGCCGAGGAATTGGTTGAGCAACGTTACCAGAAATTCCGGGCCATGACTGTGGTGGAAGAGTAACGCAAAGCGCGAGGCAATAACGGATCTCAATCAAAGGGACGACTCTATTACTGAGCCTGTCCCTTTTCATTTGAGAAAACTATGATCAGTGCAGAGCAAATCGATGTTGTCGGTCTGGGCCAATGTTGTCTGGATATCCTGGGACAGGTTGGCAGCTATCCGGGGTTGGACCAGAAAGCCGAATTGTCTGCGCTGCTTGTGCAGGGTGGCGGACCGGTCGCCACGGCCCTGGTCACACTGGCTCGATTGGGGGTCTCTGTGGCGATGGTCGGTGCGGTGGGTGATGACGCTTTCGGTCAACAGATACGCGACGGATTAGTCGCTGAAGGTGTTGACTGTACTTTTTTGACTGAAGACCCAGGTCGCTGCAGCCAGGTGGCCTTTATTGCGGTCGATGACGACGGGCGTCGCAATATATTCTGGCATCGGGGCAATGCGGTTCCGTACGTTGCCGATTTATGCGAAACCCTGCTCACCAGAAACGTCAAGCTTTTGCATCTAGATGGATTACACCTGATGCCGGCAATGACCGCGGCAAAGATAGCCCGCAGCCTGAATGTTGTGACGGTTCTCGATGCCGGGACCCTGCGCCCCGGCATGGAACGTCTCCTGACATTGATCGATCACCTGGTTGTGAGTGAAAAGTTTGCCCGTCAGATCATTGGGCGTCACGATCCGCAAGAGGCCTTAAGGGTTCTGGCCGGACACGGTGCTGCCGGAGTGACCATAACCTGTGGCGAATCGGGTAGCGTAAGCATGGATGCCGCAGGCTCGGTATTTCATCAGCGGGCATTCAAAATGGATGTCGTCGATACGACCGGTTGCGGCGACGTATTTCATGGTGGTTACATATATGGCCTTCTGCAAAATTGGCAACTGCCGCAGACGGTCCGTTTTGCAACAGCCTGTGCTGCCTTGAAGACCCGCGCGCTTGGCGGTCGGACGGCAATTCCGGATTTGCCGGAGGTCGAGGCCTTTTTGCATAGCCACCGAGATTGATCATCAACTTACGGTGATTCTGTTGACTTGTCTCCCGGCTTCATTTATCAATGCTTGCATATGAAACCAGTTAGCTATTCAATTCTGCTTGCCTTGATCCTCTTGTTGACCGCCTGCGGGGCACCGAAACCGACCTACCGTGTCAAAGTTTTCGATACACCGTCACAACCGGATCTGCATCCGACGCAAAAGCCCTATGCAGTCAACGGAGAGCATTACCAGCCGATCCCTGACGCTGCCGGTTTCAACCAGGAAGGGATTGCAAGCTGGTATGGCAAGGATTTTCACGGCCGCAAAACCAGCAACGGTGAAACTTATGACATGTACGCGATGACAGCAGCTCATAAGACCCTGCCGATGAATGTTTATCTTCAGGTCACCAACCTGAGCAACGGCCAGACAGCCGTTGTCCGTGTCAATGACCGTGGGCCTTTTGTCAGGAGCCGGATTATTGACCTGTCATACTCTGCCGCAAAACAGCTTGGGGTGGTTGGGCCCGGGACTGCGCCGGTACGCATCGAAGCCCTGGGTTACCAGGAATCGGCCAAAGCAGGGGAAGTTGCCAGCTATCGACGGCCCGACAGCTATGATGTTGGCCCATTCATGATCCAGGTCGGGGCGTTTACGGTCAAGGACAACGCTTATCGCCTGACGGAAAAGCTGGAACAACAGTATGGAGATTCCGCTGTTGCTGAAGCTTGGGTGGGCGGGCAGAAATTTTACCGGGTTCGGGTCGGCCTTTACGATAATATGGCCCTTGCGACGGAGGCCCTCCTGCGCATCGAAGCTAATGGCTTCCCCAGCAGTTTTATCGTAGCCAGGTAAAGATCACTTAAACCTGCCTTAGCTTTGCGGCAGATCATTTCGGGTTATTAGCCATGAATAAGAAAAAATCAGTTTTTCGCATATTTTTCAGCAGCCAGGGTAAAGGTTATGAAATCTACGCCCGCAAGGTCAATCAAAGCGATATCTATGGTTTTGTCGAAGTCGAAGAGATTGTTTTCGGGGAAAAGTCAGCTATTGTAGTCGATCCCAACGAGGAGGCCCTGAAAAACGAGTTCGCCAGCGTCAAGCGTCTCATGATCCCGTACCATTCGATCAGTCGCATTGACGAAGTTGAAAAAGAGGGACAGGCGAAAATTGTTGCCTTGTCAACCTCAAGTACTGTAGAAAAAATCCTGCCGGTGCCGCCCTTTAAACGTGAAGAATGATCTGCTTTTGAACCCCAGGCAGGATGTAACCAAAAAAGTGTCAATGAATCAGCTACCTACAGAAAAAATCAACGAGATTATCTCGCTTTCACCGGTAATTATTTACTCCTGCAAGGCGACCGGGGATTTTGGCGCAACGTTTGTCAGCGGCAATATCACCTCTCTTTTGGGTTATTCCATTGAGGAATGTCTCGAGAACCCGAATTTCTGGCGCGACAACATCCACCCCGATGATGTTGAAGGCGTGTTTGCTGTATATGACATTTTTTTTAAGCAGGGCCATCATGTCCATGAATACCGCTTTCGGAAAAAAGACGGCGGCTACTTGTGGGTCCTTGATCAGCTGCGCCTGATTCGCGATGCGGACGGCAAGCCACTGGAAATCATCGGGTCCTGGCTGGATATTACCGATCGCAAAGAAACCGAAGAGGCCCTGCACAAAAGCTTAAACCTGTTTCGCGAATTCTTTGTGGCCAATCCTGTGGGAACCATTATCTCAACTCCGTCCGGTCAGGTACTGGAGGTCAATCCGGCATTTATTGAGGCCTCAGGATATTCTGCTGATGAGGTTGTCGGCCGCACGTCTCAGGAGCTTGGCTTCTGGCGGAACCTTGAAGATCGTGAACGTATGGTGTCTGCGATCAGTCAACATGGCTTTATCGATCATCTGGAAAGCGTTTTTTTCGGCAAAAACGGAAAAGAGATGACGTGCCTGGTTTCGAGCAGAGCCATCGAGTACGAAGGCGAAGTGAGAATTCTCAATATTGTCATCGATGTAACGGACCAAAGGCGCGCTGAAGAGGCTATGCGGAAGCTTGACAAAGCCAAAAGCGATTTTATTTCAACCGCTGCTCATGAACTCAGGACACCTCTGATTGCAATTGTCGGCTATTGCGAACTCTTGGAAAATGCTGACGTGATGGGGTTCAGCGATGAACAGAGGGGCAGTTACCTGTCGATCATACAGAGCAACGCGGACATCCTTAACCGGCTTATCGATGATTTGCTCGACCTCGGTCGTATCCAGGTCGGCCGTTCCCTTGGTGTTCTGCCGAAAGAGAATAATCTGCGCGAAATCGTTGACAAGGTTATTGCCTCGTTCAGATTGAAAACCGGTCGTCATGAAATTGTCGTTGAAGGGCGTGATGACTGCCCGCAGATAGTCTGGCTCGACGCTGGTCGTATAGCCCAGGTACTGTATAACCTTTTGAACAACGCGATCAAATATTCGCCTGAAGGGGGAATCATCAAGGTGCGACTGTCGGGTGATACTGACAGGGTTTCTGTGTCAATTGCCGATCGTGGAATCGGTATGACTGTAGTACAGGTTGAACAGATGTTTGAACGTTTCTATCGAGTCGATCCCGATAGCCTTGAAACGATAGGGCTGGGGTTGGGCATGAGTATCGTCAAGCAGATCATCGACGACCATGGCGGTAATATCTCCGTCTCCAGCCAGCCTGGTGAAGGGACAACGGTGACATTTGAACTGCCGGTCAAGCCGTAAATTTAACCCATACCACGTTTTTTAAGCTCGTCCTGGACGAGCTTTTTTTGTGCCGGGTTGAGCCGTTTCGAGACAAGCAGGTTGCGGACATCAGGGCTGCGCATCTGCGGCAGGAAGAGTGTAAACCAGACCGGCGGTGTCCTGCGGTTTTTCAGGATGGCAAGCCTCAGGTTGGGACGCAGTCTCCACTTCGGGTGCCTGGCTATGATCGATATCGTCTCTGCCGATGAATGCGCACCGTTGATAAACTGCAGGATCGCCACCTCGCGCAGGCGCGGGCTGTTCAGGCAGATCTCCACAAGTCGCACTTCACCCCCCTTGAGGATTTCACCGACGACCGTAGCTGTCGCCCGACGTGCGAGCGTCATCTTGTTGCCAAGTTCGGTGGTCGGCAGTCGCTGCAGGATGGCTCGCTCCGCGGCAAATTTCTGGTCCGGTGTGACGCCGGGGATCATACAGAGATCGACAAGTTCAAAGAGATGCAGGTGTGGCAGTAGAGCGAGTACGATCGAGCCCGGTGTGTTGGGGTTTTTGACCAGGGCGATTTTCAGGCGGTGACTGCTCTTGGTGGTTTCGAGCTGGTAGATGACCTTGAGCAGGTCTTCGTCTAGGTCGCGGCGTTTGAGCAGGGCGAGAAGGTGATCTTCGTTCAGATGGGGATTCTTCAGCGCCGTCCGGGCAATCTGCATGTCCGGGTCGAGCAGAACCTGGAATAATTCGTCGCCGGTTGCAGTCAGTGCCCTGTGCAGCCGTTTGCCGATTTCGGCATCAATTCGTCTGGGTCGTGATGTTTCAGCCATAGGCTAATTATGCGGGCTGAGAAGAAGATCGTCAACGTCCGGGTTGACCGTCGTCGCGCAAGTATTCGTCGAGGAATGCGGTTTTGAAGTTAGCGAAGTCATTTACTTCAATTGCAGCGCGGGCCCCTGCGACCATATCGAGATAGAAGCGGACATTGTGAATGGCCGCGAGAGTCGCCGACAGGACTTCGTTGGCATTGAAGAGGTGATGGAGATAGGCCCTGGTGAAGTTCGCACAGCAATAACAGGTGCATGACGGGTCAACCGGGAAAAAGTCGCGACGGTACCGCCGATTGGTTACCCGGATTTTCCCCCTCCGGGTAAAGAGGGTGGCACTGCGGGCATAACGGGTCGGAATGACGCAGTCGAACATGTCCATGCCGCGTTCAATGCTTTCCAGGATGTCTTCTGGCAGACCGACCCCCATCAGGTATCGTGGCTTGTCTTCCGGCAGGTAGGGCTCTGTGTAGTCGACGACTTTCTTGAGCAGTTCCAGACCTTCACCGACACTGACGCCGCCAATTGCATAGCCGGGGAAGTCCATTGCCGTGAGTGCTTCTGCGCACTCGCGTCGCAAGTCGTCGTAAACACTCCCCTGGACAATGCCGAACAGGGCCTGGTCTTCTCGGTTATGAGCCTTGAGACATTCTTCCGCCCAACGCAGGGTCTTTTTAATCGACTTGTTCGAATAATCATGTGAGGCCGGGTAGGGGATGCATTCGTCAAAGGCCATGATGATGTCGGCACCCAAAAGATTTTGTATCCCGGTTGCCTCGCGCGGGCCGATAAAGACACGGTCGCCGTTGATCTCATGTTTGAAAAAGACCCCTGTGTCCGTGATCTCTTTTTTCGGCAGGGAAAAGACCTGGAAGCCCCCGCTGTCGGTCAGGATCGGCTTGGGCCAGTGCATGAACTGGTGCAGCCCCCCCGCCTTTTCCACCAAACTCTCACCAGGTTTCAAGTGCAGATGGTAGGTGTTGGAGAGAATTATCTGGGCCCCTGCATCGTCAACCTGTGCCGGGGTCATTGCCTTGAGGGCACCATGAGTCCCGACCGGCATGAAAATCGGTGTCTCAATAACCCCGTGCGGTGTAGTGACACGACCACGGCGGGCACGGGTTTTCTGGTCTTTGGCGAGCAATTCAAATTGTAACATAATGGTGTAAGCTTTATCAGTCGCAGAGGTTGCAGATATGGTGTATATCTGTTGATAATATCGCGGACTCTATCAGAATTGACCAAGGACTACAACAATCTGAAATGATCACTGAAAAGAACTTACTCATACCGGATTGGCCGGATGCATTGCAGAAGGTCGATATAGTCAAAGCCCGCTTTGCCCTGGATTTTCTCTCTCCGTGCACCGTACAGCCAGCTAATTTTATAAAACTGTTCCGCACTCTGCGGCATGCTGGCAGGCAGATGCTTGACTCGACCGATGCCCTCGCAGTAAGGCAATGGGAAGCCCTTTTCCAGCCTGCCCTGAGTGACGATCCCGTCGCCCGGCGCAAATTCCAGAAACCGGCACCGGCCCTGGTGATGACCATGCCGGTTGCGCAGAAGACTTTTATTGATATCGGGGACCGGCTTGAATGTGAAGTTCTGTTTATCGGCGCCGGCATACCGTTGATCCACGTGTTTTTGAGCAACTTGATTCAACTGGGCAAGCTTGGGATGGTCTTCGATGAGGGTTATTTTGAAGTCACGGAAGTTTATAGCCCGAATAATGGGCAGCCAGAATCTTCTGCCTGGCGACAGGGTGAGCCACTGGATTCTTTGACATGTACGGTCCAACCCCTGGCCTGGCTGGTCAATCAGGACCGGGTTCCCGATAGACTGACGATATCGTACGAGACTCCGGTTCGACTGATGGTTGACGGCAGACCACTAAGGAAGCCGCACTTCAGGCAAGTGTTCCCGTTTATGCTGCGACGCGTGACATCCATGCTGTTCGCTCACTCGGGGATTGAAATTCTCGATGAACCATCCAGTTTGCTCGAAAACGCCAGCAGGCTTGAAGAGTCGGAAACACGCCTGACCTGGACCGACTGGAGAGCGATTGCCGGTCAACAGGGATTGGTTGTTGGCGGCTTCACGGGCGAAATGGTTCTCTCTGGCCAGGCCATAGAACAAATATACTGGGTCCTGGCTGTCGCGTCGCTGTTTGGCATCGGCAAGGGCGCGACCTATGGAGCCGGTCGATTCGGACTTTGCCACTGATTTGTTGCCGGGCTTCAAATGCTTGTTATAATTGATGAAAACAAGAGGCTTTCCGGAGGTGATGTTATGACGGATGCATGGGAAGAGCGGAAAAAGGCGTTGGAAAATAAATACTTTCACGATCTGGAAAAAGAACTGATCGAGAAGATCAGACAAGAGACCCAGGAAAAGCTGATTCGTAAATACTGTCTTGGTCGTTGCCCGAAATGCGCCGACAAGATCGAACCGATCAATTACAGAGGGGTCCCAATGGACAGATGTGTCAGCTGCGGAGGCGTCTGGATGGGGCCTAATGATTTCAGAATCTTTTCGGAGAAGGATCATCGTACCTGGTTTGACCGCTGGTTCAAGGAAGAGGCGATCGACAAGGACGGCTCATGATGCCGGGACTGCTCTTTGAGATTTGTGCCAGATTTATATGGATGTCACTCTTATAAGGTACGTCCTGCGTTGCCAATATAAGGCGTTGTTTAGGCGCTCCGATCGAAATCGCCAAGGTCGCGACAGAGATCAAGGATCACGTCAGGTCCTTTCCTTTACCCTTCTCCAAAAACCTGGGCGCTGAAAACGTAGATCTCAGCATCATCGGCTTTCCAGGCATCCGTCGGCAGCCCTGCCTTGATACATGTCTGTTTCAGAAAGGCCAGACGGTCCCAGTTGTGTTCCAGGGCAACCTGGGGCAGAAGGACGCCCCGGTAAAAACTCTTTTCGATGTAAATGCCGTGTTTGCCGACTTCGATTTCCTCGATGTCCTCTATCTTCTGCAGCGGTGAGAGCACTGAAATCTCGAGGGTGAAGTTGTCCAGGTCGTTTTCCTTGAGAGGGTAAAAACGGGGATCTTTTGCCGCGGAGGCCTGGGCCATCTGGGCGACTTCCTTGAACAGCGGGAGTTCAGACTGGAAATTGCCGATGCAGCCACGCAATTGTCCATTCTGCTTGATCGTGACAAAGCAGCCATTGCGCTGGTTCAGGGTTTTTTCTTCTCGGGGCTCAATGTATTCCTGGCCAGTGCGCACGCCTTGAATAATCGCCTGGCGGGCAATGGCTAGGAGGGCTTTTTGCTCGTGAGCGTTTAACTCTCGGTCCACGCTGCCTCCAGGTTTTTCAGGTGAGGATCTGTTCTTATGAAGAACGGGCCAATCATAGAGCCCTGAACCAATTTTTTCAAGGTAACAATTACCGGTCAGGGCATTAATTTAGGCAATTAAACCTGCCGCACGCTTTTCCGCGAGACAGTTCCATCCCACGAGTGTTCCGGTCCGCAACGAATTCATGGTGCTGTCTTTTTTGTCCTGTATTCACGGGGGCTTGACAAATTGTCCGTTCTAGGCCCCGGCTTGCGGCTACTTGAGTTTCTTACTTTCTTTCTTGCGGTCATTTTCGTCAAGCAGACGCTTGCGCAGACGAATCGATTCGGGGGTGACTTCCACCAGTTCGTCGTTGCCGATGAATTCGAGAGCCTGCTCGAGAGTTAAATCACGTGGCGTGGTCAAGCGGATCGCTTCATCACTCCCGGAGGCGCGCACATTGGTCAACTTCTTCCCTTTGCATGCATTGACCACAAGATCGTTGTCCTTGGCATGCTGGCCGATAATCATCCCCTCGTAGACGTTGACGCCTGGTCTAACGAAGAGAGACCCGCGCTCCTGAAGGTTGAAGAGTGAATAGGCGATGGTTTCACCTGCCTCTATCGCGATCAGGACGCCATTTTTACGTCCCGGAATAGACCCTTTCCAAGGCTCATAACCATGGAAAGTGTGGTTCATGACGCCTGTGCCGCGAGTATCTGTGAGGAATTCGCTGCGGAAACCGATCAATCCGCGCGCGGGGATGATGAATTCGAGGCGGTTGAAACCTTCAAGGGCGTTCATGGCGACCATCTCCGCTTTGCGGGTACCAAGTTTTTCAATCACTGTGCCCTGGTGCTCTTCGGGGACATCAACCACCAGGTACTCCATCGGTTCGCACTGTTCGCCGTTGATCTCGCGACAGATGACTTCCGGTTTGGAGACTGCCAGTTCAAAACCTTCCCGACGCATGTTCTCGATCAGAATTGACAGGTGCAGTTCGCCGCGGCCTGAAACCCTGAATGTGTCGGTATTGGCGGTTTCCTCGACGCGCAGGGAGACGTTGGTGCGCAGCTCCTTGAACAGGCGATCGCGGATGTTGCGTGACGTGACATATTTACCTTCCCGTCCGGCAAAAGGCGACGAGTTGACGATAAAGTTCATGGCCAGGGTGGGTTCGTCAATCGATATGTAAGGAAGTGATCTGGGGTGTTCGGCGCAAGCCAGGGTTTCGCCGATGCCGATGTTTTCAAAGCCTGCTATGGTGACGATATCACCTGCGCCGGCTTCAGTCAGTTCAATCTGTTTGAGCCCTTCGTAACCGAGGAGCTTGGTGATGCGTGACTTGGATATTTCACCACTCTTCTTGATCAGGGCTGCGGTTTCACCGGTTTTTATACGACCAGCGAAGATCTTGCCGGTGGCGATACGGCCCAGGTAATCGTTATAGTCAATGGATGTTACCAGCATCTGGAACGGTGCGTCCAGGTCGGCGACCGGAGGGGCGACCCGCTCACGGATCATCTCGAAGAGCGGTCCGAGGTTATCTGAGGCATCGCTCAGTTCGCGCTTGGCAATGCCCTGCTTGGCGCTGGTATAGACAATCGGAAAGTCAAGTTGTTCATCGTCGGCGTTGAGCTCGCAAAACAAGTCGAAAACCATATCGACGACCTTTTCCGGGCGTGCCCCGGGGCGGTCGATCTTGTTGATGACGACGATCGGGCGGATGCCCAGATCGAGTGACTTTTTCAGAACGAAGCGGGTCTGCGGCATCGGACCGTCGAAAGCATCCACCAATAACAGGACAGAGTCGACCATTTTGAGGACACGCTCCACCTCACCACCGAAATCGGCATGACCGGGTGTGTCGACAATATTGATTTTGATGCCATTGTGGTGAATCGACAGGTTCTTTGACAAGATCGTGATGCCGCGTTCCTTCTCCAGGTCGTTACTGTCCATCACCCGTTCGGTGATGACCTGGTTGTCGCGAAAGACTCCTGATTGCTTGAGCATGGCATCAACCAGGGTGGTTTTACCGTGGTCGACGTGGGCAATTATGGCAATGTTGCGTAGATGTTCAGTCATGGTTTGTTACTTTCTTTATAAATCCTGCAAGGGTTATTATAGTTGGGCGGGACATGATAGTCACTTGTCGTGGAAATGCAAGCAGCTTTTTCTGCAGATGGCTTGTCTGATCCACGGCTATGGCCTAAGATACACACCCAATAATATCGATCGTACGGATTTAACAGATGAGGAATCTTGTTTCGCGAAAACTCCTGTGGCCAGCAATCATGTTGATTGCCCTGGCCTGCTTTACAGGTTGTGCCGGGATGGACCGGTACCTGCCGGCCGAGGCCCCGAAATTGACAGCTGAGCAGGAAATCGAGGTCGGAGCAGTTGCGGGAGACCGGCTGCTCCAACTGCTTGGTGGCCCGCACCACGATAAAGCTCTTGCCGAAGAGATTGAATCCCTGGTTAAACTGGATGCCGAGATTGCCGGTCGACTAACTGTCTCTCTGGCAGACAAGAGTGCTGCAGCACTCTATGTACTGCCGGGTGACCGGGTTGTTCTGACCCGTGGCCTTTTGTCGGAGATCCGTGATCTGGGTGGACTGAAGGCCTTGCTGCAGCATGCCGCTGCTCTCACCCGTACAGGCTCTTCCGTTCAGGCAAACCGCGCTTCGAACCAGGCCACGATGGAAATCCTGTCGACGAAAGAGTCCGTATATGACTCCGAGTCAGGCTCGATCAGGCTGGCGCGGATTTTTGCTGAGCGTCCTTGCGAGGGGAACTGCATAAAAAGTTTGCTGATCTCCGGCGTGAACAGTTCTAAAGACGTCCCGGAATCGATCCGCTTGCTGAAAGAATTGCAGCCGGCATATGCATCGTTGGCCGAGGCCCAGCGGCTTGAAAGAGCCGACAACTTCTCGCAGGCAATCATCTATTATCTCAAAGCTGCAACCATGGCCCCTGACGAACCGCATATCCTCGGCTCTCTGGGGATGGCCTATCTGCGTGCCGGCGAGCTGCAGACGGCCCGACTTAATTTGCAGAAGGCAGTCAAACTGCAGCCCGACTATTACAAGACCCGAATGGGGCTCGGCTACCTCTACCTGCAGCAGGGCCAGGTACGTAAGGCAAACAATCAACTGGCAGAGAGTGTCCGCCTGCTGCCTGTCACGGAAAACCTCTTTCTGCTTGCTGAGGCACGCGAAAAAGGTGGCGATGCAGAGGGCAGTATGTCTTTGTACCGACTGATCATTGAGAAGGATCCACAGAGCAAGCTGGGACGTACGGCAGCAAGTCGCCTGGCCCGGTCGCAGAGGGTACAATGATTCAGACCTTTATTCTGGCGGATGGTGAAACCATTCGCTGGGAGGCGCGGCCTGCACCGCGTTGTTATACCTTCCGGCATTGGCGGCATTCGGTTTTCGGATTGATCTTTCTTGCAATCTGCAGCTACTGGCAGTTCATGGGACTCTCCCTGGCGGAGACTTATGCTGTGAGCTGGCTGGTCTGGGTACCGCTTCCCTTCGTTTTGCTTGGGCTGTATTTTTTCGTTGGGCATCTGGTGCAGGCCCGTCTTGAGTGGAACCGTGTTAATTACCTAATAACGGATCGACGGGTGCTTGTGCAACGCGGCCTGATGCCCCGCACGCAGTTTATCGAACTGTCAGATATCACATATTTCCGTCTGCATCGACAGGGTGAGCAGCTCGGAACACTGCGTGTCCACAAGGGCCAGGAGCAACACCTTGTCCTGCACTGTATAGAATACCCGCACCTGGCAACAGATCTTCTGGCAGAGGCGATAGCAAAGAACGAAGCGCGGCAGGCAAAGTGAGCGTTATGTCAAACTCCGGCGGTTACGGCAATTCGGTTGCTTTCTTTCAGGTTTTTGATTAATCTCGAGCCCCTTGATATTGGCTTGGATATAACCCTATGAATAATAAAGCTTTTTACCTGGAAACTTTTGGCTGCCAGATGAACGTCGTCGACTCGGAGCGGATTGTCGACCTGCTCGGCGGCATTGGTTACCAGCGGGTCGAACAGCCCGATCAGGCCGGTCTGATCCTGCTGAACACCTGCGCAGTTCGTGACAAGGCCGTGCGTAAAGCCTACGGTCACCTCGGGCGCTTCAAACCCCTCAAGGACCGCAATCCGGAACTCATCCTCGGCATGGGTGGCTGCATCGCCCAACAGGAAGGCAAACAACTTCTCGAAGAGTTTCCTTACCTGGACCTGGTTTTCGGCACTCACAATGTTCACCGCCTGCCTGAGCTGGTGCAGAATGTTGCCGACAATCGCGTGCGTTGTGAAGAGACCGATTTTCTCGACCGCGATACGCGGCTGCAGCTTTTCCCTTCTCGTACCGGCCAGGATGCCTATACACGTTTCGTCACGGTCATGCAGGGTTGTGACAACTTCTGCAGTTATTGTGTCGTGCCTTATGTCCGTGGCCGCGAGATCAGCCGCCCCAGCGGAGAAGTCCTCGATGAAATCCGCGAGCTGGCATCGCAGGGTGTGCGCGAGGTGACCCTGATCGGCCAGAATGTCAATTCCTACGGCCTGAAAGACGAGGCAGAGCTTTCTTTCGCCGGTCTACTCAAGCAGGTCAATGAAATTGCTGGCATAGACCGGATTCGTTTCACAACCTCTCACCCGAAAGATCTGTCGGACGAACTGGTCGATTGTTTCGGCTCACTTGAGAAACTCTGCAAACACCTGCATCTGCCGGTCCAGTGTGGCTCTGATAATATCCTGCTGGCAATGAACCGTGGTTACACACGCGAACGCTACCTGGAGATCGTTGACCGCCTGCGCCATGTTTGCCCGGATATCCGTCTGACTACCGACATCATCGTCGGTTTCCCGGGCGAGAATGACGAAGACTTCGATGAGACTATGGCATTGCTTGAGGAAGTGCGTTACGCGGAAATTTATTCATTTATCTACTCGCCCCGAAAGGGCACGGCTGCAGCAAATATGGGTGATGAGACTCCCGCAGAGGTGAAACAGGCACGCTTCGATCGCATGCTCAGCGTCCAGCAGGAAATCAGCAGCCAGACCTGGGAGACGGATGTCGGCACGATCCAGGAGGTGCTGGTAGAAGGTGAAAGCAGGATGGGGGAGGGCCAGATCTACGGCCGCAGCACCTGGAACCGGATCGTGAACTTCACGGGTCCAACTGAACTTGCCGGGCGAGTTGTGCCGGTCAAAATTGTCAAGTCCTACCGCAATTCACTGCTTGGTGAGTTGCCTGAGAGCTGTGGGAGTTAAAACACTATGAATAAAAAAGATTTTGCTTTTTTCAAAGAGCTCGTCGAAGCTCCGAGCCCGTCCGGCTTCGAACAACCGGCACAACGGGTCATTCGCAAGGCGCTGGCCGATGTTGTTGATGATATCCGTACCGATGTAATGGGCAACGTGATCGCGCACATTGAGGGGCCAAAAGGTGCCCCACGCCTGATGCTGGCCGGACATTGCGATGAAATCGGCTTCATGATCAAGTATATAGACGACCAGGGTTATCTGTTCTTTGCGCCGATCGGTGGTGTTGACGCGCATCTCGTGCCAGGGCAGAGGGTGACGGTGCACACGAAATCCGGCCCGATGCCCGGCGTGGTTGGGAAACGTCCGATTCACCAGACCGAGCTCCAGGACCGTGACAAGGTGATGCCTTTCAAAAACCAGTTCATCGATGTCGGTTGCTCCAGCAAGAAGGCGGCCGTCAAGCTGGTATCGATCGGGGACCCGGTGACCTTCAGTGTCGGAGTCGAACGCCTTCAGGGCACCCGCCTGACTTCCCGGGCGCTGGATGACAAGATGGGCGCCTTTATCGTTGCCCAGGTCTTGCGGGAAGTTCGTCGCCAGAATAATCTGGTGGTAGATCTCTACGGAGTATCGACGGTACAGGAGGAGGTTGGCCTGCGCGGCGGAGCAACCAGCGCCTACGGAGTGCAGCCCGATATCGGCATTGCCGTTGAGGTCGGTTTTGCCAGTGACTATCCTGATGCAGATCACAAACACTCCGGAGAGATAAGCCTTGGCAAGGGCCCGATTATTGCCCGCGGGCCGAATATCAACCCCGTTCTCTTTGACCTTCTGGTGTCGACTGCCGAGGCCGAAACAATCCCTTACCAGGTGATCGGTATCCCGCGTGCCACCGGAACCGACGCCAACGTAATGCAGCTGGTCCATGGTGGTGTCGCAACCGCCCTGGTCAGCATCCCGCTACGCTACATGCATACGCCGGTTGAAGTCCTTGACTGGGCTGACCTTGAAGGTGCGGTCAAACTCCTGTCCAGCCTTTGCGGCAGGCTGACGGAGAAGAGTTCTTTTATCCCGGGCTGATTGTTTCCTGGCGGCTGGAATAAAGTCTTGTGAAGTTCGAAAAAACGCTTGACAAGACAAGGTGTTTTGAATACATTTCGTGTTTCTGTGAGCCCCGTAAACTTACAGATTCGATCTAGAGAGGTCAGTAATGAGCACTTCAGTTGCGAAAAAAGATGAACTCCAGAAAGACTGGTATGTCGTCGACCTGGAAGACAAGGTCCTTGGCCGGGCAGCTACCGAGATTGCCCGTGTCCTGCGCGGCAAGCACAAGGCTATTTACACTCCGAGCGTTGACACCGGTGATTTCGTTATCGTTCTCAACGCCGAGAAGGTCTGCCTGACCGGCAACAAGCTGAGTCAGAAAAAGTACTATCGTCACAGCGGCTATACCGGCGGCTTGACAACAATTACTGCAGACAAGTTGCTTGAAAAGGCCCCTGAAGAATTGATCAGGAGAGCCGTCAAGGGGATGTTGCCGAAGAACAAGCTCGGCCGTCAGATGTTCAGAAAACTTAAAGTCTATTGCGGTGCCGATCATCCGCATGAGGCACAGCAGCCCAAAGAACTTCAGGTTTAAGGGAATTCAGGAGAAATTAGACGATGGCCGAACAGAAATTTTACGCCACCGGCAGGAGAAAGACCTCTGTCGCCCGTGTCTGGATGAAGCCGGGAACAGGCGCAATTACTATCAACAAGCGGACGATGGACGAATACTTCGGCCGCCCGACCTCCAAGATGGTTGTGCGTCAGCCGCTCGAACTGACCGATAATATCGGCAAGTTCGACATCGACGTCAATGTTTGCGGCGGAGGCCCTTCCGGTCAGGCCGGTGCGATCAAGCACGGCATCACCAAGGCCCTGCTCGAAGTTGACCCGGAGCTTCGTGCTTCGCTGAAAAAAGCCGGGTTCATTACCCGCGACAGTCGTATCAAGGAACGTAAGAAGTACGGTAAACGCGGTGCGCGCCGCAGCTTCCAGTTCTCCAAGCGTTAATGACTTGCGGCCTTTCGGTCGTCATGATATTTGCTGGAAAGAGGGAAACCTGCGGGTTTCCCTCTTTCCGTTTAAAGGAGATAAGCTATGCATCGGATTGCTGTCATTGGTGCGAGTGGATACACCGGAGCAGAGCTCTTGCGTCTGCTCGTCCAACATCCGGGAACCGAGCTGGTATGCGTAACATCGCGTCAGTATGCCGGTCAACCTGTGGCCGAGATATTCCCTTCACTGCAAGGGCTTCAGGATTTGACCTTCGAGAATCTCGACCCTGTCGGGCTGGCCAGCTGTGTTGACCTGGTCTTTACCGCCGTGCCTCACCAGACTGCCATGAGCATGATCCCGGAGCTGCTTGATGAAGGTTGCCGGGTTGTCGACCTGTCCGCCGATTTTCGTCTCAGGGATGTCTCTGTTTATGAAGACTGGTACCAGGCGCACACATCCCCCGATTTATTGTCTGAGGCGGTTTACGGGCTTCCTGAGCTGTTCCGCAAAGATATCCCTGCGGCAAGGCTGGTCGCCAACCCCGGTTGTTATCCGACCAGTATCGCTCTGGCTTTGATGCCTTTGCTGGAAAAGAAGCAGATTGATCCGGCGACCATTATTGTCGACAGCAAGTCCGGGGCCAGCGGCGCCGGTCGTTCGGCCAAGCTGGATACGATCTTCTGTGAAGTCAATGAAGGTTTCAAGGCCTATGGATTGCCGCGCCACAGGCACACCCCTGAGATCGAGCAGACTCTCAGTGTGGTTTCGGGCGAGGCTGTAACAATCAGTTTTACTCCGCACCTGCTGCCGGTCAACCGGGGTATCCTGAGCACTTGCTATGCCTCTCTTGCGGGTCCCTCCAGCCTCGATGAATTGCACGATCTCTATCTTCGCAGGTACTTTGCAGAAACCTTTGTCCGGGTTCTGCCGAAGGGGGCTCTGCCGAATATCTCCCAGGTCACTGGCAGTAATTTCTGTGACATTGGCCTGGCGGTTGACGAGCGTACCGGGCGGGTGATAGTGGTTTCAGTGATTGACAACCTGGTCAAGGGCGCCGCAGGACAGGCGTTGCAGAACATGAACCTCATGCTTGGCCTGCCGGAGCAAACGGGCCTGATGATGGCTCCCGGTTTTCCTTAAGCTGTAAATGATCCAACAACAAAGGCCACCCGGTAACCGGGTGGCCTTTGTTGTTTCTCCTGTTTGCGTCTTGTGACTGGTGATTTGTCCTACCCAGATCCCGGAACTGCCCGGGCCCAGGTGGCGTCGAGTGAACGTCGGCGGCCTTGATCGGCCTATGCGCTATTCCGGGAGCAGGCCTTCATTGCTCATTTCGACGAATGCTGCAGCCACTCTCGGATCGAATTGAGTGCCGGAATGGTCCCGAATCTCCTGAATGGCAACCTCATCGGATAATGCTTTACGGTATGGCCGGTCAGATGTCATCGCGTCGAAGGTATCACAGACGGCAAGGATCTTGCCTTCAATACGCCATTCATTGCCACTCAAACCTTTGGGGTAACCGTTGCCATCAAAGCGTTCATGGTGCTGTTCGATGATCTCCCGCACAGTGCCAAGAAAATGAATCGGCTCGAGTATATGCACACCGATTGATGGGTGCAACTTAAGGACATCGATGTCCGCAGGGGTTAATTTCTCCTTCTTATGGAGCAAATTGACATCAATCCCGATCTTGCCGATGTCATGCAAAATCGCTGCCTGTTCGAGCTGCCTTAGCTCCTCGCCTTCGATGCCCAGTTTTTTCGCCAGGGCGACACTCAACCTGGTAACGCGTTCAGAATGACCTCTTGTGTAAGCATCGTTGGCTTCGATCGCTGAGACAAGCGCCTGGACTGTGCTCAGGTAAGTGTTCTCCTGCTCTTCGTAGAGAACGGCGTTGCGGATTGCGATACTTGCCTGAGCGGCAATGGTTGTGAGGAGTTCCAGATCGGCAGGGCCGAATTCGCTACCATCGATCGGGTTGGCAACTGTAATCGTACCTATGACCTGGTCCTTGTTCGTTAATGGGGCACAAATCACTGATTCGCGGATAAAGCCGAGTCGGCTCATCTTGCTGAATTCGCGAGCCTTGTTTGCGTTCTCGATGAGCTTGGGCTGGTTGTTATTCATGACCCAGTAGGAGACTCCTCCCGGTTTGAGAGGGATTTCCAGTGAGAGGTCCAAGTCTTTGGGCAGGCCCTCTGATCCACCGACAGTCAGGTTGCCGGTCTTCTGGTTTTTCATCAGGATATAACCAACCTGGGCGTGCAGAGTTTCCATGGTCTTCTGGCTGAGCAGGTTCAACAGTTTTTCGATGTCTATGGTAGCGTTGACAGCCAGACCCATTCTGTAAAGTGCCTGCAGGCGATCAACGGCCTGAGTGAGGCCGACGTTTTTTTCTTCAAGTTCGCTGGCGAGGTCGGCGATCTTGTAATTGGCTTCCTCGATTTCCTCAATCCGTTCCTCGAGGTTGATGTTGAGGTATTCGATCTCCTTGAGGCGGTCCTCAAGGGTCAGGTTCATGGCGTGCAACTCTTCGCTGTGCGCCACCTTTTCCTGATTGATGGCCAGTAGCCGCTCGTTCTTGATCGTCGACTCCATCATCTCACGCAGTCGTTGAACCATGAAGTTGAACTTGGAGGAGAGCAGGGTCATCTCGTCGGAACTGCTGACGGTCGCGTGGGCCTTTTCTAGTTGCCCTTGTTCAACATACTCCATGGCGGCGACAAACTTGCGGATCGGCGCATCGACATACACCAGAAGGAATGCCGTGATCACCAGTACCAGGATGATCAGCATGATCCCCGATGCAATCATTGTCGCATTCCGACCGCTGCTCCGCATGTCGGAAATCGCATCCAGCGAGACCTGCAGGTTCAGAATGCCAAGGACCTGGAGGTTCTGGTCATGGCAGGAATAGCAGATCGGCTGGTTGTAGATGGGGACAACTGAATTGAAGTAGTCTGTTCCGTCATTATTTGAAGATGTAAAGTTGAAATTGCCGGTGCGATATGCCATCAACTCAGCAGTCGTCACAAGTTCGCCGAGCTCCAGATTGTTGCCCGACATCAGGATTCGACCGGTTTCATCGAATATCTTGACATCCTTGATCGCGGGTTCAGAGTTGATTTTTGTCAGGATGTGTCCGACGCTGTCATTCTTGCCGTTGGCCATGTCCGTAATGATGCTTCTGTGGATCGTTTCGGCAAGCATGCGACCATGCTCGCTGGCAAGCTTGCTGAGCATGGCTTTCTGGGTCCTGAGGTTGTGCCAGGTTGTCAGGCCGATGGCTAGGACCAGGATGACAGAGCACAGCCCGATGAATTTAACCTTGAGTGAATTCATAGTTTAATATCAGTTGTTATCGGCAAAGAAATCCGCAAAAAAAACACTAAATCTCCTGAGTAAAGTTCTATGACTTTGTGATGTGATACCGTCCTTGCCGTCCTGTTGCAACCGACAGGCCTGAACTTGACACATACGATGCTACTCTATAAAGTAACCGCCTTGTGCAGTCGCTAATTTTGTTGCTATTGACGCAGTTCTCTATTAGTTTAAGCCGCTGTCCGAACATACGTATGGCTTGCAAAAAGCACACCACCGAAAGTTTGAATGTGGAAATAGCTTATGCTCTCTAAAACGCTGGTTATTGTCTTGGGCGTTGTCCTGATTGTCGAAGGTATCCCATGGTTCATGTCACCGCGAGGAACCAAGCGCATGTTGGGCGAACTTTTTCAGATGAATGACCGGACTTTGCGGTTTATCGGGTTTGGCTTGATGCTCGCCGGCCTGCTCCTTGTCTACCTTGCTAAAGTCTGAAGAATATATTTGTTTATATATTACATCAAGTGTAAAGACGTCTGATGCAACTGAAGGATTTTGATTTTGAATTGCCCCATGAGTTGATCGCACAACGGCCCCTTGACAGGCGCTCTGCGTCGAGGTTGCTGCATTTGTCACGGGGCTCTCAAGCCATTGGGCATCATCAATTTGTCGAGTTGCCCGCGATGCTGCGGGAGGGCGACCTGCTCGTCCGAAACGAAACCAGGGTGTTGCCGGCCCGCTTGCTGGGGAGCAAACTAACTGGTGGGCTGGTGGAGGTTCTACTGCTTCGTCAACTCGACTCTGGACAGAATGTCTGGCGTTGCATGACCCGGAGTTCCAGGCCGCTTAAGGTCGGCACTCTCCTTGATTTCCCGGCAAAGATTGGCGGTGAAATCATTGAAGTTATCGATGACGGACAGCGTCTGGTGCGTTTTTCCTCTCCCGGACCGTTTCTCGAAGTGTTGGAACAGGTTGGTCACATGCCGCTGCCACCGTATATCCGGCGCAATGACCAGCCTTTCGACAAAAACCGTTACCAGACGATTTTTGCCAAAAATCCCGGAGCCGTGGCCGCACCGACTGCGGGTCTGCATTTTACTGAAGAGACCTTTGCGGCTCTGGCAGAATGCAACATCGAGGTTTGTGGCGTCACATTGCACGTCGGGCCGGGAACCTTCCTGCCGGTCCGGACAGACAACCTGCAAGAGCATCACATGCATTCCGAAGCCTATGACATCCCGTTGGCGGCTGCGGAACGGATCAACACTGCGCGTGCGGAGGGTCGCCGAATCGTCGCCCTTGGCACGACAGTTACACGCACGCTTGAACACGCGGTCGATGACAGTGGTTTGCTGCAGACAGGGCAGGGTGAGACGAACCTCTTTATCAAGCCCGGACATCAATTCCGTATGGTGGATGCCCTGCTGACCAATTTCCATCTGCCCAAGTCGACCCTTTTGGTGCTGGTCTCTGCGTTTGCCGGCAGGGACTTTGTCCTCCGCGCCTACCGGGAGGCGATTGAACAGAGTTACCGGTTTTTTAGCTACGGTGACTGCATGTTGATCGAGTAAAAGCGCTTAGTGCAAAAAAGATAAATATTGATGAGTGAAAAACACACACATGAGTCTAAAAAACCGGGTGACGGACTGAATTTCGAGTTACATAAAGTGTGTCATGACACACTAGCGCGCCGCGGGACGATACACACTCGGAGGGGCAGGATTGACACGCCGGCCTTCATGCCTGTCGGCACCCAGGGTACTGTCAAGGGGATGCTGCCCGAGCAACTCAAGGAGATTGGTGCCCAAATCATCCTCGGTAACACCTATCATCTTTACCTGCGTCCCGGGCATGAACGCTTGGCGAGGCTTGGTGGCTTGCACAAATTTATGAACTGGGACAAGCCGATCCTGACCGACAGTGGCGGGTTCCAGGTTTTCAGCCTTGGCGAACTGCGCAAGATTGATGAACAGGGCGTACGTTTCCAGTCCCATCTCGATGGTAGCGCCCATATGCTGACCCCGGAGCTGTCAATAGGTATCCAGGAATCTCTGGGCGCAGATATCATGATGGTATTCGATGAGTGCATTCCTCATCCGGCAAACCGTGAGTACGTTGCCGAATCGACCGCCCGTTCTACTCGTTGGGCTGCTCGGTGCAAGGCCGCGCGTACCGACTCGAGTGCAGCTTTGTTCGGTATTGTCCAGGGAGGGATGGAACAGGATTTGCGGCGGCAGAGTATCGAGGACCTGCTTGAGATCGGTTTCGAAGGTTATGCCCTTGGCGGTCTGTCGGTCGGAGAGTCAGCCGAGGTCATGTACGAGGTAATGGAATGGTCACTGCCGTTATTGCCGGCTGACAGTCCTCGCTATGTTATGGGCGTCGGGACTCCCGAGAACCTGGTCGAGGCTGTTGCGCGTGGTGCGGACATGTTCGATTGTGTAATGCCCACCCGCAATGCCCGCAATGGTGTCCTGTTTACCAGCTTCGGCAAAGTCAGCATCAAGCAGGCCCGGTTTAGCGAGGATGAAATGCCGATTGATCCCGACTGTAACTGTTACGTTTGCCGCAATTACACTCGGGCATATTTGCGTCATCTCTATCAAAGTAACGAAATCCTCGCTTCGGTATTGAATACTACCCACAACCTGTATTATTATCTGCACCTTATGCAAGGGATTAGAGATGCGATAGCAGTCGGCAGGTACAAGTCTTTTCGCGAAGACTTTTACCGGAAACGTTTTCCAACCGGTGGTGGCCATGCCTTCACCGGTTCAGTTTGACAGACAACCAAACTATCAAATATTCGTAACTCAAGGAGGAAAAAATATGTTTGCAACCAACGCTTACGCCATGGCCGGTGGCGCTGAACAACAGGCCGGAGGCGGAATGGAAGGGATCATCATGCTGGTGATCATGTTCGCTATCTTCTACCTGCTCCTGATCCGTCCACAGCAGAAACGCGCCAAGCAGCACAAGCAGCTGGTGGAAAACCTGAAATCAGGCGACCAGGTGGTAACAGCTGGTGGCATTCACGGCAAGATCGTAGCGGTACAGGAAGATATCATCACCCTCGAGATTGCCAGCAATGTGCGTATTAAAATCAACCGCCCCTCGATTATCGGGACCAAGACCGACCAGTTGGAAGAATAGGTGTATACAGATTTGGACGATCCGTTGACGCGGGTCGGTTGAAAGGAGATCCAACATAATGTCCAACAGCATAAAGATTCGGGCCGGCGTGGTACTGTGCTGCCTCGTCCTGGCCCTGGTCTCGCTCGGGCCGACACTTTTCGGCAGTAGCCTTCCGGACTGGTGGCGTAAGGCTTTTGACCCGATTCACCTTGGTCTTGACCTGCAGGGTGGCATGCACCTTGTCCTTGGTGTTGACGTTGACAAGGCCGTAGAAAGCCGACTCGATACGATCGTAGACCAGACTGAAGAGCTGCTCCGTGAGCAGGATGTGATTTTCAAACGTGTCGACCGTTCTTCCGGTGAGCGCGTTGTGGTCACCGTCTACGACGAAGAGGCGGGCGGTCAGGTTGATGCCTTCATGGAAGAAACGTTCCCCAACCTGGAAACGATGACGTTTACGACTGAGGGTGGCTATATCCAGAAGAACTATCGTCTGAGCGATAATGAGATCAGTGCTGTTCAGGATTATGCAGTACGCCAGGCGCTCGAAACATTGCGCAACCGCGTCGATCAGTTCGGCGTCAGCGAGCCGACCCTGCAGCGAGAGGCCGACAACCGTATCCTAATACAGTTGCCCGGCGTCAAGGACCCTCAAAGAGCCATCGATCTGCTCGGCAAAACTGCCCGTCTCGAATTCAAAATGGTCATGGAAGACGCCAACCCGCAGGATGCCATTGCAGGTAACCTGCCCCAGGGTGGACAGCTCATCTATGAGCGGCGGGTCGACCCGCGCACCGGGGCGACTTCCGAGATTCCGATCGTTGTTGAAACCAAGACCATCCTCACTGGCGATCTGCTTTCCAATGCCCAGGTGCGAATCGACACCCGCTTCAACGACCCTTACGTTGCGATCGATTTCAACTCGGTCGGTGCCAAGCGTTTCGACCAGATCACTGCGGCCAATGTCGGCAAACGCATGGCCATCGTTCTGGATGACACGGTCTATTCGGCGCCGGTGATTCGTGAGCGCATCTCCGGCGGCAGCGCCCAGATCAGCGGCAGCTTCACCGAACAGGAAGCAACCGATTTGGCCATCGTGCTGCGGGCCGGTTCCCTGCCGGCGCCGGTCAAGATCATGGAAAACCGCACCGTTGGTCCGTCTCTTGGTCAGGATTCGATCAACCAGGGGATCATGTCGATTCTGATCGGCAGTGTCCTGGTTATTCTGGCGATGTTCGTCTATTACAAATTGTCTGGTCTGGTCGCCAACGTTGTGCTGATCCTCAACATTGTTTTCATCATGGCCATGCTATCGATCTTTGGTGCGACCCTGACCTTGCCCGGTCTCGCCGGTATCGTCCTGACAGTTGGTATGGCTGTTGATGCCAATGTGCTGATCTTTGAGCGTATCCGTGAAGAAATACGTCTGGGACGAACCGCCAGGGCTGCCCTGGAGGCTGGCTTTGAAAAAGCCAAGCTGACGATCATCGACGCCAATATTACCACCCTGATTGCTGCGCTGGTTCTTTTCCAGTTTGGCACCGGTCCGGTCAAAGGCTTTGCCGTGACCTTGTCAATCGGCATCATTTCTTCGCTCTTTACTGCAGTGGTCGTTTCGCGACTGATCTTCGACTTTTTCCTGTCGCGGAGCAAAACCATTCGTTTGAGCATCTAGGAGTTCTCAATAATGCAGATTATCAAGCACGATATAAATATAGACTTTGTCGGCAAACGCAAAATAGCCCTGATCGTGTCTGCGGTGGTGATATTCATCGGCTTGGCGTCATTGGTTGTCAATGGCGGGCCGAATTACGGCATCGATTTTGTCGGTGGCACCCTGGTGCAGGTCAAGTTTGCCGAGAATACCAACGCCGCCAAGATCAAGGACGGTCTCGCCTCGCTCGATCTTGGCTCAGTCGTTGTTCAGCGTTTTGGAGATGATCCCAATGAGTTCCTGATCCGAGTTCAGGAGAGCGGCGAGGGTAAGGATCTTTCCGGCTTGATTTCGGGAAGCCTTGACGCGGTTTATGGCGCAGGGCAGGTCGATATACGCCGTGTCGAGATGGTCGGTCCGCAGGTTGGCAAAGATCTGCGCCAGAAAGGCCTGCTGTCGATTTCCTACGCAATGATCGGTATCCTGGTCTACATCGCCTGGCGTTTTGAACTGCGCTATGCCATTGGAGCCATCATCGCCCTGTTGCATGATGTGCTGATCACTCTCGGGGCCTTTTCCATAACCGGTCGGGAAATAGACCTGCCGATTATCGCAGCTTTCCTCGCGATCATCGGTTATTCACTGAACGATACGATTATCGTCTACGATCGCATCCGCGAGAATTATGGTAAACACCAGAAGCTTGGCTTCGTCGAAGTTGTGAACCGTTCGATTAACGAAACCTTGTCACGGACTATCCTTACTTCCGGGACGACCCTGCTGGTGGTTCTGGCTCTCTTTATCTTTGGTGGCGGCGTGATTCATAATTTTGCATTCGCAATGCTGGTCGGCATCCTGGTCGGTACCTACTCATCGATTTTTGTTGCCAGCCCGTTACTGATCATCTGGCAGGACATGCGTTCCCGGGGACAGAAGAAACCGACTGCAGCAGAGGGGAGGGCGTAAATGAAGAAGGAAACCATTCTGATTGTTGTTGTGACCTTGGTGGCTGGTTTTGTGATCGGTTTGTTGGCGGGTGAGAAAACTTCCGGGCCGAGTCTGCCAGCGCCTTCCGGTGTTCCGACCGGGTCACCGCCGATGTTGAATTTGCAGCAGAAATTAGGCGAATTGAAAAATATCGTTGCCGCAGACCCGACCAATTTCCAGGCATGGGTTGCACTTGGTAATGAGTATTTCGACAGTAACCAGCTCATGGATGCAATCGAGGCTTACGACAAGGCCCTGGAAATCCAACCGAACTCTCCGGATGTTCTGACCGACCAGGGGGTCATGTTCAAACGCCTTGGCTGGTTCGATCGTGCTATCCAAAATTTCAACAAGGCGAATCAACTTGATCCTACTCATGCCACGAGTGTATACAACCTTGGTGTTGTCTATCGTTATGACCTGCAGGATTTTGCCAAGGCACAACAGGCATGGACACGTTTCCTTGAAATCAATCCAACCGGCCCTGGATCCGACCGGGTGCGACAGGATCTCGAATCAATGCGGGCGCAACAACCGGTCCAGCAACAACAGAAATAGTCTGATACGTCTCGGGCCGGAGCTTGCTTCCGGCCCGTTTTTTATCTACGGAAAAAAATCATTTTTTTGAAGGCAATGTGCAAAGACGTGCTTGGGTTTCATACCTTTTATCTGCAGTATCGTTCCCCTTTATTTTGTTTCCCATGCCGTCAATCAATAAAAGATTTACTTGCGGTGTGATCCTCTCCGTACCTTATCTGTCCCTCAGCGGATGTCCTGCTACACAGGGGCCGCTGATTAAAGGTGTTTTGCATGGCGACCTGATCTGCAGGGAGATCTCCACGTCGCAGAGGATATTGTCCTGGGAGGATGCAAGTCTGACTATCGTGCTCGAAACCCGACTCCGTTTCCTGGCCCCCGGCGATGACCAGGCCAACTTGGGCGAACCTAACCTGCTGCGCAACGACTGGTCTCACAGCGCCCTTGCCGTACTGGCCCGGTCTTCTATTGACGGCCGTCGTAAAGGCTGTCTTGGCCGTATGATTTTCGAACCGCCGCGCCCTATGCCATCAAGCCAGGCTGGTCTGTCTTGAAGGCTGTAACCGAGCGCCTGTGGGTGCCCCGCCATAACTCGCCCGATTATTCCATAGCCAGCGAGTACGCTGAACAGTTGGGTATCTCCAGTCTGGTCGCACGCCTTTTGATCGGTCGACAATTCTCGCTTGAATCCGCCCGTCAGTTCCTTGCTATGCGACTCTCCGATTTACCCGACCCTTTTCTGCTTCCGGATATGGACGTCGCTGTTACTCGCCTCTATGCTGCAATTGAGAATCGAGAAAAGATCGCCATTCACGGTGATTATGATGTCGACGGCATCTCGGGAACTGTTCTGCTGACTGCTGTTTTAGGGGTTTTTGGGGCGGACGTTGAATATCATATCCCACTGCGTTTGCGAGACGGCTACGGGCTTTCCGCGGAGGCGATAAAAGCAGCTGCAGCAAGGGGCATTACCGTCATCGTCTCGGTTGACTGCGGCGTGTCGGCCCATGAAGAGGCCAATCTCGCCAGGCAACACGGTATCGACCTGGTCGTCACCGATCATCACCAACCACCAGCGACCCTGCCACTGGCTGTCGCGGTGATTAACCCTCAAAGGCGGGACTCTGATTTCCCGTTCCGGCCATTGGCAGGAGTCGGCGTGGCATTTTTCCTGCTGATTGCCTTGCGCAAAACACTGCGTGAAGCCGGCTGGTTCAAAACGCACCCGGAGCCTGACCTGCGCGATTATCTCGATCTGGTGGCATTGGGGACGATTGCCGACCTCGTTCCGCTGCAGGGGGTCAACCGAACGATAACCAAACATGGCCTCAGGTTGATCGAAAACGGGCCTCGCATCGGTTTGCGCGCACTCAAGCAAGTGGCTTCGGTCAAGAATGTTTCGAGCGGGGTCGTTGGCTTCCAGTTGGCACCTCGCCTGAATGCCGCAGGACGCATGGAAGATGCCGCACTCGGTGTGGAACTTTTACTCGAAGAAGATATGGTGCGTGCCTTGAATACTGCGCGTTACCTGGATCAGTGTAATCGTGAGCGCCAGGAACTGGAAAAACAGACCTTGCGTGAAGCAGAAACGGCTGTTGCCAAGCTGTCCGACCAGCATAGCCACACGATCGTCCTCGGTGGCGAAGGTTGGCATCCGGGCGTAATTGGTATAGTCGCCAGTCGTCTCGTAGAGCGATATCACCGGCCGACTGTTCTGGTGGCTCTGGACGGTGATGGTGGCAAGGGGTCGGCGAGGTCAATTCGCGGATATCACCTGTACCAGGGGCTGCAGGCCTGCGCCGGTCACCTGATGGCCTTTGGCGGACACGAAATGGCTGCCGGCCTGAGTCTCAACAGACAAGAGTTGCCGGCTTTTGCCTCAGCCCTGGAAGCCCATGCCCGAGGAGAGCTTGGCGATGACGACCTGATTCCGAAATTGCGCCACGACGGCACGCTATTACTTGAGGAGATAGACCTTGACGCGCTCCGTCAGATGGAGAGCATGGCACCGTTCGGTATGGAGAACCCGGAACCGCTTATGGTAGTTGAATCGGTACGCGCCATGCGGGTCCAGGAGCTCAAAGGCGGACATTTGCGATTCACCGTCTGCCAGGGGGCGTTCAGTCACCCGGCGATAGCCTTTGGCATGCAGGGGCGAAAAGAGGAGTTCCGGGGCGAGGTTGATCTGCTGGTTGCGCCGCAGATCAACTATTACCAGGGGCGTGAGACGGTTCAGCTGCGAGTCAAGGACGTCAAGGCGTCAGCCAAAAGTGAAATGTGAAAAGTAACCTCAAAAGCAACATTCCTTTCACCTCTCACTCTTAACACCCTTCAAATAAGCAAACCAGTAGGCAAATCCGACGAAAAACGCTCCACCGATGATGTTGCCGAGGGTGACCGGAATCAGGTTGCTGATAAAGAAGTTCGACCAGGTCAGGGCAGGGGCCGTCAGCCCGAGTTCTGCCTTTAGCAATAGCCCGGAGGGGATGAAATACATATTGGCAACGTTATGCTCGAAACCACTGGCGACAAAAGCCATGATCGGAACGTAGCAGGCCAGCATTTTACCAGGGATGTCACGTGCTGCGGTGGCCATGAAAACCGCCAGACAGACCAGCCAGTTGCACAGAATCCCTCTCACCAGGGCAACGCCGAAGGAGAGTTCGCATTTTGCTGCCGCAATATTGACGGCATGCTCTGCGACGCGACCGATCTGCCAGAGTTCCGACTCGACCATCAACCAGGCCAGGAAGAGGGAGCCGACCAGGTTGCCGGTGATCACGATTGCCCAGTTCTCGGCGATCTTGTGCCAGGGAATCTGGCCATGCAGGGCCGTCTTGGTGAGCAGGCTGTTGCCCGTGAAGAGCTCAGCGCCACAGACAACCACCAGCATCAGTCCCAACGAGAAAACGCTGCCACCGAGCAGGCGTGATACACCGATACCGAAATGCTGCGCGGTGTCAGATGTGACCAGGGTGGCAAGTTCGGCACCAAAGGCGATGTAGAAACCAGCCAAGAGGCTCAAAACCCAGGTCCTGGACACGGGCTGGGTAAGAATCCGCCGGCCGTTGTCGGAAATCAGCTGGGTCGTCTCAATCGGTGTCAGAAAACGTTTTTCCATTGCAGGTTGAAACGCGAGTCGCGAAACGCAAAAAGCTGCGCCTGCCTGCGCTCCCCTTTCTATATGAGGCCGATGTCTTCTGCCAGTTTTTGCCACGCGGGAAGACTGCGCTCGATAATCCCCATCTCAACGCAGTAGGCGATACGGAAATAACCCGGGGCGCCGAATCCGGAACCGGGGACGAGCAGAATGTTATGTTTCTGTGCCCGTCGAACGAACTCAACATCGTCTGCAAGAGGTGACTTTGGGAAAAAATAGAAGCCGCCGCCCGGTTTAATCAACTCAAAGCCGAGCCCGGTCAGATGGTTGTAAAGGATGTCGCGCTTCTTCTGGTACTCGGTGACGTCGACACTTTCGCTTTGCAGTTTTGCGACCAGACGTTGCATCAGGGCCGGTGCGTTGACAAAACCAAGTACGCGGTTGCAGAAAACGGCACCTTCTATGAACAGGCCGGCATCATCCATGGATGGATTGGCGGCCAGGTAGCCGATACGTTCTCCGGGAAGAGCCAGGTCTTTGGAATGTGACGTGACCAGAATGGCGTTACGTACATATTTGAAGACCGGGGGAACGCTGTTTCCGTCAAACGCCAGCCGTGCATAGGGTTCATCGGAGATCGTGTAGATGGTGCTGCCGAGCTCGTTTTGCTTCCGTTCGAGCATGCGGCCCAGGTCCGCCAGGGTGTCGGCGCTGTAAACTGCTCCGGTCGGATTGTTCGGCGAGTTAATGATGATGGCTCGAGTGTTGTGTGTGATCGCAGCTTCAATGGCAGCGATGTCAGGCTGGAATGTTGCCGGGTCAGTCCAGACTTCTTTCGTGACCCCGCCATGATTATCTGCATAGAATTTATATTCGACAAAAAAAGGCGTCAGGATAATAACTTCTTCGCCAGGGTTGAGAATTGTCTTTAATGTAACATTCAAGGCTCCGCCGGCACCGCAGGTCATGACAATGTGCTTTGCGTTGATCGGTATACCTGATGTTTCTTCGAGATGTTTGGCAACAGATGCACGCGTCTCCTCATAGCCGGCATTATTCATATACCTGTGCATCCCAAGGTCCGGGTGGTCTGCTAGAAGGCGTAATTCACGCTGGAATGCCGCTGGTGGTTCTACGGAAGGGTTGCCCAGGGTGAAATCATAGACGTTTTCAGCCCCGAATTCGGCAATTAAGGCCGCACCTTCTTCAAACATGCGGCGAATCCAGGAAGAACGTTCTATCGCGCTCTGAACCTTGAGTGAAATTGACATGGCCTGCTCCTCGATATTGAACATAACTGAATTAGAAAGTGAAGATGTGAGTGTAACTGTGGCGAAGTCGCTGGTCAATGAAATCCGGTATTACATCGTGATCAGTGATCTGTGATCTGTCGGCTGTGGCCTGGGCCGTAATGGAGTCGTAGCTCGACCTATTTAGAGTATAGCTTACCTGTTGTTATGCGGGTTTCACGCAAGGCTCCTGAAACTTTTAAGCTCGGGCTTTAACTTGCTTTTTCACCGCTCATGGGATAGATTCACTACTTTCTCGGATTCTGAAAGGACGGGCATCTGTGGACGAAAAGAAACTTCGGGATTTGCGACAACAGATCGATTCGCTGGACGACCAGATTCTGGCCCTGCTTAATCGCCGGGCTGAAGTCGTTGTCGAGGTTGGCAAGGCCAAGGATGACAGTCAGAGCGTCTACTATGTGCCGAGTCGGGAAAAGGCGATTTTCGAAAGACTGATTACAAAAAACGCCGGGCCCTTTCCGGACGAAGGTGTACGCCGGGTTTTCCGCGAGATTATCTCTGCCTCGCTCTCGCTCGAACAGCCTCTAAAGGTTGCTTTCCTTGGCCCTCAGGCCACCTACACCCATGTCGCTGCGATGCGCCAGTTTGGCCTTTCCGCCCAACTTGTGCCGCTGAAGAGTATCTCATCGATTTTCGATGAAGTCAGCCGCGGACGTGCCAGCTACGGTGTTGTGCCGGTGGAAAACTCCAACGAGGGTGTTGTCTCGCATACGCTCGATATGTTCATGTCCTCGGAACTCAAGGTCATTGCTGAAATCCTGTTGCCGATATCCCATGATCTTCTGAATCTTTCCGGAGAGGTCAATGATATACGCAGAGTGATCTCCCATCCCCAGGCAATCGGACAATGCCGCGACTGGCTGGAGGAGAACCTGCCAGAGATCCCGCTGGTTGATGCGTCGAGTACCGCGAACGCTGCCCAGCAGGCTGCAGAAGATGCCAGCGTCGCGGCAATCGCCAGCGAATCGGCCGCGTCGCTTTATGGTCTGCGGGTGGTTAAAAATAAAATCGAGGACAACCCGAACAATTTTACCCGCTTCCTGGTGATAGGCAGCGAGATGCAGGGTCCGAGCGGCAACGACAAGACATCAATCATGTTCAGTGTCAAGGACAAGGCGGGGGTCCTTTACCACATGCTGGAACCTTTCAGCAAGCGTGAGATTAATCTGGCAAAGATAGAGAGTCGTCCCATGAAGGGCAAGGCGTGGGAGTATATCTTCTTTCTCGACATGTTAGGGCATGTCGAAGATCAGAAGATTGCCGGAGCACTAGAAGAGTTGAAGGCCCATTGCCAGTTCCTTAAGGTGCTTGGCTCATATCCGAAGGCTAAATAACGAGGCGCGATGAGCGTGGCGCGTGGCGAGAAAAACAAGTTAGAGGCAATGACTGATTTTTATATCGACAGGTTGGCGGTGGTTGGGGTCGGACTGATTGGCGGCTCTTTGGCTCTGGCCCTGAAAGAGGCCGGGGCTGTTGGTCATGTGGTTGGTGTCGGCCGTGGCTTGCCAAATCTGCAGACGGCTCTGAAACTAGGTGTTGTGGACAGTTATACCCAGGACCTCGACAAGGGCGTCGCAGACGCAGACGTAATCTTTCTGGCAACACCGGTACAGGCGCTTGGCGCGGTAGCAAAGCAAGCCATGCCGCACCTCAAGGCCGGCGCGATCATCACCGATGGAGGCAGCGTCAAGCAGGCTGTGATCGACGCCATCGAACCGCACCTGCGTGACGATGTCCATTTTGTCCCGGGCCATCCGATCGCCGGTACCGAAAACAGCGGAGCCGAAGCGGCCTTTGCTGCGCTTTATTGCGATCGTCGCTGCATCCTGACACCGACTGTACATACCAATGCCGAAGCCCTGGACCGTATGCAACGCATGTGGCAGCTGGTTGGCAGCCAGGTCGTCATCATGGATGTTGAGAAACATGACCGGGTGCTCGCTGCAATCAGCCACTTGCCGCATATGGTTGCCTATGCACTGGTGAATGCCGTCGGTTCCTATGATCGTTACAATGAGAATATCCTTGAATATTCAGCGGGCGGTTTTCGTGATTTTACCCGCATTGCCTCATCGGATCCAACGATGTGGCGCGATATTGCGATGACCAACCGCGAAGCATTGATCGAAATGATGGAGCAGTTCGAGACCTTCTTCGCCGAGCTGAAGGAGGATGTTGCGATCGGCTCAGGGGAGAGGCTTTTCGAGTTTTTCCGACGCTCCAAAGAGAGTCGGGATGAAATTCTTTAGAATCCGGGACGCGGGACGCGAGACGTGGAACGCGGACAACCAATAAACAAAAAAAGACAATAATGAGCAAACAACCTTTTCAGAAAAGAATCATAACTCCGGCGAAGTCTCTCCGGGGTGAGATATCCGTTCCGGGTGACAAGTCGATTTCTCATCGTTCGATCATGCTTGGATCTCTTGCGCAAGGGACGACCCGTGTCAGCGGTTTCCTCATGGGTGAAGACAACCTGTCTACCTGGAAGGCCTTTGAGACCATGGGCGTGACGATAAGTCAGACCGGTCCCGATGCCCTCGAAATATCAGGTGTCGGGATCGACGGACTTGCAGAGCCTGGGGATGTGATCGATTGCGGCAATTCCGGAACGACAATGCGCCTGATGTCAGGGTTGCTCGCCGGACAGAACTTTTTCTCAGTACTTACCGGTGACAAGTATCTACGAAAAAGGCCGATGAAGAGAGTCGTCACACCACTGACAGCCATGGGTGCCCGGATCTGGGGTCGTGATGGTGGTGAGAGGGCGCCCCTGGCTATCCGGGGAGGTTGCCTCAAACCGCTCAACTATGCATCGCCAGTCTCCAGTGCACAGGTCAAGTCTGCAGTCCTTCTGGCCGGGCTATCAGTGGATGGAGAAACAACGGTGACGGAGCCACACCTGTCGCGTGATCACAGCGAGCGAATGCTGACATGTTTCGGGGCCGATGTCCGGCCGTTCGAGGCAGGCGTCACTTTGCTTGGCCGGCCTCGACTGGTTGCGCAGGAGATCATTGTTCCTGGGGACATTTCTTCAGCGGCTTTCTTTATGGTTGCTGGGCTGGTTATCCCCGGTGCCGAGCTGCTGATCCGGAATGTTGGTATCAACCCGACCCGCAGCGGAGTGATTGACATTCTGACGGCCATGGGTGGGCGACTCGAATTGCACGACATCAGAGAGCAATCGGGAGAACCGGTTGCCGATATCCTGGTTTGCTATAGTCAACTCAAGGCGATAGATATCCATGGTGATATGGTCCCCCGTGCTATAGATGAATTCCCGGTGATCAGCGTTGCCGCGGCCCTTGCGGAGGGAACGACCACCATCCGCGAGGCAGAAGAGCTACGTGTTAAGGAAACAGACCGCATTGCCGCCATGGTCAGCGAGTTGACGAAGATCGGCGGACAGGTTGAAGCCCGTCCCGATGGGATGGTGATCAACGGGGTTGAGCGTTTTGACGGCGGAACCGTTTCTTCACATGGAGATCACCGCATTGCCATGAGCATGGCCGTGGCCGCCCTCTCCGCAGTCGGTGAGGTCACGATCGAGGATACGGACTGCACGGAAACTTCGTTCCCCGGGTTCTGGGAATTGATTGACAAGATCCGTAACGCGTGACGCGGAACGCGACAATTTAAGGCATTAAAAAAACCATAAAAAAGGTATTGACTTCGAGAATGCCTGTTAAGCTGAAACACAAGAAAATTCATGCAGTCTCGAATGGATTTTGCTCGAGTTCCTCGTCCCGCGTCCCGCGTCCCGGGTTTCTCAATGAAAAACCTCATCATCGCTATAGACGGCCCCTCCGGGGTCGGTAAAAGTACCCTCAGCAAACTGCTTGCTCGGGAACTCGGTTATCTCAACCTGGATACGGGTGCGATGTACCGGGCAGTTGCTCTGGCGGCGTCCCGTAACAGAATCGACGCCAGTGACCACGCTGCCCTGCAAAAACTCTGCAAAGATGTCTTTATAGAATTTGCCCGTGAGGGAAATAAAGAGTTTGTCCTGTTGAACGGCGAGGATGTCTCCAGAGCTATCCGTACCCCGGAAATCAGTCTTCTGACCGCAGCCGTTGCTGCCTGCCCCGAGGTACGCAAGGCGATGGTTGAACGGCAGAGGGAGCTTGGCGACGCAGGTGGAGTGGTTCTCGAGGGGCGAGATATCGGGACTGTGGTTTTCCCCCGGGCCGATGTGAAGTTTTTTCTTAAGGCCTCCTCGGAAGTGCGCGGACAAAGGAGGTTTTTGGAGCTTCAATCACAGGGTGCAGAGGTCGACCTCGCACGAACCATTGCCGATGTCAAAGCGCGCGACAATGCCGATATTAACCGTTTGACTTCACCACTGAAGCGGGCTGATGATGCAGTGCTGATTGATACTACAGAGCTCGACATCCCCCAGGTCCTTGAACATATGCTCACAGTCATTCATGAAACCTGCAACCCTGGTCAAGCTGACCCGCCCGGTTGATCATGGAGATTATTCTCGCCAAAAGTGCCGGCTTCTGTTTCGGCGTAAGACGTGCCACCCAGATGGCTTTCGAAGCTGCAGCCGAACATGAGCATATCTGCTCTCTCGGACCGGTGATTCATTCGCCACAGGTAGTCAAGGGGCTGGCTGAACAGGGAGTCAGGGTTGTTGCCAATGTAGAGGATATCCCACCCGGTTCGGTGATTATCCGTTCCCATGGCGTGACCGCCGAAGAGATGGACAAGATCCAGAAAAGCAACCTGATAATTGTCGATGCTACCTGTCCGTTTGTCAAAAAAGCCCAGGAGTACGCCTCCCGGCTCAGTGAAGAGGGTTACACCGTCGTCATCGTCGGTGAGCTTGAACATCCTGAAGTGCAGGGGATCGTTTCCTATTCGGACGATGCCGTTGTGCATGTTGTCGCCGATGCCAAACAGGCTGAATCCCTGCCGCGAATGAAGAAGGTCGGGATCGTCGCACAGACCACGCAGCTTTATGAAAACCTTAAGGATATTATGGATGTATGCCTGGCAAAAAGCCAGGAACTCAGGGTTTTCAATACCATCTGCGATGCAACATCGGTCCGCCAGAACGAGGCGAGAGAGATTGCCCGGGCCGTAGACCTGATGTTCGTAATCGGCGGTCAGGCCAGTGCCAACACCTCACGCTTGGCAAGCATCTGCAGGGAAATCCAGCCGCAGACATTGCATGTCGAAACCGCGGAAGAAATTGGCCCTGACTGTTTTGTGGATATCCGGAAAGTCGGTGTGACAGCCGGCGCATCAACACCGCGCTGGTTGATTGATGAAGTTGTTGCGAGAATTGCTGAACTGGGAAAATAAAAGTTTGAGTTTTCCCAGGACCTATGCTATCTTCGCCGACCAATGGCCTGAGAGCCATACCACCGTTTTTACGGTGGAAATTGCTAGGGGGTAACTGGTTAATGGTGGAAAGTAACGACACAACCAACAACGAAACAGAAGAAAACGAAACAGAAGAAATGGAAATGGAGCAGGACTTCGAGTCACTGTTCGAAAGCAGCATGCAGGAATTGCATGTTGGCGATGTTGTCCGCGGAACAATTGTACAGGTCAATGATGACAACGTAGTTGTCGATGTCGGGTACAAGTCGGAAGGGGTTATCCCCCTTGTCGAGTTCAAGGATGAAGAAGGCAAAATCGACGTTAACGTCGGTGACGAAATCGATGTCCTTTTCGAACGCCGTGAGAATGAAAGCGGTTTGATCGGTCTCTCCAAGGAAAAAGCAGATCGTCAGAAGATCTGGGGTTCCCTGGAAGAGGGTGCCGTCGTTGAAGGCAAGATTGTTGGCCGTATCAAGGGTGGCTTGACTGTCGATATCGGCATCAACGCGTTTCTGCCCGGGTCGCAGGTTGATCTTCGTCCGGTTCGCAACCTTGAGAAACTACTGGGTGCGACCTTCGAGTTCAAAATTATCAAGTTGAACAAGCGGCGGGGCAATATTGTTCTTTCCCGTCGTGTGCTCCTCGAAGAGCAACGCGAGAGTATGCGTACCGACACCTTGGAGACACTTGCTGAAGGGCAGGTTGTCGAGGGTATCGTCAAGAACCTGACCGATTATGGTTCATTCATCGACCTCGGCGGTATTGACGGCCTTTTGCATATCACGGATATGTCCTGGGGCCGGGTCAACCACCCCTCCGATGTTCTCACCGTTGGTGAAAAGATCAAGGTCAAGATTCTCAAGTACGATCGTGAACGCGAGCGTGTTTCTCTCGGTCTGAAGCAGATTACTCCCGATCCATGGCTGGAAGTGGAAACCATCTACCCGGTTGGCACCAAGGTCCAGGGCAAGGTGGTCAGCCTGACAGACTACGGCGCATTCGTTGAGCTGCAAGATGGCGTTGAAGGCCTGATCCACGTCTCTGAAATGAGCTGGACCAAGCGCATCAAGCATCCCAACAAACTTCTGACCGTAGCTGATGAAGTGGAAACCGTTGTTCTGGCACTGGATATTCCTAACCGACGCATCTCGCTCGGGCTCAAGCAGATTGAACCGAACCCCTGGGAAGTGATCGGCGAGAAGTTCCCGCTCGGCACAATTATCGAAGGTCAGGTCAAGAACATAACCGATTTCGGTGTGTTTGTTGGTGTTGATGAAGGCATTGACGGCCTGGTACATATTTCCGATCTGTCTTGGACGAAACGCGTCAAGCACCCGTCCGAGATCTTTAAAAAAGGCGACACCGTCAAAGCTGTTGTTCTGAATATCGATCGTGAAAACGAACGGTTCTCTCTTGGCCTCAAGCAGCTCTCACCCGATCCATGGGAGTCGATTCCCGTGAAATATGCACCAGGCACCATCGTATCGGGCAAAGCGACCTCGGTAACCGATTTCGGCGTGTTCCTGGAGATTGAAGAGGGCATTGAGGGCTTGATCCATGTCTCGGAACTGAGCCGGGAGAAGGTCGAGAGCCCGAAAGATCTAGTCAAAGTCGGCGATGAACTCGAAGCTGCTGTGCTGAACGTTGACACTATGGACCGCAAGATCGCGCTGTCGATCAAGCAGCTGACACAACACAAGGAAAAAGCCGAGGTTCAGGAATTCCTCGGTGCTCAGAAACAGGCGACCTCCAACCTTGGGGCTCTACTTCAGGGTGCCATGGATCGCAACGGCGAGGAATCGTCAGACTAACACTATCCACAACTGCGGCGCGTCTCCGTTTTAGCGGGGGCGCGCTTTTTTTCGAGAAACCATGAAGAAACGACCGTTTCTGTTGGCTTCTGCCCTCTTGGCTGGGTGTTTTGTATTCTTTTTGGTCCTGGCCGTTACCGTTGCAAGTTTCATGGGGCAGCCAACCAATCTCGTCATTGGCGACAAGATTGGGATTGTCGAGATTTATGGAGTGATCGCTGACTCCAAGCAGGTCATCGAGCAGCTTCACGATTTCCGTGATAATGACAGCATAAAGGCCCTGGTTCTGCGCGTTGATTCTCCCGGCGGCGGAGTCGGTCCGTCGCAGGAGATTTATGACGAGGTTTTGGCGCTGGACGAACTGAAACCGGTTGTCGTTTCGATGGGTTCGGTTGCCGCTTCAGGCGGTTATTATGTGGCCGCTGCGGCCCGCGAAATTGTTGCCAACCCCGGTACGATCACCGGCAGCATCGGCGTTATCATGGAGTTTGCCAATTTCCAGGAATTGCTGGAAAAGATCGGCTTGAGCAGCGTCGTTGTCAAAAGCGGCACTTATAAGGACATCGGTTCACCAAGCCGTGAAATGTCAGCCGCGGAACGGGCAATCCTGCAGGATCTGATCGACGATGTGCACAGCCAGTTTGTCAGTTCGGTTGCCGAGGGCAGAGCGCTGGATGAACAGGCTGTCAGGTCAATCGCTGACGGGCGAATTTTTTCCGGGCGCAGGGCAATGGAGCTCGGCCTGGTCGACAGGATGGGCAACCTGCAGGTTGCAATCGATCGTGCCGCTGAACTGGCTGGCCTCGATGCCGATCCGAAGGTTGTTTACCCCCCGGGCAAAAAGCCCAGGTTTATTGACCTGTTTATAGAGGAAACATTGAACCGGCTGCATTACGCTTTACAGAAGCAGCGGTCGGTTGGTTTGCAATATCTTTGGCCAGGATTTGATTAGGAGGTCTGCCATGACTAAGAGTGAGTTGATTGAACAACTGACAGTGGACAACGACGTTCTCAACAAGCGGGAAGCTGAACTGATTGTCAATTCCATCTTTGACAGTATCGGCCAGGCTCTTGTTGGAGGGGACCGGGTCGAGATTCGCGGCTTTGGCTCTTTCACAGTGCGCGAGCGCGGCGCCCGAGAGGCACGCAACCCGAAAAGTGGTGATATTGTCAAGATTACCGCGAAAAAGACGCCATTTTTCAAGACTGGCAAGGAATTGCGTGAACGCGTCAATCTGGACTGATGCGCTGAGTTCTTGAGTTTTGTTTCACTGCATAAAAACAAGCGAAGCCCCGTTCATAAAACGGGGCTTCGCTATTTTCTAGCAACCTCCAGAATACCGAAGCATACTCCCTAGAGAGGACCTGTGAATATCATATTACCCGGGATGGGTGTTTCAGGCGTCCCACTCGTGGGCGGGCTTGCTCACCACGACCCGACTCCAGGCAAGAAATTGTTCAGTTGGTCAGCACAATCAGGAATAAGTCGCGCATTCCAGAGGTTGTCAAAGATCTTGGTTGCATCTATTTCACATGCTAGCATAGCTTCTTACCCTGTCAACAAGTACCCGTGATGTTTTTTAGAATTTATTCATGACCTGTCTGCTCCGATAGAATGAAATGAAACAAACAAATAAAACCATTCAGTCGGGTGTTTACCGTTTTACGGTGACAGATGAATTTACCGGCCTCCGTCTCGATCAGTATCTTAGCGAGGCCGGTGCAGATTTTTCAAGGACACTAGCGCGTCGTCTCATCGATATTGGTGGTGTACATTTGTCCAACAGGCGAATGCGTCGCTGCAGTGAGACGGTCAGTGCCGGCGATAAAATAGAAGTATATGTTGACGCGCTGCCCTTCGACCCAGCTTCGCTCAATCCCGAGAGGACCATCTATCGAGACCAGGATCTGATAGTTCTTGACAAACCTGCGGGGATGCCGACCCAGCCGACTCCGGCGCGCTATAAGGGGACCGTTTATTCAGAGTTGCAGAAATTGCTGGTCGATACACAGCGCAAAGGGCAACGCCAGAGCATTGGCATGGTGCAGCGTCTCGACCAGGATACCTCGGGAGTAATGGTCTTTTCGATTCATCCCAGGGCTCATAAAAAAATGACGGAACAGTTCCGTGATCACGAAATCGACAAGACCTACTGGGCGTTGATCAATGGGGTACCGGATGAAACGGAAGGAAAATTCTGTTCAAAACTGGCTCGACGCCGTTCAACCAACCTGATGGTGTCCGTGGCAAAGGGCGGCAAACCAGCGGAAACCCGCTACCGTCTGCTTAAATCGATGAACGGCATCAGCATGGTGGAGGTCGATCTCGTAACCGGGCGTTCGCACCAGATCCGAGCTCACTTTTCCGAGGCTGGCTTGCCATTGCTGGGTGATCCGGCATATGGAGGCCCGAAACGCGTTGATGAAATTGTTATCCCCCGCCAGATGTTGCATGCCAGAACGTTGGCCTTCCCACATCCGGTGACCGGTGAGAAAATGTCTTTCACCGCGCCACTACCAGAGGATTTCTCATGCGTTCTGCAATCTCTTGATCTTGCTTGAACGGGTATCAAGGATAAGGTATTGTATCGCCCGTCATGATGACTTCTCCGCAAATTGATCCGGTTATCTTTCAAATAGGCCCTCTGGCTGTACGTTGGTACGGGTTGATGTACCTGCTTGGTTTTGCTGCCTCGTACCTTCTGATTCGACATCTTGCACGGCTGCGCAACCTGGCTCTGGACAAAGATGGTGTCTCCGATCTGTTGTTTTACGGTGTCCTTGGTGTCGTATTCGGCGGTCGTCTTGGTTATGTCCTCTTCTATAACCCGGCGCAATACTTGTCCCGTCCTCAGGATGTCTTTGCCATATGGCAAGGGGGAATGAGTTTCCACGGCGGGCTGCTGGGCGTCGTGATCGCGTCACTCATATTTTGTCAACGCAGGAAACTGCCGATCCTGCTGACCGGTGACATCCTGGTTGCTTCGGCACCTATCGGTCTCGGCCTCGGCCGTCTGGGTAATTTTATCAATGGCGAATTGTGGGGGCGGGTGACCGATCATCCCTGGGGAATGGTTTTCCCCGGCGGGGGCCCGTTCCCGCGCCATCCCAGCCAGTTGTACGAAGCTTTCTTCGAAGGGCTGGTGCTGTTTATCATTCTCTATCTGCTGCACCGTCGCAAGGTCGCTGCCGGGATACCGTTCTTCAGCTTTTTTATCGGTTACGGGCTGTTTCGCTTCCTGATCGAATTCGTTCGCCAACCTGATGCACATCTTGGTTTTCTCTGGGGCGGAGCGACGATGGGCCAGCTGCTTTCGCTGCCGATGATTCTGTTCGGGCTGATCGGTTGTGTATTCATCATTCGCCGGGGACACCGCTCATGAACGGGGTTCAGGGGATTGTTTTCGATTGTGACGGTGTCCTTTTCGAAAGCCGTAAAGCCAACCTGGCATATTACAATACCGTCCTGGCCCATTTCGATGAGCCTCCGGTGAAAGAATCGGATCGTGCGAAGGCACATCTCTGCCACACTGCAGCCAGCACCCATGTTCTTTTGCATCTGTTGGGTGAACAACGGGCACCACAGGCCTTGTCCGTGGCTGCAGAGCTCGATTATCGACAGTTCATCCCCTACATGGAGCCTGAACCGGGTGTGTGCGAGGCGCTTGCAACACTGTCCGGATTCTGTCCACTGGCGATTGCAACAAACCGAGGGGACAGCATGCTCGGTATCCTTGAGCACTTTGGCATGGGCAGTTACTTCTCTGCGGTTGTCACCAGTCGTGATGTAAATCAGCCAAAGCCCGCACCAGATATGCTTTACGAGGCGGCAAAAAGACTGCAATTGGTGCCAAATGAGCTCCTGTTTGTGGGTGATTCCGAGCTTGATCAGGCTGCGGCGAAATCCGCCGGGATGCCTTTCGCTGCCTATCGTGGGGACCTTCAAGCCGATCTACGGCTGGAACATCATGGAGAACTGGTGGCACTGTTTGTCAGTGCATGAAGAAATACCCGGAAGCGCGGGCATGCGCCCCTGGTTTGATAACAGAAAGGACGCCCTGACAACAGGTCGTCCTTGATTCTGAAAAACTACCAAACAGGCTTGATTTAGAGAGCCTTACGCATCTCAAGCACATGACCGTTGTCGGTTGGCCGGTAGGTGATCTCGTCCATGATCGTATGCATGAAATAAATGCCGCGTCCGTGATCGTCGAGAGGGTGGCCTGGCTCAACGTATTGCTTGATATCAAAGCCCTGCCCGAAATCGAAGACCTTGATGAACAGGTTTTTTTTAAAGATACTGATTTCGATGTGCAATTCTTTGGCCGGGTCGCCTTCATTGGCATGCAGAATTGCGTTGGCCATTGCTTCGGTCAGCACCAGATTCAGGTCGTAGGCAAGTTTTTTCCGGTCGCCACTGTAGTTGCGGAGTGTGTGCGCAATATTTTCGCCAATATGACCGATCAGACAGAGGTAGCGTGTCTGGTTGGGGACTTTTATATCGACTGCGATCCGGTCAGTTGTCATGACAATAAACCTGAATACGGGTTGAGATTTTTCCGTCTGCCAAGTTACTGCTGGAAGCTGGCCAGAGCTTCAGCGGAGTCTGTATAGATCTCAAAGACCCGGTGCAGACGGGTCAGTTCAAACATTGATTTGACCTGCAGTTGTAGTCCGGCGAGCTTCAGGTTACCGTTTCGGGAACTGGCATTTTTAAATCCTGAGACCAGGGCCCCGAGGCCTGAAGAATCGACAAAGCGCACTGACTGAAGATCGACTACCAGGTTGTGTTTCCCTTCCTCAAAGAGCTTGAGCATCTGATTTTTCAGTTCTCCGCTGTTATGCGCGTCCAGCCGCTCTTCTTCAACCAACAGCAACACCGCTGCCCCTTTGTCATCAATCTGCAAATTCATCTTGATATGCTCCTTAAATTATTTTGACGAGCCTGAAACCGTAACCTTTGCTGTACATATTACCATAATGCAACTTTGATTCTGAACATTCTCTTGCCGGGGTATTTATTCAGCCTGCAGCACAATCATCGATACATCGTCAGTGAAATTCTGGTGACCGGTAAAGATTCTTACCTGGTCAACGACATAGTTGATCAGTTCCTGCGGTTGCAAATGATGGTTATCCCTGAGAAGTCCGGCCAGGCGCTGCTCACCGAAGAGTTCATTCTCTTGGTTTTCCGCTTCGGTCAGACCGTCGGTGTACATGATCATTACGTCGCCACTTTCCAGCTTGTATGAGTCCCTCTCATAAGGGAATTCCTTCTTAACGCCGACAATCAGCCCTTCAGGGTCGAGCCTGAGACATTGGGCCTTCGCTGCCTGCCATAGCAGGGTCGGAGAATGGCCGGCGCTTGCATATTCGACGACCCGCGTATCAGGTCGATACTGTAGATAAAAAAGTGTGATAAAAAGCTCGGCTTTGGTCAGATCTTCATACAGGAACTGATTCAGCTCCCGTAGCAGATCATCAGGATGGCTGAATTGCCCGCTGCGGGATCGAATCATGGTGCGCGCCTCTGACATGATCAGGGCAGCGCCGACATTATGTCCGGAGACATCGGCGATCACCAGGTCGAGACGATCATTATCATGGGAGAGGTAATCATAATAATCGCCCCCGACCTCTTTGGCTGGGATGCAGATTCCGCCCAGCCTGATGCCGGAGACTTCGGGGATCTTGGTAGGCAACAGACTGAGTTGGATGTTTTTGGCGATTTCGAGTTCCCGTTGTTGCTCCCTGGCGGCAATCAGATGAGCGGTTTGCTCGGCATTTCGAAAGGCGACACCTACCTGTCCGGCGAGGCTCGAGAAGAGTTCGAGGAACTCCTTGGTAAATATACCCTTTGCCGTCCTGGAGAAAGCGGAAATGACACCGATCGGCTGTCCTTCGACGCTAATCGGCGCATGGGCAAAAGAAAGAATCTTCTCGCGATGGATGATTGCTGCGGTTTGCGGTTTGGTGGTGAAATCAGTGTCATTGACCACGCAGACGGTGTTGGTCAGAAAGGATTCACCGATAAATGTGTCTGTGGTCAGGTCTCGTTCCGACTCACCGAAATGTTCCGAGGTCATGCCACTCTGGCTGCGTACCGTCAAGGTTTGTCGGTCTTCATCAAGGATGCGGATGACGCAGAGATCAAACTTGAACTGGTCAGTGAAGATTTTGAGTATATCATCAAGTATCGACTGCAGGTCATTGCCGCTTGCCACAAACCGGGCGGCATCGTAAAGGACGCTCAGTTGTTCCCGACTGGCTGTGCGGCTGATATTGATCGAGCCGAACAGGTCAAAGACGTCTTCCATGTGACTACCGCGTGCAGAAAGGTAGTTTTCGACGATGATGCGTGCCGGAGCTGCGCCGACCGAGCCAGCCAAGGTCAATTCTGTGAAACGTTTCAATTTTGGCAGCTCGTATTCGGACAGGCTTCCTTTCTCATCAATATCGCGGTTTCCGAGGTAGTCGCTGATGGCCGCGTGGGCAGATTTCTCTCCGACAAACTTAGCCATCAAATCGACGAATTCAATAATCGAAGGAGCACGGGTGATACGGGTTTTCTCGCTGACGACCGGCTTGGGCCTGTAAACATCGACAAATTTACGCACCTGCTCCTGTTCCTCTGCTTGTGGTGCAGTAAGGAGGGAGATGGCCAGGTAGCTACCGAGATTGAAAAACATGGTCCAGAAGAGCGCGTGGGTCCAGATGTCGAATCCGTTCAAGCCGAACAGCTCGGTTGGTTTAAGGATGGCCAGCCCCAAGAACCCATGGTTGACAATTTCCGGGCCGATCCATCCGGACTGGACAAATGATGGTATCAGCAAAGTATAAAACCAGACGACGAAACCGAGGATCAGACCTATTGTGGCTCCCCGTTGGGTCGCCTGTCGCCAATACAACCCGCCGATGACTGCAGGTGCAAACTGGGTTGCCGCCACAAAAGAGATCAGGCCGATATTGACCAGGGCTGCCGATTCACCGAGGAACCTGTAGTAGATATAGCCGAGTAAGATGACGACGATAATCCCGATCCGCTTGAGATTGATCAATAGCAGGGACAGGCTCTGAGCTTTGGAGTGGAATTTCAGAATGACCGGTATGACCAGGTGGTTGAGGATCATCGTCGACAGCGCCACTGATGAAACCATAACCATTCCCGCCGAGGCGGAAAACCCGCCGATAAAAACCAGCATTGCCAGCCATGGCTGGCCGTATTGCAAGGGCAGGGTCAGGACAAAAAAGTCAGCATTGTAGGTGTCACCATTGCCGAGCAGCAAGCCACCCAGAGCGATCGGAATGACAAACAGGTTGAGGACAAACATGTAAGCAGGGAAGCGCCACATGGCACTGCGGATGTGCTCCTCACGACAATTTTCAATAACCATGATGTGGAATTGACGAGGCAGGAACATGACGGCCATCATTGAAATAACGGTCATCGACAGCCAATGTGCGTAAGAGTTGTTCTCAGTTCCGAGTCGCAGCAGGTGTTCACGTTCCGGAAATCGCACCAGGAATTCATGGAATATATCGGAAAACCCGTCAAATAGCCCGTATGTAACAAAGATCCCCGCCGCAACAAAAGCAATCACCTTTACCAGAGATTCAAGTGCGATTGCCGCAACCAGTCCTTCATGGCGTTCCGACGTGTCGAGATGCCTTGCGCCGAAAAGCACACCGAACAGCCCCAGGATCAAGGCCGCAGCGAGAGCCGAGTCAAAATGCAGGTCTAACCTCGGCAGGACATGCATGGTGCTGCCAGTGGAAAGCGGATAGACAAGCAGGTCGAAGCTGCGGGCAACTGCCTTCAGCTGCAGGGCAATGTAAGGCATGATGCCAAGGACCGCAAAGATTGTGACAATCGCTCCGAGCCCGGATGATTTGCCGTAACGGCTGGAAATGAAGTCGGCTATGCTGGTGACGTTCTGTTCTTTGCTGATGCGGACGATCTTTCGCAGCAGGAACCACCAAGAAAAGGCGATCAGGGTCGGGCCGAGATAGATCGTGAGAAAGTCGATGCCGGTCGTTGCGGCCCTGCCGACGCTGCCGTAGAATGTCCAGGAAGTGCAATAGACAGCCAGGGATAAAGAATAGACGGACGGGTTGTCGATCAGGCTCCGGCCGCGTTTGCGCTGCCGATCAGCATAATAGGCAACGCCGAAAAGGATGCCGAAATAAATCAGTGAAACCAGGGCGACAATTTTGAGCGAAATCATTCTTGTCCCCCGTGCTTTTTGTTGTGCACATCATGATCGGTGAAATCCTGGGCTGAATCATGGCCCATGTAGACTGAAAAAAGATAAATAACGAAGATAGAAACCGGCCAACCGATGAAGAAATAAATAATAATCAGCGGGACACCGAAAATCAGAACACTCTTGTTGAAGATATGCATGAACGGGTAGTTCAGCATGACCACGCCGAGTACGAACCAGATAACCCATGCATCTTTCAGTGGCAGTTTGCGTTCGATTTTCATGATGACTGCTCCCGGTCGTTCATGGTTCTGTAAATGAGTGACGGAGCATTATAATCAACCGGGATTGATATGTCGATCTTGATTAGAGGATCGAGTTGTGGCTTGTGAAGTGGGTCCATGGCAGGTCTATGGTCACAGGGGCAGTGGCAATGGCCATCGCCCCGTATTCGATTCAGGTTGCCCCGCGATCTTTCACAGTTTCCCTTTAAACTGATTTCACTAAAGATTATCAGAAGATATAAACAAGTAAAGCCGTTGTATCAAGCCGTTGCCTGATTGACCGACCATAGCGACTGTGCTACTTTCAGTTTTCATCTTTCTCTTATCCATGGATCCTGTATGACCCTGTCCTGTATCAGCAGACTGACCGTTTTGCTGGCGATTTTCTCAAGTGGTTGCGTCACTGCCGATGTTCACGTCTCTAATGACATGACCACTTCATCCGAAGCTCCTTATGTGTCACGCCTGAACGAGCCCCAGTCCAATGCCTATTACCATTACATGAGAGCGAGGATGCTGCTGGCCGAGGGCCGACGGGACGGGGCTGTCGCAGCATATCAGGCTGCTATCGATTACGCTCCGAATGATGAGACAATGCGTTTTGAACTTGCAGAACTCTACTTCGACATGGACCAACCTGAAAAAGCTGTCCGTGTGGTGGAAGATATCCTGTTAAGCAACCCCGATTCGGTCAGGGCGAACATGGCCCTGGGCAACGCATATTTCGCCAATCGCCAACCGGACAAGGCGGTGCCTTATTTCCACCGTGTTATGGAGCTGGAACCAGACAATGGACAGGTCCATCTACATCTAGCAATCGCCCTGGTGAGGATGGGTGAATTCGACCAGGCGGCAGACCAGTTAAAGGAGCTTTTGCGTCTTAACCCCGAATCCCGTCTCGGCCGCCTGGCAATGGCCAGGCTTTATCGGGAAACCGGTCTCACCCATCGTGCAGTTGAAGAATATCGAAACCTGATAGACCAAAATCCCGATCTTGACCAGGCCTCCCTGGAATTGGGCCTACTCTATGAAGAGTTGGAAGAGTGGCAGAATGCTCTGGATGTTTTTACCGCAGTACTCGAACAACGTCCTTTAGATTTCACTCTGCGTCATCATCTGGCCCGTGTTTACATCGGGATGAAGCGCTATGACGATGCTTTGGAAGAGTTGAATATCATTGTCGAGCTCAAGCCGGACGATTTCGAAGCTCGGCGCAAGATTGGACTGATTTATCTCGAGCAGCAACGCTGGTCGGACGCGATTCCTGTTTTCAGGGAAATCCTGGATCTAAACCCACACCTTGAACCAGTGCGCTATTATCTTGGTAGTGCCTACGAAAAGCTTTCGGAATGGGATCTGGCGCTGGAGGCATTCGAGGGCATCGACAAGGATTCTGCGCTTTACGATGATGCCCTGTCCCATATTGGTTTTATTTACCTGGAGAATGACCGACTGGATGAAGCGATCACACTGCTCGAGTCGAGAAAGGCTGCAGGTAATCCAAGGCCCCAGGTTTTTCACTACCTGTCGTCACTGTACATGGCCAACGACCAGAACGATAAGGCTGCCTCGGTCATCGAAGAAGGTGTGCTACGTAACCCGAATAATTACGAGTTGCTGTATCAGAAAGGGCTGATTCTCGAACGCTCCGGGCGTCACGAGGAAGCAAACCAGACGATGAAGGAAGTGCTTGCCCTCGAAGATGAACATGCCGAAGCACTGAATTTCCTCGCCTACGCTTTTGCCGTTGAAAATCGCAATCTCGATGAAGCCCTGGAATACGCCGAGCGCGCCATCAGCCTGGATCCGGCCCCTCATATTCTTGATACGCTCGGATGGGTGTATTACCGACTGGGTCGTTTTCAGGAAGCACTCAAAGTTATCGAGGAAGCCAGTCGGCAGTTGAGCGAAGATGTGGTTGTCCTTGAACACCTGGGCGAAATCAATCTCGCATTGGGAAACCAGGCAGAGGCGCGCGCTGCTTTCGAGAAGGCTCTCAAGTTGCAGCCAGACAACCTTGATCTGCGTGACAGGCTTGAAAACCTTTCCGATCATCAGTGAGGGCCGTATCTTGGGCCGCTTCCCTGCCATAATCGTTATCTTTGTCCTGCTTTTGTCGTCCTGTGCACCGTTACGGCCAAATCTTGGTGAGCCGGTCAGCCAGAGTTTTGCTGACGGCCTGATGCAGGGTTGGGCCGCAAATTCCGGCCTGATCTCGTCGGTGCAGGGACTGGCCAGGGTCAAAGTGAAGGCTCCGATGACGTCGATCAACGGTGTACACGTAGTGATCGCCGAAAAGCCTGATAGGCTGCGTGCCGAGGCTCTGAGCCCTTTTGGCACCCCTCTGGTATCGCTCACAGCAGCCAACGGGCAGCTTGGCGTCCTGCTTACGGCGCAGAACCTCTATTATACGGGGTCTGCAACACCCGAAAACCTTCAACAATTTGTCCACATTCCGTTGGATGTACCTGACCTGGTCGGCCTGCTGTTGTACCAGCCGCCTCTGATTGATGCCTGGAAGGAAGAGGCCTTTGATCTCAAGGACGGTGGGTGGCTGCTGGTGCGTTACGGGACTTTGCAGCGCCAGGAGCTTGGTTTTCAATCAGATGCGGCAACTTGTCGAAGCGTCTTATTTCAAGAATAACGATTTGCTGGTCAAGGCTGAGTATGCAAAATTCAGAGAGCAGGGGACACTTTTTCCCGCTCTGTTGGTCCTCGATCTGCCCGAAAAGTATGCTACGGTCAGCCTGGAGTTTTCAGACTTAGAGACAAACGGTCGGCTGCGCCCCGGCGTCTTTGATGTAAAACCCCCGGTCGGAGTAAAAGTCGTTTATCTGCCTGAATGAAAACAGGGTAGGAATTCATCCCGTTTGGTTGTCCTACGGCGTGCTTCCCAAAGGAGAAAATGGTGAGATACTTTTTGCTTTTCCTGTTGTCGCTTCTGGTGGGTTGTGAACAACAACAGGCCGTAATCCCTGCAGAAGGAGAGGCTGCCAAGCCGGTGCATGGAGATACATTTATCGAGGCATCGATCGGTGAGCCGAACAACCTGCTGCCGGTACTTTCATCCGATTCGGCATCGAGCGATATCAATCGCCTGGTCTATAATGGTTTAATTCGCTACGACAAGGATCTTCAACTTGAAGGAGAACTGGCCGAGTCCTGGGAAATCTCCGAGGACAATCTGGCCTTCACTTTTCATCTCCGCAAGGATGTGACCTGGCATGATGGCCAGCCGTTCACCAGTGCAGATGTGCTCTTTACCTACCAGATGTATATCAACCCGGATGTTCCAACCTCTTATGCGGAGGACTTTCTCCAGGTCGCCAGTGCCGAAGCGCCTGATCCTTACACCTTTCGAGTCACCTATGAAAAGCCATACGCTCCGGCTCTCGAGAGTTGGGGAACCCCGATTCACCCGAAACACCTTCTTGCAGGACAGGATGTCACCAAGAGTCCTTTAGCCAGAAGTCCGATTGGCACCGGGCCATACAAGTTTGTCAAATGGGTTGCCGGCGAAAAAGTTGAGCTGCTGGCCAATCCGGATTATTTTGAAGGGTTGCCCTATATCCACCGGGTTGTCTACCGGGTCATTCCGGACACTTCGACCCAGTTTCTCGAACTTCAAGCCGGTGGGCTGGACCTCATGGCGCTTACGCCGATCCAATACAAGACGCAAACCGATACCCCGGCGTTTACCCGTAACTTCAACAAATACCGCTATCTGTCTTTCAGCTATACCTATCTGGGGTACAACCTGATCAAGCCTCTCTTCCAGGACCTTCGAGTGCGCCAGGCAATTTCCTATGCGATTGACAAGCAGGAAATTATCGATGGGGTCCTGCTCGGACTGGGCCATGTCGCAACCGGTCCCTACAAACCGGATACCTGGGTGTACAATGCAGACGTCAAACGTTATGCATACAACCCTGAGAGGGCCCGTGCTTTACTCGCGGAGGCCGGCTGGATAGACAGTGATGGTGACGGTGTCCTGGATAAGAATGGTCAACCCCTGGCTTTTACGATTGTCACCAACCAGGGTAACGATCTGCGTTCCAAAACTGCGGAAATCATCCAGCGCCGGCTGAAGGAAGTTGGCATTAAAATCGAAATACGCATCGTCGAGTGGGCGACATTCCTGAAGGAATTTATCTTTCCTGGTAATTTCGATGCGACTATCCTTGGCTGGAGCGGCGGTCCAGAGCCGGACCAATTCAATATCTGGCATTCCAGCAAAACTGCGCCAAGGGAATTGAACTTTACCAAGTACAACAACCCGGAAGTTGATGCTTTGCTGGAGCAGGGGCGACGGGTTTTTGACCGCGAGGATCGCAAGAAGATCTATGACCGTTTCCAGGAAATTCTCGCTGATGAACAGCCCTATACCTTCCTGTATGTCGGCGAAGCGCTCCCCGCCGTTGCCAGGCGCTTTCGTGGCATTGAGCCAGCACCGGCCGGAATTACCTATAACTTTATCAAATGGTATGTGCCAAAAAGTGAGCAGAAATATACTCGTTGATTGGACTTTTAATACATAACTCCGTGCTGGCGCGGGCGATGAAATCCAGTATCCAGTATTCAGTTGAAGAGCCTTTTTTTCTTTAAGTCCCTGATACTTAATTCTGAATATTTGATTCTGCCCTCACCCTTTCATTCAAGGAGCCCATAATGTTGAAAAAACAGATTCAGACCACTGCCGCCCCCGCTGCAATCGGCCCGTACTCCCAAGCGATCCGGGCAGGAAACTTTATCTTTTACTCCGGGCAGATCCCCCTCGATCCGGCAACCGGCGCCATCGTCGAAGGCGGAATTGAGGCGCAGACCAGTCAGGTCATGACGAACATGCGTGCCATGCTGCATGCCTCCGGCTGTGATTTTTCCGACGTCGTCAAGACCACCATCTACCTGACGGATCTTGCTGATTTTGCAACGGTCAATGAAATTTATGGTGAATGTTTCAATGAGGTGCCTCCGGCACGGGCCTGTGTGCAGGTTGCAGCTTTACCGAAGGGGGCGATGATCGAGATCGAGTGGATTGCAACCGTGAAACAGTAAACTCGTTGTCCATTAGGTTACAGTCGTTATAAAACAAAAGGGGCGGCCTGTGAAGGCCGCCCCTTTAAAATTTTTCACCAGACAATTTAGCTGGCTTTTTGCACTGCACCTGAACGGATGCAACGCGTGCACACCTTCACGCTACGCACGGTGCCGTTCTGGACGGCACGCACCTTCTGCAGGTTTGGCTTGAAAACCTTCTTGGTTTTATTATGTGCATGGCTGACATTACAGCCGGTCATCCGTTTCTTCCCGCAAACATCACATACGTTAGCCATTTCTTGTTCCTCCTATACGTTCTGAACGGAATCTTCTAACATGGATGAAACAGCTTTGCAAGCATTTCTTACTCTTTCCCGGGCTTTGTCCTGCTCCCAAGGTTTGCAAAGAGCGTCCATGCAAGTAGTGCTGCACCGGCACCGTCCATCTCCGGGAGCAGGATGGTGTTGTCCGCCCAGTACAGGTTCCTGCCGGCCCGCAACGGCAGGCCGGCCAGCAGCATGGATTCTTGACGCATCGCTTGCGGCGTTGGCCCCTGTTCGCGGCCTAATGCGTCGAGCCGGTACTTGGCAAAGGGGAGGGCCGGCTCGAGCTGTATTCTGATCTCGTCAGCAGTTGCATCCACGGTGCTGTGGACCAGTCCATGCAGCTGTTCGTCGGCCTGTTCAATGGCCATCCGCAACGGCAGACGGCCTCCGCAGATCACCCGCGTCTCCAGCAGCCTGGATAATTGCCCGGCAAGATTGTCAGTTTGCCATGCGGCCCGAACAGGGGAATAGGGAATCTGCACCGGCTCGCCGGCCGCGAACAGCCCGGCCAGTCGCTGGTCGCCGATGAGGAAGTTGTCGGCGCTGAACCGGCCGCCCGATGCGAGCTGCCCGCCTGTCCATCGCGAGCCGTCGTATTCGAAGGGCCTCAAGTTCTCCAAATGGGCCCTTGCCCCGTGAAACTGGTCGAAACGTTTCTCCAGCGTCTGGCTGAACTCGGCTCCTCTGACGTTCTCAGGTCTCTGGGCCTGCGCCCACAAGATCGCGGCACGGGCTGTGGACAGGTTGTCGACCGGGGTCAACGCAAGCCCCTGCAACAGATCGGTCAGGAATGCTCTCGGCTGGTCCGCGAAGCCTGAGAGCTGATCCGCGATCGGTCGTTCCAGCACAGACTGATTCACTCTGTTGCGCACGCAGAGCAGTTTAAAACGCGCCTTTGCCTTGAACGATGGCCATGGTAGGCCGCCGTTCTCCCAGAACAGCTCTTCCAGTCGCTGCCCCTGCTCCTGGAGCCCGGCCAGCCAGTCACTGATGGCGGGTCCGGAGGCCCCGAACTCCCGCTGCAACTCTTTGTCGAGGGAGATATCGTTGCTGACGGTCAACCTTGAGTTCTCGGAAAAGATTTGGATCGGTCGCTGGGCCATAAAGCAGGAGCGGCCGCCCAGTACACCGAGGATTTTTTCCAGGAAAAGAGAAGAATGAAACCATGTCGGGGACTTCATCCCGGTTTCGCTCAGAAACAGGATCCTGCCGCCCTGTTTGACCAACAGGGCGGCGGCGATCTGTGCCGCCAGGGAGCTACCGACGATAGCGATATCATAATGTTTGCTCATGGTTGGTGGCCTTGCGGAATCAAGTGTCCAGGATGAAGAATCCAGTATTCAGAATATAGAATACAGAATTTAGTAGGATTTTAGATGTCCTGTTCAGAGAAAACCTCAATGCCTTCTTTGATCAAGAGGGCTGTAGTGACTCCGGAGCCTGAGACTTTACTCTCTCCCCGGTAAATCTCATGTACGCCGCACGATGGGCTACGCTCCTTGAGGAGCGCACGACGACAATTGCACAAACGGGCCACCTGAAGGGTAACCCTTGCGCCGCGACAAAACACATCATTCATCGCCTGCCCCGTTTCCGAGACTACATGGCCATCACCGTTTAGCACAGTGTGTCCGTCTCCGGATTGAAAAAAGGTCTTTTGCCCGTGGGGTAGTCATGCCGGCAAGTTGTTCCGGGCAGACCGGGATAGGCAGCAGATTTTCTTTCTGCAGGTAGTCTATGACCGCCTGGGAACGTTTGGCTTTGCCGTCATAACGGGTCGGCAGGCCGAGCAGGCAGGCACTGACCAGAATCGGTTTACTGCTGCCGGCATCAGGCGCTCCATGCCTCATTAATCAATCCTCCAGGGCCGGGTTGACAAGTGCTGCTGGAGCGGGCTGGCAGGGAGGGTCTATGGTGATTTGTCGGCCGTTGATGTGTACCCGGTTTTCAGCGATCAGCTGAATTGCCCGTGGATAGATTCTATGCTCCTGTTCGAGAATCCGGGCAGCCAGGGTCTCAGCTGTGTCATCCTGCAGAATCGGCACGACCGCCTGGATAAGGATCGGCCCCGTATCAACACCACCATCGACGAAGTGAACTGTACATCCGGAAAATCGGGCACCGTAATCGATGGCCTGCTGCTGAACATGCAGCCCGGGGAAGGCAGGCAGCAGGGCCGGGTGGATATTGATGACGCGGTTGGGGAATGCGTCGATAAATGTCTGGGTAATGATGCGCATGAAACCGGCCAGGATCACAAGTTCTACACCGGCTTCCTGCAGGGCGCTGACGACGGCGGTATCGAAGTCCTCGCGTCTGGAAAATCCACGATGGTTGATGCATTGGGTGGCAATCCCGGCCTGAGCTGCGCGGTTCAGAGCCCCGGCATCCGGGTTATTGCAGATGACAATGGCAATTTCGGCATCGAGACTGCCATCCTGGCAGCGGTCGATGATCGACTGCAGATTGGTCCCGCCACCCGAGGCGAGCACCCCTATGCGCAACAGTTTTGACATGGAATTTCCTCAGGATTACTCAATAGGGTCTTACCGTTGGTTTTATACTAATTCGACCTGTGCCGCACAGTCTTCGCACGCCGCAATCTCACCGATCACGTAGGCTTGCTCATGCAGGCCGTGCAGGCGCGAGATGATGTCATCGGCATCTTCCTTGCGTACCACCAGGACCATGCCGATGCCGTAATTGAAAGTGCGATACAGTTCCTTCTCTTCGAGGTTGCCGGCCTCACGCAAAATCTCGAACAGGGGCAGTTTTGGCCAGGCGTCCTTGTGGATGACTGCCTTGCAGTGACGCGGTAAAACTCTTGGCACATTCTCCAGCAAGCCGCCACCGGTGATGTGGGCCATCCCCTGGATCGTAAAGCTGCGCAGCAGGTTGAGAATTGACTTGACGTAAATCCTGGTCGGCCGGAGCAATGCGTCGCCGAGCGATTCGCCAAGTTCCGGCAGGACGGCGTCAAGCCCCCCCTCGAGTCGCTCGCTGGCAATCCTGCGTGCCAGGGAATAGCCGTTTGAGTGCAGCCCGTTCGAAGCGATACCGATCAGCACTTCGCCGACCTGGATGGAGGAGCCGTCGATGATGGCATCGCGGTCCACTACGCCGACCGTAAATCCGGCAAGGTCATATTCCCCGTCACCGTAGAAGCCTGGCAGTTCGGCTGTCTCACCACCTATCAGAGCGCAGCCGGCCTGACGACAACCCTCGGCAATCCCTTCGACGATCCCGGCCGCTTTTTCCGGAGCGAGTTTGCCGGTTGCCAGGTAGTCGAGAAAAAAGAGTGGCTCGGCACCCTGGACGATGATGTCATTGACACACATGGCAACCAGGTCGATACCTACCGTATTGTGGCGGTCAAGCTCGAACGCGAGCTTCAGTTTGGTGCCGACGCCATCTGTGGATGAGACCAGTACCGGTGACTTGTATTTGTCCTTGTTCAGTGAGAACAGGCCGCCGAAACCACCAATATCGGTGAGAACCTCCGGACGGTTGGTCGACTTGACCAGAGGTTTGATCAGATCGACGAAACGGTTACCGGCTTCGATATCGACGCCGGCGCCTTTATAGGTCATGCTGGAACGATCAGACAAGAGTGATCTCCTTAATTTGTAAAAGGTAGCGCTATTAAATAAATCACCCCCCTGCGGGTTGTCAATCGCAAAGCATTAAATGGGCGGTAAACTGCGCCTGTCAGTCAACCGTGACCGGATTGATTCAGCTCTTTACAGGTCGGGGCCGGTATCCTATTATGAACCACCTTTTTGACGTTCAAGCTGATGTGGAAAGCGTGCCCTTGCTTCACAACGATCAACTCATTGTTCTGCCGCGTGATGACAGGATCGCGCCGATGACCCGGGCTGACCTGCCTGCTGTCTACCAGCTTGAACTTGCCAGTCAGCACGATTCGTGGAGTATGCAGCACTTTGCTGACGAATTTGCCAATCCGGCGGCGAAGATCGACCTGTACTGGTGCCGTGATGTCCTCGCCGGCTTCCTCTGCTCATGGCTGATCGCCGGGGAATTGCAGATCCAGAACCTGGCAACCCTGCCGCGCATGCGTCGTCAGGGGGTTGCCGCCCGGCTGCTTGAGCACGTCATCGAACGCAGCCGTAGATCAGGCTTGAACTCGGTCTGCCTTGAGGTGCGCACCGGCAATGCGCCGGCGATTGCGCTTTATCAACGATTCGGCTTCATTGCGGCAGGCAGGCGACCCTCGTACTACCCGGATGGTGAAGACGCCCTGTTAATGACATACCAGGTGGATGCTGCGGTCGAATAAGAAGCGTCCCGATCAGGAGAAATCTTTCGCATGAAGAACTACAGGACCAAGATCATTTCCAACCAGGAGATCTCACCCGGATGTTACCGGATGCGAATTCTGGTGCCAGGCTTCAGCGAGACTGCCCATCCCGGGCAGTTTGTCATGTTCCGTGTGCAGCGTTCGCTGCCGCCGCTGTTGCGGCGACCGTTCGGCATTTTTCGTACCGGCTTTCTGCCGGCGGACTGCGATGGCCTGCCGCCCAAGGAGTTTGTCGAGATCGTCTACAAGGTCGTAGGCCGGGGCACGACGATCATGGCAGAGCTTCACGAAGGGGACAAGGTGGAGCTGCTCGGCCCGCTCGGCAACGGTTTCGATGTTCCTTCATGCGACGGGGAAAGGATTCTTGTCGGCGGTGGGATCGGTCTGGTCCCCCTCTACATGCTGGCTGGCGAACTGGTTGAAAAAGGTTGCAGTGTCCGGCTGTTGATGGGCGGCCGTACGCGTGACGATATCTTTGCGGTGACCGAATTTGAACGACTTGGTGTCGAGACCTATGTTTCCACCGATGATGGCAGTCTCGGCGAAGAGGGGTTGGTGACCCAGGTACTGGAGCACAAGCTGCAACAATTCCCCAAAGCGGAAGTGTTTGCCTGCGGGCCAATGCCGATGCTCTGTGCCGTGCGTAATATCTGCCTGGCCAACAAGACGCCGTTGCAGGTTTCCCTGGAAGAGTCGATGGCGTGCGGCGTTGGCGCCTGCCTCGGCTGCGTGGTCAAGGGTGCAGGGCATACCGAGGAGCGTCCGAGCTATCTTTGCACTTGCAAGGTCGGACCGGTTTTCAAAGCCCAGTATCTCGACTGGAATGCTCTGGCGCAGAGTCATGGCTGCGGGGGGTGTGAGTGATGAGTAATCCGATCAAGACAACAGTCAAAAAGCCCAACATGGCGGTCGAGATTGCGGGTATCAAGCTGCGCAACCCGGTCATGCCCGCTTCAGGGACCTTCGGCTATGGCGAAGAGTACGCACCTTTCCTCGACCTGGAAAAGATCGGCGCAATCGTCACCAAGGGATTGTCGCTGAAACCGAAGGCCGGTAACCCGACCCCGCGAATCGCCGAGACTGTCAGTGGCATGCTGAACGCTATTGGCCTGCAGAATGTCGGCATCGAGGCGTTTATCCAGTACAAAATGCCTTTCCTGCGCACTGTCAACACCCCGGTTATTGCCAACTTTTTCGGTAACACCCTGGAAGAGTATGGCGAAGTCGCAAAGCGTTTGAATGACATCCCTGAGATTGCCGCTGGAGAGCTGAATATCTCCTGCCCGAACGTCAAGCAGGGCGGGATCGTCTTCGGCACGGACCCCAGGGCTGCCAGTGAAGTCGTTGCACTGGTGCGCAAGAACCTGCAAAAGCCACTGATCGTCAAATTGACACCAAACGTGACTGATATCACAGTCGTGGCAAGGGCTGTGGAAGAGGCCGGTGCCGATGCGATTGCCTGCATCAACACCATCACCGGTATGTCGGTGGATATCCACACCCGCAAGCCGAGAATAGCCAACCGCACCGGCGGCCTTTCCGGCCCGGCGATCCGTCCGATAGCCGTGCGCATGGTGCACCAGGTCGTGCAGACCGTCTCGGTGCCGGTCATAGGCATCGGTGGCATATCCCGTCCCATGGACGCCCTCGAATTCCTGATCGTCGGTGCCAGAGCGGTTCAGGTCGGTACCGCCAATTTCGTCGACCCGTCAGTCATGCAGACGATTATCGACGGGATCGAGGAGTTCTGTCTTGACGAGGGGATTGAGGATATCCACGAACTGATTGGAAGTCTCAAACTTTAAAGGCGGGGGCTGGAATCTGGGGGCTGGGGGCTTGAAACATACTATGGTAAAGTTACCTAACCAGCCCCCAGCCCCCAGCCCCCAGCCCCTAGCCGCAGGTTTCCCATGGACGTCATCACGACCCACATCAACGCCGATTTTGATTGCCTCGGATCGATGATTGCTGCCAGGCGATTGTATCCCGACGCCGAGATGGTCTTCCCCGGCGGCCAGGAGCGCAGCCTGCGTGAGTTCTTCCTCAACAGCGCTCAATATGCCTTCGGTTTCAAAAGGGTCCGCGATATCGATCTCGATGCCGTGACCCGCCTGATCCTGGTCGATGTCCGTCAGGCTGCCCGGATTGGCCCCTTCGCCGATGTGGCCAAGCGCCCCGGCGTCGATATCCATATCTACGATCATCACACTGCCAAGAAAGGCAGTTTGAAAGGCTCTGTCGAGGTTGTCGAGCCGGTCGGGTCGACCGTTACGGTCATGGCCCATATCTTTATGCAGAAGCAGATCAAGGTCTCTGCCGATGAAGCGACCATGATGATGCTCGGCCTCTATGAAGATACCGGCAGCTTGACTTTTCATACGACCACGGTCAGGGATTACCAGGCCGCCGCTTATCTTCTGGAGCACGGCGCCAATCTGAATATCGTCGCCGACCTGATTGTCCAGGAATTGACCCCAGATCAGGTCCGGCTACTCAATGATCTGATCGCGAGCCGGACCATCCTCAATATCCATGGTATCAATGTCGCCATCGCTCATGCCACGGTCGATCACTTCGTCGGCGATATTGCCACTCTTGCCCATAAGCTCAAGGACATGGAGAACCTCGATGTCCTGTTCATTGTTATTCGCATGGAAAGCCGTGTGTTTATCGTCGCCCGTTCCCGTCTCAAAGAGGTTCACGTTGGTGACGTCATGAGTGAGTTTGGTGGCGGAGGTCACGCTTCAGCTGCCTCCTGCGCAGTGCGTGACATGACTCTGGTTCAGGTCCTTGAGCGGTTGCCGGTCATTCTGCAGGAGCATGTTCAGCCCCAGTGGGAGGTTCTGCACCTCATGTCGACGCCGGTCAAGTCGGTTATGGTCGAGCAAACGGTTGCTGACGCACACCAGGTCCTGTCCCGTTTCAACATCAACACGGTGCCGGTCGTCAGTAAGCAGAAAGTGGTCGGGATCATCTCCCGCCAGCTGGTCGACAAGGCGATGTATCACGGCCTGCAAAAACAGCCGGTCAGCGAGATCATGACCAGCGATTTCCATCAGGTCGCACCCCAAACGACCGTGGCCGTTCTCAAGTCATTTATCGTCGAAAGCAACCAGCGTTTCGTCCCGGTTGTCGATGAGGGCAAGCTGGTCGGTGCCGTCACCCGTACCGACCTGTTGCGCCATCTGGCCAGCAGCGTCGGCACGCCGCCACGATCCGGGGAACGCAGTCTGGTCAGCAGGGGCGGACGCAGCTACAAGTCGGGGCAGATTCAGCGCCTGATCCGTAATCGCCTGCCCGGTCGGATTCAGGAGATTCTCGCCCAGCTCGGCATGATCGGCGACGAACTTGATGTGGCTGTCTTTGTCGTCGGCGGCTTCGTGCGTGACATGCTGCTGAACAAGGAAAACCTCGATGTTGATATCGTCGTTGAAGGTGATGGCGTTGCTTTTGCCGAGCGTTTTGCCCGCGAGCACGAATGCCGGGTCCGCTGCCATCGCAAATTCGGTACGGCGGTTCTCATCTATCCGGATGGTTTCAAGGTCGATATCGCTTCGGCGCGCATGGAGTATTACCTGAAGCCCGGGGCCTTGCCAGATATCGAGCACGCTTCGGTGAAGATGGACCTGAGCCGGCGGGATTTCACTGTCAACACGCTGGCAATCAGCTTGAACCGTGAAGCCTATGGTGAAATGCTCGATTATTACGGCGGCCAGAGAGATATCGATGACAAGGCGATCCGTGTATTACACAATCTCAGTTTTGTCGAAGATCCAACCCGCGTATTTCGGGCGGTTCGTTTCGAGCAGCGGCTCGGATTCCAGATCGGCAAGCAGACGGAGCATCTTCTGAACAGCGCCGTGCGTCTTGGCTTACTGGATAAAGTCAGTGGTAAACGAATTTTCACCGAGCTTTACCTGATCATGAACGAGGACCGGCCTTTGCCGCCAATCACGCGGTTGGCAAAACTCAATGTCCTCAGTACTCTGCATCCTGCTTTGTCACAGAAAGTCGATTATGCCAGGTTCTTTGATGAAGCGAGGCGAGCCATGGACTGGTACGATCTGCTTTATACCGGGCAATCTTGTGAACGCTGGCTCTGCTACTTTCTCGTCTGCACCTCTGTGCTGGATCGGGCAGGGATCAGGAGCCTTTGCGACCGGTTGCAGATCATACCGCGGTATCGGGACATCTTGATCAACCAGCGCAGTACAGCCCTTGGTGTCCTGAGGCAACTGGAACGACGCAACCCGGGCACCCGACCACCTCGTAACAGCAGTCTGTATCGCTGGTTCCAGCCACTGTCGACCGAAATCCTGCTGTTGATGATGGCCAGAGCCTCAAAGGAGTCCGTGCGACAGTGGATTTCGCGGTACATAACACACCTGCGGACCGTCCAGTCAATGTTGACCGGCCACCATCTGGAGACCATGGGTTTCCCGCCGGGGCCATTGTTCCGGACAATTCTCGATGATTTGCTGGGTGCAAGACTCGATGACCGGGTTGCGACGCTGGAAGATGAGAAGGCGTATGTGTTGCGGAAATATGGGAAAGAGATTAAGGGGCGCGTGGCGCATGGCGCGCGGCGCGGGAAATCTTGAGTGCAGAACTACCAAGGCTGCTTGGCCACTGATCAAATCTGAAGAAGCTGATCTGAAACTATTCGAAACCCGTCTTTTGAATTAAAATATCAATAAATTGATTTTGTCTTATCAGCGTTCATCATGTAAATCAGCGTCCTGTTATTCAGGTTTTTAATGATTTTTTGTAACCAATAATTAGTAAAGTAAAATCAGTCACTTATGCTTTCTACTCCAAACTGTCCCCATTGACTCCTGACAGCGCATCTGCTAAAAATACCCATCCTTTTATAGATCGGTAGATTCCTTTCCTTATGGAACATATCCTGCTGAAAATTTCCATCATGCTGGTGCCGGCGCTGCTGGCCGTCACCCTGCATGAAGTGGCGCACGGGTTCTCTGCCGAAAAGTTCGGGGACCCGACCGCCAGGCTGCTCGGTCGTTTGACGCTGAACCCGCTCAAGCACCTCGATCCGATCGGCACCATCGCTCTATTGGTCTTTGGTTTTGGTTGGGCCCGTCCGGTTCCGGTCAATGCGAACAACCTGCGCCATCCGCAGAAGGATATGATCTGGGTCTCCCTTGCCGGCCCTCTGGCGAACCTCATGCTGGCGCTCTTTTGTGCGCTGCTGCTACGCCTCGTGGTCTTCAGTGCGGCCTCCCTTCCCGAGACCAGCGAAGTGTTGTCATTCATCAAGCCGATCGGCCTGATGGCTGCCTTCGGTCTCTATATCAACATCATCCTTTGCCTCTTCAACCTGTTGCCGATTCCACCGCTCGACGGCGGTCGTGTGCTGATGGGTATTCTTCCGGAGAAACAATCGCTGATGCTGCGACGCATCGAGCCTTTCGGCATGTTGCTGATCGTCTTTCTGATTTTTGGTACGTCGATCTGGAGCGCGGCTTTCGGACCAGCAGTCAACCACGTGGTGTCTTTGATGGCCGGTCCGCATATGGATGTCGTCGAGCAGACCATGCGCCTGCTCTTTTATCGGTGATGATGATGAGTGGCTACGATATACAACTGGAAAATTTCGAGGGGCCGCTCGACCTTCTGCTCCATCTTATCAAGAAAAACGAGATGGATATCTCCAATATCCCGATTGCCGCGGTCACCGAGCAGTACCTGGGCATTCTCGATGCCATGAAGACCCTCAATCTCGACATTGCAGGGGAATTTCTGCTGATGGCGGCCACCTTGCTGCACATCAAGTCGAAGATGCTCCTGCCGAGTATCGTCGAAGACGAGACGGAAGAAGAGGATGAGGATCCGCGCGCAGAACTGGTCCGGCGACTGCTCGAGTACCAGAAATACAAGGATGTTTCGGAAACACTCGAAGCCAGTGATCTTTTGGGCCGCGACCTGTTTACCCGTGCAGCTCCCGAGCCTGAGGTTCTGGAAGAGGCCGAGACGGGTTTTGTCGCAGTCGGCCTGTTTGACCTGCTGGCCGCATTGAGGGACGTCCTTGAAGAAAAGCCCGAGGAACTTGTTCACGAAGTCAATATGGAAAAACTTTCCGTGACGGATCGCATCAACGCGATTCTGACCGGATTGCAGGGAAAGGAAAGTGTGGCTTTTCTCGATCTTTTCAGCGACGGTATCAAGCGCACGGAGGTCATCGTGACTTTTCTGGCCCTTCTGGAACTGGTCAAGATGCGCATGGTCCGCTTCATGCAAAACACTCATCACGGAACCATCTGGCTCTTCCTGTCGGTCGCAGTTGACGAAACCGCAGAGCTGGAAGTCGGAGAAGACACTCTTGGATATACATGATCTCATACCAATGGCCGAAGCCCTGGTCTTTGCTGCCGACGGGCCGATCAAAGCCGAACGTATGGCTGAAGCGCTGGATGTGCCTCTGACAGATATCAGGGAGGCTATAGAGGCCCTTGAGGTGGATTACGCCGAGCGCCCGCGCGGGTTTTTCCTGCAGGAAGTTGCAGGCGGCTACCAGTTGAGGACCCGCCCGGAATATGCCGATTACCTGAGAAAGCTTGGTCGCAGCCGACCATTCCGTTTTTCTCGACCCGCACTGGAGAGCCTGGCGATTATTGCCTACCGCCAGCCGGTTACCCGTTCGGAAATCGAATACCTGCGTGGCGTCGATTCCGGTAGCGTGCTGAAAACCCTGTTGGAGAAGCATCTGGTCAGAATTCTGGGCAAGAAGGATGTCCCCGGCAAGCCGATGATCTATGGTACGACCAAGGAGTTCCTCGAACTGTTTGGCCTGCCTGATCTGTCTTCTTTGCCGACCCTCAGCGAATTCAGTGAGCTGGCACCGGATGCGGAAACAAAAGGGCTCATGGAAGACCTGCCTTTGCTGGTTGATGGGGAAGAATCAGGCCCGCGGGACGAGTGACGCGGGACGAGAACTACGAAAACCTTAAGCGTCCACAAGGTTTTGCCTTCAAGCCGATTTTTCAGATTTGATCCGTGGCTAATCTCTTTGCACAAAAAAAGGCCGGCAACCAATTGGTTGCCGGCCCTAAATCTTTTACGTCGTCAAGTTTGTCGTTAACGACCAGCGCGCTTCGAAGCTTTGAGCGGGTTGACTTTGACGTCTTCAATCTTGACTTCAACTTTCCGATGAGTGGCGAAGTTGCAGAGGCCTGCGGACCATTTCTTGATCGGGGCAGGGGCCTTGAGGCAGACCGGACCGATGGTGCCTTCAACGATATGATCGCAACCTTCACACATTTCGATCACGTTCTGGCAGCTGCCGCCCTCACAAACACAACCTTTTTTACTCCAGAAAGTACATTCTGTACCGGGAAGAACTGTTTGACACTGCATGGGGCACTCCTTTGTCTTTCAACGATTCTGGTTTCCGAGGGGGATTTCTAACCCCTTTTGCCGATCATTGTCAACTTAAAAAATCCATAAGTTGTTGCCATTGACCGGATTTTTCACGTCAGGTAGTTTGTTGATATGACAAAACCCAGTAAACCGAATAAGATGAAGTGGGAGTCGATCTGCAGTCGATGCGGCCGCTGTTGCTACGAAAAGATCGATTTCGAGGGGCGCATCTATTATACGGGCCTCCCGTGTGAACATCTCGATCCTGAAACGAAGCTTTGCCGTATTTATAACGTACGCGACGAGAAACGCCCCGGTTGTGTGCGACTGACCCCTGAAAACATCAAAAAAGGTTTCCTGCCTGCAGATTGTGCCTATGTCGCCGACATCGAGGATTATCCTGCTCCGGTTATGCAGGAGGATGAGGAGATCTGAAGCGCGAAGTGTGAGGTGTGAAAATCCAAGAGAAAAAATCAAAAGATATCTCTCGCAGAGGCGCAGAGCGCGCAGAGAAAGAATAAAAAATAGCTTTAAACGCTTGAAGTTTTGAGGCTCTCTGCGCTCTCAGCGCCTCGAGTGAGTGAAGCGAACGGGCGTGAGCTAAAGATTTTTTGCGCCTCGCGCTTCGCACCTCCCGTCTCATCTGCTATTCTTCAAACATCACATGATGAATTTCCATCAAGGAGAAAAACGCATGCCCCAGATCAAGTTCGGAACTTCAGGCTGGCGCGGGATCCTGGCCGAGGATTTTACCCTGGAGAATGTCCGAGTGGTTGTTCAGGCGATCGCCGATTTTCTTAAGGCCGAGAACAGTGGTGACCGTGGTCTGGTTATCGGTCACGACAGCAGGTTCTTCGGTGAACGTTTTGCACACGAAACCGCCAGAATCCTGGCCGGTTCCGGTGTACGATCTTTCATCTGCAAAGACGACACGCCAACCCCAGTCATTGCCAACGAGATAATGCGACGGGTCACGGACGGCGCGATCAACTTCACGGCCAGCCATAATCCATACGAATACAACGGCATCAAGTTCTCCACCGCCTGGGGAGGTCCGGCGCTGCCGGAAGTGACCGCTGATATTGAGCGGCGCGCCAATGCCATGCTCGGTGAAGTCTGCTACCGCGATATGCCTCTGGATCAGGCTGTACGCTCAGGACTGGTCGAAGAGATCAATCCGATGCCCGACTACCTCGATGTGATTCGCAAAAAAGTCGACCTGGAGGCCATCGGCCGGTCCGGAATGACGGTGATCTTCGACCCGATGTACGGTGCCGGTCGTGATTATGTTGACAGTATGTTAGTTGAAGCCGGGCTACGGGTGCAGACGATCAACAGTAACCGTGATCCGTACTTTGGCGGCATGCCGCCTGATCCTGATGGCACTCATCTCAATGCCCTGATCACCAGGGTCAAAAGTGACCAGCGGGTTGCTCTCGGCCTGGCGACTGATGGAGACGCCGACCGCTATGGGATTATCGATGCCGACGGTACTTTCATTGAGCCGAACTATATCCTGGCCCTGCTGTATGACTACCTGATCAGAAGGAAAGGGGAGTCGGGTGACGCCGCGCGATCGGTGGCCACCTCACATTTCATAGATGCCGTAGCGGCCCATCATGGCTACGCGGTGCGAGAGACCCCGGTCGGATTCAAATATATTGGCGAGTTCATTCGCGACAACCAGATCGTCATCGGTGGAGAAGAAAGCGCCGGTTTGAGTTTGCGTGGCCACGTCCCAGACAAGGACGGTGTGCTGGCCTGCCTGTTGGTCGCCGAGATGGTCGCAGTTGAAGGCAAGACGATCAACCAGTTGCTGCAAGATCTCTACGCACGTGTCGGTGAATTCCACACGTCCCGCAAGAACCTGCGCCTCTCCATGTCGTTGGCAGAGAAGATCGGCGACAAGCTCGCCTCGCCACCGGATCAGCTCGCTGGCAAGCAGGTCAGTGAGACGGTCACCACTGACGGCGTCAAGCTGATCCTCGAAGACGGCTCATGGGCCTTGTTCCGCAAGTCGGGAACCGAGCCAGTCGTCAGGGTCTACACTGAAGCAGGCAGCGTCGCTGCGCTGGAGGAATTGACCTCTGCAGCGGTTGGGTTTGTTGAAAGTTGATGTGTGGTGTCGTGAAATCAGCAAGTTAGAGGAACTTTAAGCTTGACAATTATTATTTGTATAAATTAACGTGCAACCAGTTGTCTTTTTATTTTATTTAATTTGATTTGTTTTTCTTGAGGAGGGGGCGCATGAACAAGGCTACGGCTTGCGCTGTTGGCTGGTCCGGGACGGTAGTGTTTAGTCCAGGAAACATCCTTCAGCACCCTGTTTCGGGTGCACCAATCCCACTTCTGTCCAATTATTACTACCACCTTTCCGTGGCGATTTTCCGTGAAGCCACGAAGACTGGATACCTATGTCTGAATGCTCATGATTACATGAGAATTGTAATGGGAGGCGGCGCAAATCTAATCTGCCGCCATGTACTTGATTGCTATCAAAAGGAGGAGCGTATGAAGAAAACCGGTTTCATTTTGATGTTGTTGCTAGTTGTCGGTCCGATTGCTTCAACAGCCTTGGCGTTGGAAGTTATTGCTGAGGCACGTTTCGAGTCGGTGCAAGGAAAACCGTTGCAGGAAGAGCTCAGGTTTTCGAGCCTTGGCTATGAGGACGTTGTCCTTGCGGTTCGGAACGGTACGGAAGATGGTGCAGACCGGGTGTCGAGTGCAGTTATCATCCTCAATGGGGTGAAGGTCCTGAAACCCTCGGATTTCAGCCAGAAGGTTACCAATCTGCAACGTGTCATTGTTCCCCATGACCTGGAAAATGTCCTGTCGGTCAGCGTGCGAGGCAAGCCGGGTGGGTATCTCGTTGTACAGGTCTTGGGCGAACTCGTCGCTGGACCTGCCTCCCGACCCCGGCCCGGCAGGTGACGCAACGATAGAGGGTATCGATTCTGACCAGAATGGAGTTCGTGACGATATAGATCGATGGATAGGTCTGAATTATCGTAACTCCGAGAAAACCCGCATGGCTCTGACTCAGGCCTACTATCCGCTTACAGAATTTTATGATTCATGCTCGTGAAGGTGATAGCGATGCTGTTCACAATGATATGGACGCGTTGCAGAGGGCAGGTGAATGCCTCGATTACATCCGCTCTGATGATGCACATCAGTTGATTGAAGAGCTAAAGCGCTAGAGTTGTTAACACTAGTGATAGAGCGCACGCCTATTTTGATTCGAGTCGAATTTTAGGTGGTGGGTCATTCCCATCAGCACCTTTTTCTATGTGGAATCAAAGTTGTACTTTTGATCCTGATGCTCTTGAAAACTGATTGGAGGGGGAGAATGAAATTATTATGTAATGTAATGTTTTTATTGTGTTTATTGACTGTAGTCTCATTGGTAGACGAATGTGAAGCTAACTATTGCGCACAGCAGACCTATGTTTTTTTTGGCAATGGGATGTTTAATGAGCAAACCTCGGCTGCAGATCCGGATTGAGGAAATTGAAGACTAATATGGTTAGAGCTGGCAGATCTATCAAGATGAAGGTTGGAAGTTTGAGCTTTCATATAATCATGACGAGGGGATAGCAGTCAATTCTTGAAGCTGTTTCGTCAGCGCTCTGGTGATCAAGTTGCCTCTTATTGGCGTTGGCTTAGCCAGTCTGGACATTGCTCCCGATTGGTTTCAGATCAGCGCACAAGATGTTGCGGTCTGCTTTTGATATCTGCTGAGGCGCTTATTGATGAGGATTTGCGGAAACATATTCAGCGTTATCAGGCAACGTACTGTTGGAAGGAAAGCGACTCATCGTAGTTGCGCACTCACAGGGCAATCTCTATGCGAACGCTGCTTATTCCAATTTGGCTGCTAATGACTTGCCGATGGATGCCTTCGGGATTGTATCGGTTGCTAATCCGGCGAGCTATGTGGCAGGTGGGGGGCCATACTTCACTTTGGTGGATGATGTTCTCGTGAATGCCGTTCGTGTGGTTTTGTCCAGCACATTGTCCGGGAATATTGATAATTCAAATGAAACTACCGACTGGACACATCACAACTTCATCGATTCCTACCTCAACGGAAACCAGAGCGGCCCGATGATTATCAACACCATTCTCAGTGAAGCCAATGCCCTGATGTGGCCGCCGCCGTTGTTTGGCAGAGGCCCTATCACTGTAACACTGACCTGGGGTGAGCAGCCGGACGTTGACCTGCACGTCTTTGAACCCAGCCTGGAGCACGTCTACTATTCAAATATGATCGGCATGCCAGGCGTTCTGAGTCGTGATGACGTCGATTCGTATGGCCCGGAACACTATTTTGTCAATTTCTGCAGCCAGGTTGAAACTGGCAGATACCGGGTTGCGGTTAACTATTATCGCGGTGAAGGTCCTGAAACTGCCCGGGTCCAGATCATGGCAGGTGATATCGTCCGCAATTACTCCGTTCTGCTGGAGACGGCCCATGGATCGGCCGGGAACTCCACCCCCACGCCGGTGGCCGATATCGATGTGGTTGGAGACACTGAGCAGGGTTATGTTTTCACGGTCAGCGGGTTATGACGGATTGAACAGGCTGACAATATGTAGCAATGTTTTGCGATCAGGGTTATGCATGGTCGCTTTTTGAGGGGGGCAAGGTGTAGTTTACCCAGAGCTGTGCCAAAGAAAGATTTCCGTAGATGTAATGCACTTTCCATTACGCAGCATGCCAAGCCGCTACGAGCGAGGGGGGGGGCGGCGAGGGAGTGGATGCGGAATCTTTCTACCCCATTTTGTGATGTCTCATTGTGATGAGACGATTGTTATGGCCCGCCTGTATAGGCGGGCCGATTTTTATAAATACTATTTTCTCTCGCAGAGGCGCCGAGCACGCAGAGAAAGACATATTTTTTATTGTTAAGGAAGGCGAATATGACGATCAACGATATATCGAATCTTATTATAAATTCGGCTATTAATGTTCACAGAGAACTTGGCCCTGGTCTCTTTGAATCTGTTTACCAGTCTTGTCTAATCATTGAGCTTGAAGAACAAAAGTTAAAGGTTAAAAAGGAAGTCGATTTACCAGTCATATATCGAGAAGTGGTGGTTAACGAACATGGCTTCAGGTTGGACCTGCTTGTCGAAGATAAGGTTGTGATCGAGCTTAAATCTGTGGTCAAAGTCAGTCCTGTGCACATTAAACAGCTGCTGACATATCTCAAGTTGTCTAATAAGCCTTTGGGATTGCTGATCAACTTCAACGAGAATTTACTGAAAGATGGAGTAAGGAGGGTTGTCAATAATCTTTAGATCTTCTTTGAAGCGCAGTGAACGTTAGGGGGATGATATGTTTTATGTAATGTTGAAGCCAATAACAAAGATTTCCTCTGTGTCCTCTGCGTCTCGAGTGAGAGAAACGAACGGGCGTGAGTCAGATTTTTCAAAGCAGCATTTTAAAGGGTTCACCCTTTCATCAATATGAGATTTCTGCTATAAGCAAAGCAGTTTTTTTCTTTGCGCTTTCGGAGGGCTGGGATGGTTTCATACACAGACATTAAAAATGGTCACGCCAGAATCGCGGTAGTTGGTCTTGGTTATGTTGGTTTACCCTTGGCGGCAGCTTTCGGCCGTCATGTCCCGGTGATTGGTTTCGATATCAGTGCAACCAAGGTCGCTGAGCTGGAAAGGGGGCATGATAGCACCGGTGAGCTGACGTCTGACGACCTGGCCGCAACGCAGATCAACTACACCACCGATCCCTCCTGCCTGAAAAACGCCTCGTTCATAATCGTTACCGTCCCCACGCCACTCAGGGATGATAAGACTCCTGACCTTAGTCCGCTGCAGGCAGCATCAACGACGATCGGTCGCAATCTGAAACCGGGCAGCATCGTTGTGTACGAATCAACCGTTTATCCCGGTGTAACCGAGGATGTCTGTGTGCCGATTCTTGAAGCGGAATCCGGTCTGCAATGTGGGCAGGACTTCAAGGTTGGTTATTCCCCGGAGCGCATCAACCCGGGCGACAAGGTGCACACGGTTGACAAGATCGTCAAGGTGGTCAGCGGCCAGGATGAGGAGACCCTGAATACTGTGGCTCTGGTCTACGGTACGGTCGTTACGGCCGGTGTGCATCGCGCCTCTTCGATCAAGGTCGCAGAAGCCGCCAAGGTCATCGAGAACACCCAGCGCGATCTGAACATTGCCCTGATGAACGAGCTGGCCCTGATCTTCGATAAGCTCGGCATTTCCACCAGCGAAGTGCTTGAAGCGGCCGGCACCAAGTGGAATTTCCTCAGGTTCACACCCGGCCTGGTCGGTGGTCACTGTATCGGTATTGACCCCTATTATCTTACCTACAAAGCCGAAAGCATCGGTTACTACCCGCAGGTTATCCTCTCCGGCCGGCGTATCAACGACGGCATGGGCAAATACATTGCCGAAACTACAATCAAGAAGATGATCGAAGCTGACAAGCCGGTCAAGGGAAGCCGAGTGCTGGTACTGGGGCTGACGTTTAAAGAGAATGTTCCGGATATTCGCAACACAAGGGTGATTGACATCATCGAAGAACTGCGCAGCTACGGCGTAGAGCCGTTGGTACACGACCCGATGGCGAATGCCAATGAAGCGCACCATGAGTACGGTATTGAATTGATTGATCTGAAAGGTCAGGAACCGTTTGATGCTGTCATTTATGCTGTGCCGCACGCCGCTTTTGAGTCTTTTGCCGCTGCAGATTTCGCCATGCTTTGTGGGGGCCGGGACGCGGAGAACCTGAAATCTCTTGGGGTTGTGATTGATGTCAAGTCTCGGCTCGACCGTGCAGCGGTTGAAGGAGAGGGTTTGGTTTATTGGGCGCTTTAAGGCCGGGACGCGGAACGAGGGACGCGTGACGCGAAATATTGAGATTCTCTTGTCTAGCTGCTAGCAATCAGACGCTAGCCACTGGATTGATCATTCTTTAATTTCCTAACTTTAATTTTAATTTGACATAATAGTGTTTAATTGTGTATAACTAGCGCCAATAAGTCATCATGACTTCAGGGGGTTACCATATCTGGTCATGTTGCGAGCTGAGCAGCTTCATGCTACATTGCCCTTATTGTGAGCGGATTTGCCATGAATAAAACATTTCTGATGGTACTAGCAGGTGTCGTATCTGTTCTTTCCTTGAGCGGTTGTGTGCGGTACGAAGAGTTGCCGCCGGGGACTGTCAGGGATATCAATGACAGTAGCGCGATCCTTGAATTGCAGGAAGTCAAGGTCCCGCCACCGGCTACGGAAGCGGAAGTCATTACTGAATACCGGGTCGGCCCGGGTGATGTCTTGACCATTAATGTCCCGGGCCTCATTGACTCCTACGGGAATAACATGAAAAAACCCAGAATTATCAAGGCTTCCGTGTCTCGAGCAGCGGCAGGATCCTGCTCCCGCTGGTTGGTGCCGTTGATGTAAATGGCCTGACCATCGAAGAAATTCAGTCGCTTCTGACCCAGGAAATCAAGACCTACATCAAGAAGCCGATGGTCACGGTCGAGATTCGCGAATTCAAGTCGCAACCGCTTTACCTGCTTGGCAAGTTCAACAAGCCTGGTTTGCATTACATGGACCGTCCGACCAATGTAATGCACGGTATCTCCATGGGTAGTGGCTTGCACGAAACGGCCAACCTGCGCAGTGCCAGGCTATTGCGTTCCGAGCGGGTTCAACCTGTTGACATCTATAATTTGCTTTATAACAATGACCTGCGTCAGAACGTGCAACTGCGCTCCGGTGATACAATCTTTGTCCCGGGCAATGAGGAACAGCAGGTTTTTGTCTTCGGCCAGGTTGACAGGCCCGGACCGGTACAGATGGTGAATGGTCGTCTGAACCTCCTGCAGGCTTTGAGCACTGCGTCAGTTGGCTCGGGGTCGAACAAGTCCTATCCATACGATCACGAACGAGTTCGGATTATCCGCTCACTCTCACCGACTCATGGGCAGTTGATGGTCGTTGACATGGGTAAAATGATAGATGGGCATGCCATGCCGATGCCACTCATGAATGGCGACATCGTCTATGTCCCGACAAATGCCGCTGGAACCTGGAATGAAACGATTTCGCAGATTCTGCCTTCTCTGCAGCTGATCTCCGGAATTTTACAGCCCTTTGTGCAGATCAGGTACCTGAACGACGGCGAAAACTTGTGGTGATCTGAAGTCATGAATAATCACACGTTTATACGTTGACATCAAGGACCGCCGGCCTGTTTGGTTAGGCGGTCTTTTCTTTTAGACCTGTTTGAAACCTAGGCTCGACGAGACATGAAGAAACACACCGAACAATTTCTGCCGGACCTGAACGGGCCGATCCTCCTGCGCACGATCAACATCATCCGTCGCAGGTTCAAGATCGTTCTGTTGATATTCCTCCTGTCGGTACTCTCTGCCTGGTTCTATATCTCGATACAAACACCGATCTATCAGGCAGTTGCAACCCTTGATCTGTCTCGCGCGGCAGAGCAGGGGCAATCTCCCGAAGATATCGTCGAGATCCTGCAGTCGCGTTCTCTGGCAAATCAGGTTGTCAAGCAGATGAACCTCGACTGGCAGGTTGCCAGTTTTTCATCTGGTCTCGATGTCAAGGTTGGCCGTTTCGTGGTCTCCAGAGATCTCCCGGGGTTGAGAATTGTCATGGATGAACCGCCACTCTACAAGGTCTCCGACCTCGGTGGCCGTTTTGTTGGTGAAGGCCGTAGCGGTGAGCCTTTCCACACTGCAGAAATCGACCTTTTACTTGACATCCGCACAGGGCAGGCCGGCCAGCAACTGACTATCGAACATCGCCCCAACCTGGTAGATGTTGAAGAACTTATGAGCAACATAACTGTTGTTTATCGAGTTGGTGACGGTAGTATCATCAAAATCATCAGCTCCGGCTCCAATCCCGAGCAGACCCGTGATCTGGCCAATGCCCTGATCGAAACCTACCGTGCACAACGGTTGTCACAAGCGGACCAGTCCCTGCTAGAGATCGAGGAGCAGATTACGGAAACCCGTGAGGGTCTGAGCATTGTTTCGAAGGACCTGCATAATTTTAGCCAACAGGCCGGATTCGTCGAGTTACCGAGTGATGCCGACACACTGGCCGTCAACCTGACCCAACTCGAACGGGAGCAGTCTCAACTCAAAGGCCAACGACTGAAGATCGAGCGTGCATTCGTACAATTGCAGCAGTCCATCAGCGATGGCTCAGTATTCCTCCCACCCGTTTTTAACGAATTCCCGCACATTGTCGAAGTTTCACTTCGCCTCGCCGAACTGAGGGCCAGACAGAAGGAACTCCTGATTGAATTTACTCCTGCTCATCCGGATGTTGCCGAGATCCATGATGCAATCGACGAGACGCAAAACAACCTGCTTGGCCGGTATGCTGCGGTTATCAATGAACTGGATACCGGGATTGAAAGTCTTGATGCCAGGATTGCCGAGAGCTCGGCCCGAATCGATTCGCTGCCGGAAGCGGAGTTCCTCAGGCTGGAGCTGAGGCGCAGCACTCAAGCAGAGATCCTTGCCTCCCTGCAGCAGAAGCAGCGCGCCCTGCAGCTTGAACAGGTCCTGGTAGCCGATCAGATTCGTGTTGTAGACCCTGCCGTCACACCTCGCACACCTGTCTGGCCTGATAAACGAAAAATCCTCACAGTCAGTAGCGCCGCGGGTCTGTTGCTCGGTTTCCTTGTTGCGCTCTTGCTCAGCATGGCGGACCGGCGGTTCAATACCGTCGAAGAAATCCAGGCGAAGCTGAAGCTGCCGATCTATGGCGTCATCCCGCGTATCCCTGATGTTGACGTCGAACCGGGGGTACCGGTTGCCGTGCAGATGCCCAAAGCTCCGGTAGTCGAAGCCTTCAGGGCTTTGCGGACCCGACTGCATTCTGTGACCAACAGGGAGAAGCATCAAATCATCCTGGTGACCAGTTCGCTACCCGGTGAAGGCAAGTCGACGATTTCCACCAACCTGGCGGTCGTTCTGGCGCAGACCCGCGCCAAGGTTCTGCTGATCGGTTGCGATCTGCGTAGACCGTCGCTGCACGAGATGTTTGGTCAGACTAATGTTCCCGGCCTGGTTGATCTCCTGAGTGAAGATAGACAGGACGCCATTCGCCACATTGCCAGCCCGCGCATCGATTTCCTGCCAGCCGGGTCGATCCCGATGAACCCGTCGGAGATACTCGACTCCCGGCGTATGCGCAACTTCCTCGATACTGTCCGCAGTCGCTACGATTACGTGTTGATCGATGCACCGCCGGTGCTGCCGGTGACCGACGCGCAGATTCTGTCGCCATTGGCCGATGTCACACTGGCGGTTATTGAACCGTGCCGGGTACCGGAGAAGGCGGCGATGCAGATGGTTGAATCGCTGCAGTCTGTGGGCGCGACGATCTCGGGAATGGTGATAAACGATCGGATGGGGCGCGGTTTCAGGTATTACGGCTCATACAGTTACTACGGCAACAAAAATTACAGTGGCTACTATGGCGAGAACCCCGACGATCTGGCCGATGGACCGATCACCCGCACTGCGAAAAAGCTTTGGGAGAAGCTCAATTACTGACTCCGAAACAATCCGTATCGTGGCAGGTTGGCCATATCGCACGGGGTAATCATTGATTGTTATCATCGGTTACATTCTGGTATATTGACACACATGCAGCGAATTCCTAACCACACGATATAATTATCTTCCTTGCCGACCAGGTGATTTCAATATGTCAGACAACCTGTTAAATCCACTTCCTGAACAGGGCGAAAAAGAAGCCCACCTGCTTGATTACCTGCACGTCGTTCAGCGCCGCTGGAGAATCGCTCTTGTGGTGTTCCTGTTGGTCTTTGCCGTCGTGGCGATCAAAACCTTCCTTGAGACACCGGTCTATCAGGCGACTGCGACGCTCAGGATCGGCTTGAAGCCGGACACCTCGCAGGAAGTTCTCGAAAAGCGCAAAGAGCGTTATTACAGCATGGAATCCGAGCTTCAGGTCTTGAGCTCTTTCAAAGTCGCTGAGCGTGCGGCGCAGCTTCTACAGCTCAACTGGCATCTTCAGGACGCATCGCAAGAACCAGCCTTGCAAATTCGTCGCCTGATTGTTCAGGACGACATTGATTTGTTAACGCTCCAGGTTCTCGACGGCGGCCGTTTCAAGCTCTTCACTGACTCCGGCGTCCTGCTCGAAGATGGCCGGAGCGGAATCCCGTTTGCGGAAAAGGTTAAAGGCCTGATTGAACTCGGCGCCGTGACTCCGGGAGATATATACGAGCTGGTGCGCATTTCCTCCGAGCAGGCCGCCGGCATGGTCAGCCAGGGGGTCAACGCCTATCCGATGGGCGATCTGACTTCGATGATCGGACTGTCGGTAGAAAGAACCGACCCGAAGACTGCCCGCGATGTTGCCAACGCGATCGCAACGGCTTACGTTAACCAGGACCGTGAGCAGAAGCTCAAGGAAGCAGCGACCATCCTGGATATGATCGATCAGCAGCTGGCGGCCCTGGGTGCGCAGCTGAACGTCTCCGAACAGAACCTCCAAAAATACAAGATTCAAACTGGTCTGCAGCGACTCAGTCCTGAAGGCGCCAGCATGATCGATGTCGCCGTGGCCCTCGAAAAACAGCGCGCCGACCTGCTCCTGAAGAGACAGAAGATCGAGGAATTCAGCAAAGACCCTGGCTACAGTGCTCTTGAACCATCGCTGGTCGAATCACTCCCCGGTGTTCCGGAACTGCTCACCCGGTTGCTGGAGCTGCGTAGCATCAGGGGCGAACTGCTGCGTGAGTATACGCCGTCGCATCCGGACGTGATCGACGTCGAAGGCAAGATCGGCCTTCTGAAAGAGGAGATAGCCAACGCCGCAGTCGTTGCCATCAAATCGCTCGACCAGGAACTTGCCGCCATAGATGCTGACCTGGAGATCAGCAGCAAAAAGCTGGAACAGGTTCCCGAAGAGGAACTTCAACTGGCCAGGTTGAGCAGGTCCAGCTCCGTCAACGCAGAACTCTACAGCTACTTGTTGCAGCGCCAGCAGGAAGAGCGCATCGCCCAGGCGTCGATTACCAGCAAGGTCGAAATTGTCAACGATGCGCTGCTGCCTGTGTCACCGATCAAGCCGAACAAGCAGAAAGCTCTTGGTCTGGGGCTGTTGATCGGTCTTCTGCTTGGTGTCGGTTTGACCTTCCTGCTCGAATACCTCGATCAGACGATCAAGGATGAGGAGGAGATCGAGGAAAAGTTCGGGCTCACGGTCCTTGGCACGATCCCGCAGATCTCTGATGCGATCGACAGTGACAAACGACAGCTGGTGACGCACCTGGAGCCGCATTCGATCCCTGCTGAAGCCTTTCTGGCCTTGCGCACCAATATCCACTTCATCCTGACCAACCAGAAGCACAAGACGTTGATGCTGACCAGCTGCCTGCCTGACGAAGGTAAGTCAACCGTCGCGGTAAATTTGGCTGCGACCATGGCGCAGACCGGGGCCAAAATTCTCCTGGTGGGATGCGACCTGCGCCGACCGTCCCTTTATGCTGCATTGGAACAATCTGAGACACCGGGTTTATCCGACATGCTTTCAAAAGGTTCTAAATCGGCACTCCGACGATTGGAAGCTCTTGGCTTTGATTTCATTCCGGCTGGGACAGAGCCGCCCAATCCAACACAATTGTTAAGTTCAGATGCAATGAAGCGATTCCTTGATGCTGCTAAACAGCAATACGATTTTGTCATTCTTGATGTCCCGCCGTTGATACCGGTTACCGATACCTTGATCCTCTCCTCATTGGTCGATTTAAGCCTTATGGTCTTAGAGCCATGCCGTATCCCGGAAAAATTACTTAAGCGGGCTATACAGCTTTTGCACAACCATGAAGCCGAAATTGCCGGTGTTGTCATCAATGATAAAACCGGGAAGGGGGCTAAATATTACGGCGGCTACAATTATTACAACAGCAAGTATTATGAGGGGTATTACCGGCGCGCCACTGACGGACCTAAGCCCTCATGGTGGAGGAGGGTGATTGCGAAGGTTTGGAGATTCATCAATGGATGAATCCGGGACGCGGCACGCGGGACGAGGGACGCGAAAGTCGAATGCATATTCAATGTAATGAAATGACAGGAGGGATTTTATGCGATTTGAGGATCTGGATGTATGGAAACGTTCTGCTCGATTGAGCGCAAGTATCTATAAGGATTTGTCAGAGTTGAGGGATTATGGATTCAAAGACCAGATAACGAGGTCCGGACTTTCAATCCCAAGTAATATTTCGGAAGGTTGCGAAAGACCGTCGGCAAAAGAGTGTATCAACTTCCTTAATTATGCCAAAGGCTCCTGTGGTGAATTGAGAACACAAATTTTCATAGGCATGGAGATAGATTACATTCCCAAAGAGTCTGGAAAGAAGTGGTTGGATGAGACCATTGCAATCTCCTCGATGATTGGTGGATTAATAAAGTCAAAAAAGAGCTACCTGGCTAATAACTCAAAGAAATAGGTTCACGGTTTTCGCGTCCCTCGTCCCGCGTTCCGCGTCCCGATTTTTGCTACGCAAAAATATGATCGACTTCCACACCCACATACTTCCCGCTCTGGACGACGGCGCCCTAACGGTCGACGATTCGATCGCAATGGCGAATTCGTTGTTGTCATTCGGTTACAAAACCGTCTGCTGCACTCCACACTGCATCAAGGGCTACTACGATCTTACGCCGCAGCGGGTGCGTGAAGCGACGCTGATGCTGCAGGCGGACCTCGATAACGAAGGTATCCAGCTTGAACTCTGGCCGGGCATGGAGTACATGCTCGACGAGTTTTTCCACGAATTCGCCGAAGATCTCCTGCCGCTTGGCAACACGAAACTCGTCCTCTGTGAAGCCCCGCCGCAGGCCCATCCAGGGTTTGTTCAGGAGGGGTTGGAGCTGATTGTTGAGAAGGGGTTTGTTCCGCTTGGTCGCTCATCCTGAGCGAACTCAATTTTTCTTTGAAAAATTGAGTTCGCGGGACGCGGGACGCGGGACGCGGAACGCGGATAAACTTAAAAGCTTTGGGCAAGATGATATAGGTTGACGAACAAAACGCCTCACGCAGCTTTTTAAAAAGATTCTGGCCTTTCGCGTCCCGCGTCCCGCGTCCCGCGTCCCTTGAGTCTAAAGAAACCTCTCACCCCTTACCCCACACCCCTTTTCTGGAAGGTTGTCTCTTCCATGCAAACCTGGGAAGTTTCACCGGCTTCTACGGCCCTAAAGTCCAACGCAACGCCTACGAACTCCTCAAGCTCGGCGCCTATACCGCACTCGCCAGCGATCTGCATGAAAGCCGGTCCTCTGCGAATGTACTGGTGCAAGACAAGTTCGAGAACAATCCTTTTTTGAAAAAGCTCTCGGAGTTTGATGGGGTCGCTCCGGAAATACAAAAACCAATTAAACCTGGGGAAGGAGAACAAATCGGCCTGTTTTAGTTTTGGCCACAGATAATATCTGAAAAGTCTGATTGTTATTTATTTTTATGAATTATTTTTGGAGGGGAATATGGGGTATTTATATGCTGAAGACACAAATCAGGTCATCTGCTCTTTCTATAATGTTTACAACAGTCTAGGTTATGGCTTTTTGGAGAAAGTCTATGAGAACGCTCTCTTCCAAGAACTTTCCGGTCTTGGAATGCATGTATCGCAGCAAGAGGCTGTCAAAGTGGAGTATAAAGGAAGTGTTGTAGGTGACTATCAATGCGACTTGCTGGTAAACGGGAGAGTTGTTGTAGAGATCAAAGCCGCAAAGTGTTTGCTCCCCGATCACGATGCGCAGCTATTGAATTATCTGAAGGCGACTAGTTTTAAAGTTGGGTTGCTGTTGAACTTTGGCCCCAAGCCGGAGGTTAGAAGAAGAGTTTTTTGATAATGCTTGGCCACAGATCAAATCTGAATAAACTGATTTGTGTAATCCCAAAGATTCATTAAACTTTTGCCCTAGTCTTATCCGAATTTTCAGATTTGATCTGTGGCAAAAAATATAGGATTTAAAGGGTTATATAGGAGATTTTTCATGCGTCATTACGATTCAATTAAACGAGTGCTCGTCACCGGCGGTGCTGGTTTCCTCGGCTCGCATCTTTGCGAACGCCTGATCAACGACGGTCACGATGTACTTTGTGTCGATAACTTCTACACCGGTCGTCGTGCGAACATCGCACACCTGCTCGACCATGCGAATTTCGAGGTGATGCGGCACGATGTGACCTTTCCGTTGTACGTTGAGGTTGATGAGATCTACAACCTGGCATGCCCGGCAGCGCCGATCCACTACCAGTTCGACCCGGTGGCGACAACCAAGGTGAGTGTCCACGGGGCGATTAATATGCTTGGTCTGGCCAAACGCACCAAGGCGAAGATATTCCAGGCCTCGACCAGCGAAGTGTACGGTGACCCAACCGTGCATCCACAGAAAGAAGATTACTGGGGCAATGTCAACCCGATCGGTTTGCGGTCCTGCTACGATGAGGGCAAGCGCTGCGCCGAGACTCTCTTTTTCGACTATCGCCGCCAACACAACGTCGCCATCAAGGTAGCCCGGATCTTCAACACCTATGGCCCGCGTATGCACATCAACGATGGCCGGGTGGTTTCGAACTTCATTGTCCAGGCGCTGAAAGGGGAGGACATCACCATTTATGGTGACGGCTCACAGACCCGCTCCTTCTGCTACTGCGATGACCTGGTAGAAGGCTTTATCCGTCTCATGGACACCTCTGATGAGGTCACTGGTCCCATGAACCTCGGCAATCCTGGTGAATTCACAATCAAACAGCTCGCAGAAATCGTCATCGAGATGGTTGGTTCAGGATCGAAGCTGATCTACAAGCCACTACCCAGTGACGATCCGAAGCAGCGCCAACCTGACATCTCTTTTGCACAAGCAACACTTGATGGGTGGTCACCCGAGATTAAGCTCAGGGATGGTCTGCAGAAAACGATCGAGTATTTCGATGATTATCTGAAAAATGGGTAAAGGATTTTCTTGCAGAGGCGCGGAGTACGCAGAGAAAGATTAAGCCATTCTTTAGGTTTAAAATCTTTAAAGCGCCAACTCTGTGCTCTCTGCGTCTCGAGTGAGTGTAGCGAGCGGGCGTGATATGAATGCTCTGGAAATGATTCTGGAAGACATTAACAGCAAGTTTGACCTGGTACTGGAAGGGCAGGAATCACTCCGCAGAGACTTGTATAACGTCCGCGATGAACTGGCTGAAAAAATTGATCAGAGTACCCTTGCTATCAAGGCTTTGAGTCAAAAGATTGATCAGGTTGTTGGCAATCTCGATGCTCACCGACGGGATACGGAAGTGCATCGTAGCTACCAGGTTCGTGAAGAACAGACTTGATCGTCAATTACATCAGATCCGATCGTTGGATAAATATCTCTATGGGACAGGTTTGATAAACCTGTCCTTTTTTGTTTAACATTTGACAAAACTCACTGCTACGACATAAGATGCGAGCTGTGTTCAATCGTTGAACGCATATAAACATCTGATATAAAGGCTATTTTTATGACGTGCTTATTGTTAATTATTATAGCCTTGGCTTTGCGCGTCCCGCGTTACACGTCCCGCGTCCCGGTTTTCTTATGAGTGAAGAATTAAACTACAAAGTCATCAAACTCATCGAGCAGGATGCCGAGATATCTCAACGTGAACTCTCCAAAGAGCTCGGTGTCAGCCTCGGTAAGGTTAACTATTGTCTGCGTGCGTTGATTGATAAGGGATGGGTGAAAGCGAAGAACTTTAAAAACAGTTCGAACAAGATGGCCTATCGTTACTTGTTGACCCCTCACGGAGTGCAGCAAAAAACGACTCTTACTGCACAATTTTTAAAGAGGAAATTGGCGGAGTACGAGGATTTACAGCGTGAGATTGCGTGTCTACAAATTGAAGTGGCACATATGGCTGAGATAAAGAGGGATTCTCCTTAATGAACATTATCCCGTCTTTTCTTCGCTGTAGAATCGAGCATCGACCCAATCTACTTAAGATCGTCGATAACATCGGTTGGCTTTTTTTCGACAGGCTGTTTCGATTAGGTGTGGGGTTGTTTATGGGTGCCTGGTTGGCACGCTACCTCGGCCCTGAGCAATTTGGTCTGCTTAGCTTTGCGGGTGCATTTGTCGGCCTGTTTGGGACGTTCGCCGTGCTGGGTCTGCAGAATATCGTCGTTCGTGATCTAGTGGTCCATCCAGAGAATGCGAATAAAACGATGGGCACGGCGGCCGTGCTGCAGTTTTTGGGTGGAGTTACGGTTTTCGGACTAACTGCTTTGGCTATCCACATTCTCCGACCGGAGGATGATCTTGTCTGTTTAATGGTCCTGATCCTTGGGTCTGGCATGATCTTCAAGGGGACAGCCTTTACTAACTACTGGTTTGAAGCAAGAGTCCAGTCTAAGTACACCGTATGGGTTACCAACGCTGTATTCCTGGTTATGCTGGTTGTCAAGATTGTACTGATCCTTCTGGGCTTTCCGGTTATTTCGTTCGTATGGGTCATTTTCGCGGAAACAGCATTGATGGCTATTGCCATGCTCATTGTTTTTATGTGGAGAGGCCCTGGGTTGCGTGTCCTGCGAGTAGGTGCCCACAGAGCCGTCGTATTGTTGCGAGACAGTTGGCCGCTTATCCTCACAGGAGTCGCGATTTCCATTTACATGAAAATCGACCAGGTCATGCTGGGGCAGATGCTGGGAGACCAGGCCGTGGGAATCTACAGCGTTGCGGTTCGAATTAGCGAGGTCTGGTATTTTATCCCGATGGCCATCGTGGCCTCGGTTTTCCCTGCGATTCTTGATGCAAAAAAACAATCGGATGAACTTTACCGCCAACGGTTACAGCAGTTGTATGATCTCATGGTGGGTTTGTCGTTTGCCGTTGCTATTCCGATGACCTTTTTGTCAGACAATATCATCGTGTTGCTCTTCGGTGGAGCCTACCAGCAGGCAGGTGCTGTTCTCGCAATACATATCTGGGCATCAATCTTTGTGTTCTTGGGTGTTGCCAGCGGAAAATGGTTTTTGGCTGAGAATCGACAGATATTAAGCTTCCATCGAGCAGCAATTGGTGCAGCCTTGAATATTGCCTTAAATCTCATACTTATTCCGAAGTACGCTGTTCTTGGGGCAGCTTGGGCTACTGTCATATCATATTCCGTATCAGCATTTTTCTCAGATGTTCTACAGGCTGAGACCAGAGATATGTTTTGCATGAAAGCAAATTCGTTTAACCTCATCAGGCTATTTAGAAACTTAATTCAGACCACGACTAAATGATAGATATGAAGGATTTTGCCGAGGTATTAAAAAAAATGCTGCCGTCTCCGATCAAGCGTGTTCTGAAAAGAGCCTATCGTGGCTTTCAAATGGATGACTATGCTCACTTTTCTTGGGGACAAGAAGGAGAGGATATGATTCTCAGAAAACTTTTTTGTGATAAGAAACGCGGTTTTTACGTTGATATCGGAGCTCACCATCCTTTGAGGTTTTCAAATACACAATATTTTTATCTGCAAGGATGGAATGGGATCAATGTAGATGCATTGCCAGGCAGCATGGAAGTTTTTCAGAGGATGCGAAAGCGCGACATCAACCTTGAAATGGGTGTTGGGGAAGAAGAACACTGGGCAGAATATTATATGTTCAATGACCCTGCATTGAATGGGTTTTCTAAGGAAATATCAAATATCAGAGATTCTCAACCTGACAAGTATAAGATTATAAATACCTGTAAGGTGAAAATATTGCCTCTGGAAACAATTCTACAGAAATACCTGACTTCCGGGCAAAAAATCGATTTTCTTTCGATTGACGTAGAAGGTATGGACTTGATGGTTTTAAGGTCGAATGATTGGCAAATTTTTCGACCAAGATGTGTTTTGGTAGAAATCCTATCAGCGAATTTGCAGGAACTCGTGAACCATTCCATTGTAAATTTTATGAATCAAAACGGATATTATGTTTATGCGAAATCTGGCAACACCGTGTTTTTTGTAGACACACAGTGATATTGTTAGAGGGCAACGAGGGTAGTTAAAAGGACTTTGAGTCCCTGCTGAATGGCGCAAAGGAAGGAACGGTGACATCTTTTCCACTAAATACTGCAGTCCTGTTTTTGGTGTTTAACCGTCCTGACACTACTTCGCAGGTGTTTGAGACAATCCGTCAAGCGAAACCGCCACGTCTTTATGTTGCGTCTGATGGTGCTCGTGAAGGGCAAGAAGGGGAGCGTGAGAAGGTTGATGCAGTTCGAAAAATTGCAACCAATGTTGACTGGCCTTGTGAAGTAAAGACATTATTTCGAAAAGAAAATCTTGGTTGTAAGTATGCCCCAATAGAAGGAATTTCCTGGTTTTTTGAACATGAAGATCAAGGCATAATTCTTGAAGATGATTGTGTACCATCACAGAGTTTTTTCCGGTTCTGCGAAGAATCTTTGAATAAATATAGAAACGATTTGAGAGTTTGGCACGTGTCTGGGACAAATGCCTTTCCCAAAAGTTTTGCACCATTCAAGTCTAGTTATAATTTCTCTTATTATGGTTCCATATGGGGATGGGCAACATGGAGAAATCGATGGGAGCATTTCGACTCCGAACTTGTCCATCCTCAAGGATCTGGTCTGTGGAGATATGCATTATCAATCTTTGAGAAGGAAGAGTGCCCAGAACTACGACTTGCTCAGTTTGAACGTATTGTAAATGGATTAGATGCGTGGGATTACCAATGGTTCTATACCAGAGCTGTTAATTCAGGCTTATCTATTGTTCCTTCCGTTAACCTGGTTGAAAACATCGGCTTCGGTGAGGACGCAACCCATACTTTCTCATCGGGGCCACAATCCTATCTCCAAAGCCATGAAATTGAATTCCCACTTATCTCCCCACCGTGTGTTGTCAGGGACAAAGCCAGAGATATTGAATATGTTAAAAGATTTGTCCGCCCCCCTTTGAAGCAAAGAATTAAGATGCAGCTATATTCCTTTTTAAAGCAGCTCAAACTAAAAAGTGGAAAAGGGTGAACATAGTGACGTCACTCTTTTTCTTGGGATTCGATTTCTACGGAGCGGGGAATATCGGCGATGACCTTATGTTGAAAGGCTTTCTGGATACATTCGGCAGACATTGTAATGGCAGATTTGTGTGTGCATTGCCTGAAGATCGAATTACATCTCAAAAATTAAGGTTTAATCAAGTTGACTGGTTGTCTGTTAATGAAGAACAGCGTGGAGAATTGGCATCAAGTTGTGATTGTTGGCTAGGGGTAGGCGGCACCCCGTTCCAGTTCTCTGGTGGCCCGTGGTTACTGAAAAGAATCGGGCGTGATTTCCATGATCTTCCAGATACAAAGAAATGGATGATTGGTGTTGGTTGTGAAGAAGAGGTTCTTAAAGAAGAGACATCAGCAAAAAGGATTACTTCAGAAATCGAACATATCTGGACGCGGGACGAGAAGGGCCGATCTTTATTAGTTGATTCTCTTGGTGCCCCCAGTGAAAGAGTTACATCAGGTGGAGATCTTGCTCACATCGCATTAAAGAACATCTTTAGCCCACGTGAGCCACAAAGTGAGAGTGATGAAACGGTCGGTATTGTTTATTATGCTGAGAATTTTACGTACAATAATGAAATCGCGTTGAAGAAGTTCGTAAGAAGAATCCTTAATGATCGGAAGGTAGTTTTTTTAGCAAATGATGTCAGTGTACAAAAAGGTTTTGAGACGGCTGTTTACAAAAAACTTTTTGGAGGTGTCCGTGGTCTTATAGGTCTACGTCCTTCACTGATTAGTCCAAACTATGACACCCTCAGATATCTCTTCTCTTGTTGGGCATT
>CAWGUB010000014.1:0-54471 GCA_963825575.1 uncultured delta proteobacterium
GCATGACCGGCTACGGCAAGGGTGAAGCCCGGCAGGACGACATCACCGTGACTGTGGAAATCAAGACGGTGAATCATCGCTACGCCGATATCTCGGTAAAGTTGCCGCGCACTTTCCTGAGCCTCGAAAACGGGGTGCGCAAACAGGTTGGTGCGGTCGTCGGCCGGGGCAAGATTGACGTTTACGTCAACTATGAACTGGCGGGCGAGGCCCAGGCCGTGCCGAAGCTGAATAGCGATCTGGCTATGGCATATCACAAGCTTTTTGTCGAACTGGCCGGTGACTTGAAACTGCAGGATCAGATTTCCCTCAACCACATTATCAACCAGAGGGATGTGGTCCAGGTTGAAGAGGCGCAGATCGATGAAGAAACGCTGCAATCCTGCCTCCAATCTGCAACGGCCAGCGCCCTGGAAAACTCTGCTCGCAATGCGCGCGACCGAAGGGGAGGAGACCCGCAAGGACATCGATGAACGTCTCCATGTGACAGAAACTATCCTTGGCGAGATTGAACTAAGGGCTCCACAGGTGCCGGTCGAGTGGCAGGCGCGCCTGACTGAACGCCTGCAGCGCCTGCAGCAGAATGTTGAATGGGATCCGCAGCGGGTCGCGCAGGAAATCGCTGTCTATACCGACCGTTGTGACATCAGCGAGGAGATCACCCGCTTCAAAAGCCACCTGGTCCAGTTCCGCGGCATGTTCGACGACAAGGAACCGGTCGGCCGGCGCATGGATTTCCTGGTCCAGGAGCTCAATCGCGAAGTCAACACCATGGGCTCCAAATCCAACGATGCCGAATTGACCACGGCGGTTGTCACGCTAAAGTCCGAACTGGAAAAAATTCGCGAACAAGTTCAGAACATCGAATAGTACTGACAATCCTATTCGATGTTGGTTGCTGAGGGGGAGTTAGAGGCGGTTCTGGGGGCTGGGGGATGGGGGCTGGAATAATATTATTTGATGCAATGGAGGGAACTATGAAATGTTATCGTGATTTGGTTGTTTGGAGAGAAGGGGTTGATCTGGTCACCAATATTTATGCTTTGTCGAGAAATTTTCCCGGGGAAGAAAAATATGCGCTTTGTGATCAAATGCAAAGAGCGGCGGTTTCAATACCGGCCAATATTGCAGAAGGTCACGCACGCACTTCTCGTAAAGAATTCTTGCAGTTTTTGTCGATCTCCCTGGGATATTTGGCAGAATTAGAAACACACTTGACCATTGCCAACAAACTGAAATATCTTGCCCTCGACCGAACGGAAAATATCCTTGGGCAAACCAATCTGTTGGGCAAGAGAATAAGAAGCCTGCAGAAGTCACTACAAAACAAGGTCGATTAATATGGAAGCGCCAGCCCCCAGTCCCCAGTTCCCAGCAACCGCCTCTAACCCAGCTACCAAATCACGAAAAGGAATCTTGTTCGTGATTTCGGCACCGTCTGGCGCGGGGAAGACCTCTATTTGTCGTGAAATTCTGAAAATGTTTCCGGATCTTCACCAGTCGACCTCCTATACGACACGGGCCATTCGTGACGGGGAGAAAGATGGTGTCGACTATCATTTCGTTACGCATGACGTATTCCTGGAGATGGCCGATGCAGGCGCTTTTGTAGAGTGGGCCGAAGTCCATGGCAACCGCTATGGTACTGCACGTCCTGCACTGGCAAAAGCGACTGCAGAAGGTGCGGACATCCTCCTGGACATCGACTTCCAGGGTGCTGAACAGCTGCGAAACAGCGATCTTGACGTGGTAGCCATTTTCATCCTGCCCCCGGATATGAGTGAGTTACGCAAACGACTGGACACCCGCAATACAGATGACAATCAGACCATCGAGCGTCGGATGCAAAATGCCGTCGGTGAAATTGCCGAGGCGGTCAAGTTCGATTATCTGGTTGTTAATGATGTGCTCGGGAAAGCGGTAGAGACAATCGGTGCGATCATGAAGGCCGAAACCGCCCGGACAAAAAGGGTCATTGACTGCTTATCCGAAGAATTCGGCTTGAAATAGTTCCAATAGCCGTATATCTTAACGCTGTTAAAGAACTTGAGTCGTTTGCCCAACCGTTAATTTAACAAATCAATTTATAAACAGGAGTCATTAATGGCACGTATCACCGTTGAAGATTGTTTGCGTGAAGTCCCCAATCGCTTTCTGCTGACCATGGTAGCGACCAAGCGCGCCAAGCAGCTGTTTAAGGGCGCTGAGCCGCTGATAGAGAACAAGTCAAAAAACCGCAATATCGTCCTGGCACTACGGGAGATTGCTGCCGGCAAGGTGGATTTCGAAATCCCTGCCCGAAAGCCCTGACCGGTTGTTGTGCACGGTCTCCTGATGGAGCCGACTGAAAAGTTTACGATGCCGGCCAGAGATGGCCGGCATCGCTTTTGCGCCCACTCTGTATTGATCTGAACCGCATGATTCGTCTCGACGACATCCTTGAAGCCATCCGTACGTATCACGCCGACGCCGACCTGGACGCTGTGCGTAAGGCCTACGTCTATTCTGCCAAGGTTCACCAGGGCCAGACGCGCCTCTCCGGTGACCCGTACATGACCCATCCAATGGAGGTGGCTTTCATCCTCACCCGCCTGCGGATGGATGTGCCGACTGTTGTCACCGGTCTCCTGCACGACACCCTTGAAGACACCCTCTCTACAGAGCAGGAACTGCGCCAACTGTTCGGTGACGAAGTGACCGAAATGGTTGACGGCGTTACCAAGATCAGCAAAATCAGCTTCAAAACCAGTGAAGAGCGTCAGGCAGAAAATTTCCGCAAGATGCTGCTGGCGATGGCGAGGGATATTCGGGTCATCCTGGTCAAGTTGGCTGACCGGTTACACAATATGCGCACCCTCGACTATCAGCCGGAGGAGCGTCGTCTCAGAATTGCCAGAGAAACGGCCGATATCTTCGCGCCACTGGCAAACCGGCTCGGTATCAGCTGGATTAAAAGCGAGCTCGAAGACCTTTCCCTCAGATACCTGGAGCCGGTGATTTACAAGAACCTGGCGAAAAAGGTCGAGCAGCACCGCCGTCAATCCGGAAACTATGTTGCGGACCTGAAACAGCGTCTCGATGAAATCCTCAGGGAACATGACATCGACGGCCAGATCCAGGGGCGTTTCAAGCATATCTGTTCGATTCACAAAAAGATCATCAAACAGAATATCGATTTTGAAGAGATTCATGACCTGATTGCTTTCCGTATCATCGTGCCGACAGTCCGTGACTGTTACGCCATGCTCGGTGCGATTCATTCGTCCTGGAAGCCTGTGCCGGGCCGTTTCAAGGATTTTATCGCCATGCCCAAGGCCAACATGTACCAGTCTCTGCACACCACAGTGTTCGGGCCGGCTGGTCAGCGCATGGAAGTGCAGATCCGCACGGAGGAGATGCACCGGGTCGCTGAAGAAGGAATCGCAGCGCACTGGAAATACAAGGAGGGCAGGGCTTCAAAACGTGCTGACGAGGGCCGCTTCGGTTGGCTCAGGCAAATGCTTGAGTGGCAGAAGGAACTCAAGGATTCGAGCGAGTTCATGTCCTCCGTAAAAGTGGACCTGTTTCCTGAAGAAGTCTATGTGTTCACGCCTAACGGGGATGTCAAAGAGTTGCCCAAGCAGAGTACGCCGATCGACTTTGCCTACAGCGTTCATTCCGATGTCGGCCAGCGTTGTTCGGGTGCCAAGGTCAACGGCAGGCTGATGCCGCTGCGGACCGAGCTGAAGAATGGCGATATTGTTGAAATTCTCACATCGCCCAACCAGACTCCGAGTAAAGACTGGTTGAAGTTCGTTAAAACCTCGAAGGCCAAAAACCGGATTCGCAACTGGGTCAAGGACCAGGAACGTCAGCAGAGCCTTGACCTGGGACGTGATATCCTTGAAAAAGAGTTGCGCAAGTATGGCTTCAGTTTCAACCGTGCGGTTAATCTTGATTCCATGAAAGAAGCCCTGACAGGGCTCGGGTTCCGTTCGGTTGAAGATCTGCAGGCAGCCGTCGGCTATGGCAAGGTGACCTGCAACCAGGTGCTGTCGAGGCTTATCCCGGAACAGTTCAAGGCCGAAGCGCCCAAACCGGGTCGTCTCAGTCAGGTCCTTGATAAAATCCGCAAAAAACCTGTCGACGCGATCAAGGTCCAGGGTTTGGAGGATATCCTGGTCCGTTTTTCCAAGTGCTGCAGCCCTTTGCCCGGTGATGAAATTATTGGTTTTATCTCGCAGGGGCAGGGGGTGACAGTGCACGCCGCAGATTGCCCGCGGGTTCTGGAGACTGATCCCGATCGTCGCATCGAAGTCTCCTGGAATCGGCAGAAGGGGGCAACCCGTCCAGTAAAGATACGGGTGCACAGCCTCGACCAGAAGGGTGTCCTGGCAGCGACCACCAAGGTGATTACCAAATGCGAATCAAACATCCTGCGTGCCAGTGCCTATTCTACCAACGACGGTCGGGGTGTCCTGAATTTCGAGGTGGATGTCCAGGATGTCCAGCATTTGACTCGCGTAATGGAGGCCATTCAGAAGGTCAAAGGCGTCTTGCAGGTCGAGAGGATCAAGTCCGGGCGGAAAGCCAGGTAAAATCCGCGGCTGGGGGCTGGCTGAAAGCGGGGCCTGGAGGCTGGGGGCTTGAGGCTGGGACCTGTATAGATGAGATGCCAGCTTTTGTTTGGTAGAATGAGAAAGCCTGTACGGCACCTGTTACGCTTAATCTTTTAATGGAGCATTACTTTAAATGCTGACATACCTCGCCAAACGCCTGCTCATGATGATCCCCCTGCTGATCGGTATCACGCTGATCAGTTTCGTGGTCATTCATTTGGCGCCCGGTGAGCCGACCGACATGCAGACCGACCTGAATCCGAAGTCGAGTGTCGAGATGCGCGACAGGTTGCGTGAACGCTACAATCTCGACAAACCACTCTATGTACAGTATGGGCTCTGGCTGAAGCAGGTCGCCACGCTTGACTTCGGCGAGTCGTTTGCCCAGGACCACCGTCCGGTACTTGTCAAGGTCCGCGAACGTATGCCGATTACCATTCTGATTAACGTGCTGTCGATTGTTGTCATCCTGGCCGTGTCGGTGCCGATCGGAATCCTCTCCGCGGTACGCAGAAATTCAATGTTCGACCGTGGCACAACTATCTTTGTCTTTCTCGGTTTTGCCATGCCGTCGTTCTGGCTGGCCTTGTTGATGATGGATTATTTTGGTGTCAGGCTGGGGCTCTTGCCGGTTGCCGGTCTGAAGTCGATTGGCTACGACTACCTGAGCCCTGCGGGCCAGGTTTGGGATATGACCCGGCACCTGATCCTGCCGATTTTCATCTCGGCGTTTGGTGGTCTGGCAGGGTTTTCGCGTTACATGCGGTCGAATATGCTGGAGGTCATCCGCCAGGACTATATTCTGACGGCCCGGGCCAAGGGCCTGTCGGAGAGAGTCGTCATCTACAAACATGCCCTGCGCAACGCGCTTCTGCCGGTGATTACCATCCTTGGTCTTTCCGTCCCTGGGCTGATCGGCGGCAGTGTGATCTTCGAAACGATCTTCGCCATCCCCGGTATGGGCAAGCTCTTCTACGACGGTGTCATGATGCGCGATTATCCCCTGATCATGGGAATCCTGGTGATCGGTGCGGTGTTGACACTGGTCGGCAACCTGCTGGCTGATATCAGCTACGCGATCGCCGACCCGCGGATTCGCAAGGGTTAGTTATTTGAGCTGATGCCGCAGGCTGCGGGTGAAGAACAACAAAAGCAGCAACAGGCAGATACCGAAATAACCGCAAAACCAGGGCAAGGAATCGATAAAGACCAGGTTTTTGATCGCACCCTCTGTCAGTTCCGGTGTCGAATCGGCTGTTCTGCCTCGCAAAAAAGCCAATAACAGTGAATAGAAAATACCGATCAATCCGTAGCCAAGGTTGAGAAACAGCCCCTTGAAACTGAGGACCGTGGCGCGCTGCTCAGAACTCGTGACCTGGTTCAGGTAATGACTGAGGAAAAAACCGATCAGGAACATGTTGCTGAACAACAGTAGCGCGGGAAGGATGCCGACCCAGGGCCAGGCAAAGGTCATCCCGACCAAGCCGAGCATGATCAACGCTGCGCTGAAAAGCAGGTTGAAGATCGGCGAACGTTTTGCGCTCAACTTCCTGGCGATGCCTGGCATGACGAACCCCAGCAACGCCAGTGTCGAGCCAAGGACACCGAACAGCGCCTCCGGCACCTCGATAATCCGGTAGTACTGACTGGCCATGGTCAACATCATGCGGGTGACACTGTCATAGAGCAGGCCAAACAGGATCAACCCGAATACGAAAGGGGTACGGAATATCCAGCGGCCGGCCCGCCAGACCAGTCGAAATGCGACGGCAATGCTTTCTCCCTCGCGGGTTACGGTTCCGTTGTCTGTCGGGACCTCACGCATTTTCAAAGTTGTCAGCAGGGTAAGGAGCGCGGTTATCAGGGTCAGGTAGATCGGCAGCCGCAAGGTCGTGTCTCGAGTGATGACTATGCCGATATCGAAAAAATCCGCTAGGTTCTGCAGCAATGTCGGATCGTAGATCACCCCACCCAAAGTCATCGCCACAACAAATCCGGCCGACTGGACCTGTATCTGGCGTTCCAGGACCTGCCCCCACTGTCCGATATCCCCTTCTCTTTTCAAGCTGTCATAGGCGAGGGCCTCATCAGCACCGCTGGCCGCTGCCTCCGCCATACCGCTCAGGATCCGGTTGAGGACAAAGATCCAGAATAGCAGGTTGAGGTCATCGCGCGGCACAAATGCCCAAAGGGCGATTTCAATGACCATCAGGGAACCTGCAAAGACCAGCAGGTTGCGGCGACCAAGGGTGTCGGCAAGGGCTCCGGAAGGAACTTCGCAGATGACGATGGTGGCCGCCCAGACTGCATTTAAAATGGCAAATTGCGAAAGGGTCAGGCCGAAATCGAGAAAAAGGATGGAAAATACCGGGTAGTAAAAGCGCGCATTGAACAGCACCCGGAACAGGATGAACAGCCGTACGTTGGAAATCTGATAGGGCGATGTAGGTGAAGATGCCATTGATGTTGCCTTCAGGATATGGCCAGTATGGCGTCAGTGGTCAACTTTCAGCCTGCCGCCTGCCTTCTTCTGTGTCCACGCCCAATAACAGTACAATTCCCAAGACGAAAAAGAGCACCAGGGCCAGAATTGCCAGGCGGTTCGAACCGGTCATTTCTATGAACAGGGCGAAGGTGAGTGGGCCAAAGATCGAAGCGAACTTCGAGCTGATTGCATAGAAGCCGAAAAACTCGGCACTGCGCTGTTTCGGCACCATACTCGAGAAAAGCGAGCGGCTCAGCGCCTGACTACCGCCAAGGACGATAGCGACTGCGAAGCCGAGAATCCAGAATTCAATAGCGTTGCGCATGATCGAAGCGTAGACGGTTATTGCGGTAAAAAACAAAAGGCTTGCCAGGATCGCCCGCTTGGTGTTGAAGCGTCCGGCCAAGCGTGAAAAGAGTAACGCGCCGGGCATGGCGACGAACTGGATCATCAGGAAACATCCCAGAATCGTGCCAGTGCCCAACCCTAATTCTTCACGTGCAAAAATGGCTGATACCGCGATGATCGTCTGGATGCCGTCATTGTAGAGCAGGAAAGCAATCAGGAAGCGGCCAAGGTGGGGATACTGGCGCAGGTTGGCAAGGCTCCTGAGATAATCGGAAGGTGTGCGCAGCGTATGCAGGGCTCCGGCAGAGACGGGAATGTCTTTGAGCCTGGTAAATGCGGGCAGGGCGAACCCGAGCCACCAGGCTCCAGTCAGCAGGAAACCGATGCGGGTCGCCATGCTTTTATCCGGGATGCCGAATATCGCGTGTTTCTGGATAAGCAGGAACACGATTAGCAGCATCAGCCCGCCGCCGATGTAACCCAGGGCAAAGCCACGTGCCGAGAGTCGGTCAGCTTCGTGCCCCTGTGCCAGGTCGGGCAGGTAAGCGTTGTAGAAAATATTGCCCGAAGCGAAACCGATATTACCGAGAATGAACAGGCCCGCCGCCAGAAGATACCGGCCGGGACCGGCGAAAAAGAGCCCGCAGGTGGCAAGCGATCCCAATAAACAGAATATGATCAGAAGCCGCCGCCGCCAGCCTCTACGATCGGCGAGGTTACCAAGGCCAGGTGCGGTAATCGCGACGAAGGCCATAGAGAGTGAAACGATGTAGCCCCAGAGGGCTGTTGCGGCGACCGGGGTGGAACTCCAGAAAACATCACCCCCCTGTGCCGGGACCAGGCTGGCAAAGTAGACTGGCAGTACAGCCGCCAGCACGACCGTAGCAAAGGCTGAATTGGCCCAGTCGTAAAGGCACCAACCGAACTGCGCCCTGTTATTGATGCTTTGATTCAAGTTTTTCGCATTCCTCGTCCCGTGTCTCGCGTTCCGGGTGAGCCCGGTATGCGCAACTCCCAGGCAGCCAGTCAACCTGGTGCACAACTTCCGGCGTCAACTTGACACACCCTTCGCCGACTTCCAGACGTTTATGATAAACCCGGCATTCCCGGCTGATAATGTCCAGGTGGCGACAGGGAATCCTGGTTGTCACGAAGCGTCCATTCTTGTCGATAGATTTTTCGAAACAGCAGAGGCCGCAGCGCAGGCAGGTCTCTTCCCAGTTGTTCATCAGTTCGGCAGCGAAACGGTAATCTGTTGCCGGCTACGCTGGACCAGTGTTGGCCCGGCACCGTCAATCACTTGCCAGAAGAGCTCAGAGACCGGATGCCCTGCGCTGGTGACGGCATCTTTCTCCTGTTGATTCCAGGTCCTGGCCAGTTCTGCAGATCTCTCAGGAGTCTGGTGGCCGAGACTGACTGCAAGGTAGGGTGGGATATCGTCAGTAGAGTAGGGATCAATCGGCTCCCTCATCGAGACGAGGATCGGGCCGATTGGCAGATCTCCCAGAATCCCCAGGCGTCTGAGATAGGTATCGTTCAGCTCGAAGTCATATGGTTGGCGACCCAGGCTGACCAGCGACTGTGGCTCTTCCACCGGCACCAGAAAGCGGTTTGCAAGAACAGGCGGGATATCATTTCCCGGCAGGGTTTCAATCGTTAGGATGAAGTCCTCAAGCGCGCCGATCGCCGCGCTGTTCGAGATGTCCCCATTGAAAAGCAGGTAGGTGTATAATCCGAACTCACCAGGGTTCGTCGTGGTCTGATCTACTGGCGTCCAGTTGACCTGAACCGGGGTCGCGGAGATAAAACCTTTTGCATCTTCTGCTCTCAGGGCAGATTCTTTAGCCGCCTTGCGGCGTTCGAGTGCCCGTAATTTATCCTGCAGGAGCTGGAGCTTCTCCTGGATGCTCTGGATGCGCTCAATGGTCTCTTCACGCTCTGCCTCATCAACCTCTTTTTTACCAAACAGGTCTTCCAGATTGGCCGCTGTCGTGAGAGTCGGCATGGTAACAAGCATAATGATGATCAGAACAAGCGGCTGAAGACGCCAGGCTTTGGCTGTGAACATTGTTGGCTCCTTGAAATATGGCGATTTCCGTAATTGAGTGATGCGAGACTTTTTTATCAGACTTTGCGTGGATGGGGAAGTGATTTGCGCTTTCAGAGGAGTTGAAATGATGTGAATAGCTACAAAGCTTGTTCGGCTTTTGCAAGGCGAGAGAGCAGATCCTACACCTGCCGGTTGCAAGATGTCTCATCAATATGATCCTGCCATCCCATATAGAGAGCAGTGCAGCGAGGCCCTCTACAACGGGCCGGCTCCCATACACAAAAGCCATTAGAAATCATGGAAATCATGCAGACGTCTATGCCCAGCGCAGCGTTGGCCGTTTTCTGCTTACTCTTTTAGGCCAGTAAAAGAGTAAGGCGCCGTCGGGGGGCGCACCCCCCGGGTCCTAGTTTTGATTTTGTCTTAGAACTTCATGGGATTAAAACCAGAACCGCGGGTCGCGTCCCGCCCGACGCCATACTTTTGTCCGGCAACAAAAGTATGCAAAAGTGCCTTCTCCTAGCGGAGGGCTATAAACGTTCGCGAAGGGTATATGGCTTCAATGAATGGCTGAGGAGACGATCCGGCCCTTTACCTTGGGCCTCTCTGTATTACTGCCAATATGGGGTGGCCATTTCTCGCTGATGGGGCATGCTGTAACCGGCAGGTTAAAAGGCACACAAGGGCGCCGATCTGTGGGCCTGTAAAAATCTTGCGCCGCTCAGGCACACTCCGAGAAACCGCAGACATGACAGACGCAACAACCCCCTTCATGTTCGACCGGGCCTCCGCAATCAGGGCACGCGCCGCCGTTGTTGGCATGTGACAGGTTGGCTTCCTCGTGGTCAGCCATGTGCATCTGGATTGCCTTGGCGACCGCATCGGCACATGAGGTGATACGGTTATCACCGAAGCCGGCCGGTTTGTGACACGTAATGCCGATCATCTGCTTGACGGCCTGACGGGCCTGAATCCCGGAGCGCCAGGCCAGTGAGACCAGACGGCCGATTGCTTCGCATTGAGATGAGGCACAACCTCCGGCCTTGCCCATGGTGGTGAAGAGCTCAAAAACACCGGCTTCGTCTTCGTTGATGGTGACGTAAAGCGGGCCGCAGCCGGTCTGCATCTGGTAGGTGCTACCAGTCAGCGCGCGCGGCCGGTCGCGTTTGACGCGTTTCTTCGCGGACTCGTGCGGCACTGTGTTCTCGGGCTTGACGTCGTCCTTCTTGACCGAGAGGACCTGCTTGTCTCGTGAGCCGTCCCGATAGATGGTCACTCCCTTGCAGCCGCTCTGGTAGGCGAGACGGTAGACCGTGGCAACGTCGTCACGGCTGGCCGTATTGCAGAAGTTGACTGTTTTGGAGACGGCATTGTCCGTGTGATTCTGGAAGGCCGCCTGCATGCGGATATGGTCTTCGGGGGTGATGTCGTGCGAGGTGACGAAAATGCTGCGGATGTCTTCAGGAATCTCATCCATCGCCTGGATCGTGCCCTGTTCGGCAATTTTCTTCATCAACTCCCTGGAGTAGAAGCCACGTTCCACGGCGATCTTTTCAAACAGGGGGTGGACTTCGACCAGCACATCATTGTCGAGCACCTGGCGCACATAGGAAACCGCAAACAGCGGTTCGATGCCGCTCGAGGCATTGCTGATGATGGAAATCGTACCGGTCGGAGCTATCGTGGTGCAGGTGGCGTTGCGCAGCGGTTCGCCGCCGTCAAAGACACTGCCTTCAAAGTTTGGGAAAGGCCCGCGTTCCCTGGCCAGAAGCTGCGATGTCATGCGTGACTTGTCGGTGATGAATTTCATAACCCGGCCGCCGAGTTCGATGGCTGCTTCACTGTTGTACGGGATGCCGAGCAGAATCAGCAAGTCAGCCCATCCCATGACGCCCAGGCCGATCTTGCGGTTGGCTCGGGTCATTACACCGATTTCCTCAATCGGGTACCTGTTGACCTCGATGACGTTATCGAGGAAGCGGGTGCCTAGTTCAACGACTTCGGCCAGGCGGTCCCAGTTTACTTGCCCATCTTCGGTAACCATCCTGGCCAGGTTGATGGAGCCGAGATTGCAAGATTCGTAGGGGAGCAGCGGTTGTTCGCCGCAGGGATTGGTCGCCTCGATTTCACCGACCAGGGGGGTAGGGTTATCGCGATTAAGGCGGTCAAGGAAGATGATGCCAGGCTCGCCGTTGGTCCAGGCAAGATCGACAATCCGGTCAAACACCTTGCGTGCCGAGCGCTGGCCAACGACTTCCCCGGTACGCGGGTTGACAATGTCGTAGTCGGCATCCTTTTCAACGGCCTCCATAAAGGCTTCAGTCATACCGACTGAGATATTGAAGTTGGTCAGAACGGTCTGGTCCCGTTTGCACATGATGAAGTCCATGATGTCGGGATGGTCAACCCGCAGGATGCCCATGTTGGCGCCGCGCCTGGTGCCACCCTGCTTGATCGTCTCGGTTGCCGCGTCGAAAACATTCATGAAGGAGAGGGGGCCAGAGGAAACGCCTTTGGTCGACAGGACCACGTCATTGGCCGGCCGGATGCGGCTGAAAGAGAACCCGGTGCCGCCACCGCTTTTGTGAATCAGGGCGGTGTTCTTGATCGATTCGAAGATCTCCTCCATGGAATCAGCAACCGGGAGTACGAAACAGGCGGAGAGCTGTCCAAGTTCACGACCGGCATTCATCAGCGTGGGGGAGTTTGGCATAAACTCGAGGTTGCTCATTGTCTGCAGAAATTCTTTCGCGAGTTCTGCGGGAACCCGTCCGGTCTTGAAATTCTTTTCGGCCGAAGCAATGGTCTCTGCAACCCTTGTGAACATGTCCAGAGGCGTTTCCAGTACCTCGCCTTCCTCAGTGCGGCGCAGATAGCGGCGTTCAAGGACAGTTAGAGCATTGTGAGACAGCAATGGAGTGGGGTTTAGTGCCTCTTTCGACATGGGATGGCCTTCCTGCAATGGAATATGGATTTTATTTGATTAATAACAGAGGAGCACTATAGTGTGTAGGAAGGAAATTAAACCACAAGATGTCGTGTGTCAACCCTGCAAAACATGCATGCTGGAAATGTCGATTCATGCCTGTTGACGGCCCAATAATTTCAACCGGTTGGCTAATGTCTGTCGCTTGTGAAATTTTGTCGCGACACGTATCATAGGGTAATCTTTGTCCTGGGGAAGAAATACCGAAACACCGAGGGGGCGTTTTGAGCGAGATAAAGATGGCTCATGACAAAGATGAAGAACAAGGTCTATGCCAACATCCGATGACAAATGGTTTTTGAACGAACTCTGACATGCCAATCTACCTCGATAATGCTGCTACATCATTTCCGAAACCTTCCGGGGTCATATCAGCCGTAGAAACGACTCTGCGGCTGAATGCTGCCAATCCGGGGCGTGGTGGCCACCAGCTCTCGCTGCAGGCCGGGCGCATGGTCATGGAATGCCGCGAGACTGTGGCACGGTTCTTCGGTATCGACGATGCGAGCCGGATCGCGTTTACCGCCAATGCCACAGAGGCGATCAACCTCGGCCTGTTCGGCGCGCTCAACCCCGGTGACCGGGTCGTCACAACTTCGATGGAGCATAATGCCGTCGTCCGGCCCTTGCAGGCGCTCAGTAACAAGGGGGTGAATGTTGTCCGGGTCATGGCTGATTCCGAAGGACGGGTTGACCCTGCTGCGATCAGGAAAGCATGCCTGCCCGGTACGCGCATGCTGGTTATGAACCATTGTTCGAACGTGACCGGCACCCTCCAACCGATTGAGGAGATCGGCCCGTGGTGTCGTGATCAGGGCATCCTGTTCATGGTCGATGCTGCCCAGAGTGCCGGTGTCTTCACAATTGACGCCAAGAAGATGGCGATTGATCTGCTGGCCGTCCCCGGCCACAAGTCACTGCTTGGGCCCACCGGCACGGGCTTCCTGTTTGTCCATCCTGATCTGGTCTTGCGGCCACTGTTATATGGCGGAACCGGCAATTTCTCACAGTCAACAACCCAGCCGGAAGAGATGCCGGAACGCCTGGAGAGCGGTACTCTGAATACTGTCGGGCTGGCGGGACTTAAAGCAGGGCTGGAATTTCTCGAGTCGGTAGGGCTTGAACATGTGCGCGCACATGAACAGGAACTCCTTGGCAGCTTGATCGAGGGCCTGCAGGGAATTGAAGCTGTGTCACTCTATGGCCCGCTTGGCTCGGAGCGGCACGGTGGAGCCTTGTCGCTCAACATTAAAAATGTTGATCCGTCAATGCTGGGCTTCCGCTTGGACCGTGAATATGGTATCTGTTGTCGAACCGGTTTGCACTGTGCCCCGGAGGCCCATGGCAGCATCGGGACGCTTCCGCAAGGGACTGTGCGGCTCAGTCCAGGTTATTTCAACACAATAGAAGATATCGAGAAAACGCTGGCCGCTATTCGCGAAATCATTGCGACAGAAAACTAGCCACCGCTCAGGCTGCCGGATCAAGGCGATTTATCAAGATCGTTGCTGCCAGTTAAGCGCTGAGTACCCGCAGCGGAGTCATTGTCGAAAGTAAACGCAATATCACGGGTAGGATTCTCCCGGTTTATGTCAACCCCCTCTTCATCAAATGAAAATGTGCAACTGCTGGACTATGATCACTAACCCTCAGTCGGAGAAAGTCGACGATAATGAGAAAAACCTTTGTTCTCGACACCAACGTTCTGCTGCACGACCCCCAGGCCCTGTTCCATTTTGTCGACAACAACCTGGTCATCCCTATGACAGTGGTTGAAGAAATCGACCGGTTCAAGAAAGAGCTGAGCGAGACAGGTCGGAATGCCCGTCAGTTCTCCCGCATCATGGATGGCCTGCGTGCCAAGGCCAAGCTGGTCGATGGCGTAGAACTGGAAAACGGCGGTCATTTGCGGGTTGATCTGTATACCGAAGAGCAATTAAAAAAACTTCCGCCCGAACTGCGTTCAGACCGTGGTGATAACCGTATCCTTGCTGTCGCACTGGATATCAGAAGCCGTTCCGATGAACCGGTGATTTTAGTTACCAAAGACACAAACCTGCGAATCAAGGCAGATGTTATCGGCCTGAATGCCCAGGATTACGAGTCAGACAAGGTTTCTCTGGATGAGCTTTATTCCGGGACCGCCGAAGTACTTCTCTGCCGCGATGATATCGATCTCTTCTACAGCCAGGGTTTCATTCCCCTGGAAAAGGAATTCCTGGCCAACCAGTGCCTGACCCTGATGGATGCTGCCAACCCGTCGCACACGGCCCTGGCGCGATTCAACCGGGCTCTAAGCCAGGCGGAATCGCTTTTGCGGGCACCCAAGGAAGGGTTGTGGGGAATCCACTCGCGGAATCGCGAGCAGCAGTTTGCCATTGACCTGCTCCTTAATGAAGATATTCAACTGGTGACCCTGGTCGGCAAGGCCGGAACCGGAAAAACACTGCTGGCGATTGCTGCCGGTTTGAACAAGTCGGCCGATGAAGGCCAGTACAGTCGTCTGCTGGTCTCCCGTCCGGTGTTTCCGCTCGGCCGTGACCTCGGCTTCCTGCCCGGCGACCTCGAAGAAAAGTTGTCTCCCTGGATGCAGCCGATATTCGATAATGTCGAGCTGCTGCTTGGTGCTGTAGAAGAGGGCAGCAAGCGCAAACGCGGCTACAAGGAGCTGGTTGACCTCGGCCTGCTCGAAATCGAGGCTTTAACCTATATTCGCGGCCGTTCAATTCCGAAACAGTACATGATCGTCGACGAAGCCCAGAACCTGACACCCCATGAGATAAAGACGATTATCACCCGTGCCGGCGAAGGCACGAAGATCATTCTTACGGGGGATCCGTACCAGATCGACAACCCTTATATTGATTCCGCCAGCAACGGCCTGACCTATGTCGTAGAAAAATTCAAAGGCGAGGAAATTGCCGGCCATGTGACCTTGACCAAAGGCGAGCGCTCCTGCCTGGCCGAATTGGCCGCCAACCTCCTATGAGGCGGAGTCTGGGGGCTGGGGGCTGGGGACTAGAAACTAGAAAGTCTTTTGCCGACTCCCAGACCCCAGGCCCCGACCCCCGATTATAATGTTGACTTTATGTATCGAATCTTCCTGTGATGAAACCGCTGCGGCTGTCATTCGTGACGGCCGCAGCGTGCTCTCGAACATTGTCGCCTCCCAGGTGGATGTCCACGCCCGATATGGTGGTGTTGTACCGGAGCTGGCATCACGCAAACACGTCGAAGCCATCTCGGTGGTAATCAATACCGCTTTGGATGAGGCCGGAGTAACCCTCAACGAAATTGAAGGTATCGGGGTAACCCGCGGGCCGGGGCTGGTCGGGGCCCTGCTGGTCGGGCTCTCCACTGCCAAGGCCATGGCCTGGACGCTCGGTATCCCCCTGGCCGCCGTGCACCACATGGAAGGACATATCCTGGCGCCTTTCCTCGAAGAGCCTCCTGAGTTTCCTTTCCTGGCTCTGGCAGTTTCCGGTGGACATACTCATCTCTACCGGGTTGATGGCATTGGTCATTACCGGATCATAGGCCAGACCCTGGACGATGCCGCGGGGGAGGCCTATGACAAGGTGGCCAAACTGCTCGGTCTGGGTTACCCTGGTGGAGCACTGATTGATAAACTGGCCGGGCAGGGCAACCCGGACGCGATTGCCTTTCCGCGGCCCATGTTGCACAAACCGAACTTTGATTTCAGCTTCAGCGGCATCAAAACCGCGGTCTTGCAACATGTCGAAAATATCGATAAAGAGATCGATGACCGGCACATGGCTGATATTGCCGCCAGTTTCCAGGAGGCGGTGGTCGAAGTCCTGACCCGCAAAACCCTGCGTGCCGCAGCACAAGAAGGGCTGGAGCAGATCGTGGTTGCCGGTGGTGTTGCCTGCAACTCGGGCCTGCGGCTGCGGTTCCACGAATTGGCTGAGCAGCAGGGTGCCCGGATTTACTTCCCGAGCCCATCTCTTTGCGGGGACAATGCTGCCATGCTTGGTGTCCCGGCAAATTACTACCTTGAGAATGGACGGCATGCAGATAACAAGGTGAACGCCATTTCGAGTTGGCCTCTGGATATGGTTGGTATAATCTGATTCAAACCGATAACGGAGCGATTTGAACGATGTGGCGTGGGGTCGGATTCATCAGACAAATCAAATTGATGTTGGTGCGTTTCGTACGTCTGCGCGGTTTACCGGAAGAAATTGCCAAGGGCGTTGGTCTCGGAATATTTATCGGGATGACTCCGACTTTTGGCTTTCAGATGGCAATTGCGCTGCTGTTCGCCTACCTGCTGCGGGAAAACCGCCTCGCGGCAATCCTCGGCGTCTGGGTGACCAATCCGGTGACTGCGCCAGTCATCTACGCAATCGAATACGAAATGGGACGCATCCTGCTTGGTATGCCCCGGGCAGTGCTGCCGACCGAGTTTACCTGGAGCGCCTACGCCGATCTCGGCTGGAACATTATCTACCCTTTGTGGGTCGGTGGTCTCATCGCCGGGCTCATTCTCGGTGCTCTGTCTTATTTCGTAACTCTGCACATGGTGCCGATCGTCAAGAACTGGCGCGTACCCCGCTGGCCACGCCGGCAGTGGCATCGGAAGTTTAAAAACCGGGACGCGGGACGCGGGACGCAGGACGAGTAATGCCAAAGACAGCATCCAACAAATTTAGAATTCACGACTGTCGCATGCGCACGATCTTTTGGCCTTTGAACGTAAGCTTTTTCGCGTCCCTCGTCCCGCGTCCCGCGTCCCTATGATTGCTCATCGTCCAAGAAAACGGTTCGGCCAGAACTTTCTGCGTGATCAGCATGTGCTGGATCGTATCGTAAATGCTGCGGAACTGCAGGAGGGCGACCGGATACTAGAAATCGGGCCGGGGGCCGGAGCCCTGACAAACCGTCTTCTTGAGACCGGTTTGCCGGTCCTGGCGGTCGAAATTGATCGCGACCTCGCTGCCACTTTGCAGGAACGTAACGATAAAACCCTCGACATTGTTGTCGGTGATGTCCTCCGTCTCGATTGGGCGGACTTGCTGCGCAACCCTCCCTACAAGCTGATTGCCAACCTGCCGTACAATATCTCCAGCCAGATCTTATTCCGTGTGCTTGAGTATCGCCAGTCGTTCCAACGCCTGATCCTGATGTTCCAGAAGGAAGTCGGCGAGCGGTTGCTTGCCGAGGAAAACTCGCGTGAATATGGCATCCTGAGTGTCCTGATGCAGACCTGGTTTCAGATTGAAAGGGTTGTCAAGGTGCCGCCGAAGGCCTTTTATCCACCACCAAAAGTCGACTCCGTCGTGCTTTGCCTCGTACCATTAACGACGCCGCGTGTCGAACTGCGCGATGAAGAGCGATTCAGACAGCTGGTCCGAGGCGCTTTCGCCCAGAGACGCAAAACCCTGCGCAACAGCCTGCTGGGTTCAGGCTGGCAGCCTGAACAGGTTGACCGTGCCTTTGCAGAGACCGATATCGACCCCCGTCGTCGCGGTGAAACACTGACCCTGGAGGAGTTTGGCCGCCTGGCCAATGCTCTGGAGACCGATGCAACAGGAGCATAGGATGGAACAACGGATCGCAACCGTCAATGGCTCGCCAATTGATGACAAAGCCCTCAATGCAGCGATGCAGAGCCTGGCCCAGGAGAATTTTCACGCCAATCTCGCTGAGGTGCCGTCTGATTCCCGTGCCGAATTAATGGTTATGGCCCTTGAGCGCCTGATCGCCAGGGAACTGATTTTCCAGGCGGCATTGTCGGAAGGCTTGGTTGCCGATGACGCTGCAGTTGAAGATGAAACGGCCAGGATCCTGCGCATGATGGGCAACCCGAAAGATTTCTGGAAACGCCTGGCAGAACGTGGTCTGGACGAAGCTTCTTTTCTGCGCATGGTGCGCAAGGATGTCACCGTGGATCAGATGTCTGCGCGCAGACTGGAAGCTGTGGAGGAGCCCGGTGAAGACGAAATCAGAAGATTCTTTGCCGACCATCCGGACAAACTGCGCGATCAGGAGCGGGTCCAGGCCAGTCATATCCTGCTCCCGATCGATCCCGATGCCCCGGAAAAGACTCTGCAACACGCCAAGGCACTCAAGGCCCGGGCAGAACAGGAGAGCTTCGCTGAAATTGCCCGGTTGCATTCTGTCTGCGCCAGTGCGCCGGGTGGCGGCGAACTGGGCCTGATTCGACGCGAGGATGTCGATCCTGCTTTTGCCGATGCCGCCTTCAGCCAGATTGTCGGCGAAGTTGGCAACCCGGTCAGAACACCTTACGGCTACCACCTGATCAAGGTAACGGCCCACGAGATCCCGGCGCCGCCAACCATCGATGATTCACGGAACAAAATCATTACTTTTCTGAAAAAAGCCAGAGGTGCGAAGTTGCTGGAACAGTGGGTCTCTGAACTGCGACGTGACGCTGATATCGTCATGTATGACAACTGACTGCAATAACTTGTTTTTCACTCTTTCAGGGGTTGCATTGTAACGGTCATCACTTAGACTTGAGTCCATACCTGACTCCAACTTTTCAGAGAGGCTACCAATGGACGTCATCATCGAAGAGCATGGCAAAAACTTTACCAAAATCCTTCAGGCGAGGCTCGCAGAGATCCGTCGCCGCCTGAATAAATTATCATCCCGCACAGACGCAGACTCAACCCTGGCGCTGGCTGAAGCCCTGCTGGTATACAGCCATTCGCAGGTCCTTCTCAAACTGCCTGTCGATGATTTGCTGGAATGGCTGAGGACTTTTCATGAATTCCTCAGCCAGCGTGATGAAGACGTCAAGGTCTGTCGGTTCACTCCCGACAACAGCGGCTCCTCCTTTTTGCTCGTCAATACACCCGATGTCCCGTACCTGGTCGATTCCCTGAAAAACATTCTGCGCAAGCTGCCGTATCGGGCCATGATCATCTCGCATCCGATCCTGCCTGTGCAGCGCAGGAACGGGTCGCTGGTCTCGATTGGCGACAATGCCGAGGCCGTTCTTCAAGAGTCCTTCCTGCTTGTCCAGTTTGAAGGTGTTCGCGACCTCGACACGACTGAAATTGAGAAGGATATCCACCGGGTTTTTCCTGTGGTTCTCGCTGTTGGCCGCCAGCGCAAGGTGCTTGAGCAAAAGCTCAAGGATCTGGTGCAGATCGCCGAGAATCGGGAACAGAAGGATTTTGCCGAATGGCTGCTCAAGGGGAATTTTATCTGCTTCGGTTATGCCGCGATAGAGACTTCGGCAGCCAAAGACAAGGCCGGCCAGGCAAAGATTGTCGAGTCGCCCGTCGGCTGGTTGCCGGAAACCCTTCTGTCAAAAGACAGGGGGGGCAAGTCAGTGCAGATAACCGACGGAACAAAAGAGCTGATTGCACGCAAAAACCCGTTGGTTGTTGAAATACTCGAGGCAAAAAGCCCGCTCTACAAGCAGGACAACCTTGTCTATCTCGGATTCCGTGAATGCTGTAAAGGTGAGAAGCGGGTCGAACACTTTTTTGTCGGACTTTTCTCGCAAAACAGCGTCAATGAGCTGGCGACGAACGTGCCGCCGTTAAAGGATAAGTTACTGACTGCGCTGACCCGTCAGCATGTCGCGACCGACAGCTACGACTATCGGAAGGTCGTGGAGATCTTTAACACCTTCCCAAAGGTGGAGATGTTCTTTCTGACCGATGCAGAGCTTGATCGGCTGGTCCGGTCATTCATAAGCCTGCAGCGCGAACAGTCGGTCAAGCTCGTAGTGACCCGCAGCCTCAGCCTGCGTGGCGTCACCCTGCTGGTGATCATGCCCCGCGACTATTACAGCAGTGATTCCGTCAGACGCATGGAATCGTATCTCGGACGCTTCCTTAATGCCGAGCATATCTCGTCCCGGGTGATTCATTTCTTTTCCGATTATGTCAGTCTGCACTTCCACGTTGTGCCACAGGGTGACCAGCTTAGGATCGATATCGAATCTCTGCAGAAGGTTCTGACAGACCTGTCAAGGCCATGGGACGAAAAGCTGCGACTGCTGCTTCAGCGTGGGACCCAGGAGGGCGATGGCCTGCAACTCTGGCAAAAGTACATCAACACGTTTTCGAACGAGTACAAGGACCTGATTCATCCACGCTTTGCGGTCAGGGACGTGCGGGCTATAGAAAATGTGATCAAGACCGGCGAAGACGGATTCGACCTCTGGGGCCCGTTTCAGGAACGTCATGAGTTTTTCCGCCTGCAATTCTATAGCCTTAGGGAAAGCTATCTCAACGAGCTGATGCCTTTTTTTGAGAATCTCAACCTGGTCGTGGTTGACGAAGTAGATCTGATCGTCGAGGTCGAGGAGCAGACCGTCTACATCAAGAGCTTCGCGATTCGCAATAACCATCCGCTGGCCTTGCCGCTGTCGTCGTTGCGGGAAAAGTTTCTGGAAATTCTCAGCAGGTTGCGCCAGGGAACGGTGGAAAATGATTATCTCAACGGGCTGCTTGTTCTGACCGGACTCGACTGGCAGGAGATAGATGTATTCAGGGCCTATCGCAGCTATTATTTCCAGCTTGGCAACCCCTTCACCAAGCGCCGTGTCGCTTTCGCACTGATCGACAACCCACAGGCTGCCATGCTCCTTTACCGGTATTTTGAGGCGCGTTTTAAACCGAATCCGGCCTGGCAGGACCCGATACAACGTGAAGAGGAAGCGCTCATGCCGGTCAGGATGGAGCTCTCCAAGGCCCTTGACGAGATTCGCGATATCAACGAAGATCGCATCCTGCGCAGTATGTTCAACCTGATAGATTCCACGGTGCGCACCAACTTCTTCCTCCGCCGTGATGAACCGGACTATTTCCTTTCTTTCAAGATCAGCGCCATTGGCATCATAGACATGCCATTTCCTCGGCCGATGTACGAAACCTACGTTCACTCGGCGAGCATGGAAGGGATTCATCTGCGTGGCGGCAAGGTGGCACGAGGCGGAATCCGCTGGTCAGACCGTCCGGATGACTTCCGCACCGAAGTGCTTGGTCTCATGAAGACTCAAATGACCAAGAATTCACTGATCGTCCCGGTTGGTTCAAAGGGCGGCTTCGTCGTCAAGACACCTTTCTCATCAAGGGAAGAGGGTGCTGAACTGTCCCGCCAGGCCTACATCACTCTCATGCGTGGCTTGCTCGATCTGGTTGACAATCGCGTTGCAGGACAAATCGAAAGGCCGAAGGGTGTGGTTGTCTATGATGACTTTGACCCGTACCTGGTCGTCGCTGCCGACAAGGGCACGGCACACCTCCCCGACACTGCCAACAGTGTCAGTATCGACTACGGTTTCTGGCTCGGTGATGCATTTGCCAGCGGCGGTTCGGTCGGCTATGACCATAAAAAGCTGGGGATCACGGCACGTGGTGCATGGGAATGCGTTAAACGCCATTTCAGGGAATTGGGGAAAGATATCCAGAACGAGGACTTTACCGTAATCGGCATCGGTGACATGAGCGGTGACGTGTTCGGCAACGGCATGCTGCTGTCGAAACACACTCGACTGCTCGCAGCCTTCAACCACATGCATATCTTTGTCGACCCGGATCCCGATCCAGCTCGATCCTGGAAAGAACGTAAACGCCTGTTCGACAAACCGCGCTCGACCTGGGCGGATTACAACGCTGAGTTGATCTCCGAGGGTGGCGGGGTCTGGGAGAGGTCTTCGAAGGATATCCCTCTTTCTACCGAAGTCCGCAACTGGCTTGGGGTCCGTCACGCCACCATGGAAGGGGATGAGCTGGTGCGACGACTGCTGATGGCTGAAGTTGAGTTGCTTTGGAACGGTGGAATCGGCACCTACGTCAGGGCGTCAACAGAAAAGAATGCCGACGTCGGTGATCGTGCCAACGATAATGTCCGTGTCATCGCCACGCAGGTTAGGGCCAAAGTGATCGGCGAAGGTGGCAACCTGGGTTTGACCCAGCTGGCACGGGTTGAATACGCAATGGTCGGGGGGGCGATCAACACTGACGCAATCGACAACTCGGCAGGCGTCGATACGTCGGACCACGAAGTCAACATGAAGATCTTCTACCAGGGATTGCGGGAGAAGGGTGTCATCAAAACCGAGCAGACGCGCAACCGGCAGCTGCAGGAAGTAGCAGCGGTGATTTGCGACAAGGTTTTGGCCAACAATTACACGCAGAGCCTTTGCCTGTCGCTCGACCTTCTGCGTTGCCAGCAGGACAGCGACCCATTTATTGATCTGGCTGAACGCCTGGCGAATGCCGGACTGCTTGACCGCCAGGGAGAATTCCTCCCTTCGCGCAAGGAGCTGACCGCCAGGGGACAGGGGTATTTGCGTCCTGAATTGTCGATCCTTCTGGCCTACAGCAAGATGCACCTCTACCAGGCCCTGCTCGAAAGCAATGTGCCTGATCAGGAAGCCGCCCAGGTTTTTCTCAAGCACTACTTCCCTGAAAAAACCCGCACGCGTTACGCCTCACACATTAATGGCCACCCGCTGAAGCGTGAAATTATCGCCACCATGATCACCAACCGGATTGTCGACCAGGCTGGATGTTCTTTTTTGAACACCCTGGTACGCCAGACAGGGGTAACCATGGTCCAGGGCGTTGCGTCTTACCTAGTCTTCGATGAAGTCCTTGGCGGAGACGCCATTCGTAGCCGGATTATGGCTGGGGACAACAAGATGTCCGCGGGGCGCCAGTACGAATTGTTGATCGGTCTGGAGAAGGCCCTGGCCGGTCTGTGCAGCCAGGCCATCGAGCAGGACCTGCCAATGTGTCTCGACAAAAGCTGCGTCAAAAGCTACCTTCATGACCTGGAGGTATTCCGCACTCACCTGGAAGAGCTTCTGCCGGCTGATGAATGGCAAGTCTGCAAGGATGCAGCGGACGCATTGACAGGGGAGGGTTTCCCTGCGGCGATGGCCCTGGAAATGAGCAGCTTCCGTTACCTCGCCGGGTTCCTCCCTGCGGTTTATATTGCGGAGGCTACCGGTGTAGATCTTCTGGTGGTTACTACGGCAATGGGTACGATGCGCCTGAAGTTGAGGACTTCCGAGATTATGGAGAGCCTCAGGGATTTTTCGCCGCATGACAAGTGGGACCGTATGGCCCTGGCCGGACTGCAGGGAGCGTTTATCCGACAGGTCGTCAATCTGACCAGGATCGTCGTTTCTGAAGGTGTTGATGCAGAAACCTTCCTGTCTGGAAAGCGCCAGCGCGTCAATTATTATCTCGACCTGCTGGAGAGCACGAGGTCCACTCCACCGACCAGTACCAGTCCTTACATGGTTCTGCTGCGGGCGCTGGAGTCGATAGAGGATTAACCCGAGACGAGATACGCGGGACGAGTAACGCGAAGATCAAAGAAAAACAAAGGTATCTAAGGGTCTGTTAAGTGAAAAGATGCCCCCTGTCTTTTCTTTACAGTCTTTTCGTGCCACGTCCCGCGTTCGATTTTTTGAGGAGTATGAATTGAAAAAACGACAACTCGGCCCGTGTGTCACGTTTTTCCCCCAGCCTGCCACCCTGATTTGCACCAGCGATCAACAGGACAAGATCAACCTGATGATGGCGTCCTGGGTGGGAGTTGTCAGCAAGACACCACCGACTATCGCCGTGTCATTGCACCATGGCCGGACAACTTATGCCAACATCGTGGCGAGCAGAGTTTTTTCCGTAAACCTGGTCCCCACCAGACTTGCTGTCGCTGCGGATGCCTGTGGACTTGTCTCTGGCTGCAAGGTAGACAAACATGAATTGACCGGCCTGGATGTTGCTCCCGGTAGTGTTGCAGGGGTTTCTCTGCTGGCTGATTCGCCGCTGAATGTTGAATGCCGCTACCTGCGTGAAGTTGAGTTGGGTGACTACCGTCTGGTGATGGGGGAGATCATCGAGATTCACGCCTGCGAGAGCGCTTTCGATGACAACGGCAAGGCCGATGTCAGGGTGTTTGATCCGCTGGTCTACCTGGGCGGTCTTCGAGAGTACTGGTCGCTGGGCGGCAAGGTCGCTGATGCCTACAGTGCCGGCACAGCGTTGTTGAAGAAGTAAATGTTGTGGAGCGCTGGTGGCAGGGGGGGGTGTTTTATAAATCCGGCTGGACTCTGCCGAAGGCCTGTGCTATAGAGTAGAACGCTTTTTTGGCCCTGATGTTTCAGGCCCGGAACATGTGCCGGAGCCGCAACTGAAACAGGAGTCCCAGACATACCGCCTGGATCCGCGTGACCGGGACGGCAGTAACAGCGAAACAAGTGTCCGGCGCCGGGTGCCGCGACTTGTGACTGCCTTCCGTGTCGATTCGGGAGGCTTTTTTTGTTATAAGAATATAAAGTTATATCAGGAGGTTAGCCCCTTGAGCGCTAAACCGAAAAAACGCCGGACGATACTCGACCTGCAGGCCATGAAGGCCAGTGGGGAAAAGATTGCTGTCCTGACAGCTTACGATTACCCGTTTGCACGGATTATGGACCAGGCCGGCATCGACGTCATCCTGGTCGGCGATTCAGTCGGCTCGGTGGTGGCCGGTTACGAAAACACCTTGCCGGTAACCATGGAAGAGATGATCTATCATACCCGAGCCGTTGCAAGGAGTGCCTCAAAGTCATTGATCGTTGCCGATATGCCTTTCCTCTCTTACCAGGTCGACCTGGTCGAGGCCCGTCGCAATGCCGGACGTCTGATTAAAGAGGGCGGTGCTCATGCGGTCAAACTGGAAGGCGGCGTACAGATTGCGGAAACGATTCGCTCCATTGTTGCCATGGATATCCCGGTCGTTGGCCATGTTGGCCTGACACCACAATCGGTGCATCGCATGGGCGGTTATCGGGTCCAGGGACGTGAGCAAGCTCGTGCCAGCCAGTTGCTGGCCGATGCCAGAGCTGTCGCCGAAGCGGGTGCCTGCGCAGTTGTGCTTGAGGGGATTCCTGCCAAACTCGCAGCTCAAATCTCTGCCGAACTGACAATCCCGACGATCGGTATCGGTGCTGGCGTAGATTGTGACGGACAGGTGCTGGTGATACACGACATCCTCGGTCTCTGCGAGAAGTATTCACCGAAATTCGTCAAGCGCTACGCCGATGTCTCAGGCACCATCCGCCAGGGCATCGACGATTATATCCGCGAGGTCAAGGATGGGAGTTTTCCCGGGCCGGAGCATTCTTTTTAAAGGCGGACGTGGCGAGTAGCGCGAGCGTTTGTTAACATCGCGCTAGTCGCCCGCGCAACGCGTCCACGAGTTTTATGGAAACAATCACAGATATCATAGAGATGCAGAGCCGTTGCCTGGAGGCTCGGGTAGCGGGGCAGACGATTTCTTTCGTACCAACCATGGGCTATCTGCACGAGGGCCATCTCTCGTTGTTGCGGGAAGGGCGCATACGGGGTGATCTGCTGATCCTGTCGATTTTCGTCAACCCGGCCCAGTTCGGCCAGGGCGAGGACCTCGGACGTTACCCACGCGATTTCAAACGCGATGAGATGATGGCCCGTGAATGCGATGTCGACCTGATTTTCTACCCGGATGCGGCGTCGATCTACCCGGACGGATACGCCACCCATGTCACCGTCGAAGGCCCCTTGACGAGCACCCTGGAGGGAGCTTGCCGTCCCACCCATTTCCGCGGCGTCACAACGGTCGTTACCAAACTGTTCACCATCATCATGCCGCACATTGCCCTGTTCGGCCGCAAGGATTTTCAGCAGTTGGCGGTTATCAGGCGCATGACGGCCGATCTCAACCTGCCGGTGGAGATCGTCGGCATGCCGATCATCCGTGAACCTGATGGACTGGCCATGAGTTCCCGCAACGTGTATCTCTCTGCCAGTGAACGGCAACAGTCGTTGGCTCTAATCGACTCTCTGAACCGGGCGGTGTCCATGGTCAGGTTCGGTGAACGGGCGGCATCAACTGTTGTGGCAGAAGCGGTCGAGCGCCTGGAGTCGGAGCCGGACCTGAAAATCGATTATGTGAAAATCTGTAACGCCGAGTCGCTTGAAGAGGTTGATGCGATCGACCAGAAGTCGGTGATGCTTCTGGCCGTCAAGGTCGGCAAGACCAGGTTGATAGACAACGTTTTCCTGATGGAGCAAGCGTAGCTCATGCACAAAACTCGCGAAACAGCACGTGCCACTCTGGAAAACCTCTACCGGATCTTCACGGTCCCCGAAGCGCCTGAATCAACTCTCGGAGAGATTGATCAGGCCATTTCCGAGGACCTTGCCGGATTCCTGCAAACTCATATCGTAGCAATTGAGCGCAGCATTGAAGAGATCGAAGCGGATTTCTCAGACTCAACGATTCCGGAAGAACCGACCTACGTTTCCGAGTATACCGAATTCGTCAAGGAGAACCTGGTTGCCCAGTCGGTGCACACCGCTGCCCCCGGTTTCATCGGACACATGACCTCAGCCCTGCCGTACTTTATGCTGCCGCTTTCGAGAATCATGACAGCGTTGAACCAGAACCTGGTCAAGGTTGAAACCTCCAAGGCCTTTACCCCCCTGGAACGGCAGGTGCTCGCGATGCTGCATCGGCTGGTCTATTGCGGCGAGGATAGCTTCTATGATCGCTGGATTCATGACAGTCGGTATGCGCTCGGCGCTCTCTGTTCAGGTGGGACCATAGCCAACGTCACCGCGCTATGGGTTGCCCGGAATCGGCTCTTCGCGCCATCGGGTTCCTTCCGTGGCATCGCTCAGGAAGGCTTGTCGCGTGCCCTGAAACACCTCGGCTGCGAAGGTCTGGCGGTGCTGGTCTCCCGCCGTGGCCACTATTCCCTGGGCAAGGCCATCGACCTTCTCGGTCTTGGACGTGACAACCTGGTCCTGGTCGATACCGATGCGGATAACCGGATCGATATGGCCTGCCTCAGAAGCGAGTGTCAACGTCTGCAGCAAGAAAATATCCGTCCCCTGGCTCTGGTCGGGATTGCCGGCACCACCGAAACCGGAAATGTCGATCCACTTGCAGAGATGGCGGCGCTTGCCGCAGAGATCGGCTGCCACTTCCACGTCGATGCGGCATGGGGTGGACCGACCCTGTTCTCCGAACGTCATCGTCACCTCCTGGCTGGCATCGACGGTGCAGATTCGGTGACGATCGACGCCCACAAACAACTGTACGTGCCGATGGGGGCAGGGATGGTTGTTTTCAAGGACCCCACGGCTCTTTCTGCCATCGAGCATCATGCCAATTACATCTTGCGTCACGGCTCCAAGGACCTTGGCAGTCACACGCTGGAAGGGTCTCGCCCCGGCAAGGCGCTGCTGGTCCATGCCGGCTTGTCGATCATCGGACGCAAGGGATATGAACTGCTGATCGATATGGGAATCGAAAAGGCGAGAGTCTTTTCCGAAATGATTCGTCAACACCCGAATTTCGAGTTGACCAGTCCTCCGGAACTGAACATCCTCACCTATCGTTATTGCCCGGCGGCTGTGCAGGATGCCCTGAGCAAAGCGACGGATGAGCAGCGTGATCAGATCAATCAGCATCTGGACCAGGTCAACCAACTGCTACAGAAAGACCAGCGTGAAGCCGGTAAAACCTTCGTATCCAGAACTCGACTACAGACTTTTAGGCTTGGACAGCAGATTACTGTGCTGCGGGTTGTCCTGGCCAACCCGCTGACCACGGATGATATTCTCAGGTCCGTGCTTGACGAACAATGCACAATCGTTCTGCAGCAGGATATTCAGGAACTCTTGCAATATGTTGAATCGTTGTGTGCCGGGATCAGTGAACCGCCAACCTCTGCATGTGCCTGATCGATTCGCCTATGATACCAACTCTCTACACGGCCAGGTATCTTCTGCCGATAGCGGCCCCGCCGATTGAAGACGGGGCTTTGCTCGTTGATGGCGAGCGGATTCTTGCTGTCGGCTCACGTTCGGAGCTGCGCAAGACTTCTTTCGAGGCGAAGGAAATTGATTTCGGTGATGCATTTCTGATGCCGCCGATGGTCAACGCGCACACCCATCTTGAACTCAGCTCTTTTCCTGGTTGGGCCACAGCTGCTGGTGAGGTTGAAACACCCCAAGACTTCGTCGACTGGATGCTCCGACTGGTCAGGGTGCGCCGCAATCTTGATCTCAACCAGCTCAGGAGCTCTCTCGCCCGGGGACTTAAAGAGTCCCTGCGCTGCGGGACCGGTGCAATTGGTGACATCTTCACAACCTTGCCGGTGGTAGATGCTTACCGGGAATCACCGTTGTATGGCAAGGTCTATGCGGAAGTTCTCGGCCTTGAAGTGGGGCTTGTCTCCGATCGACTTGAGGCCATCGAGACGGTGCTTGGCAGGCCACCCGGAAAAAGCCTCAACTGGGGGCTCTCTCCTCATGCGCCCTACACCTTGTCTTCGTCCGCCATGGATCGGGTGTTTGCTTTTTCTGTAGCACGGTCACTGCAAACTTCCATCCATCTGGCTGAGTCCGCAGCAGAGACCGCTTTTGTCAGGGAGAGGAAGGGCTCCATCCCGGACAAGCTTTACGCCGCCGCGCGTTGGGACCCGGCGAGCGAGCCTGCTCCAGGCTGCAGTCCTGTCGAGGCCATGTGCCTGACGGGTCGGTTGCGTCGCAACGACTTGATCGTGCACGGTGTGCAGGTGGATGATGCAGATATCTCCCGGATCAAGCGTACCGGTTGCCGCGTTGTGCTCTGCCCGCGCTCCAATGCGGCCCTGGATGTCGGTAAGGCACCGTTGGTTGATTATCTGCAGGCAGGGGTACAAATCTCCCTCGGCACCGACAGCATGGCTAGCGCGCCGAGCCTGTCAATCTGGGAGGAGATGGCTTTTGCGCGAAGCTGGTTTGACGGTGATGCCCCGCCGCGCAAATGGCTGGAAATTGCAACCATGGGCGGAGCCCGGGCGCTGGGGCTGCAGGGCAGGATAGGGCAGCTGGCCGTCGGCTGCGACGCCTCTTTCCAGGTCGTTGGACTGACCGACTTGCCCTGCATCGACGAAGTTGAAGAAGCTCTCTGCGCTGCTGGTGAGAGCGCCGTAGTCAGCCATCTTTACCTGGCCGCGCAGAACGTCTTGCCGGAATCGTGAGCTGCCCCTATAATACACCGCTGGTTATCCCTGCTCGATGAGGTGTTATGACTCGACTTTCCGCGTTCAATCGGCTGTTACGGCACAAGCTGAAAAAATATTTCCTGACCGGCCTTCTGGTGGTCGTACCGATCACCATGACGCTGCTGGTGCTCGGCTGGCTGTTTCGCCTCGTCAACAGCCTTCTTATAACGGTTCTGCCAGAAATCTTGCGACCCGAGGTGCTGTACGGAATCCCGGTGCCCGGCATCAGCCTGGTGGCTACGTTGCTTCTGATTTTGCTGGTCGGGGTTCTGGCCGCGAATATCTTTGGCCGTTCTCTGGTGACCTTCTCGGAAAATCTGGTCGACAGGATTCCTGTCGTCAAGGGCGTGTACACGCTGTTCAAACAGGTTGCCGATACAGTCCTAAAACGCGACCATGGGGCCTTTCGCAAAGTGGTCCTGATCGAATATCCTCGCAAGGGAATCTGGTCGGTCGCTTTTGTGACCGGGAAGTCTTCGGGAGAAGTGCAGCGGGTGACAGCTGAAAACCTGGTCAATGTGTTCGTTCCGACGACACCGAATCCGACCTCCGGTTTTTATATCCTTGTGCCGGAAGATGACCTGATCGTACTGAAGATGACTGTGGAAGAGGCTTTCAAGCTGATCATCAGCGGTGGCATGGTGACTCCTCCTGAAAAGAAGGCTCCTGTGCTTGTCAAAAAGGCTGATGTGGTAGACTGAAGCTGCAAGGTGTGTGAAATCGTCGAGCCCAGGCTGTCTTTGATTTAAGCAAGTAACCGATATGATAGAAGAGAATGGTACCGTTGTTGAGTTGAAAGGCAAGACCACTGCGGTGGTTATGTGCCGCAAGAGCAGTTTCTGCGAACACTGTGCGACCAGTGGCAGCTGCATGATCGGCGATGATGAGCACACCCGCCTGATCGAGGTGAAGAACGATCTCGGTGCGGCCGTGGGCGACCATGTGCGGATCGCCACCACGACCAGGTCTTTTCTGCAGTCATCGTTCCTGCTCTACATCGTGCCGCTGATCGCCCTGGTGATCGGCGCCCTGGTCGGCAAGGCTGTTGGGGAAAAGCTCGACGTCGGCCTCGACCCGAACCTGCTTTCGGCAATTTTCGGCGTATTTTTCATGAGCGGCAGTTTCGTCATCCTCAGGGTTGGCAGCAGCGCCCTGTCGAAGGAGGCGTATATGCCTAAAATCGTAGCTATCCTTAGGGACGAAGAATAGCCACCGGTACGAGGGACGCGGTACGCGGCACGCGAAAGTCAAAAGCAAATAATAAACACATTACATTGTGGTTCGAGATTTGCGCGTCCCGCGTCACTCGTCCCGCGTCGCGGTTTCTATGAGCATTAAGATTATCGCCAGCAATAAAAAGGCTTACCATGAATACTTTGTTGACGAAGTGTTCGAGGCTGGCCTTGCCCTGCAGGGGACCGAGGTCAAATCGGTTCGTATGGGGCAGGTCAGTATCAAGGAGTCTTACTGCCGGATTCGGAACGGTGAGGTGTTCGTTGATAACATGAATATCAGTCCGTACGAGCAGGGCAACCGTGAGAACCACGACCCGCTGCGTTCACGCAAGCTGTTGTTGAATCGTATCGAGATCGACAAGTTGACCAAGAAAGTCGATGAAAAAGGGCTGACCCTGGTGCCGACCAAAATCTACTTCAAAGACAGTCGCGCCAAGCTTGAAATCGGCGTCTGTCGCGGCAAGAAGCTTTATGACAAGCGTGAGACTCTCAAACGCAAACAGGCTGATCGTGAAGCCTCTCGTGCGGTGAGAGATCACTCGAGATAATTCTTTCAACTCATTGAAAAATAGTTGTTATTGTGAGACAATCGTGACATGGATGAGGTTGGGGCCTGGTTTTTGCCAGCCCCCAGCCTCCAGTTACCTGTTACCGAATCAAAAGGGGGTGCCAAGGTTTCGACGGGGATTGGAAGCGCTGGTTGCATGCCGGAGTGGGCTGGCTCCGATAAAAAGCCCAACACTAACAAACGCCGACACTGACGTTCGTTACGCACTGGCAGCTTAATTGCTGTCTCGTCTCCTGATTCATCGCCCATGTGGGTTTTGAGACGCTAATTTAGTGGGATAGTCTTCGCGAGTGTCCGTGGCGTGAAGGCGAAACTTAAGCGGACTCCCCCCTGAAATATCCTGTTCGTGGGAGATCTCAGGGGTTAAGCAAAACACGAACTACGCATGTAGACGCCTGACGTGAAAGATTTTCGGACGCGGGTTCGATTCCCGCCACCTCCACCATTCTGAAGCAAAGCTCCGACTGTTCACTGGTCGGAGCTTTGCGTTACACGGATAATGACTTCACAAATACACTGGCCGTGTAATTTCTCTTGTTTCCTCCCAAACTATCGCTAAACTGTCGCCATGGAATCAATCTGGCCAGCCATATTCACTTTTCTGGGGGTTTTTACCCTCGCTATCATCTCACCGGGGCCGAACTTTATCCTCGTGACCAACACCGCATTAAACCGTTCCCGGAGTGAAGGTGTTCTGACATCAATGGGGGTAGCCACCGGCAGCGGAATTTTTGCTTTCGCGGGTCTGATCGGCTTGTTGCCGTTAGTTCACTCGCTACCGCACTTTGCCGAGATCATGCGGTTTGTCGGCGGCGGCTACCTGACCTGGATCGGCCTGGACATGCTGCGGACCCGTCACAGGGAGATTGTTCCGAAAGCAACGGACAAGGTGATCGGGGCGTCAGCCATGGTACCCTATCGGACCGGCATGCTGACCAATCTGACCAATCCGAAGGCCTGGGCTTTTTACCTGAGCCTCTTCACCCTGGTGATGGGGCCTGTTTTTCCATTATGGGGCAAGGTTTTCCTGAATATCTCGATGTTCCTGATTTCACTGGTCTGGTACGCAACAGTCGCGTACCTGGTGTCGAGCCGGACGTTCCAGCCGCTGTTCCTGAGCTACCGCCCGGTGATCCAGGGAGTTCTGGGGTGCCTGTTGATTATCGTCGGGGGCAGGATACTTTGGGGCTAGAAGTGTAATAGATACCTTTCAGATTGTAGACGAACCCCGCACGTGATGCGGGGTTCGTTATTTTTACCTGACAGGTGGAGTCTCTATGAAATTCAGGGCAACAGATGGTTAATCTGTTGTCCTTTTTCATTGGACGTTGGAATTCAAAGACAAAAGCAAAACCGTCGGGGTTGCCCGACAGCAACTTCATTTTCTTTGTAGCGACAAAGAAAACGAAGCAAAAGAAGCCTTGGCGCTGCGCTGGGCATGTCTGGCTCGTCAGGGCGGCAACCTCAATCCGGATTGTTCTAGACGATCAGGAGTCTACGCTTCCCCGCGCAGAAGCCGAGGCTCTTGAGAGCCTCTCCTTCTGTGGAGACTTGCGTTGATAGAGGTTGTTTTGGTTTTCCTCTTAAGCAAATCTCACACGGAAAGGTCAGGCCGGCTTTGACACAGGAGCCGGATCCCCATCACAGCAGGTTCTAGAAGTCACAGAAATGCCGGCAAAGGAGATGCCCTCCGCAAGGAGAAGGCACTTTTGCATACGTTTTGTTGCCGGACAAAGAGTATGACGTCTGGCGGGACGCAACCCGCTGGTTTTGTTTTGTTAGCATTTCAAGACAAGGAGAAAGGACAACAGATTAACCATCTGTTGCCCTCTCCATCACGAATCTGGCTGAACGTTGTCAGCAGACTGAGGCCGCTTCATTTGTATGAAGCGGCCCTTTCAGTTTCATTTGGCACCAAAAACCTTTTGCAGGATATCCGTCGTCCGTTTGACCGGATCGTTCCTGATCGCCGCTTCTTCCCTGGCGACGTAGTGAAAAATCCCCTCCATCCCCTGGTCGACGACGTACTTGTTCAGGTCGGCCTTGACGTCAGGTACAAAGGGGAGGCTGGAATACTCGCCTATGACCGCATCGTAGGTCTGAACCGCACCGACCTGGTTCAGGGCATTCTCGACGATCGGCTGCATCTCTGCGGCAAGCGGTGTGGACATTTTGTCCTGAAAATAACGGGTGGCAGCATCGTCCGGGCCGTTGTAGATGCTTTTGACATCATCGAGGGTCATGGCTGTGATCGCATCCCAGAACAGCTTCTTCGCAGGCGGGGTCGCCGCTTCGGCAGCACGATTCAGCTTGAGTTCGAGGTCGTCCATCATCGACGACATGCCGATCGCTGAGAGGGCTGAATTGACCTGTTTGAGGCTGTCCGGCAGCGGGATATGAATCGCCGGGTCGGCGTTGAAGCCATCCAGTTGGCCGAGTTGGCCGACCACGGTTTCGGTGCCGACCCGCAGGGCATCTTTCAAGCCGCTGGTGATCTCACTGTTGGTCAGGTCGGACGTGGTGTCCTGCTGCGTTGCACCGACGGTGCCGAGCAGGTCTTTGCCGGCCTTCATCCAGTCCATCTGGGCTGCAGCCGGCATTGCACCGAAGGAGTAAGAGAGCAGAATGCTCAGGATGGTCGTGTAGATGGCGAGAGTCGTCTTGTTTCGGCGCATGATTGCCTCCTTGCAATAGTTCTGTCTTCTAACAGAACCATGCTTCGTCAAGAAGTCAATCGGCCGCAGTGGTTTTTCGCGCTTTTGGTGCTAATGAGGCCCTCCCGGATGTCAGCCGGTGACGGAAACGATCTCCTGGAAGGTCGTGTGCCCGTCTAGAAGCTTCTGGATGGCCAACTCACGCAGGCTGACCATCCCGTCCGCCCTGGCGATCTCGTAAATTTTTGTCATGTCGGTCTGCTCGGTGATCTGTGCCTTGAGGCGATCGGTCAACTCGAGAACCTCGAAGATTCCGGTTCGCCCCTTGTAGCCGGTGCCACGGCAGGCGTCGCAGCCTTTGCCTTGCCAGACCTTATATGCTTTTTTCGCCATACCAAGGTAGACCATTTCGTCATCGGTGAGGACTCTCTCGAATTTGCATTCCTGGCAGATTGTCCTGAGCAAGCGTTGGGCGATGATGCCGCTGACCGTGGAGCTGATCAGGAAGGCCGGGATGCCGATATCCAGGAGTCTGGCTATCGCAGAGGGGGCGTCATTGGTGTGCAGAGTGGAGAGGACCAGGTGACCGGTCAAGGCGGCTTGTACAGCGTTGCTGGCGGTTTCACGGTCGCGGATTTCACCAATCATCAGGACGTCGGGGTCCTGGCGCAGGATGTTGCGCAGAACCGTGGCAAAGGTGACGTCGATCGCCGTCTGAACCCCGACCTGGTTGAAGTCTTCCATGACCATCTCGATCGGGTCCTCGACGGTGATAATGTTGATTTCCGGCGAGGAGATGGTTTTCAGGGACGAATAGAGGGTCGTTGTTTTACCACTGCCGGTGGGGCCGGTTACCAGGATGATGCCGTGCGGCATCCTGATGAACGAACTGTAGAGTTTGTACTCGCGCTCGTTAAAGCCGATCCGGTCGAGTTTCTGCATGAGAATTTCGGGGTCGAAAATACGGATGACCACTTTTTCGCCGAAAGCGACCGGCAGAGTTGAGACGCGCAGTTCGATGTCCTTGCCCATGTGCTCCGTCTTGATGCGGCCGTCCTGGGGGCGGCGCTTCTCGGCGACATCAAGCCGGGAAAGCAGTTTCAGGCGTGAAATCATCGCCGGGTGCAGGTTGATCGGCACGGTGTGAATGTTGTGTAGTACTCCATCGACGCGGAAGCGGATCATCGACTTTTCGCGTTTCGGTTCAATATGGATATCGCTGGCGCGTTGATCAAAAGCGTATTTGAGCAGGAATTCAACGGCGGAAATAATGTGCTGGTCGCTGCTCTCGATTTCATCGCGGCCGCGCATCTTGAACAGCTGTTCAAGGTTGGACAACTCCGAGCGCAGGCCCATATCCAACTGGGCGGCCCTCACCGAGGCCTGAAAGCCGAAAAACTCCTCGAGAATTTTCAGGACATCGCTGCGCGAGGCCAGGATGCGTTTGATCTGGATACCCAAGGCATGCTGCAAGTCTTCGATCGGCCTGATATTGTAGGGGTCAGCCACTGCGATTGTCGCGACGCCTTCTTTTGCATCGATCGGTACGACCAGGTTTTTCAGGGCGAAGGCGCGGGGAATCTGGTCGGTGACGACATCGAGCTCCAACTTGAGCGGGTCGATCTTGATGTATTCCATCCCCGCGGCCTGGGCGATCAGCTCGGTTACGGCATCTTCAGTCAGCTTCTTCTGGGTCGCCGGGGTTTCCAGGTTGAATGAGGTAATGATCTGGGCCGGAGATGCGAGTTCCGCGAGGTAGACATCTTTTTTTACCTTGCCGATTTTCAGGTGGCTGTTCAGCCTGGCCGCCTGGGCATCACCGCGTTCGAGAATCATCTGATATTGCTCGTCGCTGATCCTGCTGCGCTGATGCAGGAGCTTGGCGACATCCTTGATCGTCAGCATATACTTGTTCGGCGCGACTCTGTCCGTGGCTCGATTCATCGGATGTGCCTGGCTCTGGTGATTTGTTTTGTCCTGTTGTGACATGATGGGCCTCTTGCTGTGAATGAAGGTAACGATCTGAAAAGACCATATGCCGGGTTTTCCATGATCGCGATCTTGCTCTCGCACGATTGCAATCTTTGCGAAGACGGTCACTACCTTCCCATTATCGGGAAATAATTGTAATTGCTCAAGGTTTATCAGCGGCCGGGAAAATTATCTTTGTCTTGACGGTCGCTGATTTGGCTTGCAGGGTTTCCTGAATAACGTTATTTAGATTGCTGTAAAACTTGATTGAGGATGGGCGCGCATGACGTTAACAGATAAGTTGATCGATAAATATCGAAAACTGGTCGGCCTGGAGATTCACGTCGGGCCCTGGTTGAAAATCGACCAGCAACGCATCGGTGAATTTGCCAGGGTGACCGGCGACGAGCAGTGGATTCACGTTGATCCCGACCGTGCTGCGAAAGAATCCCCTTACAAAACGACCATTGCCCATGGCTTCCTGACCCTGTCGCTTTTGCCGTACCTGACCCAGAGCAACCATCCGGATTTTTTCTCAAAGAACTATCCCGGCATGCGCCTGCGAGTCAATTACGGTTTGAACAAACTGCGTTACCCGGAACCGGTGCTGTGCGGAGACCGGATTCGTGCCAGGACGGCAGTACAATCGGTAGAAGAGGTCAGCAAGGGAGTACAGATTGTTTACGGATTGACCATTGAAATCGAGGGCAAGGAAAAGCCGGCCTGCGTTGCCGAACAGGTGATGCGGGTGTATCCTTAAGACTCGGTGAAAAGTAAACGCTTTTATAACCGGAATAAAGGCTCGCCACGAAGACACGAAGACACCAAAGATATGCTTGATTTCGGGGCAAGCCTATTCGACACGCTAGGCATGCGTGCCGTTTGCTGAGTTCTAGTCATCATTGCTTCGTGTCCTGGTGGCGAGCATCACATTTTATTGGTTATCGGACCGAAAGTAAAAAATGAAAAGATATAGGAGATCATATGTCGACTGATATGGGGAAATTCAAGCTGGATGCGGACAAGGCGGTTCTGGTGGTGATCGATATCCAGGAGCGACTGGTGCCGGCAATGCCGCAAAAGGTTTATCAGCGGCTGCTTAATACGGTTGCTATGCTGGTCGAGGCGGCCAAGCTGCTTGGGGTCGCGGTCGTCACCACGGAACAGTATCCAAAAGGAATCGGACATACCGTCGCGGAGCTGGCCGACGCCTGCAGTGACAAGGTGGTAGAAAAAGTCAGCTTCGGCTGTTGCGGGGAACCGAATTTCCTGACGGCAATTAAGGAAACAGGTCGTAGCCAGGTCATCGTGACCGGTATGGAAGCCCATGTCTGTGTCTACCAGACAGTCCTCGGCCTGCTCGAAGACGGCTACCATGTGCACCTGGTGCGCGATGCCATCTGCTCACGCAGCAAGATCGATTTCCTGGCCAGTATTGCCAATGCTGCCCAGGCCGGTGCTGTTGTGACGACTGCCGAGACGGTCCTCTTCCAGATGTTGAAGGAATCGACCCACGATCAGTTCAAGGCGATCTCGAAACTGGTTAAAGACAGGAATTAGAAACAGGAGACGCGAAACGGCAAGTGCGAAGGGTAAGGGTTTTCTGCTTTCGTGCTTTGCACCTCGTACTTCCTTTTTAAGGAGGCCTTATGGCCCGCAAAATATTTGTTGCCGCGACCGGTCAGAACAGCGGTAAAACCACGACCAGCCTCTCGTTGATGTACATGGCTCGCAAGAAGTACGACAGGGTCGGTTTTATCAAGCCGTTAGGCCCGAAACCGATCGTGGCCAGAAACGAGATGGTTGCAGACAAGGACGCGGCTTTGATGGCAGAAGTCTTTGGCCTCGAAGACGACCTGGCACTGATGTCGCCGGTCGTCCTGATGCCGGGGGATACGCAGAAAATCCTCGACGGTGAAATCTCCGCCCAGGACCAGAAACGGAAAATCCTCCATGCAATCGAGGAACTCGACCGGAAAAACGATTTTCTCATTATAGAGGGGGCAGGGCACACCGGGGTTGGATCGGTGATCGGATTATCCAATGCACGGATTGCGCAGTTGGTCGGGGCTCCGGTTCTCATGGTGACCGGCGGCGGTATCGGCAATGTCGTGGACGCCGCCTACATGAATATGGCCCTGTTCAGGCAGGAAGGCGTCGAGGTTAGGGCTGTCCTGGCCAACAAGATTATTCCCGATAAACGCGAAAAGACTTTACATTACCTCTCTCTGGCCTTTGCCAAGGAGTCTTTTAAGGTGATAGGCGGGTTCAATTACCAGCCGATCCTTGCCAATCCGACCCTGCGGCGTATCAGCCAGGTGCTCGATGTCGAGTTGCACGGCAACCCGGAGGTCGCCGGGCAGATTGTTCATCATGTACAGATCGGTGCTGCTTCGACCCAGCGTGTCACAGAGATGCTGTGTGAATCTTCCCTGGTGATTGTCACCAGCAGCAGAGATGAATTGCTCGTGACTCTGGCGAATATCTACAATATTCCGGAATACCATCATTTGCTGGCCGGATTAGTGATTCCGGGCATGGCCCAGGTCAGTTTGATTACCCAGAAGATTCTTGACCGAAGCGGCATACCGTATATGCGAATCAGTTGCAACACGGCGGAAGTTTTCAATATCATCAATGAGGACGTGTCCAAGCTCAACGCAACAGACACGCAGAAGATTGACCTGATCAAGGAGCTGGCTGACAAGCGTTTCAACTTTGACGCTATTGATGCGCTATTAGGCTAAACTAAGCACGAAGTCGTAACCGTGGTCCGCGACGGGTCATAGGTAATGTTTTTCAGTGAAAAACTTTGTGAAATATGCTTCACTTGAAAACCGAATTTGTTAATGAAAACTGAAATCATCAATGAATGGAGCGAGAGACTATGCAGATTGCACTGATCGGAATCGGTAAGATCGCCAACTACCAGATGCAGGCCATTACCCATACTCCAGGGATCAAACTGGTGGATGCCCATGACCTTGATTCCAATAAGGCCGAAGAACTCCCCGGGAGTGTGCACTTCCACGAAAATCTGGAGAAAATGCTGCAGAAATCGAAAGCGGACGCCTTTCTTGTTTCCACACCCACATATTCCCATTTTGAGGTGGCAATGCGGGTTATCGAGTCCGACAGGATTGCGATTGTGGAAAAACCACTTTGCACCAGCCAGTCGGAAATGGATGCCCTGATAACGGCCGCACGGACACGTAAATTACCTCTTTATACAGCTTTTCACCCAGCCTACGGGCGCGAAGTCGACTGGTGGCGTGAACAACGCAAATCCCATAATTTTGACCTTGGCAAATTACTTGGCCTTAATACCTGCTTTGCCGACCCCTATTACATTGACGGCAAACTGACCCTCGGTGCAGTAGGAAAAGCCGGCGCCTGGACAGACAGCGGGGCCAGCGGCCTCAGTGCCCTGTCACGTCTCATTGAACCCGATTCGATGAAGCTGCTCGATGGCCGCATGACGGTTATCCCCTCCCTCGGCTGTGCCCAGGTCCAGGGCCTAGGAATTTACAAGTTTGTTGAGCAGGGTATGACCTGTTACGGCATGATCGATACCAACTGGACGCTCGGCAAAAACTACAAGACAACCCACCTTCGCTATGAAGGTGGCCTTGTGGAACTGGACCATGCCAAGGAATTGGCGACCCTGCACCAGGAAGGCCAGGAGAACCTGGTTTTCAACCTCGCGACCGACAAGCCACGTCTGGTCAATCACTACTGTGGAGTCTTCTCGGATCTGACGGCTATGTATGCCAAAGGCGAGGACAATACGGAGCTTTCGGAAGTTCTGCACCGATTGCTTTTTGCCGCCATGAGCCGTTAATCTATCGTTATATTTCCGCTGGGCCCGAGAACAGCGGGGACGTTCTTTGATGTGCCTATGCAGCAACGCCTGCAAAAAATAATTGCCGCAGCCGGTTACTGCTCTCGACGTCGTGCAGAAGACCTGATTGCTGCGGGCAGGGTCCGTGTTAACGACCAGGTTGCCAAACTGGGTGATCAGGCGGATGCGGAGAACTGTCAGATCCTGATTGACGACAAGCCCGTCAGAGCAGCCGAAGAGTTGACCTACCTGCTCCTCAACAAACCTCTTGGAGTCGTGACGACACTGAATGACCCTGACGGACGCCGCGTTGTCACAGATCTGGTGCGGGGCCACTCTGTCCGTCTTTTCCCTGTCGGGCGCCTGGATATCAATACATCCGGACTCCTGTTGATGACCAATGACGGCGATCTCGCCAACCGCCTGGCACATCCGAGTCACCAGATAGAGAAACGTTACCTGGTCAAGATCCGTGGTCAGTTGACTGGCGAGTCGAAAAACAAGCTTGCAGAAGGTGTCCTGCTGGATGACGGGATGACCGCCCCCGCCCGGGTCGAGAAGGTGCGTGTGAGCGGCGGTCACACCTGGTTCGAACTGTGTATCCATGAAGGGCGCAACCGCCAGGTCAGACGCATGTGCGAAGCCCTGGGCTATCAGGTCAGTCGACTGGTCCGTATTGCTTACGCTTTTTTGACTCTTGGAGACCTGGCCCCCGGACAGACGCGAATACTGACAAAATCGGAAGTGAACCGATTGAAGCAACTCGATCAGAAATAACCCTGGTTTCCCCTTGTGTTTAAAGAAACAGCGCGGAGTGAGATATGACCATTACCCTTGATTACACCAATATGATGGCGGACGCCATCGGCCCAAAATATGGTATCGCTGACGAAGAGATCAACACCCTGGCGGCGAAGGCCAAAGAGTATCACCAGCTGATTCAGGCGCGTCGCGATAACGGTGAGTTGCCATTTTATGATTTACCGGACCAGGCTGAAACGGCTGCGGAAATTTTGGGTTTTGCCCGGCAGGTGCAGGGTCGTTTTGATGACCTGGTCGTGCTCGGTATCGGTGGGTCTGCCCTCGGCACTACGGCGATTTTCAACGCTTTGTGTCCCGGTCATAACCTGCGGAGCAAAACAGGACGAGACGGCTTGCCGCGTCTGTTCGTCCTTGACAATGTTGACCCCGATGGTTTTGCCACCAGCCTGTCCCTCTGTAACCCGGCCCGCACCTGTTTTCTGGTGATCAGCAAGTCGGGGTCTACCGTGGAGACGACCGGCCAGTTTCTGGTCGCACGAGAGTGGGTCGAGGCGGCGGTTGGTGATTCGTTCCGTGATCATTTTGTAATGATTACCGATCCGCAGCACGGGGCCTTGCGTGAGCTTGCAGAGCGGGAAGGTTATCGCAGCTTTTCCATCCCGACCGGTGTCGGTGGCCGTTTCAGTATATTCACCCCGGTCGGCCTGCTGCCGCTGGCGTGCGTTGGTGTCGATATTGTCGAGTTGCTTAGGGGGGCCGCTGAATTTTCACACCATGTCTGCACCGAAGATTTGGAGAGAAACCCGGCCTATCTTAATGCTGCACTGCAGTATCTGGCATACCGTAAAGGTCTGGGCATCTCCGTGCTTATGCCCTACAGTGATCGCCTGCGAGATATCGCTGACTGGTTTCGTCAGCTCTGGGCAGAAAGTCTCGGCAAGAAATTCGCGACGGACGGGTCCGTGATTCACACCGGACCGACTCCTGTGAATGCACTGGGTACCACAGATCAGCACTCGCAGGTGCAACTTTACGTGGAAGGGCCTTTCAATAAAGTCGTCACCTTCATTAGTGTCGAGAACTTTGGTCAGAATCTGCCTTTCCCTGAGTATCCGTCATCACCGCAAATGTTGTATCTGGCAGGACACAGCATGGGTGAGTTACTTCGTCTCGAACAACAGGCAACTGCAGCGGCCCTGGTCAAGAACCAGCGCTCGAATTGTACGATCACTGTTCCCGAAGTTACTGCAGCGACTGTTGGTGCCCTGCTCTACATGTTTGAAGTGCAGACTCTTTTTGCCGGCTACCTGTTTGATGTCAATCCACTGGATCAGCCCGGTGTGGAGGAGGGCAAGCACTTTACCTATGCATTGATGGGGCGACAGGATTATGCAGAGAAGGCAGAAGAGTATGCATCGATCATGGCAAAACTGAACGCCAAAGTACTGACTTGCAAATAATGTCTATTTTGTTGTTTTTTAAGGAAAACTCATTGCTTTTCGCAGGTTTGTTCACTTGACATATTCAGGTTTTTTCATATAACATGAGCATTTAATTGTTTTGATATTAACCCGTTAGGGGAATCCATTGGCAAGCAAAGACAAACTCCTCGCAAACGCACAGAAATTCCTTTCAAAGGGGCAGCTGCCGAAAGCGATCGGTGAGTACCAGAAACTGGTCGGTGCTTTTCCCAAGGATGCGCGCAATCGGCAGAAGTTAGCCGAACTTCTCAGTCGCGATAATCGCACCGAGGATGCGTTGAAAGAGTACGAAGTCGTTGCCAAGCATTACACGGAAACTGGCTTCTACCTCAAGGCGATTGCGGTCTTCAAACAGATGCAGAAGATCGATTCGTCACGCGTGGACATCTACCACCGTCTCGCAGAACTCAATGAAAAACAGGGGCTGATTGGCAATGCCCTGACCGAATATCGCAACCTGATCTCGTTCTACGAGAAAAACCAGATGCAATCGGAAGCCCTCGAAGTTCTGGAGAAGATGGCCGAACTGGACCCGGGCAATCTTAATGTTCTGGCCAAGGTCGCAGAGTGTTACATGGTCACCGGTCAGAACGATCAGGCATTGGAGCGATTCCATGAGCTTATTGCCTCCCTGTCTGCCAAAGGTGAACATGCAAAGGTTATAAAACTTTACGACCGCTTTCTGGACATCTGTCCGGAAGATGGGCCGTCACGTCTACCACTGGCTGCCGCATTGGTTGGCAATGATTTAGCTGAAAAGGCCGTCTTGCTTCTGAAGGAGTTGCTCAAACAATCCCCTGAAGACCAGGAAGTAAATCGCTGCCTGGCTGAAGCTTATGTTGCCAGCCAGGATTTTGCCAATGCTCGACTCACCCTCAAACATCTTCTGAAAATTAACCAGGGTGATCTCGATCTGCGTGAATATTATGTGCGGGTTTGTATCGATTTCGGTGAATTTGAGCGTGCCCGCGATCGTCTCGAAAGCTGGAAAGATGCATTTTCACAGGCAGGTCGGGTTGCGATTCTCAAGGGCTTTTACGAGGAGCTGAAGGGGGCGTTAGCCGATGATGCCGTTGTTGCCGATACGCTTTCTGCTATTTACGATGCGGTTGGTGATACGTCGAAGCTCGATGATCTGGACACATCTTATGCCACTTCCGGTATTGCCGAGGAGACGGCCGATGATGCCGTACTCGACGGAGCGATCGATGATATAGAAGCACTGGACATGATTGGCGAAGAGGCGCCCCCCGATGTCGAAGTGCCGTCACTCAATGCTGAAATGCCGGCAAAAGATCTCCCGGCAGAAAAGGTTGCGGCAGTAGACGTTTTGCTCGATCTTGACCTTGACGCACCGGTCGCCGGAGTTGATGGCGCCACAAAAGATTCTCCTGAATCGCCTCTAATGGAGTCTGAAAGTGTTTCGGCTGCAGATGATGATGTCGAAGTGGAAGTGGAAATCGACTTTGACGATATGGGCGATCTGGCCTTTGACTTCGACGATGATTTCGCAGATGACCTGGCTGCAGGAGACACGCAAAAACCTGATTCTGAAGCAATTGTTGATCAAAGTAAGGGAATTGAGGCCAGTGAAGTTATCTTGGCGGCCGTTGAGGCGGAAGATCGACTTGAATCCGAGCGTGACTCAGCCCTTGATGCGGGCCTTTCTCTGGATATCGCTGACACTGACGAGCCGGCCAAGTCAGATGATCTTGTAGAGCTTGAGGGCCTAGAGGCACTGGAAGAGTTGGACGATCTCGAGGAACTTGAAGACCTCGATGAAGTGGAAGAGCTTGAAGAGGTGCACGAACTCGAACTTCTCGATGAAGCTGCCCCTGTAATAGTTGAAGCAACGGTCGGCAGTTCGGGTTTTGCTGACTCTCTCAATGTCGAAGCAGAGCTCGAAGAAGCTGAGTTCTACCTGCAGCAGGGACTCTATGATGATGCCACAAGAGTTGTCCAGACCCTGTTGGAGTACTGCCCTGATCTTCCTGAGCTGCATGTTATGATGGGCGAGATCAACCAGAGGCGTCAAACTGCTGAACAAGAGTCGGAGAGCGCTGCTTTCGTTGATCTTATGGCAGACCTTCGGGATGATGATTTGCTTGCTGCAACTGATCTTCTCGACTCTTTCGGTGCTGACAGCAAGGTCGATGAAGAGCTGGCTCAGAACACGGTCTCGGAACTCGATTCGACAGACACGGAATCACATTTCAACCTCGGCATTGCCTACAAGGAAATGGGCCTTTATGACGATGCCATTGCGGAATTTGAAAAAGCCTCTCATGACCCGTCTCGCGCCATCGACTGCGTAACCTTGACTGGCCAATGCCACAGTGAATCCGGTGCAACGGAGTCGGCCATGGAGACCTTCAAACAGGGTCTGGCCATGGATAACTTGAGTGATGAGGGTCGCATGACCTTGAACTTTGAACTCGGCATGCTTTACCAGATGAATGGTCAGCTACTCGAGGCCCTGGAAACTTTCCAGCTAGTGGCTGAACGGGATTCGTTCTTCCGCAACGTTTCTGAACTGATCAAAAACCTGCGTCGTGAGCTGGGCCTTGGCAACTCCGATGACGACGGCCCGCAGGGTGACCGTGACCGTGTATCTTACGTTTAACCAGAGCTTTACGGAAAGTTTATGAGTTACCTTGAACATTACGGGCTCGAGCGCGAACCTTTCTCCAATGCGCCTGACGCCCGTTTTTATTACAACAGCGACCAGCACAGCCAGGCGTTGCTCCGGCTGATGTATGCCGTCGATTCCAACAAGGGTTTAGCCGTACTGGTCGGTGATGTCGGGACAGGGAAGACAACTTTGGCCCGTCGTATGCTCGACAACCTGCCAGAAGAGAATTATGAATCCTCGCTTCTGGTGATGGTTCATTCAGGCATTACCCCGGAATGGATCCTTACAAGAATTGCCCTGCAGCTTGGGGTCCGGGACCCTGCCGGCGATCGTCTCAAGCTCCTCAAACAGCTCTATACCAGGCTCCTGGAGATCGAGGCTGAGGGCAAGCGTGCCGTGGTGTTAATTGACGAAGCACAGATGTTGCAGAGTCGTGAGCTTATGGAAGAGTTCCGCGGCCTCCTGAATCTTGAGGTGCCAGGCAAAAAACTTCTCAATATCGTGTTTTTCGGCCTGCCGGAACTGGAAGACTGCCTGGCTCTGGATGAGCCTTTGGCACAGAGGGTTGCCGTCAAGTATACTCTCAAGTCAATGACAGTCGACACGACGACCGCCTATATCAAATACCGTCTGCAGATTGCTGGAGCCGGGCAGGTGCTGTTTGATGATGAAGTGATCCCTTTGATTCATCGTTATGCCGGTGGCGTCCCGCGTTTGGTCAATACAATCAGCGATAACTGTCTCTTTGAAGCCTACCTCTGCAAAATGAAAAAAATCGACAACCGTATAGCGCATAGCGTTGCCGGCGACCTCGGTTTGCTGCAGCAGTCGATTGTGGAATCGCCTCGTGATAAAATCAGGGAAGATCTCGACGAGATCGACAGCATGCTCGACAAGCTGGAACTGAAAAAATGATTTCAGGTAACAGATGGCCGGTATGACCGGCCGTTTTTTTTGACGGGCAGCTGACCTTTAATCGCCTCCTCTGTTAACATGTAAGACTACAGCAGAAGATTTGTTGCCACAAAGATACCAAAACACCAAGTAACATCGAATCTTTCTCTTTTGAAGCCTATGAACAACCGAATCCAAATCCTCCCGGAAAACCTTGCCAACCAGATCGCCGCCGGAGAGGTTGTCGAGCGCCCGGCCTCCGTGGTCAAGGAATTGATCGAGAATGCGATCGATGCTTCCGCAACCGAAGTCTTCGTTGATATTGAAAAAGGTGGTAAAGGTCTGGTTCGGGTTGCTGACAATGGCTATGGCATGAAGAAGGATGATGCCTTCCTCTCTCTAGAACGGCATGCCACCAGCAAGGTCAAAAATGCCGAGGATCTCTTTGCTTTGCACACCATGGGCTTTCGTGGTGAGGCTCTGCCTGCCATAGCTTCCGTCTCCCGACTGCGAATGACGACCCGCTCGGTCGATGATGAATCGGGTTGGCAGATATATGCCGAGGGCGGCACGATCCGCCAGGCTGAGGCCGTCGGCTCCGCGCCGGGGACGATTGTCGAGGTGCGCAACCTCTTTTTCAACACACCGGCGCGACGCAAGTTCCTGCGCAAGGATGAAACCGAATTCGGTCACATCGCCGATGTCGTGTCCCGCCTGGCGCTGTCGCGTTCCGATATTCACTTTCGGTTGTCGCACAACGGCCGCAACATCCTGGACGCCTACCGGCACGGCCGTCTTGAGGAAAGGGTCGCCGTGCTGCTTGGCCGCAAGCTTGCCGGAGACCTGCTCCCTGTAGATGCCGACTCCGGAAACGGCGAGATGCTGGTTGGCCTGCTCGGCGCGCCAGGTGTCAGCCGCTCTTCGACAGCACAGATCTATACTTACATAAACGGCCGCTTCGTTCGCGACCGGGTTGTTCAGCATGCGATTCTGGAGGCATACCGGACTTTGCTTGAGAAACGCCGTTATCCAATTGCCGTGCTCTTTATCGACATGCCCCCGGAGACTGTGGACGTCAACGTTCATCCGACCAAGCACGAAGTGCGTTTCCGCAACCAGCAACAGGTCCACGATTTCATCGTTTCGGCGCTTCGGGAAAGATTGCATAAAGGGATCTTCGCGCCTGCGGCACCCTTCAGCGTAACGCCTTACGACAGTCCCGCACTGCCGACATCGCCATCAGGTTCGGGTTTCGGCCAATACGCTGTACGCATTCAGGAGTCGCTGACTGCATTCAACGAGAAGGTCGCCAGAACGCCGGTAATCTCAGCGATATCTACTGTCAAAGGGGAAATGACCGGGTGGCCAGCCGGGTCGTCCGAATCTCCTGCAATGCCCGATGGCTGGCGTCTGATAGGGCAATATCTCAATAGTTATCTGCTGTGCCAGGCTGGTGATGAGCTGGTCCTGATCGACCAGCATGCCGCCCACGAACGTATAGGTTTCGAGCGTTTGCGCAGTCAACTGGTGACGGACGGCATTGAAAGCCAGAACCTGCTCTTCCCGGTTGTTATCGAACTTGAGCATCGTGAGGCTGCTGTCATGGCAGAACATCTCGCTGACCTTGCACGCTTCGGGTTCGAAGTCGAAGCTTTCGGCGGCCGCTCTTTCACAGTCAAGGCTGTCCCGGCACTGGCCGCCGATGTTGATGCCGAACGACTGGTCCGTGACCTTGCTGCAGAACTCAACGCTGTTGGGCGGGCTGGAAAACTTGATGACGAGATCGAACGGGTTCTCTCCGTTCTGGCCTGTCACAGCATGGTGCGAGCCAACCAGGCTCTCTCGTCAAGTGAGATGCAGCAGCTGTTGAAAGATCTTGCCGAAATAGATTTCGGCAGTTGTTGTCCTCATGGGCGACCCGTTACCTATCGTCTGGCGAAACGTGAAGTTGAGAAGTTTTTCCACAGGGGCTGACAACAGTGCCAGACACGACAGACATGCGTCTCCCCCTGACGGTTATCTGCGGCCCGACAGCCGTTGGCAAGACGGAACTGGCCCTGGCCCTTGCCGAGTTCTTCGATGGTGAAATCATCTCCGCGGATTCCCGCCAGGTTTATCGCCTGCTGGATATCGGCACAGCCAAGCCGACGCCGGAGGAAAGGCGCCGGATTCGGCATCACCTGATTGACGTGGTCTGGCCCAACGAGGAGTTCCATGCTGCGCGGTTTATCACCCTTGCTGAAGCAGCCATGCAGGACATCCGCCAGCGCAACAAACAACCTTTTCTGGTTGGCGGAACCGGCCTCTATATCAAGGCCCTGACGGAAGGGCTGCTCGATGCCCCGGGCGCCAATCCGAATCTGCGCAAGCTTTTACATGACCGGGCAGAGCAGGAGGGCAGTGAGCCCCTGCATGCAGAACTCGCAGAGGTTGACCCGGAATCAGCCGCCCGTTTGCATCCCAATGACCTGGTCAGAATCGTTCGTGCCCTGGAAGTTTTTCACCAGTCAGGTCGACCCCTCTCAGAACTGCAGGAAGAGCACGGTTTCAGGACTGAACGTTACCGTACCCTGAAGATTGGCCTGAACTGTGAGCGGGAAGCTCTTTACGAACGGATCGATCGACGTTCTGAGGCGATGTTCCGGCAGGGCCTGCTTGGAGAGGCAAAACAGATTCTGCAGGGCGGATATGATCCTGGTCTAAAAATATTCAGGACCATCGGTTATCGGCAGGCCTTTGCGGTGCTGCGTGGTGAAATGTCTCATGAAGAAGCTGTAGAAGACCTGAAGCGCTCGACACGGCGTTATGCAAAACAACAGATAACCTGGTTTCGCAAAGATAAATCAATAATTTGGCTTGAATCATCCAGTGACTTTGTTACAATCCAGAAGCTGATTGAAAATTTCCATGTCATTTAAAAAGGAGAGGTTGTTATGGCTAAGTCCCCCTTCAATATTCAGGATCAATATCTTAACCAGGCCCGCAAAGAGAGGGTCCTCGTTGACATCGCCATGATGTCCGGCGAGAAACTGCAAGGTTACATCAAGTCGTTTGACAGCTTCTGCGTGCTGGTTGACAGTAGCGGTGATCTGCTGCTTTACAAGCATGCAATCACGTCAATTACGTCAGCCGACGGCAACTTCCGCCTGCATGGCGGCAGGGACTGATTCCTGCCCTGAATTGTTTTACCGTTTGCGCCAAAGGTCCCTTGCCGGAAATACCGGTTTGGGGCCTTTGTCTTTGCTGGGGGGTGAGGTTAAGTCTTAGGTCATAAGTCGTTACCCAGATTGCATTATGCTTGAAATTATTTCCATAGAGCCCGGCAGTATTGCCGATGAATTGGGGCTGCAGACCGGTGACCGTCTGGTGCGTGTGAACGGTGAACAGGTCAACGACCTGGTTGATTACCTGGTCGAAGAACCCCGCGAAGCGCTGCGGATCGAGGTTGAGCGCGCCGATGGCGAATTGTGGGAACTCGACATCGAGCACGACAGTGAAGAACCGCTCGGCATCCTGCTGCCGCATCCGGAACCGAGGCAGTGCGGCAACAACTGTATCTTTTGTTTTGTCCACCAGCTGCCGCGCGGCATGCGACCTACCCTGTATATCAAGGACGAAGACTACCGTTTTTCCTATCTTTACGGGGCCTATGTGACCCTGACCAACCTGACTGAGGACGACCTGAAGCTGATTTTGCGCAAGCAGTTGTCGCCACTCTATATCTCCGTGCATGCCGTCGACAACAAGCTGCGGCAAAAACTGCTTGGCAAGCCTGCACCGGATGTTATGCCGTTGATGAAGACCCTGGTCGATGGAGGAATAGAGCTGCACACCCAGGTCGTGGTCTGTCCAGGGATTAACGATGGTGCGCACCTGGAGCAAACATTGAGAGAGCTGTCTGCTCTTGCTCCCGGAGTCAAATCTCTGGCGATTGTCCCGGTCGGTTTGACCGGACACCGACATCGTCTTCCGGAATTGCGAGTGCACACCAGGGGCGAAGCTCTAGAGCTGGCAGCTTGGATAGGGGAGAAACAGTCCGAGTTGTTGGAAACGCTCGGCACCCGGTTCATTTTCGCCGCTGACGAACTCTATCTTAGGGCGGATGAGGATTTCCCGACTCTGGACAGTTACGAAGAGCTGGCCCAAATTGAGAATGGCGTCGGCCTGATCCCGGTTTTTCGTATGCAGGCCGCTGAAGTGATCGAAGCGGCGAAGCCGATCAAGCTGCCGCCAGTCAGTCTGGTAACCGGGGTGTCTGCTGCTGAGGAAATTCGCGCATTTGCTGATATGCTGAATGAAAAATGCGGCACTGAGCTGCGGGTGCACGTGGTTGTAAACCGTTTCTTTGCTGGAGATGTTACCGTGGCGGGGCTCCTGACCGGCCAGGACCTGCTCGAGCAGCTGGCCAATGTGGAACTTGGTCAGATACTGCTGGTTCCGGATGTCATGCTGCGTGAAGGTGAAGATGTATTCCTGGACGATGTAAGCATTCGCGACCTTGCCGATCACCTGCAGGTCGAGGTTGAAGTCATCCCGGCCGACCCATGGGGAGTATGGGATATGCTTGATACCCTGAGCGAAGAATTCGCTCCGGTTCTCGATGCAGAAAACGAGGAGAAACCAGATGAATGATGGTCAAGTTTCCATAAGCAGGGCAGAACAGGCGCTTGAGAAAGGTGCGGCGGAAGAGGCCGTAAAAATCTTGAAAAGGCTTTTGCAGGAGCAGGGGGATGATGTCGAGACCCGCGCTTTCCTCGGTGAAGCGCTGGTCGAAGCAGGACATCTTGAAGAGGCGGCCGCAGTACTTGAGAAGGTCGTCGGAGAACTTCCTGCTGAATATGATTTGCAATTTGACCTGGGCGATGTCTATTTTGAACTGGGGCGTCCTGAAGATGCCTGCCGGGTTTATGAGGTTGTCCTGTCTCGTGACCCGGGTCAGACCGACGCCCGGGTCAGCCTCGGCCTGATCCACTATCATCAGGAACGGATGGACAAGGCCGAAGAGTGCTATCGCCAGGCCCTTGCACAGGACCCGGAGTCGGCTTTCGCACTGCATTCTCTTGGCGATGTCTGTCTCGCGACCGGACGTGCAGATGAAGCTCGCGATTGCTTTGAGAAAGCCCTGGAGCTTGACCCTGATGATCCACAGGGTCATTTCAACCTGGCCGAGTTCCACTATGACAATGATGATCTGGCTGAGGCAGAAAAATGCTGCCGCAAGGCCATTGCCCTCGACCCGGATTTCTCCTTTGCTTACCTGACGCTGGGTAATATCTACCTGGACCAGGAGCAGATTCAGGAATCTCTGCACTGTTTCAGGGAATTCCTGAAACATGAGAATAGCCCGGCATCGAAGGATATCTGCGCTGAAGTCAAGGCGCTTATCGAAGGACTCCAAGGGGAAGACTAGGGGAGTCCAGGGTCCAATCCCTGGCCCCTGGCAACGGTAATAATTATGGTTCGTGGTCTGACATACCTGCTGCTGTTCCAGCTCTGTGGCGAGATTATCAGCCGATCCCTTGGCCTGCCGATTCCCGGTAATGTCATGGGGATGGGGTTGCTCTTGCTTGGGCTGATGGTCGGCTGGATAGATGTCAAATGGATCGAGGAGGCTGCGGAAATCCTGTTGTCCAACATGACGCTGTTTTTTGTTCCGGCCGGCGTCGGTGTCATGGTTTACAGCGACCTGATTGCCGCAGAGTGGTTGCCGATTACTGTCGCCACCGTGGTCAGTACCTTCGTGGTCATGGCTGTCACCGGTTTGCTGGCCCAGAAACTCGAAAACCAGGGGCAGGACGATGTGGGCTGAACTGGTAAAGACGCCACTCTTCGGCATCGGCCTGACACTTGTCGTCTACCTGTTGGCGCAGACTCTCTACCGGCGCGTCAACAGCGTATGGGCCAACCCGGTCCTGGTGGCGATCGTTGCGATCATTCTGCTGCTTAAAGGCACCGGTGTTGAATATCGTGACTATGCCCGTGGCGGCGACATGATCCTGTTCCTGCTCGGCCCATCGGTGGTTGCCCTGGCGCTGCCTCTTTACCAGCGTCGGGAAGAGATCTGGAAACGCAAACGACTGATCCTGATCGGCATCTTCGCCGGATCTTTAGCCTCGATCATTTCAGCCTGCGGGCTGGCCTGGATTCTCGGCGGCAGCCGACAGGTGATCCTCTCCCTGGCACCGAAGTCGGTGACCACACCGATTGCCATCAGCATCGTTGACAAGATCGGTGGCATTGCGCCTCTGACTGCCGCTCTGGTCGTTCTGACCGGCTGTCTCGGAGCTGTCTGCGGCCCGGAATTCTGCCGTCGCATCGGCGTGACTTCTCCGGTGTCGATGGGACTTGCGATCGGCACCTCCGCCCACGGCATCGGTACGGCGAGAATGCTTGAGGTCAACCGCCTTGCCGGCGCAGCCGCAGGTCTGGCAATCGGTTTAAACGGCCTGATGACCACTTTTCTCCTGCCGCTCCTGATGGCGATATTCGGGTTTTGAGCTTTTCTTGCCTAAAAGACCTCGTCCTCCCTGTTTATTTGACAGCCCGCCCGTAAAGCAACTAACATGAAATAATCTTCGAAAGGTGTCGCCGGGTGGATTCTACCGGCTCTCTCCTCATGTTTTCATTGAATTTTTTGATGAGGAAGCAGTTATGCTGATTGCTAATCGGGATGTTCTGGTTACTGTCAATCGTATGGCCGCACAGATTTTTGAACATGCTCGCAGATGATGGGCAGCCAGGCCTTCACAGGTCCAGCCTGCGTTGATTTCCTTCTCGGAGAGACTCATCAGATGTCAAGGCAGGAAGCGGAAGGGGCAGATGCGCTCCATGCTCGGGCTTTGGCTTAGGCAGGGCTCTTGTTTTGAAGTGATCTGGAGTAGATTCACCGTGAACGTGGGAGCTTTTTTGAAGTTTGACGAGGAATCAATCTGGGAAGACGTGTCTGGTCGTTGAATCCAATCCTTGTGCTTCGCATCGAGGATGATGACTGCGCTTTGCTGTTCGATCCGGACGGGGCAGTGTGGAGAACTCAACGAGCAGCAGTGACAGTACGGCAAAACCTCGATGGTCAGAGAAGTCCTGAGGCAGGTCATTGCCGGGTCTAGACGACGTTTACGACGGGAATGGAGGCTGTCGCTGACCAGAAGGTTATTGACATGGTCAATGATCTTGTATACTTGGCGCTGTCGGGATCGGGAGCAGCCCGATGCCTAAAAAGTGATGCGCACCCGCAGGGGGTCGATCTTGAACTGACCAGTCGCTGTAACCTGTTCTGCTGATCATTGTAACTATCTGCAAACCAGGGAGTTTCCTGACTCGGATCTGCCGAACCGAGCGCGGCCTGCGTTTATTGTGAATTGGGTGAGGCTCAAGGTGATGAGTGTTTGCTTTAGGGTGGCGAAGCCTTGCTGCGTGAGGATATCTTTACGCTGAGCAGACTCGTTGTTGATAACTGGATGCGTTTGAGTTACTGAGCAATGGCATCGCCCTGACAGCTGAAGTCACTGAAGCTGCTCAAGCAGTACCGGACGGTGGAATCGATGCGGCAGATCTCGCTGGATGGCTTCGGCCGAGGTTCATGAAATCATGTGCGGTAAGTGTTCCTTGAAGCCTGCTCTTGCGGCAATTCGGAGCATTTGCGGAGAGCCGAGTTCCGGTGACAGTGCGGTCACAGTCACGCCGGAAACATCGACGACTTACTGGATACCGTGCTTTTTACTGAAGAGAACTCCATCCTGCCCAGCTTCAGTACCAACGTAATCTCTTCACTCGGATCGAATGCCAAATACGTCGAAGAACTGTTCTTTTCCCTTCGCAGCGGTTGCGCGCCATAGGGCGCCGGCCGACCTGAGATGCCGTTATCCCGTCGCATCGCGGCTCGGCAGGCCTGCTGCCGAACGGCAGATGCTTTCGTGAAATGCGTTGAAGCCGACCAGAATGACGAGCCGATTCCGGGGCACGGCCACCTGGTTGGTTGCGGCTGTATCTTCGAGATCCTGCCGTGCGTGCTGACGGAGCTTAGATCCCCTGTGTGCATGCTGCGCAGCTGGTGCTGGTTTTATTGGTGAGAGCCCTCTGGCTGAGGTTGTGATGTGAAGTTCTGAATGGTTTGCGTGAGCGGTCAACGTTGCCCTCGAATCTTCGAGGAATGCCGGCTGCGCTACGGCGTTCTGCACAGGCAACTGTCCTGGGCCTTTTTCATTGCTGGGCGACGTGGCCAAGCCATGCCTGCCCGCGCAGCTTTGAACTGGCCTCCGCCAAGGAAGGGGTTGCTCTCTGCCATGACAGGGAAGGTGTTCGCCGAAGCCCCCACGCTTAATGAAGCTGTACGTCTATGTGACGAATGGCTGCAACTGTGCCTGGCAGGCAGCGTCGGACGGCGCCGAAGACTCTGGCAAAGCGAACCGACCTGTACATTTTATCGACCCGAAGGTCTTTGCGACCGCGGTCGAAGAAGCTATCCCTCTTGGCCTTAACGCGGTTAACTGTACCGGTGGCGAATCGACGATCCATCAACTTCGACAAGTTGTCTTGCAATCCAAAAAGAGCATGGGGTTAATGGTCTCTTGAGAACGACGGCATGAGGGTTTCAGTGGGACTCAGCGGATCTTCTGGGAGAGTGTGGAGTGACCGGCGTCTAGTTAGCCTGGATGGTGCGACGGCTGTTACCGACGACGCCGTACGAAATGTTCCGGTGGCTTCGAAAGGCAACAGCTGGAGTCAGAAACCTGGTCACTTTCGGCTACGGCTGAACGTCGTCACATTGTCACGAGCCTGATGCGTGCCAACGTTAATGAGTCTCGACGCTTTATTTGGTCTGGCGGCGGAACTTGGCGCCGGGTCCGTCAAGTTAAATGTTGTTCAGCCGACCTTGCGTGGTGCTAGGCTGCATGAAACCGGTGAGACTCTGTCCATCGGGGA